>SUYL01000030.1 GCA_015060445.1 Bacteroidales bacterium
GTATTTTCCTTTATGCATATGCCATTCTACGTTAGTCTGGCAAAGATAATTTCAAATCGGCGCGCTCCAAAAACCTCTGTAACTACCTAACATTCAATATTTTCAAAGAACTTTTATAAATTTTTACCGGACACTAATGACTTGAAATATGAAAAAATTGTTAATTGTTATGTCTGCGGCACTGATGGTGCTTGCGGCATGTGGTCAAACTAAAAGCAAAAATGAGATGAAGACACTCGTAGCTTATTTTTCGGCAACCGGAACAACTGAAAGTGTTGCCAAAACGCTCTCACAAGTTACCGGGGGAGAGTTATATGAAATTAAACCGGAAGTGGAATACACAACGGCAGACCTTGACTGGAGAGACAAGAATTCCCGTTCATCTGTAGAGATGGCAGACAAGACCTTTCGTCCAGCAATGGTAAAAGATCTGCAGGATGCTGCTTCGTATGATATGGTTTATGTAGGATTCCCAATCTGGTGGTACACCGCTCCTACAATCATCAACACCTTCCTGGACACATACGATTTCTCAGGGAAAACAGTAGTATTGTTTGCAACCTCAGGCAGCAGTGATATTGAAGGGGCTGTAAAGGATTTCAAGGCTGCATACCCTGCTATAAACTGGAAAGATGGGAAATTCCTCAATGGAGCAACCCCTGAGAGCATCAAGGAGTGGGTTGAAACACTGAAATAAGGTATCTTCCCGGGAGAAACCCACCCCCGGGGGGCACTTTGTCCCCAAATGGCATCAGATGCGGGGACAAACCTTTCCGGGAGGGCACTTTGTCCCCAAATGGCATCAGTTTCCGGGAAGAAATGCCACACGGGCGCCGAGGGGGATACTTTTGTCCCCGAATAAGGTAACTTTCCGGGAGAAACCCACCCCCAGAGGGCACTTTGTCCCCAAATGGCATCAGTTTCCGGGAAGAAATGCCACACGGGCGCCCAAGGAGATACTTTTGTCCCCAAATGAGGTATCTTTTCGGGAGAAACCCACCCCCGGGGGCACTTTGTCCCCAAATGGCATCAGATGCGGGGACAAACCTTTCCCGGAAGGAACTTTGTCCCCAAATGGGGTCAGTTTCCGAAAGGATTACCGTATTTTTCCCCTTCCGGCTCAGCAACAATCCTTATGGACGGATTATCATCCGTTTCATAATTATATTTTAAGGATAGAGAACTTTTCAGAATATCAATTTCCAACACCTGCTCCAATTTGGAAATGGTTTCCAATGTCAAGTTTTCTGAGCCCTTTACAATCTTGGAAACATATTGGGCTGAACACCCTAACTTCTCCGCCAATTGCTTCTGAGTATAACCCAGTTCCTCAAGCCTTTTAAGCACCATCATCGCAATAAATTGTGAATAACGCAACCATTGACGGTTATTTCTCCGCCAGATTGCTTTTTCACGCCAATCAGTATTTACCTCATACTTACTTAAAATCTCCAATTGTTCACTTAACTGTTTCATTATCACAAGACTTTAAAGCATCATAATCAAAAATTCCTAAGGAAATCAATTTATCCCTCACTTTATTCAGGTTTGAGAGTTCTGCCAAGGTATGTTCCCTTTCCTGCATGGTTGGAGTCAATTTTATAGCCCCACCCGTAATGATATAGTAATTAGCTTGAAGTCTCAAAGCATATAGACGCAACCATGACGAATGTTTATTCCTTCTACCCTTAGCTTTTTCCTTTCCCAATACCATCTCCGAACTTCGCAAATTTTCAAGTGGCCTGAACAACTCATCCAAAGACTCATCTTCATTAATATCCAGGATAAGACTTTCCATCTGCTCTGCATCAATGATTGTATCATATATTGCAATGTCTACATCTGTAATCCTGAAATATTTTTCCAAATCACAAACATTTGAAGAAAAGAACTTTTTAAGCCAATCTACATCTGCCCATCTGGAGAAAACTTCATCAAATACATTTGACTTCTCCGCATCATATTTAACAGCCCATAACCGGCCGTCATCTGTCAATCTCTCAAACTCCATCTTCATATATTTCCTAAACCAGCACAAAGATAGCAATTTTTAACAAAAAATCAACTTATAGGTTTATTTTATTATCCATTGCAATAATCAGATCTATTACCTGCAAATAGTTCTTTGTGCCGGAAGGGATCTTGTTACCCTTGAGCATCAGGTCATACAGATACCCCTGTACGGTTCCCAGAAGAGGGCTGTACTTTTCTCTCCAGTACTGCTGCTGGGCATTGAACTGTTCCCTGATTTGGGGATTTATGGAGATCAATAGTGCTTTATAACTGTCGGGAGGAAGGGCCATCCTGGCATTGGAAAGGACATACGGTAAAAGGGAGAAATAGCCGCTGTAGCGTACTGCAGGGATGCTGGAGGCGGTACAGATGGTGTAGGCCCAGAAGTTGGCCTCATCCTCGCTGCTCACCCCCAAAAGGTGCGAAAGTTCATGGGCATAGCAGAATGGTATCTGCTGCGGAAGCAAATCCCCGTTTATCTGCATCTCGGCAAAGAACGGTCCCATAAATCCAAGCACCCCAACAGAAGAATACACTCCCCCAAACAGCAGCCACTTATCCTGCTGCCACCCTTTTGGGGAACAAAGTCCCATCCTGGAAGGTATCTGCGCAAACCTCACCTTTATATCCTCTTTAAAATTGTCGGGAAGAGCATCCACTGAAAATGAACCGTTAAGGTTCTCCACATACCCCTGCAGAAAGTTCTCAAATTCCTCCTGGTTAAACTGTTGCTTCCCGACAGATGCCCTCTCATATATGCTCTCCCGGAAATAGTTTATTCCCCAACCCAGATAGAACCACACAACTAACCATGCAGCAATCTCTGCAACAGGGAGCATCACTTTCCACCACCTTTTTCTGTTTCTGATTCCACGCCATAAAACCCATACAGCCAACAATACGGCCGCAACCACAAGAACCTCCTCCATGGAAAAAGGAACCCAGGAAACACTCCAGGAAAGGGCTGCAGACACAACCGGGTAAATTGTTGTGGCATACCACTCCCCCATTGCATCATTGTACCTGGCCAACAGGATAAATACGGCCAGAGAGACAAGAAATATATACCGTGTTCTCTTCATTCAACAAATATACTATTTTTGTAGTGAACCGCACATTTGGTTGTCTAATTGGTAAAACAAAAAAATAAAAGTTATTTGATGAACCCTATTGAACAAGAATTTACCAAAGTTGTAAGGGAACATAAAGGTACAATTTACACTGTGTGCTATATGTTCTCAAAAGATGAAGATGAGGTGGCAGACCTGTTCCAGGAGATACTTATAAACATCTGGAAAGGATTTGAAAAATTCAGGGGAGACAGTTCCATGAGGACCTGGATCTGGAGAATAAGTTTCAACACCTGCGTCTCGTACGAAAAGAAAAAGTCCCGCAGGGGAAGTACCATTCCACTCAGCCTCAGCATAAACCTGTTTGACGATTCAGATGAAGAGACCAGGCAGATTAAAATGCTGCAGAAGAGGATACGCCAATTGGGACCGTTTGACAGGGCAATTGTACTGCTCTGGCTGGATGACCTCTCCTACGCAGAGATTGGGGAGATTGTGGGAATAAGCGAGAAAAATGTTTCCGTACGCCTGGTAAGGATTAGGGAACAACTCAAGAAAATGAACAACATAGAATAAGGAGGCAACCATGATATACGAAAACAGCACATACGAACTGGAAGAGATGAAACAACAGATGGCTCTTCTGAAAAAGAAATTGGAGCAGCAGAAGATAGTGAACGAGAGCGTTCTCCGCTCAGCCATGAAGAAAAAACTCTATGGCCTCAACAAACGGGTAAGGGTAATATTTATAGTGGGAATCTTTGTTGCAATATGGGCACCGGGATACTTCACGGTCCTTGACTTCTCACCCCTGTTCTGCGCCGCAACCGCTGTAATGCTCCTGTTCAGCGCTTTCAAGACATTCCAATACCACAGAAAACTCTGGAGACTCAACTTCTCCCAAAGCAATCTCATTGAACTGAGCGAGCAACTTACCTTGCTGCGCAAAAGATACAAGGAGTGGTACAAAATTGCGTGGTGCATGATAATCCCTTGGTTCATCTGGATTATCTACGAAGCATACAGCATATACGGAGAAGAATCTGTATGGTTCCTTGGAGGCTCCGCTGTGGGTGTCATAATAGGAGGCCTTATTGGCACCCGCATAAACAACAACATAATCCGCCGCGCAGACGAACTGCTGGAGCAGATAGACGAATACAAGAAAATGCAGGAATAACAGAAAGGGGCCTCAGGGTCCCTTTTTGTATATATCCCGCCGCAGTTCCTGCAATTCACCGTGGGCAGACAAGTGCTCTGGAGGCCATTCAGAAGGGCATTATCGCCCACGGTGCAACAAAATTGTTCTGCCGTGGGCACACACCTTTGTCGGGAAGCAGTGTAGACAAGATTACTGCCCACGGTGAATTGCAGGAACCCGTCGGGAGTAGAGAAAAATTTCAATACCGCTTGTTTTTTCAGAAAAAAATATTTTACCTTTGTAGTGCAAATGGTTCCCAGATGGGCGTTACTGCTTGTCGGGAGAATAGGGAATCCGGTGAGAATCCGGGACAATACCTGTTGCTGTGAGTTCCATTCCGCAAGGAATCCGAATTTACCGAACTCTTTGCCACTGGCGCGGGATGCGCTGGGAAGGCTCGGTAGAAGGAACAAGTCAGAAGACCTGCCACTTTGCATTAAAGATTTTGGCCTGCAGGTTACGGGTGAGAATCAAAACAGTTTTTATCCGTATTTACATAAAGTAAGGTAGAGCAGGCCGGCTTATATTCTGTTGTATCCATAATTGCATATTGGAGCATCAAAGAATACCTCTACCATATTGTATGGGATTACTCCCGATAGAAACACGTTTTGAGTTTTACTTGTACACCAGACAGGTGCAGTACTAACTTAAAACGTGTTTTTTATGGAAAATCCTATTTATGAGCAACCTCAGGTGGAGGTTCTGGAAGTTGAAGTTGAAAAGGGCTTTGCTACGAGCAATGGAGCCGGTGATTCACCTTGGGAAAACTATTAGGCAATTAATCATTATTAAAATTATGGAAATGAAAAGATTTGGCTTTTATATAATGTTATGCTCATTATTGGCACTTGCCTCTTGTGAGCAAGATGAGATGGGTACAAGCAAAATTGGCGGAGAGGGCTTTACACTTATAGGCAACAGCACAATTGGCTCAAAGACCTCTTTTGGCACACCGGAATCAGGCAAGATTCCTTTCTTATGGAAAGCCGGGGACTTTATATATGTAAATGGAGTTAATAGTGAACCTCTGCAGGAGGGTGGTACAACTGCTGAGTTCATCTTTACTGAAGGGTCCGTAAAGGCTGGAGATGCGGTATATTTTGGAGGTGTGGATTTTGAAAAAGAACCAGGCAAGTGTATGGTACTTGCATCTCCATGGCAGGATGGCGACAGTAAAGACCTGCATTACAATTGCGAATTTGGATACGCTATTGTGGGTGCAGACAATTCATTTGTCCTTGAGCATTATTCATCATATTTATGGTTGAATACCTACTCACAAGAGGTAACAAAGGAGGTTGCAAAAGTGACAATTACTGCACAAAATGATATTGCAGGGTGGTATGAATTTGATGAGAGTACAAGAGAATTTGTGGGTACTGTATCGTCAATGATTCCAGCAGAAGATGTAACTGGGCCTGATGATGAAATTCTCGCCCAAACCAAATCAATTGTCATGGAATTCCAGGATAAGGAGAATAATTACACTCCTACTCCAAAACAGCTGCTTGCAGCATCTTCTGATGAAGAGATTTGGGCAGTGGCAGTTACATTGCCTGTTACGACAGGTACGCTAAGAATTGACTACGAATTTGAGGACGGCACCTGTGCTTCATATAACTATCCATCCAAAACCCTTGCGGCAGGCACCACATACAGAATAACCCAGGAGATAAAGGCTGCAGACCTGTATCAGTTGAGAACTCTTACTTTTGAGGATGAGCAAGGCAGTACATATTGGGCAGACCTCATGCCCGAAGAGGACGAACAATCTTATAGCAGTAGTTCACCTCTGATTTATAATTTGACTGAGCCATATACATGGCAGGATGAATACACCAGACTTAAGCATGAGTTCCCATATAACTGGGGCACATATGCATTCAGTGGTGGAGGTTATGTCATTTCCAGATATACCGGATCACTTGAAGATCTGACAAATGCACAAGATATATATGATTATCAATTGAGCATTCCGTTTGCTGGAGGACACAACTCTTCATCCAATTTTGTCATTGGGTATCATGACAGCAATATAGATGCCGCTGATGATGTAAAACCGGCAATCATATTCTATGATGAAGTACCTAGGGTGATAGACCATATGTATATAACCAATGCTTCTGTAACTATGTATTGTATAACATACGGTAACCAGTTCAGTGATGCATATGACGATGATGATTATCTGGATGTGGTGGCAACCGGATATAATGGAAACGTAAAGGGTTCAACAATAAAGTTCAGGCTTGCAGAAGGGGCCAATACGAAGATAGACAAGTGGGTAAAATGGGATTTGAGCCAATTGGGTGCAGTTACCAAAGTTGTTTTCCATATGGAGGAGTATCAGGTTGATGATTACGGTTATGCAAGATATACACGTACACCTATGTTCTTCGCCTACGATGATGTGGCTGTACGTTTCAGTGTGAATGATTAATCTGTCGGGAAAATGAAGAAACAATTTTTATATATGATGGCGGTTGTATTGGTTGCCTCATCCTGTAACAAGGATGAGGTGATCACTACCACTGTAGATGATTTCTACAGGGCCAGAACTGAGAGTTCAAAGAGTGATTTCTCCAAAGTTTTTGAATATACACCGGCTCCAGGGCAGTTCATTAATGAGACCAGAACTGGCGGGTTTGACGGCACTCAGACCACACCTGAGGCGGCAGTAAAGTATGCGGAGCAACGGATGAGGGATAATCTTTTTGTCTCTCTTGGAGGCTTTGGCGGTTATATTGTGGTTGGGTTTGACCACAGCATAGACAATATTGCAGGGTATGACTTTGCAATTAAAGGGAACGCCTTCAAAGGCTCTTCCGAGCCGGGAATTGTATGGGTGATGCAGGATGAGAACGGAAATTCTCTTCCCGACGACACCTGGTATGAACTGAAAGGGTGCGAAACCGGCAAGTCCACCACAATACAGAACTACTCGGTAACATATTACCGCCCGGAAGGGGAACAGGAACCTGTGAAGTGGAAAGACAGCGAGGGGAATGAGGGGGAGATAGATTACCTGCGTGCATATCATTCGCAGCCGTTCTATTATCCTGCGTGGATAAAGGAGAACAGTTATACTTTGCAGGGGACATTCCTCAAGCCGAAGAACTATGACCAGAGCGGAAACGGATCCTATTGGGTGCAGCAGGAGTACGACTGGGGCTATGCAGACAACTTCAGCCCTACAGATTTCTGCAATGATGCACCGCTGAAAGCCTGCAATTTGCTTGACATCTCCAATGCCATTGCTCACGACGGTTCTGTGAAGGAACTGAAATTCATAGATTTCATTAAAGTGCAGACCGGATGCAACACAAAAAGCGGATGGTTGGGGGAAAACTCAACCGAAGTTTTCGGGTTTTATGATTATTCCATGCTAAATCAAGCCAATTGATGCATAAAATTGATGTTATTTTTAAGTATGTCCTGCAGTTGCTCCTTTTGGCGGGGGCAACTGCTTGCATGAAATGGGATTACGGCAACCAGGAGCAGTTCAGTTTGCCCGGGCATGGCCTGTTCATTACCAATGAGGGGAATTTCCAGTATGGGAATGCCTCCCTCTCCTTTTATGACCCTTTGGAGAAATCTGTTGAGAACGAACTCTTCTACAGGGCAAATGCCATGAAACTTGGGGATGTGGCCCAGTCCATGACAATACGGGACGGCATAGGATGGATTGTAGTAAACAATTCCCATGTGATTTTTGCAATTGACATTGAAACCGGAAAGGAGATTGGGCGCATTACCAATCTCACCTCTCCCCGTTATATCCATTTCCTTTCCAATGAGAAGGCTTATGTTACACAGATATGGGACAACAGAATCTTTATTGTAAACCCTTCCACATTTGAAATTACAGGGTATATCCCTGTTCCACGCATGACAATGGAGCAGGGTTCCACCGAGCAGATGGTACAATACGGAAAGTATGTATTTGTCAACTGCTGGTCTTACCAGAACCGTATCCTTAAAATTGACACAGAGACCGATTCTGTAGTGGATGAACTGGTTGTAGGCATCCAGCCCACCTCCCTGGTGCTGGACAAGAACAACAAAATCTGGAGTGTTACAGATGGCGGCTATGAGGGGAGCCCTTACGGATATGAGGCCCCTTCCCTTTACAGGATAGATGCAGAGACCTTTGCCATAGAAAAGGAGTTCAAGTTCAATTTTGGAGATGCCCCTTCAGAAGTGCAGCTGAATGGGACAAAAGATAAAATCTACTGGATAAATGATGAT
The DNA here is from genome assembly GCA_015060445.1 of Bacteroidales bacterium. Classification (GTDB taxonomy): domain Bacteria; phylum Bacteroidota; class Bacteroidia; order Bacteroidales; family UBA932; genus Egerieousia. Next base: position 8,536 of record SUYL01000030.1, read on the forward strand.
ATCTGGGAGATGGATGTAACTGCAGATTTTCTTCCCAGCAACCCGTTTCTGGATTCCAGGGGGACAATCTACTACGGACTCACCATTGATCCTGTAAGCGGAGATGTTTATGTTGCTGACGCCATAGATTACCAGCAGCAGGGGATGATTTTAAGGTATTCATCTGAGGGAGCAGAACTGGACAAGTTTTATGTAGGGATTATTCCCGGTGCATTTTGTTGGAAATAAGATTATGAAATATATTTCTTTTTTAAGCATATTGATGTTGTTTTCTGTGGGTGGCTTTTCCCAGAGTACGAGAGATACAACCCATTACTGGCATCTTAGGATAAAGGAGGCCCGGATTGTGGCCAAAATGCCCATGAAGGAGATTGGGGTACAGAAAACCAGTTTTGACTCCCTGCAGTTGAAGGAGAACATCGCCCTATCCATGGCAGATATCCTTACATACAACGCCCCCGTATTTGTAAAGAGTTACGGCAGGGCTACCCTCTCCACAATCTCTTTCAGGGGGACATCTGCCTCCCACACCCAGGTTACCTGGAATGACATGAAGATAAACAACCCCATGTTGGGGATGACAGATTTCTCCACAATTCCGGCCTATTTCATAGATGATGCCTCCCTTTTGCATGGCACCTCCTCTGTAAATGAAACCGGTGGCGGATTGGGCGGAGCAGTAAAACTCTCCACCAAACCGGCCCAGGAAGAGGGTTTTGGATTGCAGTATATACAGGGAATAGGCTCCTTCTCTACTTATTACGAGTTTCTGAGGCTAACCTGGGGAAATAAAAGATGGCAGAGTTCCACAAGGGCTGTATATTCATCATCTGAGAATGACTATGAATACCGCAACAGGGATAAAAAGGAGAACATCTATGATGACAACCACAAAATCATAGGGCAGTATTACCCTTTGGAGAGGAACAGGAGCGGCGCGTTCAGGGATCTGCATCTGTTGCAGGAGGTGTATTATAATGCCGGCAAAGGGAACCGGCTGGGGATGAACGTGTGGTACATAAACTCTAACCGGGAACTTCCTGTCCTTACAACAGATTACAGCAATGATGCCAGTTTTGAAAACCGGCAGAGGGAAGAGACCTTAAGGGGAATTGTTTCATGGGACCGTTTTGGCGGCAAATGGAAGACGGGTGCCAAGGCCGGGTATATCCACACCTGGATGGCATATGATTACAAAAGGGATCCGGGGAATGGGACAATGACCCCAATGACCCGTTCCAGAAGTTATGTGGATACTTTCTACGGGCAGGCCAATGCCGAGTTTACACCGGGAGAAAAGTGGTATTTTACGGCAAATCTCTCTTCATACCAGCATCTTGTGGAGAGTTCAGACAAAAATATCATTCTGCAGGAGGGGAACAAGGCAGTTGTGGGATATGAAAAGGCAAGGATGGAACTGTCGGGAAGCATATCTGCGAAATGGCGCCCTACAGAGAAATTTGGAATATCTGCCGTATTGAGGGGGGAGAGTTTTGGGAATGAGTGTGCCCCTGTAATACCTGCCCTGTTTGCAGACATTGTCCTGTACGGCAAGTGGAATCTGGTAGCAAAGGCTTCTGTTTCCAGAAATTACCGTTTCCCTACTCTTAATGACATGTACTTCCTGCCTGGAGGAAATCCGGATTTAAAGAGCGAGGAGGGGTTCACCTACGACGCCGGAGTCTCATTTGATGTGGGAAAGGAGGAAAAATATAACCTCAAAGGGGGTATTTCCTGGTTTGACTCATACATAGATGACTGGATAATCTGGCTCCCGACAACAAAAGGATTCTTTTCCCCAAGGAATATAAAGCAGGTACATGCGTATGGGGTTGAGGGGAATGCGGACCTTTCGGTGGCGTTATCGCAGAAAATGAATCTCTCAATGCAGGGGACATTCTCATGGACACCATCCATAAACGAAGGGGATCCCATGAGTCCGGCAGACAAATCTGTAGGAAAACAGTTGCCCTATGTGCCGGAGTATTCCGCTACAGCAAGCGGACGCCTCTCCTGGAAATCTTGGTCGTTCCTCTATAAATGGTGCTATTACAGCCCCCGCTACACAATGTCCAGCAATGACATTTCATTGTCGGGAAGACTGCCACGGTATTATATGAGCAATATTGTTGTGGAGAAGGTGCTGCATTTCAAATGGGCAGACATCTCCCTTAAAGGGTGTGCCAACAATATATTTGATGAAGACTATCTCTCTGTATTGTCCAGACCTATGCCCGGAGTGAATTTTGAGTTCTTTATAGGTATAACCCCTTGCATAAAATAAAAATCCCCAGCATTTCTGCTGGGGACTCGTGCGGGCGAAGGGACTCGAACCCCCACGTCGTCAGACACTAGATCCTAAGTCTAGCGCGGCTACCAATTACGCCACGCCCGCGTTCCGTGATTGGGACTGCAAAGGTAGGAATATTTTTTACAAATGCAAATTTTTATTCAGGAATTTTATTCCTTGTAAAGTATCATGCTGGCCCAGTTGTCAATATCCCTGCTGAAAACCATCCTGAAACCCTTTTCAATGGCACATTGCTCAAGTACAGGAATATCTTCTGTATAAAATCCGCTCAATACCAGCACTCCACCGCTGCGCATTCCCCTGTAGTAAGTATCCATATCCTGCAGCAGGATATTTCTGTTTATATTGGCAAGGATAAGATCATATTTGTTTGCCTGAATGAGTGAGCCGTCTCCGTAAAGGGTATGCACTGCCTCTGCCAAACGGTTCTTCCATGCATTCTCCTTTGCTGAGTTTACTGCAACTATATCCACATCAATGGCATGTACAGCCCTTTTTGCCTTCATTTTTGCAGCAAGTATGGCCAATACTCCTGTACCGGTTCCCATATCCAGCACCTGTTTGTTGCGCAAACTTCTCCATTTGCCACCCAAAGCACCTGATGCTCCACACAGGATACCGCTCGCCTCTCCCTCTCCATTCAAGTCCAACATTGCCTTAACCATCATAGTGGTAGTCTGGTGATGCCCTGTTCCAAAAGCCATCTTCGGCTCAATGCGGATATTATATTTGGTCAACGGCAAATTGCGGTGGAACGGAGCCTTTACTGTAACCAGCCCGTCTATGAAAATAGGCTCAAAGTCAGACTCCCATGTCTTGTTCCAGTTCTCCTCGTGAATGAATGATGTGGTATATGAAACAGAAAACTCAGAAGCGCCGTTGTCAAAGAAACTCAATACGGTCTTCAGGTTCTGCTGATTGAAATTATCCTGCCCAATATAACCCTTCAAGAGAGGCTCCTCCGTAGAGAAGCTCTCAAAAGGGATATCATCCAACATAGCCATTACAATCTCTGCGTACTCCTCTGTATACGGAGTAATCTCTATTGCAACCTCTATGTAATTCATTTCTTAGAAACTTTTTGCAATTGCTACAAAATCATCTGCAACCAAAGCGGCACCGCCAATAAGGCCACCGTCAATGTCTTTCTGTGCAAACAGTTCTTTTGCATTTGAAGGTTTGCAACTTCCACCGTAAAGGATAGTGATCTCCTCTGCCAAAGCACCAAACTGCTCAGCCAAAGTAGCACGGATGAAAGCGTGGATCTCCTGAGCCTGCTCGCTTGTAGCGGTCTTGCCGGTACCAATAGCCCAAACTGGCTCATATGCAATTACAACATTCTTCATCTGCTCTGCAGAGAGGGTAAACAATACCTCTTTAATCTGAGAACCTACAACCTCAAAGTGTTTGCAGGCATCTCTCTCCTCAAGTTTCTCACCTACACAGTAGATTGGAGCAAGACCCTCCTCAAGAGCCAAACCAATTTTCTTAACCAATTTTGCATTGGTCTCGCCATAATACTCCCTTCTCTCTGAGTGGCCAAGAATTACATACTGCACGCCAACAGAAGCAAGCATCTTTGCAGAAACCTCACCTGTATATGCACCTTTAACCTCATCTGCACAGTTCTGAGCCGAAAGGCCAACTGCAGAACCCTCAAGTACTGCACCAACTGAAGAAATGTGTACGAATGGTGGAGCAACTACCAATTTTACATCAGCAGGCACCTCTGATACTTTTGCCAATACATCTTTAGCCAACTGAACGCCCTCTGCAACTGTGGTGTTCATCTTCCAGTTTCCTGCAACAATTTTCTTTCTCATAATCTCTTTATTTCTTGTTATTTGTCATTTCTTTAAAACCGGGTGCAAAAATAATAAAAGTATCCCGATAAAGCAACGTGCCTTATCGGGATACTCCATATTTAAAATGCAAACTATTTCCTCAAAAACTCCTCAATTGCCGAAGCAAGACGTCTTACTCCCTCCACAAGTTTCTCGTCATCCATGAATGAGTAGTTCACCCTGAAAGTGTTCTTTCCGCTGCCATCGCAGAAGAACGCCTCTCCAATTACAAATGCCACATTCTTCTTGAGGGCAATTTCAAACAGTTCCTTGGCATCATACCACTCAGGCAACTTCACAAGCAGGAACAGGCCTCCATCCGGTTTTGTCCAGGTTACACCATCCGGCATATACTCCTCAAATGCCTTGAGTATGAGGTCTCTCTTGTGTTTGTACATCTCTACTGTACCAGTAATGTTCTTTTCAAACAACCCCTTCTTAAGGTACCTTGCAGCCACATATTGGTCAAAAACTGGCGAGCACAGGTCTGCAGACTGTTTTGCAAGGTTTATTCTGTATATGAACTCCTTAGGGGCAACAATCCAGCCAAGGCGGAAGCCAGGTGCAAATGTCTTGGAGAATGTACCCAAAAGGATTGTACGTTCAGGGGCCATTGAGTAGATGTAAGGCATGTGCTCACCCTCAAAACGGATCTCCTTGTATGGGCTGTCCTCAAGAATGAGAATATCATATTTCCTTGCAATCCTTACCATATACTCCCTCTGCTCCATTGTCATTGTAAGGCCTGTAGGGTTCTGGAAATCAGGAATTGCATAGATAAACTTAGGCTTCTTGCCTGCAAGGCACATTGCCCTTACAACAGCCTCAAGTTCCTCATCCTTCTCAGCACCCACAAGTTTTGCCTGATAAGTTGTAAATGCCTGCAAGGCTCCAAGATAAGATGGGAGGCCGCAGATTACAATATCACCCGGATCCAACAGCACCTTGGCTGTAAGGTCTATAGCCTGCTGCGATGCTGTAGTGATAATGATATTGTCCTTGTCTATATCCAAACCGTCCCTCACGTATCTTTTTGCAAGTTCTTCCCTCAATTCCCAGTTGCCGTCTGTACCGCCATACTGCAACGCCTTTACCCCCTCCTCTTCCAGAACCTCCATCATAATGGTTTTCAAGTCCTCAATAGGGAACGTGTCAGGATTTGGGAAACCGCCTGCAAAAGAGATGATACCAGGCTGATTAACAACATTCAACAACGCCCTAATTGGCGAAGGCTTCATACATTTTGCACTTTCAGAAAGAAATTCACCAAAATCCACTTTCATATCCGTAATTATTAAAGTTTCAACCAAATTCTACACAAATATAATAAATTTTAAAACAATTTGTTTGTTTTTTTTGTAAATTTGTAGGTAAACCTGTTCGTTATGCCAGTACTGAGAATCACAAAAGAATTCAGATTTGAAGGGGCACATGCCCTGCCCGGATACGATGGAAGATGCCGTAACCTGCACGGGCATTCATATATAATGTATGTAACAATAAAAGGGGAGCCGCTCAACGGCACTTCCTCCCCAAAAGAGGGAATGATAATGGATTTCAAGCAGTTGAAGGCCATTGTAAATGACAATATCATAGACATCTATGACCACGCGCTGGTACTGCGCAAAAACGCCCCTCTGGCAGAAGAACTCTCACACCAATACAACAACGTGGTAACGGTAGATTTCCAGCCTACCACAGAAAACCTGATTTCCCATTTTGCAGATGTCATCTCAAAGGCACTTCCCCCACATGTGGAACTCTACAGTCTGAAACTGCATGAGACTGCCGGTTCATTTGTAGAATGGTATGCTTCAGACAACAAATAGGCCAACAGATGCAAAAAATTTTCCTTATAGACGGACACTCGCAGATTTTCCGTATGTATTACGCCTTTATGAGGCGCCCCATGGTAAACTCCAAAGGGGAGGATACATCCATTCTGTACGGATTTACAAAAATGCTCCTTGAACTTATCTCCAAAGAGCAGCCCACACACCTTGCAGTGGCATTTGACCCACCTGCAAAAACTTTCCGCCATGAGGCATATCCACAGTACAAGGCAAACCGCAGCGCCGCACCGGAACTGGTAAAGGCAGCGCTGGAGCCGCTGCAGGAAATCCTCAAAGCATTCAACATTCCGGTTGTAATGATACCCGGCTATGAGGCAGACGATGTTATAGGATCAATGGCAACCCAGTGGGAAGGGGAAGATTCACAGATATATATGGTTACTCCCGACAAAGATTACGGGCAACTCATCTCTCCAAATGTATTCCAGTACAAACCGGGAAAAGGGGGAAACGAGGTGGAAATCATTGGGAAGGAGCAGGTATGTGAACACTACGGCATATGTGAGCCCCAACAGGTAATTGACATCCTTACAATTTGGGGAGACTCCTCAGACAATGTGCCTGGGATAAGGGGAATTGGAGAAGTAGGAGCAAAGAAACTCATTGCAAAATACGGTTCCCTTGAAAACATAATTGCCCATGCCGCAGAACTCCCTGCAAAACAGCAGGAATCCATAAACAGTTCTCTGGAGCAGATTCAGATGAGCCGTTTTCTGGTAACAATAAAGAGGGACATTGAACTCCCGCTTAACCTCAACGATATTAAGGTTCAAGGGGCAACCGCTTCACAGATATCGGGAATATTCAACCGTTACGAATTCAATTCTCTAAAAAAACTCCTTCCACAATGGTTTGTAAAGGAGAACTCCTCAGATACTGCATACACTGCAGCAGTAGAGGAGATTGCGCAGCAGGGACCGGAAACTGCACCGGTTCCAAAGGTGAAGGAGGTTACGTCAGAAGAGTTTGCAGCCATTGCCGCAAAGGAGGGCAAAGTGGCTTTTGAATACTCCGCAAAAGGATTTACAGCAGGTTGCAGCACCCATTATACCCATGTTACGGAAAACAGATTGCCATCCTTGAAAGGGATTTTGGAAAACCCCAGCATAGAAAAGAGCGGATACGGGTTCAAGCAGTTATACAAGCAACTGTGGGACAAAGGAATACAATTAAAGGGAAGGATTTTTGACATGGAACTTATGCACTATATCCTAAACCCTGAGAGGAGCCACAAGGAAGATCTGCTCCTGAAGAGTTATCTGAACGTGGACATTGAGGAAATTGCAGCCTCGGCAGTTCCCGGCGCAGCAGAGGTGGAGAATGAACCTGAACAGGATCTGTTCTCTTCCGCTGAACCCGACCTGTTCTCTTCACTTTCCGGAGGGGAAGAGGAGAAAGGGTTGTCGCAATATGAAAAGGAACTGTCGGGAATAAAATGTGCATTGCTGCTCCAGTTGGGGGAGAAACTGATGCAGGAACTCTCCGATGCCGGGCAGGAAAAGTTATATATGGAAATTGAGGCCCCTCTGGTAGAAGTCCTTGCAACTATGGAATATACCGGTGTAAAGATAGACACCGCCCAACTAAAGGAGTACAGCACCCTACTGGCAGGAGAACTGGCTCAGATAGAGGCCCAGGCTGTAGAACTTGCAGGTGAGAGTACCATAAACCTTTCATCTCCAAAGCAGGTGGGAATACTGCTGTATGAAAAACTCCACCTTAACCCAAAAGTAAAGAAGAGCGCCAAAGGAAGTTATCCTACAGATGAAGAGACTTTGAATGAAATGCTCCACCTCCACCCTATTGTAGGAAAAATATTGGAATACAGAGGGATAAAGAAACTCATCTCCACATATACAGATGCCCTTCCAATGCTTATAAACCCCAAGACAGGGAAAATACATACAACCTTCAACCAGTCGCTTACGGCAACCGGCAGATTGAGTTCAACCAACCCCAACCTGCAGAATATTCCAATCCGCACCCAGAGGGGAAGGGAGATAAGGAAAGCCTTTATCCCTTCAACACCACAGGGGGTGATAATCTCTGCAGACTACTCACAGATTGAACTCCGCCTTATGGCACACATGAGCGGAGACCCGCACCTTATAGATGCATTCAACAGGGGGATGGACATACACACCGCAACAGCCGCCAAAGTGTTCAAGGTTTCAGAAGATGAAGTTACAAAGGAGCAGAGGAGCAGGGCAAAGACTGCAAACTTCGGTATCATATACGGCATCTCCGCATTTGGTCTCTCCCAAAGGTTGGGGATGAGCAGAACAGACTCCAAAGCCCTCATAGAGGAGTACTTTGCAAGTTACCCAAAAGTTAAGGAGTACATGAACAACATGATTGCAATGGCCAGGGAGAACGGATATGTACAGACCATATACGGACGCAAGAGGTTTCTTCCCGACATCAACTCCCGCAATGCCGTTGTAAGGAGTTTCAGCGAAAGGAATGCCATTAACGCCCCTCTCCAGGGGAGCGCCGCCGACATTATAAAGGTTGCAATGATAAACATCAGCCGCCGCCTTGCCGATGAAGGCCTCCAGAGCAAGATGGTACTTCAGGTGCACGACGAACTTGTGTTTGACGCAGTTGCATCTGAGGCAGAAAAAATTGCTTCCATTGTAACCGGGGAGATGGAAAAAGTAATAAAACTGAGCATCCCCCTTGTAGCAGAGTGCGGCAAGGGAAACTCATGGCTTGAGGCACACTAAAATATGCAGGATAAAGCACATAAAGGAGAATTTAAGGGAGATCTTCCCGACAACCTTCTCATAAACTCCGCCCTCCACGGCGACCAGGCAGCCTATGCCCTCCTGGTACAGAGATACAGGGAGGGGCTTACCCTTTATGTAAATGAATTTGTAGGCAATCTGAAAAACGCAGAGGGAATTATTGAACTGGCAGAAGAGCCACAGGACATAGTCCAGGAGGCTTTTCACAAGGCATTTCAGGCCCTTGAAACCTATTCTCCCCAATACAGGTTCTCAACATGGCTGTTCAACATTGCCAGAAATATTGCCATAGATTATGCCCGCAAAAGGAAAATTACCATTGGGGCATCTCTAACTCCCGACAATATCCACACCCTTGCTAACATAGGGAGCGGAATACGCAACTCCCCGGAGGACAAACTTATAAGTTCGCAGGAATACAGGACCCTCATAGAGATGATAAATTCACTTGAGCCAAAATACCGTGAACCTGCAATTCTCAGATTCATAAAGGAGTATGAATATAACGAAATAGCCCAAGAACTCAATCTCGGGCTAAATACGGTAAAAACCAGGCTCAAAAGGGCCAAGGAGATGCTTATGAAAATGCTCTCCAAATGATTATTGGAGCATAGCGTCAATCTTTGCCACCAGAGCGGCAAACTCATCCTCATTGTAAAGCCTTGTAAGCATCACAATCTTTCCCTGCTCATCAATAAGCACATTACGTGTAATGCCGGCATCCCTAAGGGCATATTTTGCAAAAATATCGGCACCCGGATCCAATGCCAACGGATAAGTTACACCGGTCTTCTTGCCAAAATCAATGACTGTCTCCACCGGCTCATCCCTATCTATGCCAATAAGGGCAAATTTGGGATTATCCTTATGCCTGAGCCATATATCCTTCTCAATGAAAGGCATCTCTTTTCTGCACACACCGCACCAGCTTGCAGTAAACTGCAACATTACAACCTTGCCTCTCAAAGCAGAAAGGGTAACCTCTTTTCCATCTGTAAGTTTGCAGGTAAAATCAGGGGCAATATCACCCAATTTCACAATATACCCCACACTGTCGGCCTCTACGGCAGATTTTGTAGCCATCTGCGGCACCTTCTCGGAATTGCCGGATCCGCCCCCATCTGCAGTTGCCCTGGTTTTTGCATCAGGGGCACAGCCAATTGCCATTGCCAGGCACAAAACAAAAGATACAAATAGTCTCATTCTCATAATAATTGGATTAATTAATTTTCACAAATATACACAATAACTGCAACTATTATGCAGAAACTGATCCGCCATGAACACAAAACAAAAATGCCGCTCCTTTCAGAACGGCATTTTTATCACTCTATCTCTTTAAGGATTAGAATCTGTCCTCAGAAGATACAGTCAATTTTTTTCTTCCTCTACGGCGTCTTGCAGCCAATACTCTGCGGCCGTTAGGAGTTGACATACGCTCACGGAATCCGTGTTTGTTACGGCGTTTGCGCTGTGATGGTTGGAATGTGCGTTTCATATTATGACAATTTTATAATTTTCCAAATGGGAGTGCAAAAGTACGTTTTAAAATTGTAAATACCAAACTTTTTTTATTTAGGAATGTAAATAACATACTTCTCCTTAAAGAACTCATCTGCGAACCATGCATCAATAGGACAAAATGTCATTGTCTTCTTATTTATTCTGCATTTCTGGGCCGCATTCTCCAACTCCTTGTACAGGGCGCCGCCAGGATTGAGATCTCCCCCCTTAAGATAAATCACCCCCTTGCCATATTTCCCCTTTACCCAAGGAAGGAAATTCCCCAAATCTGTAACAGCCCTTGAAACCACATAATCAAACTGTTCATCAATCTCCTCCACCCTCGACTTCACTGCGCGCACATTCTTCAATCCAAGAGCCGCTGCAACCTCCGTAACAACCTTAATCTTCTTCCCTATAGAATCCACAAGAAGAAAATCCACCTGAGGATACAAAATGGCCAATGGGATACCTGGAAATCCCCCGCCAGTCCCCACATCAATCACCTTTGTACCCGGTGTGAAGATCCCCGCCATCTGTGCAAACTTTGCAATAGCCAACGAATGCAGCACATGATGCAACTGGAGTTTATCTATATCCTTGCGGCTTACAACATTTATCTTGCTGTTCCACTCTTCATACAGAGGGGTTAGCATCTCTATCTGCTCCCTCTGCTGCTGTGCAAGATCCTTAAAATATTCAAAAACCATCATTCTTCCTCCAAAACTTTGCTCATTGAGTAATTCCGCCACTTCTCTATAAGGGCAACCATATCGGCGGGAATCTCATTCTCAAGAAAAATGTGCTTCCCTGTTACAGGATGCTCAAACCCGAGAGTCTTTGCATGGAGAGCATGACGCGGAAGCAACCTGAAACAATTGTCAATAAACTGCTTGTACTTGCTGTATATTGTACCGTTGAGAATTCTGTCGCCACCATAACGGTCATCATTGAAAAGAGGATGACCTATAGAATTCATATGCACCCTAATCTGGTGTGTCCTTCCTGTCTCCAACTGGCACTCAATAAGGGTAACATACCCAAACCTCTCCAGCACCCTATAATGGGTAACAGCATGCTTTCCAATCTCACTGTCGGGAGAAAACGCCTTGAACCTCAACCTGTCATTGGGATCCCTCCCAATATTTGCATTGATTGTCCCCTGATCCTCCTTCACATTTCCCCACACAATTGCAATATACTTCCTCTCAATGGTATGATCAAAAAACTGCTTTGCAAGCCCCATCTGCGCCTGATCATTCTTTGCAACCACCAATAATCCCGACGTATTCTTATCAATCCTGTGCACAAGAATACCCATCCTCTCATCGGTAGCATCTGGCCCCTGGCTAACACCAAGATGAAACGCAAGGGCATTGATAAGCGTACCGCTGAAATGGCCATGGCCAGGATGCACCACAAGCCCTGCAGGCTTGTTAACTACCAGCAAATCATCATCCTCATACGCAATATCCAACGGAATATTCTCCCGCCTTATCTCCATACCACGTCTCTGGTACGGCATCACAATGGTAATGAGGTCATTCGGCTTCACCTTATAATTGGCCTTCACAACCTTGTCATTCACCCTCACATACCCTGCATCAATAGCCAACTGTATCCTGTGGCGCGAAGTCTTCTCCATATGCTGGGTAAGATACTTGTCCACCCTGAGCATCTTCTGACCCTTGTCAACAGGAAACCTGTAATGCTCAAACATGGAATCACCCTCTCCATCGCCATCACCATCACCATCCAAATCCACGCAATCCGGATCCTCATCTGCAACATCCACAATCCCCACATATGCAGGACCTTTACCCTCTAACTCCGACACACCCCCATCCGCACCATTTGCGGCATCCCTAACCTCAACTTTTGACACACCCCCATCCGCACCATTTGCAGCATCCCTAACCTCAACCTTTGACACACCCCCATCCGCACCATTTGCAGCATCCCTTCTGGCTATATACTCATCTATATTTGAAAAATTGTCAAATATATTATCTCTCTTTCTAATCCTGCTCATCTCCATTCACCGGTATCAATGATTTGTCTAATGTAAAATACACCGAAACTGCCGTACCATATCTTGGAATTGAATCCCCCTCGGGCAAAATCAGTTCCTGCTTATAGGCAAATGCAGCAAGGGAATCCTGCATCGTAGAAACAGTGCTGTCAAAATGGACCTTCCCCATATTGAGGGAATTGTCAATAAGATAATCCTTAATTATAGGATAAGGCTTACCTATCAAACTTGGCACAAGGGCAACACTGTCTGCCTCATTGAGACCAAGTTTAAGATCAATTATACTCTCGCTCTGCAACTCTGTCCCAGGCTCAACAGGACTACCGTTATATAACTGCTCCAGAACATTGTTTGTAGCAATATCCGGTTCATAAATGAGCCTCCCCACCTTAAGTTGAGAAGAGGAAAGTTCAGACTGGGCCTGCCTCAACGAATATCCCACCAAAGAAGGCATTTTAACCATCTTTGGGCTTTTGGCATTAATAGTAAGGAGAATCCTCCTGTTCTTCTTCACATGACTCCCCTCCAAAGGATTCTGTTTATAGATAGCACCAGGGGCCATACGTACAATATGCACCGAATCGGTAACCTCCAGCCTCAGATGCAGTTCATCCGCAACCTTCTGGGCCTGCTCCAAATCCATCCCGGCAAAGGAAGGGACCTCCATCTCCTGATTATGCCTTGTAATTATATCAAGCATTGAAAACAGCGCAAAAACCACCACACACACAGCACCTGCTGCCATATACACATGTTTGGAAAGCCAGTTCCAATACCACTTTTCCTGTCTCTTTTTAGTTGCCATTGTCTTTAACATTTGGGCATTTGCCCATTACACCATTATATCTCACAAAGATATAAAATTTCCCCCATTTGCCATTTCTGCATTTCGTTGTCCTTATCAAATTTATTAAAAGTAATCTACAGGTGTGTTTCAAAGGGTATTCAAAAATCTATTAAGGACAACGGGCCGATATGGGGCCGTTATCCTTATCTCCATCCGTTGGGAATATCTGCAGCAGGTTTTGCAAGGATAACGAATTTCAGAAGCAAATGGCACCCTCCATCCCGACACTAACATTAATATTAGCATCAATCCCACCAACAAACATAATCCCGACAATCACCGGCAAATACACCAGTTCCTTTGAACAATAAAAAAGGCTGGCCCAAGAGCCAGCCTTGTATGCGTTGGGAAAGGAATTACCTTCTGCCTGGGCCTCCAAAGCCTCCCATTGGGCCTCTACCCATGCCACCCATTCTCATTCCACCCTTCTTCATATCTCCAAAGTTACCGAATCTCCAGGTTAGGGTAACCATGAAGTACTGGCCAAGAGTATTGTTGGTAACATTCTGAATATAGTTCTCGTTTGTTGTAATAGAGGTGTTCCTGCTTTGTTTCAAGATGTCGTAGATCTTGAATTTCAAGGTTGCTGCATTCTTGAACAATGTTTTGGATACCTCTGCATTCCAAACTGTTACAGGCTCATCATATCCCTCATCAAATCCTCTGTAGAATGTGTGGTCTATATCCGATTTGAGGTTTACCCCTCCAGGTATTGTAAGGTTGATTGAACCTGTAATTGCGTTGGTCCATCTCTCTACATCCTCCATTGAGCCTACAGAGTATTTTGCATTACGGTAGTTTACTCTTCCTCCGGCAATGATTTCTGCCCAATCGTTTCTGTAGGTAAGTCTCAGCATCTGGAAAATGTTGAGATTTTTGGTTTCATTCTCAATGAATGATTTCTGCTCCCTTACATAACTGATTCCATTGTTGTAGCCAAGTCTTGTAAAGGTGTTGAAAGTGAAGTTCGAGTTCCCTATAGGGGCGTTGTACATGATTCTTCCACCAAATGAATATACAGCCTTATTGGTATTCTCATATGTTGATATCTGCACACCTTCATCTGTATAATACTTCTTGGAAACAATGTCATCCTGAGTATATGAGAAGTCCAAACCTACATTAAACCAACTGAACTTCATTCTGTTGTTCACCTGATAGTTTGTGCTCAACGAGTGGGTGAATTCCGGTTTGAGGTCGGGGTTACCTTCTACCCTGTACAATGGGTCAGAGTTGTCATTTACAGGCATCAACTGGTTTATTGAAGGCTGGTTGGTCCTTCCCCTATACCTGATCCTCAACTGTTTGCTGTCTGAGAAACGGTAATCAATCCTGGCAATTGGGGTAAAGTTTGTTACTGTATATGAGGTATCCTGGCCCCTTCCCACGCTCTCTGTTCTGGCAGGCTGTACAGATGCTCCAATGGAGATGTTGTATTTCTCCTCCTGCTTCATGAAGTTCAACTCTGCCTGCTGGGTAAAGAATGTGTTCTCATAATTTGTAGAATACTCCTCATCCAATACTGAATATTTGCCGGAAGCATCCCTGTTGTAGGTATTTTTCTCAGATTCTGTAGTTTTATTGGTGAATCTGTACGCACCCTCTACAAAGAAGTTCTTTCCTAAAGGTTCAATGTATGAAAGTCTGGCTGCGTATGTCATTGTCCTGTTCTTGCTCAGAAAATGCTGATCTACTATTGCAGTTGAATCTACAAGATTGTTCTTGAAGAAATCTGTCCTTGAATAGTTGAATCCGTCAGACTCATTGTTTGAGTAATTGAGGTTTACGCTCAACGACATTGTACGTCCGGGACGGTTGAATTTCTGCCTCCACAAGAATCTTGTCCCTACAGTCTGGTTGTCATTGTCTCCAAAGTTCCTGCTGTAACCTTTGTTGGTAGAGTCAAGATTAGTACGGGTATTGAACTCATTGAATGACTCAAAGTCACCTCTTCCCAAATTGAAGGAAGGCCTTATCATGAACGAAGACTTGTCGGTCAATTT
Source organism: Bacteroidales bacterium (assembly GCA_015060445.1). GTDB lineage: Bacteria > Bacteroidota > Bacteroidia > Bacteroidales > UBA932 > Egerieousia. The sequence continues at coordinate 23,676 of SUYL01000030.1, forward strand.
GTAGTCAAACTCACCTCCGAAACGGATACCGTCTGAATAGGTCTTGTCATAACCGCTCTCATGGTTATAGAGTGTCCTGTCGGGAGAAAGCATTGTCATCCTGTCTTTGGTCTCCTCTATAAGACGGTCCCTGCCACTGTACATGAGGTTACCCTGGATATCTGAGTCTTCCCTCTCAAAGTTCTTGTTGGCATTGATACCACCCATCCAGGATGTGGTAATACCGCGGCCCATCCAGCCTCCGCCGCCACCGCCACGCATTCCACCCATCATGTTTCCTGCAACATCGGTGAATCCGCGGTTATTGGTGTTGTTTCCATTGGCAATGATGCTTATCTGGTTTTTGTCTGTGAAGCGTCCAATCATTGCTGCCCCCTCGTACTTCATGTCGCCACTGGCTGTGAGAGGATTACCCAAACCTCCTCCAACATTACCGAACCAACCCTTCATCATGCCGGCCTTAATGCCCAGGTCAAGAACTGTCTCCTCATCTCCGTCATCAATTCCTGTAAACTGGGCCTGCTCAGATTTCCTCTCCACTACCCTAACTTTATCCACAATCTTGGCAGGGATATTTTTGGTTGCAAGATTAGGGTCATCGAGGAAAAACTCCTTGCCGTCAATCATAATCTTGGTTATGGTCTTTCCGTTTGCTGTAATATTGCCTTCTGCATCAACCTCTACGCCAGGAAGTTTCTTTATAAGTTCCTCAAGCATATCGGTATCTGAAATCTTGAACGACGAGGCATTGTACTCAATGGTATCCTTCTTAATCACCATCTGGTTGGCCTTGTCTGTAACCACTACGGCATCAAGCAACTGGTTGTCTTCTGAGACAAGCAGTTCCCCATACTCGTTGGCCCCCCTCTTTATATCAAAAGTAAAATGCTTACCCTTATAACCCATATACTCAAATGTAATGGTGGCCCTACCTACAGGCAATCCCTGCAGAACAACCACTCCCTTCTCATCTGTAAGGGCATATTTTCTTGGAGTCTTGTCTCCAATATACTTTGCATGCAATGTAGCAAACTCAATAGGCTCTCTAGTAAGACTGTCAAGCACTACCGCCCTGAAATAGGTGCCCTTAGCCTGGGTACCTACCTGCGGATCATCCTCTGCATATGCAACATTGCACAGGCTCATCAGGCCCAAGGCCCACACCGAAATCAACAAAAACTTTTTCAACATCTCTATAATATTTTTTCACTGCGTATTTGACTGCTTTTCCTCCCGAAAGTTAAATTCCAAATACAAAAAAAACTTCACTTTATCCTCCCTGGATTGGATTCTACAAACTGTTCCCAACTTCCCGACAATTTCTTGCCCCCCTTGCGGCTACCCGATGCAGCAGCCAATACAGGGTTGGAAACATGGTAGTGATGGCACAAGGCAATTGCCAGGGCATCCGTAGCATCCAGATACTCCTGTGCAATGTCTATCCCCAACAACCTTTGGGCCATCATTGCAACCTGCTCCTTTGATGCTGCACCCTTACCTGTAACGGCAAGTTTTATGCTTCTTGGAGCATACTCAAAAATTGGGATATCCCTCCTGATTGCAGCGGCTATGGCAGCCCCCTGTGCCCTTCCCAATTTGAGCATCACCTGCACATTCTTTCCATAGAAAGGTGCCTCAACTGCAAGTTCGTCGGGATTATACTTCTCTATAATCTTTGTAACCTCTTCATATATAGTCCTTAAGGTTACAAAATGATCTTTTGTACCCTTAAGGTTCACAACCCCCATATGGAGGTACTCCACCTTCCTGTCCAAAACACGGATAACCCCAAAACCCAAAATACGGGTTCCGGGGTCTATTCCAAGTATTACTTTGTCTGTTTCCCTTTTCACTGGAGCAACCTAATCTATCCACTCAAATCCTGTGTACTCTCTCAGTGCTGCAGGGATATGTATCCTGCCCTGCTCATCCTGGTTGTTCTCAAGCAGAGCGGCCAGAATTCTTGGCAATGCAAGAGAACTTCCGTTAAGGGTATGGGCCAACTGGGTCTTGCCCTCTTCATCTTTATATCTGAGTTTCAAGCGGTTTGCCTGGAACGACTCAAAGTTTGAAACAGAACTTACCTCAAGCCAACGCTGCTGGGCCTCTGAATACACTTCAAAATCGTATGTAAGTGCAGATGTAAAACTCATGTCACCGCCACATAGCCTTACTATTCTGTATGGCAGTTCCAACTCCTGAAGAATTCCCTCAACATGCTTAACCATACCGTCAAGAGCCTCGTAGGAGTTCTCAGGCAATGACAACTGAACTATCTCAACCTTGTCAAACTGATGCAGACGGTTCAAGCCCCTTACATCCTTACCATAAGAACCTGCCTCCCTACGGAAACACTGGGTATAGGCTGTCATCTTAATAGGGAAATCTGCCCTATTCACAATGCAGTCTCTGTAAATATTGGTTACAGGTACCTCTGCTGTAGGAATCATATAGAAATTGTCCAATCCCACATGGTACATCTGCCCCTCTTTGTCGGGAAGTTGGCCTGTTGCATATGCAGAAGCCTCATTTACTACAAGCGGAGGCTGCACCTCAAGGTAGCCTGCCCTGGTATTGCGGTCGAGGAAGAACGAGATAAGTGCCCTCTGGATTCTTGCGCCCTTCCCTTTGTAAACAGGGAATCCTGCTCCGGTAAGTTTCACTCCCAAATCAAAATCAATGATATCAAGAGATTTTGCAAGTTCCCAGTGAGGTTTTGCATTCTCAGGCAACACTGTCTTCTTGCCACCCTCCTTTACAATTACGTTGTCCTCTGCAGTTTTTCCGGCAGGAACCTCTGCACTAGGTATATTTGGAAGCAATACAAGCAGGTCATTCATCTGCTGGGTATATTCCTCCATCTTAACTTCCAACTCTTTGGATTGCTCCTTAAGGGATGCTACAAGTTTCTTAACCTCCTCAGCCTCCTCCTTCTTGCCCTGTTTCATGAGCATGCCAATCTCCTTGGCTTTAGCATTCTGCTGTGCAAGAACAGAATCGAGCATTGTCTGTGTTGCACGTCTTTGTGAATCTGCCTCAAGGATATCCTTTACAGTCTGGGCAGCATCAAAATTTTTTACAGCCAGTCTCTCTATCACAAAATCAGGCTGTTCCCTTAATAGTTTCAGAGTTAACATATTGTGTATTTTTAAGCGTCATAAAATGAGAAAAGGCACCCTTGTAAAAGGATGCCTTTCTATTGCATTAGTTAGGGCAATCCTTAGTTCTGATAAGGCATTACCGAAACATAAGACTTACCCTCTGCTTTCTTTTTGAAAACTACAACACCGTCAATTAGTGCGTATAGAGTGTGGTCTTTACCCATTCCAACGTTCAAACCTGGGTTGTGTACTGTACCTCTCTGGCGAACGATGATGTTGCCTGCCTTGCAATTCTCTCCTCCGAAAATTTTAAGACCTAGTCGTTTGCTTTGTGATTCACGGCCGTTCTTTGAACTACCGACACCTTTCTTGTGAGCCATAAACTTCTAAATTTTAAAAATTAAGCAATTGATTCAATTTGGATTTGTGTCAAACACTGGCGGTGACCGTTCAATTTCTGATAGCCTTTACGACGTTTCTTCTTGAAAACAAGCACCTTGTTACCTTTAACGTGGTCAAGAACTGTAGCCTTAACTACTGAACCCTCTACGTAAGGAGCGCCAACTTTAACAACACCCTCGTTGTCGGTTAATAATACTTTTTCGAAAGAGATTGAGGCACCTACCTCATCCTGTAGGCGGTGTACAAAAATTTTTTTACCAGCCTCAACTTTAAACTGTTGTCCTGCAATGTCAACGATTGCGTACATCTTAATTTGTTTTTACGGGTTATGACAGTAAGCGGTTAATTCTGTTAATTAACTCTTATTCAGTAGCTTAACTATCTTTTAATATTTATTGGACCACAAAAGTAACACTTTTTATCCATTACACAAAAAATCTTTTTAATTTCGCATAAAATAAATGGTGAATGGAGTCTCCTTTTGAATATAACAAACGTGTACAGGGCTCACAGTTCATAGGACGTTCCACAGAAGTTGCCCAGGTATGCAACCTTCTGAGAAACCACAGGAACATCCTCATATACGGGCCGGCAAAGGTTGGGAAACAGTCTTTGGTATATAACGCCATTGAGAGGTTGCGGCACGACCTCAAAGACATAGCAATCTGTGAAACCAACCTGTTCAACATAAGGTGCGTTGAGGCATTTCTCCTCAGATTCTGCAATGAACTTGTATCCCATTTTGCACAGACTCCTGCAGAATGGGCTCACATACTCCAGCGCCACCTGCCTCACGCCCCATACATGGTTGACACAACTGCAAGGGAACCGGAATACACATACACCACAAAAAACCCGCTGAATGAAAAGCAGATGGAGGAACTGCTGATGCTGCCCGAATCGCTTGCCTGTGAATACGGCACACATGTAATCATATATATAAAGCAGTTCCAGGACCTGCAATTGTTTGACGACCCGCACCACCTCTTTCTCCTTATGGAAAAAGTATGGAAAAGGCAGAAAAACACAAATTACATAATCACAGGAGACCGTCTCAATGCAATGGAAGAAATATTCCTCAAAAAGAAATACTTCTACCATTTTGCAGAACAGATAGAATTGGGGGCAATAGAGGAGAAAGCCTTCACAGACTATATAATAAAGGGATTCCAGAGGGCAGGCAAGGTAATACTTCCGGAACATGCTTCCGCCATATACAATCTTGTAGGGGGAGACCCATGGTACACACAGCATCTGGCAGACCTGTGCTTCAACCTCTCCAAAGGATATGTAAATGACAAGGTAATAAAACAGGCCATAAGCCACCTTATAAACCTGCACGACTACGAGTTCCACTCAATAGCATACAGTTTGAGCAAATACCAGATAAGGATGATAAAGGCGGCACTGGACGGCGTTGTAAAATTCACCTCTGCAGATATACTTGACAAATACAAACTCAACACCTCTGCCAATGTAAGCAGGCTCAAGGATGCCTTGAGCAAAAAGGAAATCCTGTGGTTCAATGACAAGCAGCCTGCAAGATTCATTGACCCTCTCTTCAAATTGTGGTTTACAGATTATTTTTTTGCAGAATAGATATGGGAAAAGAGAACATTGTAATACTCAGCGGCGCAGGAATAAGCGCAGAAAGCGGAATACAGACATTCCGCGGCGGCAACGGATTGTGGGACAACTACAACGTGGAGGATGTAGCCTCCATAGATGGATGGCACCGCAACAGGGCCCTTGTACTTGAATTCTACAACAAAAGGCGCAAGGAACTTGAGAAGGCACAACCCAACTCCGCACACATTGCAGTTGCAAAACTGGAAGAGAAATACAATGTCACCGTAGTTACCCAAAATATAGACGACCTCCACGAGCGGGGCGGCAGCACCAACATAATCCACCTGCATGGAGAGGCCACCAAAGCCCGCAGCGAATTCTCGGACTACGGCCCTACCTACCACATAGGCTACAAGGAACTCAACATTGGAGACCTTGCTCCCGACGGAGGACAACTCCGCCCCCACATCGTATGGTTCGGCGAGGCGGTACCTGAACTGAGCCGAGGTGCAAAAGCAGTGGAAAAGGCAGACATCCTTATAATAATAGGAACATCGCTCAACGTATATCCTGCCGCCGGACTCATTCACTACGCAAAAAAAAGGTGCAGAATCTACCTCATAGACCCTGCACCAATGAATCTCACATTCCAAACTTCCAACAGATCCAGGCCCCTGCCACCGAAGGAATGGCCAAACTGCTGGAAATATTGGGGATAGGATGAACTACAATGTCTCAATCTCCTCTGCAGATAATCCGGTAAATCTGGATATCATGGCAATGGTCATACCTTCTGCCTTCATGCTCTTGGCAATTTCTATTGTGGCAGAGGATTTACCTTCTGCAAGGCCCTTCTCGTGGCCTTCTGCAAGTCCTTCCTCGCGGCCTTTGATGGTGGCAAATTCAATGCAACTCATGGTATCCATGTAGTTTTTGAGGTCGCTTTCGTAGCGCAGTTGGTCCTTTTCGGAGAGGGTGCTGATATCGGCAGTGTCAAGGACTTTGTAGAACAGATCCTTGGTCTCTTGAGGCAACTTGGTGGCTGCAACCTCCTGTTTCAATTGCTCTATTGTTTTCATCCCTTTTTGCATTTCTTTTAGCAAATATAGCAAAAATTCATAGTTCGCATTGCACTCTCCAAGACTTTCGGCCTTA
>SUYL01000031.1 GCA_015060445.1 Bacteroidales bacterium
CAAACTCTATCGGACAAATCCTCTTCAAGAGAGGTGACATCCGAGACTTTTATAACAAACCTGATGAGCCGGTTAATGTTCCGGAGGACGACTCAAACAGGCAACTTACTTTATGGTAAAAATTTCTCCGGACAGCAATGAAATGCCCAATGAACATAATTAATAAAAGTAAGAGTAAATTTTTCATACGCATTAGTTTTTAAAATGTCTTTTCATTTCCACAAAATTAGGGAACTATAAGGGGAAATATCGTATTTCTGAGGCAATAAAACCTTACACTTTTGTGTTTAGACTCTTTTATAAACAGTTGATTTTCTTACTGTTACAAACATAGCAAAACAGGTGTAAGAAAAACATCTTACACCTGTATAAACCAAGTCTTTATTTTTACCGCGTAATCTAATGATTCTCTGTCAATTAACCCTACTTATCCATGCTTTTGTTTTCATGGTTATCTGTAAGGTTTATTCTGAACAGTTATAACACATTAATAATGTGATTATTATAATATATACAATATGTATTGTTCCTTATATGGTGAGTTAAGGGCATTGATTTTGGCCTTTAATCTGGATTTCTTTGTATAGACGTTTTCAATGGAAAGATTAAAGATTACTGATATGAGGGTGGCATCAAAACCCACTATGCAGTAGCAGATGAATCTCATATCATTATTTGTCAATTTGGGAAGATCTTCCCTCAAATGGACTATTATATTGTCCAGGTCTGCATTCAGTTGCTTTTCCAGTTGGAGATGCATTTTTTCATCTGAACTTATATTTGCAATGAGTTTTTCAACTTTTCTGTATATGTGGTCCTTTACATTTTTTTTGTCCTGTTTTGTCAGATATGTAAGACACAAATCCCCAATGGTAGAGAATTGGTTTTTATATGTCTGGGCAATCTGCTTTCCCAATCTGTTTTCATAGTCCAAAACTAATTTGCTGGCATTTTCATACATATTGAGATACGCCTTCATCTCCCGCTGTCTCTTCCTATTGTTATGCATCAACTTTATAACTATGGCAGACAAAACTATTACCACAGAGAGAATTATAAGCACAAGTATCATAACTTTCATCTGCATCTCCATTTTGGCTCTCTCTGCTTCTGAAGAGTAATAATCCTTTAGAGCATTATCAGTATTATCTGACAATAAACGAATCATTTTATACTCATATTCTCTGGAACTGTGTTCCAAATGTGCCATAGCCTGTTTATACTGTTGTCTATGTTTATAGATACGGTATTGCCAAAAATCCAACTCTTTATAATTTATCTCCTTTAGATACCCCAATATTCTATCACACTCACTCTCCCTCCCCAATTGCTGCTGAGCATACGCATAAACACAATATAAATCTGGTGTATAAGTCCTATTATATTCTTTTTGCCGTCTTTCCAACAATAATAACGCTTTATTGGGGTCTGGATCCGGTTTTAAAACATTTAAACGGGCATAATGGCCTAAATAATTTACCATAGATATTGTATCTTCAATCAAAACTTCTATACACTCGCCAAATAGGGAATCAGCCTCGTTGAATAGTCGTCCATTTGCGTACGCCATAGCCAATTTTCCTTTTGCAATATTCAAATGTTTTATGCTGCTCATCTCTTTTAAGTAGTCACATCCTTTCTGGGCATATTCAATCTCTTTTTTTGCATTGTTTGTTTTATTATATATAGTACTAAAAACTGCATACAACCTCCCTACTGCCAACTTATTCTTTGCCTTTCCTACCAGTTCTTCCCCTTTGGAATATTCAATGGCAGCCTTGTCCCAATTCCCGGCATTGGCATATATCCTACCCATATAATAGTGCATGAGGAGTCTGTCATCTGCAGAGCCCCTTTTTGAATAGTATTTTACTGCAGGGGCAATTATGGAATCGTTTGTAAGGTCTATATAGTTTTTGTCCAGTGCCATGGAGTGGAGCAAGGCATGTTTGGCAATGTTCCTGGCCCCCTTTATTTCTTCTGCATTCATCCTGCGCAACTCTTCAAGTGCCCTTTTGGGCTCATTTTCCATATACGATTCTATTTCCTGCAGACGGCTATATGAACCACCGCTGCAAGAGAGCAGTACCTCTATTGTAAGGAGGAGCATCAACATGCGTTTCATAAACATCGTTTTCTTTTTTTTTAGAGAACTAAAGATATATAAAAAAACGGTCCAAAAATAGATTTGGACCGCCTTTTCTATTGGTTTAGTATATATACCCAAACTTTTTGAGTTCCTTCTTGTTTTCCCTCCAGTTGGGGTTGACCTTCACAAACATCTTAAGGAATACCTTCTTTTCAAAGAATTTCTCCATATCCTTGCGGGCCTGGGTTCCTACACGTTTCAGGGCCAGACCTTTAGGACCTATGATTATTCCTTTCTGGGATTCCCTTATTACATTTATCACTGCATTTATGTTGTAGATATCCTCGTTCTCCTCAAAGGCATCAATTACAACCTCTGTGCAATACGGGATCTCCTTGTTGTAGTTGAGCAGTATCTTCTCCCTAATTATCTCAGAGGCAAAGAACCTCATGGATTTGTCGGTGAAGACATCACGGTCGTACCATGCATGCTGCTTTGGAAGGAGTTCCACAAGTCTGGCAAGGAGTACATCCACATTAAATTTGTTGAGTGCAGATATTGGAAGTATCTCTGCCTTTGGTACTGTAGTGTGCCATTTTTCTACCAGTTCAACTACCTTCTCCTGGCTTGTCTCATCTATTTTGTTGATTGCTATTATTACAGGGCATTCAACTTTGTTGAGTTTCTCTATGTACTCAATGTTCTTGTCCATTTTCTCAATTACATCAGTTACATAGAGGATGATGTCTGCATCACCTATGGCGGTCTCCACAAAGTCCATCATGCTCTCCTGGAGCATATAGTTGGGCTTGAGGATACCCGGGGTGTCTGAGAATACAATCTGGTAGTCGTCTCCGTTTACAATACCCATTATGCGGTGCCTTGTGGTCTGCGCCTTGGCAGTTACTATGGAGAGTTTCTCCCCCACAAGGGCATTCATAAGGGTAGATTTGCCTACATTGGGATTACCTATTATATTTACAAACCCAGCCCTGTTTATCTGGTCCATTGAGTTGTCCATTTCCATATTCCCGACAATTTATTACTCAAAGGAACCCATTTTGAGCATTGCAATCTCCTGCTCTGTAAGGAATCTCCATTGTCCCCTTCTGAGGTTCTTTTTGGTTAGGCCTGCAAAATATACCCTGTCCAATTTCTTTACCTTGTAGCCAAAGTGCTCGAACATTCTTCTTACAATCCTGTTCCTGCCAGAGTGGATCTCTACTCCAACCTGGGTCTTGTCTTCATCTATATAAGAAAGGGCATCTGCCTGAATGAATCCGTCTTCAAGTTTTACACCGTCAAGAAGTGATTTCATGTCTGTTCCCTTAAAGTTCTTGTCAAGGAATACATGGTAAATCTTCTTCTTCTCAAATGAAGGGTGGGTAAGTTTGTCTGCAAGTTCACCGTCGTTGGTAAGCAGAAGCACACCGGTTGTTGCCTTGTCCAGCCTTCCTACAGGATATACCCTTGCAGAGCATTTGCCCTCAACCAACTGCATTACTGTACGCTCTGCATGGGGGTCGCTCATGGTGGTTACAAAGTCTTTAGGCTTGTTCATTACAATATAAACTTTGCTCTCACCTTTAATGCGCTCGTTGTTGAATCTTACTTCATCATTAGGATATACCCTTGTGCCCAATTCTGTAATGGTTACACCGTTTACACTTACAAGGCCTGCGGTAATGAAGTCATCTGCCTCCCTCCTTGAGCAGATTCCTGAGTTTGCAATGTATTTGTTAAGCCTTACGCCTTCATCAGCCTTTGCTTTTGGGGCACGCTGTGCAGGGGTGTAGGCCTGTACATTTTTGTAGCCTTTCCTATCCTCAAGGTTCTTCACCATTCCGTAAGCCCTCTTGCCTGTGTACTCCTTCTCTGCAAAACTTCTGCTGTCCTTCCCGAAAGATTTCTCCTCTCTGAATGCTCTTCCGGCACCCTCACCTTTGCCAAATGGTTTTGAACCCCTGAAATTACGCTTTGCTGAACTCTCATCAGTTGAGCCTTTAACTGAGCCTTCTCCGGCTGAGTAGCGTCTTGAAGCAGGTCTGCCTGCCCCGGTGCCTTTTGCAAAACCGGAACCTCTCCTGTCTGCTGCACCTGTACGTCCGGTACCTCTTGCACCGGCACGTTTGTTGGTAGTGTTATTTCTCATCTATTTATATAAAAATCGGGGGCAAAGTTATGTTAATCTGCGAGATTTTCCTACTTTTACCCAATAAATTGTGGAGGAACAGGTTGTGGACAAAAAATTATGGGTATCACCCCTTGTGAGGGAGAATGTAAGTGTGGCATTGAAGTCTATCAGAAGCAACAGGCTCAGGTCTTTGCTTACCATTGCAATAATTGCGGTGGGTATAATGTCTCTGGTAGGTATCCTCACTGCTACCGAGGCTCTGAAGCGTGAAGTCTTTACCAGTTTTGAGAAGTTCGGCACCACAACTTTTACCATAAGTCCAAACTACTATTCTATGGAAGGGGGCACCCGTTCAAGGGTGAGAAATACCAGGGCAATCACTTATAACCAGGCCAGGACATTCAAGGAGAATTTTGGTACAGGTGCTCTGGTGTCGGTCTATACCATCATTAACAGCAATGTTGCAGTAAAACATGAGGGGACAAGTACCAATCCAACTGTAAGGGTTATTGCTGCAGATGAGAATTATCTCAAGTTCAGGAACACGGGGGTGGCCCAGGGAAGGGGAATAAGTGAGAATGACCTCTTAAGTGCCGCTTTTGTATGTGTTGTGGGAAACGGTGTTGTAAATTCCCTTTTCAGGGGGATGGGCACCCCTATAGGGAAGATAATATCTGTACAGGGGGTTAAATTTGAGGTAATTGGAGTAATGGAGCAGATGGGTTCTGCATTTGGGGGAAGCGCAGACAACCAGGTGATAATCCCCACAACCTCTGCCAGGGCATATTTTATGGGGGAAAACACCTCCTTCTCCATAGGTGTTATGCCGCAGGCTTTTGGCAACGGTACCGATTACCAGGGTGAGGCAGAACAGTTGATGCGCTCCGTGAGGAGGCTCTCTCCAATTGATGAAACGGATTTCAGGATAAACAGCAGCGAGGCAATGATTTCAGAACTTAATGAAATTATGGGAGTAATTACACTGGTTTCCGCAGTAATAGGGCTCATTACCCTTTTGGGTGCTGCAGTAGGGCTCATGAACATTATGCTGGTTTCTGTTAAGGAACGTACCAGGGAGATTGGTACCAGAAAGGCCCTTGGGGCCTCCGCAAAAATTATAAAGGCACAGTTCCTCTACGAGTCTGTTGTAATAAGCCAGATTGGATGTGCGGCAGGAGTTGTCCTTGGGATGGCGGCAGGGAACCTGGTAGCCATTGCAATGAGTGCCTCTTTCATAATTCCATGGAAATGGATTTTCTCTGCCATAGCAGTGTGTCTGGTTGTGGGTATAGCCAGCGGATACCTTCCTGCAGTAAGGGCCTCAAGACTGGACCCTATAGAGGCATTGAGGTACGAGTAGCAGCAATCACAATCCGTATTTTTGTGAAAAATACCTCAGTATCTCTCCCATCCTTTTCCCCTCAACGGGGAGAACCTCCTTGGCACATCCCATATATAAAGACTCCCTTTGCCTCATCAGGTCATCAATTACATCCATCATCTCCTCCTCAGATTTTCCTGCCACCAGAGGTCGTCTGGAATTGTTTTTCATAAGACGTCCCAACAGCACCTCCTTAGGACACTGCAAATATACACATTGCGTCTCCCTTTTTATCACCTCTGCACTTGGCGCATGGGTTACCGTTCCTCCGCCCAGTGCCAGCACCAGAGTATATGGTTCTTTGGAATTGAGGTAATTGTACTCGTCAACTATCTCCATAAGGGACTCGCATTCTTCATTGCGGAACCACTCCTCCCCTTTTTTTGCAAATATTGTGGAGACACTCATGGCCCATTTGGCCTCAATATAATCATCCAGGTCTATGAACCTGCAGTTGTATGCAGAGGCGAGTCCCCTTCCAAGGGTACTTTTTCCGCATCCCATAAAACCGCATAGAGATATTATCATATTCCCGACAATTTACCATTACACCTTAAAACAAAGTGGGCTCGTCAAATTCTATGGTGCTTCCGGGAGCAAATCCCTCTACCGGAGTTCCTGCACCTCCGTCTGTTTCCTCTGTGCCCGGATCTTCTCCCTCAGGATTACTGTCGGGAAGATTCTCCTCCTCTTTCTGCAGAGGTTCTATGAATTTTACGCTCTCCACTTCAAATGCTGTGGCCCTCTTCCCTTTTGCCTTGAATCCTTTCTTTCCTATGAACTCCTCAACGTCAATTGACTCTTCCTCCCTCTTGGCATGCTTGCCTCCAAAGGTTATGAGGGCCTGAGGATGTGCATCCTCTGAGAGTTCCACAAATTTTGAACCGGGGGCATCCGAGATAAACAGCACAGGGACATTGTCGCTCGGCTCAAACGAGAACCTCTTTATGTAATGGAATCCTGTTTCTCCATCTACATATATTGCACTGAAGCATTTTTCCGGATCAAACTTCTCTACTTTAAGGAGATCTCCCTGATACCTGTTGCTCAGATCAAAGTTTGTGGTATAGAATGTGCCGTCCTTGCAGATTACCAGTATGCGGTCTCCAGGGAGGAATTCTCCCAGCAGCAGGCCACGGCCATCTTCATTGAGGCGGTTTATATCCTGGTCAAACCATACCGGCTTGCCACCCATTGTGGCAACACCTTTAGATTTCAACTGTACCTTATGCAGCGGGTTCCTTGAGAGGATATTACCCATTGAGCCCCTTCCCTTTATTGCCAGTTCCGCAAAGTTGTACTCAAATATGAGTTTCTTGAGTTTTGGTCTTGGTTTGAGGAATACCTTGAGCACCTCTGCCTCCCCGTTAGGGTTTGCAGAGAACCATACCAGTGTTGAATCGGGCTTGCCCTGGGTTACATCATACCATTTGTCCCTTGTAACGGAAGTAACAGCAAACCTCTTGGCATATACGGTACCTGTTTTGCCGTCTGCAGAATATTTGCCGTCTTTATACACTACATTATATATTGTACGGGCATCGTTCTTGGCAAATACCGCTGCATGAATGATGTCTTTCCCTATAAAGGCCTTGCTCTGCACCTTGGTTACAATATATTTTCCGTTCTTGAGGAATACAATTATATCGTCTATGTCAGAGCACTCGCACAAGTACTCTGCATTCTCATCCTTCTTTAGGTCTGTTCCCACAAATCCCTCGCTCCTGTTCACATACAATTTGGCATTTGCAACTACAACCTTTGTTGCCTCAATTGTCTCAAAGTTGCCAATTTCTGTAAGTCTCGGATATTTCTCACCATATTTCTTCTTCAGTTTCCTGAAGTATGCAATTGCATACGCCACAAGGTTGTTCAGGTTGTGCTGCACACTCTTCATCTCCTCCTCCAGTTTGGCAATCTTCTCATCCACAACCTTTACATCAAACTTGGAGATTTTCCTCACCGGCTTCTCCACAAGTTTAAGAATGTCATCCATAACTATTGGACTGTGCACAAGATGCTGGAATTCAAGCATTTTCTTGAGCACCTCGCCCAACTGCTCCTCCCAGGTCTTTGCCTCCTGCTCCAGAATACGGTAAACCTTGTTCTCAAAGAAAATCTTCTCCAGAGAGAAATAGTGCCATTCATTCTCCAGTTCCCCCATCCTTATCTCCAGTTCCCTGCGGAGCAGTTCCTTGGTGTAGTCTGCACTGTAACGGAGTATCTCGTCAACCCCAATGAAGTGGGGATGCTTCTCCATAATCACGCACGAGTTTGGAGAGATTGAGACCTCGCAATCGGTAAATGCATAGAGTGCATCAATGGTTTTGTCGGGAGAAATGTCATTGTGCAGATGGATTATTATCTCTGCATTTGCGGCAGTGTTGTCATCCACCTTCTTTATCTTTATTTTTCCCTTGTCGTTTGCCTTGAGGATACTCTCAATGAGTACAGATGTACTCTTCCCGAAAGGTATCTCATTTATAACAAGAGTCTTTTTGTCCAGTTTGGAAATCTTTGCCCTCACCTTCACCGCACCGCCCCTGAGGCCACGGTTGTATTTTGAGCAGTCTATAAGACCCCCGGTAGGGAAATCGGGATAGAGTTCAAACTCCTCCCCTTTGTAGTGTGCTATTGCAGCATCAATAACCTCGTTGAAGTTATGTGGAAGTATCTTGGATGCAAGGCCCACCGCAATACCCTCAACACCCTGTACAAGCAGCAGAGGAAATTTTACCGGGAGGTTAACAGGCTCCTGGTTCCTGCCGTCGTACGAGTTCATCCACTCTGTAGTCTTTGGATTGAACACCACCTCTTTTGCAAACTCGCTCAGGCGGGCCTCAATGTAACGGGGCGCAGCAGCACTGTCGCCGGTAAGTATATTTCCCCAGTTTCCCTGACAATCTACCAGCAGGTCTTTCTGGCCCAACTGCACAAGGGCATCACCTATGGAGGCATCACCATGGGGGTGATACTGCATGGTTTGTCCTATGATATTTGCAACCTTGTTGTAACGGCCGTCATCTATGTTCTTCATGGCATGCATGATGCGCCTCTGAACAGGTTTGAAACCATCAGAGATGTGCGGCACCGCACGCTCCAGGATTACATACGAAGCATAATCCAAGAACCAGTCCCTGTACATTCCGGTGAGTTTGTACTTGTTCTCACCATCCTGCAAAAGTTTCTCAAATTTTCCCGACCCCTCTTCTGCTCCGTCGGGAATATCCTCAAACTCCTCCTGCATACCTGTTATTTCGTCTTCCTGCATACCGTTGCTGTTGTATCTAAGTTAAATGAAATCTTCCCTGTTGCGTATATCCTTTATCCTCAACTGCAGGTTGGCAATTCCCCTGTAGTAGTTCTCCGCTATTGAATAGCATATATCCACAGGATTTCCCCCCTGCATGTGGCTGAAATGCTCGCTCTTGTTGAATGCTATGGCCGAGATGTGTCTGTAAGGCTCATCCTCCTGTATAAGTTCAAGTTTCAGGTGGCCGTTGTCGCTTCCCACTATCCTTCCGTTGCCGTTGTCATACACATTCTCGGTAACGAACACCGGAGAACTGTTGCCCGGGCCAAACGGCTGGAACTGCTTCAGTATCCTGAAGAATTTTGGTGTAATCTGCTTGAAGTCAAGGAATGAATCTATATTCACTATTGGAGTAAGAATCTCCTTGGTAATCTTCTGCGCCACAAAATTCTCAAACCTCTCCGAGAACTCTGCCAGATTCTCCTCCTTAAGGGTCATGCCGGCCGCATACATATGGCCACCAAAATTCTCAAGCAGGTCTGAACAACTCTCTATTGCCTCATAAAGGTCGAAACCCGGGATACTCCTTGCAGAACCTGTAACAAATCCGTTGGAGTTGGTAAGCACTATTGTAGGCTTGTAGTAAGCCTCCACCAGGCGGCTTGCCACTATACCAACTACACCTTTGTGCCATTGCGGGTTATATACCACAGTAGATTTGCGCACCTCAAAGTCTGGAGAATGTTTCACCATCTCAATTGCCTCCACGGTAATCTCACGGTCCACATTCTTGCGCTCGTTATTGTGGACATTTATCTCCTTGCCAATATTGAGGGCATCCTCTTCTCTCCTGGAGGTAAGCAGGTCCACTGCCATACGTCCGCTCTCCATCCTCCCCGCAGCATTTATCCTTGGACCAATCTTAAAGACAATGTCATCTATTGAAATTGTATGCTTCTCCAATCCCGACAACTTTATCATTGACAGCAGTCCCTTGCGGGGCGCCTCATTCAACTGCTTGAGGCCATAGAATGCCAGCACCCTGTTCTCTCCGGTAACCGAAACCAGGTCAGTTGCAATGCTCACCGCAACCAGATCCAGCAGGTGAACTATCTGCTCAAACGGAATACCATACTTCTTTGCATATCCCTGCACCAGTTTGAATCCCACTCCGCATCCCGACAAATCGTCAAACGGATAATGGCAGTCATCCCTTTTCGGATCCAGGATGGCTACCGCCTCAGGGAGGGTTTCGTCGGGAAGATGGTGGTCACAAATGATGAAATCTATCCCCCTCTCCTTTGCATACTGCACCTTCTCAACAGCCTTTATTCCGCAATCCAGTGCAATCACAAGGGTGTATCCCCCTTCATATGCCCAATCTATCCCCTTGTACGAAATTCCATACCCTTCATCATACCTCACCGGAATATAATACTCCAGATTCTGGGTAAGCGTACTCAAAAAAGTATATACCAGCGAAACCGCAGAGGTTCCGTCCACGTCATAATCCCCATATACCAGGATTTTCTCATTGTTGGTTATTGCCCTATGCACACGCTCCACCGCCTTCTCCATATCCTTCATAAGGAAAGGGTCATGCAACATTGAGAGGTCGGGCCTAAAGAAAGTCCTTGCCTCCTCATACGTTGTTATCCCTCTCTGCACCAACAGGTTGGCCAACACAGGATCTGTCCCCAACTCCTGCGCCAGACGCCTCACAGCAGCCGGATTCCCCGGCTCCTTAACTATCCATTTTCTGCCAATATTTGTAATTTCCATAACATACAAAGATAAAAATTTAATTTTTCAAAAACAAGGACTATTTTTAAAACCCGGTCCCCGGGTATAAATATTAAATTTTCTCTTTTAAAGGAAAATATTTATATTTGCTTTTTGTACATTCCCGGCTCCAGTTGCCAGGAGAATATTTAAGCAAAATATTAAAATTTATATATATGGAATTGAATTTGAACGAGCAGGAGCAGAACAGGCGCAATGCTCTTGTACAGATGAGGGAACTTGGCATTGAGCCATATCCGGCAGCAATGTATCCCGTAAATGCCACAACTGAGGACATAAGGGAGAGATTTAATCCCGAGGAGGGAAATTTCCAGGACGTTGCAATAGCAGGACGTATCATGAGCCGCCGAATCATGGGTGCAGCGGCATTCATTGAACTTATGGATGAGAAAGGAAGGGTTCAGGTTTATGTAAAGAGGGATGAGATATGCCCTGGCGAAGACAAGACCCTTTACAATACAGTATTCAAGAAACTTCTGGATATTGGAGACATCATTGGAATAAAAGGTTTTGCATTTGTAACCCAAACCGGGCAGAAATCCGTTCATGCAAAGGAACTTACTGTACTGAGCAAATCACTCCGTGTACTCCCGATAGTAAAGGAGAAGGATGGAGAGGTATTTGATGCATTTTCTGATCCGGAACTCAGATACCGCCAGAGATATGTAGACCTTATTGTAAACCCACAGGTAAGGGAGACATTCATGAAGAGGTCAAAAATCATCTCTACCATGCGCCGTTTCTTTGATGAGAGAGGATGCCTTGAGGTTGAGACCCCTATCCTGCAGCCAATCCCCGGAGGTGCTACTGCAAGACCGTTCATCACCCACCACAACACATTGGATATGCCTCTATACCTCCGTATTGCAAATGAGTTGTACCTGAAACGCCTTATAGTTGGCGGTTACAACGGTGTTTATGAGTTTGCAAAGAACTTCCGCAACGAGGGTATGGACAGAACCCACAATCCGGAGTTTACCTGTATGGAGATTTATGTTGCATACAAAGACTACAACTGGATGATGGACTTTGTGGAGGAGATGCTCAAAACTGTGGCACAGGCTGTAAACGGAACTACAAAAGTTAACATAAACGGTACAGAGGTTGATTTTGGAGCAGAATACAGAAGGCTCCCTATGCTTGAAGCAATTAAGGAGTATGCAAGTGTGGACATTGAGGGGATGAGTGAGGCGGAACTGCGCGAGACCTGCAAGAAACTGCATATAGAGATAGACGAGAAGATGGGCGAGGGCAAACTTATTGATGCTATCTTTGGTGAGTACTGCGAGAAGCACCTTATCCAACCTACTTTCATCACAGACTACCCTGTTTCAATGTCACCTCTTACAAAACGCCACAGGAGCAAACCAAATCTCACAGAGCGTTTTGAACTCTTCGTTTGCGGCAAGGAACTTGCCAATGCATACAGTGAGTTGAACGACCCTATTGACCAGTTGGCCCGTTTTGAGGACCAGTTGAAACTCAAGGATAAAGGTGATGACGAGGCTATGTACATAGATATGGACTTTGTGCGTGCCCTTGAGTACGGTATGCCTCCTACATCGGGCATGGGTATAGGAATTGACCGTCTTACAATGTTCATGACAGGCCAGACCACCATCCAGGATGTATTGTTCTTCCCTCAGATGAGGCCTGAGAGTTACAAGTAACCAATATAAACCATAATAAAAACCACAGCCCGGTGTCCCGCAAATGGGCAGCCGGGCTTTTGTTTAAAAATATATCGGGATGAAAGTTCTAGAAATCACCTCTGCCCAAAATCCTAAAATAAAGGAGGTGGCAACCCTCCTGGAAAAATCCAAAGAACGCCGCGCCAGGCAACTTTTTGTTGTGGAAGGGGTACGCGAAACCGCCGCCTGCCTTGCCAACGGCTTTACCGTAAAGAGCATTTTCTTCAACAATCAGATTGTCACTCCAGCGCAGATTGAGAATATCTTCCCGACAAACACACCCGCCACCGCCCAACCGGCACTCTTCTCCCTTACTCCGGCCGCATATTCAAAAATTGCCTATAGGGAGAATACCGAGGGGATTGTTGCTGTAGTTGAAGAAAAACGGCTGCAGTTAGACCAGGTAAAATTTGGCAGAAAATGGGACCAGCCCCTTGTACTGGTAGTGGAGAGTGTGGAGAAGCCCGGCAACCTGGGGGCACTGCTCCGCACTGCCGATGCCTGCGGAATAGATGCTGTACTGGTATGCGACCCCCTCACAGACCTCTACAACCCCAATCTTATCCGCTCAAGCCTTGGCGGCATATTTACCAACCAGGTTGTGGCCTGCAGCAATGAAGAAGCGCTGTCGTGGCTCCGCGCCCACAACATAAATATCTTCACAGCCCAACTCCAGGACTCCCAATGGTACTACAACACCAATATGGCCACCCCTACAGCAATTGTCATGGGAACCGAATCAACCGGCCTCACAGAGTTCTGGCGCCAGGCTTCCAACGCAAAAATAAAGATTCCAATGCTTGGGGAACTGGATTCGCTCAATGTCTCGGTATCTGCCGCCATACTCTGCTACGAAGCCGTAAGACAAAGATGCCTGTAATCCCGTAACACCAGTCCAAACAAAAAAGCCTCTTGATTGTATATAAATAACAAAAGAGGCTTATGAGACAACTTGTTTTAACTGCATCAATATTTGTAGCCCTGGGCTTGGGCCTTATGGCCCAAAACCGGCAGTCACTCTCCCTTGAAGAGGCTGCCAACCTGCTGCTGGCCAACAACAATACAATAAAAATATCACAGAAGGCCATTGAGGTGGCAAAGGCCCAGAAACAGCAGTTGGATGCCACATGGTACCCATTCATAACTGCAACCGGAGGCTACTTCCATTTTTCCAATGACATTTCTGCAGATGCCAATCTTGGAGATCTGGCACAGGATGCCCTGCAGAACCTGCAGAATGCAGTTCCAGGGCTTGAGCAACTCCTTTCCCAACTGTTGCCGCAACTGCAGCAGACAATAGCCTCCTTAGGCAACTCCACCCTCTCCGTACCACTGGTAAACAGCAATGCGGCCACCGCAGATATTGTGGCAATATGGCCCCTCATTACAGGAGGAAAGAGGATTTATGCAACCAGAAGCGGCAAGGAGATGGTTACCGGTGCGCAACACCTCAACGCACTTGCCTGCAATGCCCAGACAGCACTTATGCTAAACGCCTACTACACCCTCAAACTGGGGCTGTCCGTTGAAAAGATGCAGCAGGAAAACCTGCAATACATCTCAAGACTCCTTAAAAATGCACAGAGGCTCAAGGATGAAGGGTTCCTCAACAAAGCGGAATATCTGGTGGTACAGGTTGCCAAAGATGAGGCTGTAAGGGAGGTAGAAACAGCACGTCACAATGTAGAAACTGCCAACCGGGCACTTGATGCAATCCTTGGAGTTGAAACAGATATTCTTCCCGATGCAGATTATTTTACACTTGATTCCATTCCCGGCATAAACACCCTCAAGGAGCAGATACTCCTGAACAACCCGCAACTGAAATTGCTCCACAGCCAGAGGGAAATGGCGTACAACAGAGAAAAAATTGCAAAAAGCAACTACATCCCCAATATAGCGCTGTTTGCCAGACA
The DNA here is from genome assembly GCA_015060445.1 of Bacteroidales bacterium. Classification (GTDB taxonomy): domain Bacteria; phylum Bacteroidota; class Bacteroidia; order Bacteroidales; family UBA932; genus Egerieousia. The sequence continues at coordinate 14,268 of SUYL01000031.1, forward strand.
GAACATATACTCCAGCAATATCCCCAAAAACCTTGTGCCTCGCACTACTGTTGGGGCCGCAATGCAATGGGACATTTTTGACGGTATGGCCAGAGAGAGCCAGATAAGGAAAACCCGCCTGGAACAACAGCAACTGGAATACGCTACAGACCAGGCCGAAAAGGAACTGTTCACTGCAGCCATTGCACTGAGAAGCCGAATGGCAGATGCCTCATACAGCATAAAGACACTTCAGAGCACAAGGCAACTGGCTCTGGAACTGCTCAGGGAGAGGGAGAAGAGTTTTGCGGAGGGGCTGTGCACATCTGCTGATGTCATTGCCGCCCGCACCTCCCTCACCAAAGCCAGCACCGCTCTGGACCTTGCCCACTGGCAATACTGCACGGCCCTTGCCAACCTGCTGGCACTCACTTCAAACACATACAAATTTATAGAACTGCACAATGAAAACAGACAACAGACTGCTCCTTAAAATAACCACACTCATTGTTGTTATAGTGGCTATCATCTCTATATTCGGGATGATCCTGACCAAGGACTCCCCTCAGATACTGCAGGGAGAAATTGAATGTACACAAATAAAGATATCGGGAAAACTGCTGGGAAGAGTAGAGAAGTTCTACACCCGGGAAGGTGCTGCTGTAAAGGAAGGGGACACTCTTGTCCTCATAAACAGCCCTGAGACCAATGCCCTTATGGAGAGCGTATCTGCCCTTAAAGATGCCGCCTCATACCAGAACAGGAAGATTGACACCGGGGCCAGGGAACAGGTAATAGAGAGCCTCCGGCAGGCCTGGCTTGCAGCACAGGCCCAGGCCTCACTGGCCAACTCCACCAATGAAAGGATAGGGAGGCTCTACCGCGACAGCGTTGTAACCCTTCAGCGCAAAGAGGAGGCCAATGCCCTTGCCAAGGCTGCCCAGGCAGCGGAAAAAGTTGCCCTTTACCAATATGAAATGGCACTGGAGGGGGCAAGGGTTGAAGACAAGGAGGCCTCACGGGCAATGGTCAATGCAGCCCAGGGAAATGTAAACGAGGTTGGGGCACTCCTCAAAGACAGCCGCCTCACAGCCCCGGCAGATGGAATAATATCTGAGATATATCCGTCACAGGGGGAACTTGTAATGCCGGGAGCCTCAATCATGAACCTCCTGGTACTTGAAGACAACCATGTAGTCATGAACATACGGGAAGATCTGCTGCACCACTTCAGGCCTGGAAAGAAATTCAAAGGGAGAATTCCTGCCATAGGAAACTGCAAGATGGAATTTGAGGTATATTACACAAGTCCACTGGGCAGTTATGCCACATGGCAGAGCAGCAGCCAAAACAGTTCCTACAACCTTGTAACATTTAAAATAAAGGCAAGGCCAACAGAGAAGGGGCACCACTCCTCACAACTCCGTCCCGGAATGAGTGTAATTGTAGAGTTATGAAAGAGGTATTGGACAGGGAAATCAGAAGGATACTCCACTGCAAAAGACATATCATTGCAGCGGTGGCGGTGCCGTTGCTCTCGCTCATCTTCATGGCCACAATCTTTGGAGACGGGAAAATTGAAGAACTGCCGGCAGGAGTTGCAGATTACAGCAACACCCCTGTTTCCCGACAAATCATACAGGCTGCAGATGCATCCCCAATAACCTCCATATCTCCCAAACACATCTTCAGCAATCAGGCTCAGGCTAAACAGGCTATGCAGAATATGGAGATATTCGGATACATTGTCATCCCACAAAATTTTGCAGAGGACCTTTACAGCGGGGCTGTGCCCACTGTAACATACTACAACCACTACGCACTCCTTGCGGTTGGAGGGGAGATACAGAGTGCCTTTGTAAAGGCGCTGGGAAGCATATCCGCCTCACTGGTTGCAGAGAGCGGAAATATGGGGGGAACAACTCCTGCACAGGTAGAATCGGTCACCCTCCCCACAAATGCACTCTTTGCATCTACATACAACTCCACACTCAACTACGGCACCTTCCTCTCCTACCCGTTCTTCTTTATCTTCTTCCAGATATTCATACTCACCTTTACTGTATATATCATTGGAACAGACATGAACAGGGAATGGCTCTCCAGCGGCCATTCAAGCATCCTTAAGGCCCTGGCAGGAAAACTTGCGCCATATACTGCAATCTTTCTGCTGGAGGGTATTCTGGCAAACACCGTTTTCCTGTACATGGGAGAGATCCCCCCTGGAACAGGGTTCCTTGCCCTAAACGCAAACTCGGCCCTCTTCACCATTACAACGGTGGCCATGGGAACAGCCATAATATCCCTTGTTCCACGCACCTGCATAGCCATAAGCATAGCCTCAATGGCCGGGGCACTTGGGGCAACAGCATCTGGGGTAACATTCCCCGTTGAAAACATGTACCCCGCATTTGAAGCACTCTGCAGTATCCTCCCCGTAAGGCACTTTATTGAGGCATACCAGGACATCCTGTACAACAATGCCGGATTCCGGTACAGTTGGGGCAATTATGCGGCAATGCTCCTCATATGCATGATATGCACAACAGCAACCCCTCTTCTGAAAAGGGGAATCCTCAAAGGGTATGGAAAGCCTCTCCCCTACATGTGGGGAACAGCACTTGTAATGCTGGGGGGAACCGTAGGGTACGGAATCCTGTACGGGCTCATGTACCACCCCAATATTGTTACAGAAGTGCCGGTAGCGGTAATTGACAAGTCAGAAACACCTCTGAGCAGGGAATACATACGCAGACTCAATGCAACACAGGGAATACACATTTGCGCACTCTGCCCCGACATTCCTCAGGCAAGTGAACTTATGAGGCAGAAGAAAGCAAAGGGGATAATTATCCTCCCCGACAATTTTTCGCCGCTTGTGGTGCAGGGAAAAGAATCATTCTTTGCAGTATATGAAACCACCACATCTTTCCTCTACTACCTTACCATACAGAAGGCAGCAGCATCCACAATGCAGGAGTTCAACAATACCCTAAGAGAGGGGAATGTAAAGGCTCTCCCTCTCCCGCAGCAACTCTCTATAGCCACAGCCCCCACTTTCACCACAAACGGAGTTGCAGCATATAACCATAACGGAGGGTACGGCTCCTACCTCCTCCCCATAGCAATAATTGTAATACTGTTCCAGACTATGCTCATGTGTGCAGGAATCCTTGGAGGCACCCGTACCCTCTCTCCCTGGAGATATACCCCTCCCCTTGCCGGAGCCTACTTCCTCCTCTCACTCTTCCTGGCAGGGGCAGTACCATATATCTTCGGACTCCCCACACTGGCAGACAAGGTGGAACTCTTTCTGTTTATCCTGCTGTTCATCCTTGCCTCAGGGGCGTTTGCAGGTACAGTCTCCATGCTCTTCAAGGATACTGAAGAGGTTATGCTCTATGTACCGGTATTCTCGGTAGCCCTAATATTCCTGTCGGGAACATCATTCCCTATGGTAAAGATTCCACACATCTGGCAGATAGTCCATTACATCATCCCCACCTCACCCGCCATTACAGGATACCTTAAACTCAACTCCATGGGGGGCACACTGCAGAATGTGGTGCCGGAAATTACAATTCTGTCTCTCCAATTATGCATTTGGGGAGCAATCTTCACCCTTTACGCCAGGAAAATTGTAAATTTGCCAAAACAAAAATAACGGCACCAATGGCAAAATTCTCACTCATAGGGAACCCCATATCCCACTCCAAGAGCCCGGCCCTCTTCAGGGCGGCTTACCCCTCGGGACCACATACATACACCCTCCTTGAGGCACCAACATGCAAGGAGGCACTAAGGCGCTTTACCAGCGAGGGTTTTACAGGAACAAATGTAACCTCACCATTCAAGGATGAGGTAATGGAATACATCTCTTTTCCCGACAACATATCCTCCATCCTGGGAAGTTCAAACACCATACTCTGCAAAGAGGGAAAACTCCACTCCTACAACACAGATTACTACGGAGTGAGGAACACACTCGCCGATGCCCTGGAAGAATCTTCACCCGGGTGGGAAGAGAATCCCCCTGCTGCACTTGTAGTTGGAGCAGGCGGCGCAGGGAAGGCTGCTGCACTTGCCGTACGCGACATGGGGATGAAGGTATGGTTTGCAAACAGAAGTTCCCACACTGCAGCCCCGTTTGCATCAAAAATAGGGGTGGAATACATCCCCCTGGAGCAGATACCCCTTGTATTGCCCCAAACCGGGATAGTTGTCTATAACCTCTCAATGGAGATAGAGCCATTGCGCCATGCAAGCCTTGAGGGCAAAATGCTCCTGGAGGCCAATTATGCACACCCCAACCTAACCGGCAAAGGGGCTGCCCGCTATATAAGCGGACGCTATTGGCTTTACAATCAAGCCATTCCGGCATTCAGGATTTTTACAGGAGAAGAACCTTGCACAGGGGCCATGAAAGAGATAATGGGATTGTAGAAAACTTTTGCTTTTTTTTTAACGCTATATGCAAATAAAGTTGTAATTTTAGCCGTTAAAACATTAATAGGAATGTCATTCAATAAAGTTATTCTAATAGGCAATGTGGGCAAGGACCCTGAGGTAAGGCATCTGGAAACAGGTATTGCCGTTGCATCTTTCACTTTGGCAACTTCTGAGAGATACAGGAACAGGAACGGGGAACTTCAGGACCAGACCGAATGGCACAACATTGTGTGCTGGAGAAATCTTGCAGAACTTTCAGAGAAATACATAAAGAAAGGGGCGCAGATTTTTGTAGAGGGAAAGATACGCACAAGAAGTTGGGCAGACCAGACTGGAGCCAAAAGGTTCACCACAGAGATTGTGGCTGACAACATAAGGCTGCTCGACAGGAAAGGGACAGTTGTATCTCCAATGGATGCTCCAGTGCAGGCCTCTGCACCATCCCCTGCTCCGCAGACATTTGCCGCACCTGTAGAAGAGACTTCAGATGACCTTCCGTTCTAAAAAGAATTTTAAACATACATAATAATACAGACTTATGAAAGTAGATGTTGTACTTGGCCTTCAATGGGGCGACGAAGGTAAGGGTAAAATAGTAGATGTACTGGCCAATTCATATCCTGTAATCGCAAGATTCCAGGGTGGTCCTAACGCCGGTCACTCACTGCATTTTGAAGGGAAGAAATTTGTTCTTCACACCGTACCGTCGGGAGTATTCAGGAAGAATGCAACCAATATCATTGGCAACGGTGTTGTCATTGATCCTATCATCTTCAAGGAGGAGTGTATGGAGATAGAGGCAACCGGTGTTCCTGTAAGGGAGAGGGTTGTAATCTCAAAGAAAGCACATCTTATCCTCCCTACACACAGAATCATTGATGCCGCTTCAGAGGCTGCCAAAGGCAAATCAAAAATTGGTTCAACCCTAAAGGGTATAGGACCTACATATATGGACAAGACTGGGCGTAACGGCCTTAGGGTTGGAGATATCCTTACTGCAGATTTCGCAGACAGGTTCCTTACCCTCAAGAACAAGCATATAGCAACTCTTGCCCAGTTCGACTACCAGTACAATGCAGAAGAGAAAGAGAGCGAGTGGATGGAGGCAATAGAGTACCTTAAAACCTTCAACCTTGTTGACGGAGAGTATGTTGCAAACAAATACCTTTCAGACAACAAGAAGATCCTTGCTGAGGGTGCCCAGGGCACAATGCTTGATGTTGACTTCGGTTCATACCCATTCGTAACATCATCTTCAACAACCTGTGCAGGTGTTTGTACAGGCTTGGGCGTTGCCCCTACTAAAATTGGCAAAGTTTACGGTATCTTCAAGGCATACTGTACAAGAGTGGGTAGCGGTCCGTTCCCTACAGAACTCAATGATGAGACAGGTGAGGAACTCCGCAAGAAAGGTTTTGAATTTGGAGCAACCACCGGTCGTCCAAGAAGAACCGGATGGCTTGATCTCCCTGCGCTCAAATATGCCATTATGCTTGACGGTGTAACCGAACTCATAATGATGAAGGCAGATGTCCTTGACACATTTGAAACCATCAAAGTTGCCACAGGCTACAAGGTTAACGGTGTTGAGACAGATCAGGTACCATACGATACTTACGCAGAGATTGAGCCTATATACAAAGAATTCAAAGGCTGGAACAAAGACCTTTCACAGATTACCCGTGAGGAGGAACTTCCATTTGAATTCATGAACTATGTAAGATTCATAGAAAAAGAACTTAACGTTCCAATTTCTGTAATCTCACTCGGTCCAGACCGCGTTCAGACAATTTTCCGCAACGAGGAGTAACTGCAGGCAAAACTGCATATAAATAAAATGTCGGGAAAATCATCTTCCCGACATTTTTTGTTTTACTTCCGGGATTTGTTTCTCTTCCGGGAAACACCTTGCCTGCTGAAAAAAGAGAGGGTACCCTTTTCATTGGGCACCCTCATCCAATTTTACCTGTACGCAGATTATTTCTTCAAGAACTCATCAATGAAGTTTGCAACCTCAGGTTTGTCAATCTGTCTTCCAACGATAATACCGTTCTGGTCAACAAAAATGTTCTGAGGGATATATCTTACATAGTACATTCTACCAACCTCGTTATCCCAGAATTTAAGGTCTGAAACCTGTGGCCAAGTAAGTTTGTCATCTTTAATGCCTTTAACCCATGCATCATAATCCCTGTCATGAGAAACGCCAAGAATCTCAAAACCTTTCTTGTGGTATTTCTTGTAAATCTTTACAAGGTCAGGATTGAATGCACGGCATGGGCCACACCAACTTGCCCAGAAATCAACCATTGTAAGTTTGTTCTTTGAGTAGATGTCTGAGAATTTAACTGGTTTTCCATCTGGGTCATTCTGAACAAAATCTGGAGCCTTCTGGCCAGGCTGCAATGATTTGATAAGGGCAACAGTCTCTTTAACCTCTTTAAGCATCTCATTGTTTGCATATGCAGCAACAGTATCAAATGTTGCAACTTTTGCGTCCAAGTCAGCAACTGGAAGATCACCTACTTCAGATGCAAATGTGCTCAATGCATATACAGATGTAGGATTGGCCTCAATGAATGCATTATCCATAGCCTTAACCTCCTCGTTGCATTTGTTATAAGCCTCTCTTACCTTCTCCTGCTCCTCTTTTGTAAGTTTGCCATAAACTTTCAACAAAGAGTCAATATTGTTTGCAGCATACAACTCATTCCTTTTTGCATTTACAGCCTCAATGTGTGTCTGTACAGCAGCAGTTGTAACCACTGTTGCAGTCTTAAGGTCCTCAGCATCTACATTGATGTCATATTTCTCATTCTCAAGGAAGAATCTCTTTACAGTAGTCCTCTTCTTTCCTTTCAAGAAAGAGATTGTGTAGTTTGTAGGGGTATTTGTCTCTCCTTTGATTGTTGCTTTGCCATTAACCAATACTACTGTATCAGAAACTGGAGTTGCTTTTGTACCACCAGCAAATACCAATGTATCACTTGGCAATTTTGTGAGGTCACCAGTAACGTTTACGTTAACTGTGTAGCCTGTCTCAGGCTCACCGGCGCATGAAGCCAAAAGGGCAACTGCTCCAACTAGAAATAATTTTTTCATGATTCTGTTTTTTTAATGTGTTATATTGTGTTATTTATACCATTCCTTATACATCAGATACCCCTGTGCATTCTTATGTGCAGCCTCATACACTGCCTGGGAGGAATCCTTCACTTTCTTTGCAGGAATACCTGCATACACACCAGGTTCAAGTACCGCATTGCTCAATACTACTGCCCCTGCCGCAATTATTGTATTGTCGGGAACAACAGCATTGTCCATTATTATTGCCCCCATACCTATAAGTACATTATTCCCTATTTTTGCGCCATGGATAATTGCATTGTGCCCAACTGAAACATCATTGCCTATCTCACTTACAGACCTCTCATACAAGGTATGCACAACTGCACCGTCCTGAATGTTTACCCTGTCTCCTATCTTTATGGTGTTTACATCTCCCCTGAGCACAGTACCATACCAGATGCTGCAATCGTCTCCCATAGTTACATCTCCAATGATTGCCGCATTCTCCGCCAGGAAGCAGTCCTTGCCAAACTTAGGTGTAAAGCCGCGTAATTCTCTTATAATCGCCATTTCACAATATTGTATTAAGTGACCACAAATATACTAAAATATACTAAAAAAGATAACTCGGATACTGCAGATTCACAGTACCCGAGTTAAACTTATATATTCCGGCAAACAATTTTACTCTGCCTGTTCTTTGCTCTGTCTTGCCCTCATCATCCTCTGGTAATCCTCCATTGAAGCAACAACAAGTTTGTCGTACTCCCTCTGGCCTGTACCTGCAGGAATTGGATGACCGCAGATGACATTCTCCTTAAGACCTTCCAAAGTATCAACCTTACCGTGGATTGCAGCCTCGCTAAGAACTTTGGTTGTCTCCTGGAATGATGCAGCAGACATGAAACTGCTTGTCTTCAATGCGGCCCTTGTAATACCCTGAAGAACCTGGTTTGAAGTTGCAGGAACAGCATCCCTTGCCTCAACAAGTTTCAGATCCTGGCGTTTAAGGATAGAGTTCTCGTCCCTCAATCTTCTTACACTTACAATCTGACCTGCCTTCAAAGTCTGTGAGTCGCCGGCATCAAGAATAACTTTCTTGTCCCAGATCTCATCATTCTCCTGCATGAACTCCCACTTGTCAACCAACTGCTCAGGAAGGAATCTTGTATCACCCGGATCAACAATCTCAACCTTACGCATCATCTGCCTTACAATAATCTCAAAGTGCTTGTCATTGATCTTTACACCCTGAAGGCGGTAAACCTCCTGGATCTCATTTACAATGTACTCCTGAACCTTTGTAGGACCCTGGATAGCCAGAATGTCCGCTGGGGCAATTGCTCCGTCAGAAAGTGGCATACCAGCACGTACGTAGTCGTTCTCCTGAACAAGGATCTGTTTTGAAAGTGGAACAAGATAACGTTTCTCCTCTCCAGTCTTGGATTTTACAATAATCTCCCTGTTGCCCCTCTTGATCTTGCCCATAAGAACCTCACCATTGATCTCTGAAACAATAGCAGGGTTTGACGGGTTACGTGCCTCAAACAACTCGGTAACACGAGGAAGACCTCCGGTAATATCACCAGACTTGCCAATTGCACGCGGAATCTTAATGAGGATATCACCTGCAACAAGATCCTGTCCATTCTCAACCATGATATGGGCACCCACTGGCAAGTTGTACTGTTTAAGGTCATTGCCGTCTGCATCAACAATCCTTACACTTGGGTTCTTGGATTTGTCCCTGCTCTCAATTACAACTTTGTCTCTATGCAATGAGAACTCGTCTGCAGACTCCTCCCTGTAAGTTACACCCTCAATAAGGCCATCATAAACTACCTTACCGGTAAGTTCGGTAATGGTTACTGCGTTGTATGGGTCCCATTTACAGATTAGATCACCTTTGGAAACTATATCACCATGTTTCTTGTACAAATCTGCGCCATAAGGGATATTGTACTGGGACAATGTAATTCCGGTGTTGGCATCAACAATCTTCATCTCAGCAGTACGTCCTACCACAATCTCCCTTGTCTCACTCCCTTCAACCTTAGTAATTGTCCTCAACTCCTCAAACTCAACCTTACCCTCATATTTGGATTTGATCTCACTCTCAGATACACTACCGGAAGCAGTACCACCCACGTGGAAAGTACGTAGGGTCAACTGTGTACCAGGCTCACCAATAGACTGTGCTGCAATTACACCAACAACCTCACCTTTCTCAACCATACGGCCTCTTGCAAGGTTACGTCCGTAACATTTTGCACAAACACCTTTCTTGCTCTCACAAGTAAGAACCGAGCGGATCTCAACTGCCTCAATTGGCAATGACTCTATAAGTGCTGCAATATCCTCAGTAATCTCCTCTCCAGCACCAATGATCTTCTCACCGGTAAGAGGGTTATATACATCGTGAACTGTTGTTCTACCCAGAATTCTGTCGTACAGGCTCTCAACAATGTCATCCTTGTTCTTGATTGCTGTTGCAACAAGACCTCTCAAAGTACCGCAATCCTCCTCATTAATGATTACATCATGCGATACGTCAACAAGCCTACGTGTAAGGTAACCTGCATCAGCAGTCTTCAACGCTGTATCGGCCAAACCTTTACGGGCACCGTGTGTAGAGATGAAGTACTCAAGTACTGAAAGACCCTCCTTAAAGTTTGAAAGGATAGGGTTCTCAATAATCTCTGCACCAGTAGAACCTGATTTCTGAGGTTTAGCCATCAGACCACGCATACCGCACAACTGACGGATCTGCTCTTTGGAACCACGGGCACCTGAGTGAAGCATCATATATACAGGGTTGAAACCCTGGTTGTCAGTAGAAATCTGTTTCTCCACAATGTTGGTAAGTTTGGCATTTGTGGTTGTCCAGATGTCAACTACCTGGTTGTAACGCTCATTGTTGGTGATAAGACCAAGGTTGTAGTTTGCCTGGATATTCTCTACCTGTGCATAACCGTCATTTACAAGTTTTGCCTTCTCCTCAGGGATAATCACATCACCAAGGTTGAATGACAAACCACCCTTGAATGCCATCTTGTAACCCAAGTTCTTGATGTCGTCGAGGAACTGTGCAGTTCTTGCAACACCTGAAACTTTAAGCACATTACCAATGATATCCCTCAAGGATTTCTTGGTAAGAATCTCATTTATATATCCAACCTCAACAGGAACCAGTTGGTTTACAAGAATTCTACCTGCGGTAGTCTTTACCATATGGTAACCCTGCGAAGGATCTGACATCACTTTTGGAAGTCTTACGTTAACCTCTGCGTGGAGGGCAAGTCTACCCTCATTGTGGGCAATTATAATCTCCTCAGGACCATAGAAGTTCATACCCTCACCCTTTGCACCAGGCCTTGGTTTTGTGATATAGTACAAACCGAGAACCATATCCTGCGAAGGAACTGTAATAGGGGCACCGTTGGCAGGGTTAAGGATATTGTGCGAACCAAGCATCAGCAACTGCGCCTCAAGTACTGCAGCATTTCCCAAAGGCAAGTGAACCGCCATCTGGTCACCGTCAAAGTCGGCGTTGAACGCTGTACATGCAAGAGGATGCAACTGTATAGCCTTACCCTCAATCAATTTTGGCTGGAAAGCCTGGATACCCAATCTGTGAAGGGTAGGAGCACGGTTCAACAATACCGGATGCCCTTTCATCACATTCTCAAGGATATCCCAGATTACAGGATCCTTCCTGTCAACAATCTTTTTGGCAGACTTCACGGTCTTTACAATTCCGCGCTCAATAAGTTTCCTTATAATGAACGGTTTGTAAAGTTCTGCAGCCATAAATTTAGGAAGACCGCACTCATGCATCTTAAGTTCAGGACCAACAACAATTACTGAACGGGCAGAATAGTCAACCCTCTTACCCAACAAGTTCTGACGGAAACGTCCCTGTTTACCTTTCAAACTGTCAGACAATGATTTAAGAGTTCTGTTAGCCTCAGTCTTAACTGCATTTGACTTTCTTGAGTTGTCAAACAGCGAGTCAACTGCCTCCTGGAGCATACGTTTCTCATTTCTGAGGATAACCTCCGGAGCCTTTATCTCAATAAGTCTCTTAAGACGGTTGTTTCTGATGATAACCCTTCTGTAAAGGTCGTTAAGGTCTGAAGTTGCAAACCTTCCGCCATCAAGTGGAACCAAAGGTCTCAACTCCGGTGGAATTACCGGAATAACCTTAAGGATCATCCACTCAGGCTTGTTTATATCTTTAGACTCCCTGAATGCCTCAATAACGCTAAGTCTCTTAAGTGCATCAGCCTTTCTCTGCTGTGAAGTCTCAGTTTCAATCCTACTTCTGAGGCTGTATGACAAATCATCCAGATCAACCTTGCAAAGCAAAGAGTAGATAGCCTCGGCTCCCATACCCGCAACAAACTTGTTAGGATCTGAATCATCAAGCATCTGGTTCTCCTTAGGAAGGGTATCCAGAATGTTCAAGTACTCCTCCTCTGTAAGAAGATCCAACTCCTTAACACCATTCTCAGCAGCAAGACCTGGCTGGATAACAACGTATCTCTCATAATAGATGATTGCATCAAGTTTCTTGGTAGGGATACCAAGCAGATAACCAATCTTATTAGGAGTAGAACGGAAATACCAAATATGCGCTACCGGTACAGTAAGGGTAATGTGACCCATTCTCTCCCTACGTACCTTCTTTTCTGTAACCTCTACACCACATCGGTCACAAATGATTCCGCGGTAACGGATTCTTTTGTATTTACCGCAATGGCACTCATAATCCTTTGACGGTCCAAATATCCTTTCACAGAACAAACCGTCCCTTTCAGGTTTATAAGTACGGTAGTTTACAGTTTCTGGCTTCAACACCTCACCGGAAGACCTGTCAAGAATCTCCTCCGGTGAAGCAAGCCCTATAGTAATTCGGTTGAAATTGCTTTTAACCTTAATCTCTTTCTTAAAAGACGACATATTACCTGTTATTTCAAATTATCAAAAACCAATTAGTCCAAATTTACGCTAAGTCCAAGTCCGCGAAGTTCATGCAACAATACATTGAGCGACTCTGGAATACCTGGCGACGGCATTGGATCACCTTTGACAATAGCCTCATAAGCCCTTGACCTTCCAACCACATCATCAGATTTGATTGTAAGGATCTCCTGAAGGATATTTGAAGCACCAAACGCCTCAAGAGCCCATACCTCCATCTCTCCAAACCTCTGTCCACCAAACTGAGCCTTACCTCCAAGAGGCTGTTGTGTAATAAGTGAGTAAGGACCAATAGAACGGGCATGCATCTTGTCATCAACCATGTGGCCCAACTTGATCATGTAGGTTACACCCACTGTAGCCGGCTGGTCAAACTTCTCACCTGTACCGCCATCACTCAAATATGTCTTGCCATATCTTGGAAGACCCGCCTTGTCTGTATATTTACAGATGTCATCAAGTCCTGCACCGTCAAAGATTGGAGTTGCAAACTTAACTCCCAACTCTTTACCTGCCCAACCGAGAACTGCCTCGTAAATCTGTCCCAAGTTCATACGTGAAGGCACACCAAGAGGGTTAAGCACTATATCAACTATAGTACCGTCATCAAGGAACGGCATATCCTCATCCCTTACAACTTTTGCTACGATACCTTTGTTACCGTGGCGTCCCGCCATCTTGTCACCAACCCTGATCTTCCTCTTCTTGGCAACATAAACTTTGGCAAGTTGCATGATTCCTGTTGGAAGTTCATCACCGATAGTGAGGTTATACTTGATTCTCTTGAGTTCTGCATCGTACTCCTTATGGGCAATCAGGTAGTTGTTGATAAGAGTCTTAATCAATCCGTTGGCATGTTTGTCGTCTGTCCATTTTGTAGGATTGATGTTCTCATAATCAATTGAATCAAGAAGATCTCTTGTAAAGTTCTCACCTTTGGCAAGAATCTCAACTCCATACAGGTCATTTACACCCTCAGAAGTTCTGCCTTTAACAAGAACCTCAAGTTTGTCAAGGAACTTGTCCCTCAACACACCGGCTTTGCGGTTGAATGTATCCTCTGCCTGCTGTACCTGAGTTTTTGTATTCTGTTTTGCCTTCTTGTTGTTTGCCTCTTTGCCAACCCTTGCAAACAATCTCTTGTCAATTATTGTTCCCGACAAAGAAGGTGAAGCCTTCAACGAAGCATCCTTCACATCACCGGCTTTGTCACCGAAGATTGCACGCAACAGTTTCTCCTCTGGAGAAGGGTCACTCTCACCCTTAGGGGTAATCTTACCAATAAGGATATCACCTGGCTCAACATTGGCACCAATCCTGATGATACCGTTCTCATCAAGATCCTTGGTTGCCTCCTCACTTACATTAGGGATATCAGAGGTAAGTTCCTCCATACCGCGTTTGGTATCCCTCACCTCCATGATGTACTCATCTACATGGATTGAAGTGAAGATATCCTCCCTGAGAATTCTCTCTGAAAGCACAATCGCATCCTCAAAGTTGTAGCCCTTCCAAGGCATGTATGCAACCTTAAGGTTCCTTCCCAAAGCCAACTCACCCTTCTGGGTAGCATAACCCTCGGTAAGAATCTGTCCCTTCACAACCTTGTCACCTTTCTTGACAATAGGTTTAAGATGGATAGAAGTGCTCTGGTTGGTCTTTCTGTACAAAGGAAGTTTATAAACTGTAATCTCAGGATCAAAACTTACAAACCTCTCCTCGTCAGTTCTGTCATATTTGATATGTATCTCATTTGCATCTACATAAACTATCTCACCGGTAGTCTCTGCAGATACCTGAGTCCTTGAATCCCTTACAACGGCTGCCTCAAGACCTGTACCTACGATAGGTGCCTCCGGTCTTACAACAGGCACTGCCTGGCGCATCATGTTGGATCCCATCAATGCACGGTTCGCATCATCGTGCTCAAGGAATGGGATAAGTGATGCTGCAATTGAAGCAATCTGGTTAGGGGCAACGTCCATAAGATGAACCTTGTCCTTGCTTACAACCGGATAGTCGGCCTCATAACGGCATTTGATCCTCTCATCTGTAAGGTTTCCGTTCTCGTCCAAATGGGCATTAGCCTGTGCCACCACTTTATCTTCCTCCTCCTCTGCACTCATATATACGCACCCGCTTGGTGACAAGTCAACTACACCATTCTCAACTTTTCTGTATGGTGTCTCAATGAAACCGAGTTCATTGATTCTCGCATAAACACACAAAGAAGAGATAAGACCAATGTTAGGTCCCTCAGGTGTCTCAATAGGACACAATCTTCCGTAGTGTGTATAGTGTACGTCACGTACCTCAAAACCTGCCCTGTCCCTTGAAAGACCTCCAGGTCCCAAAGCAGACAACCTTCTCTTGTGGGTCATCTCTGCCAACGGGTTGGTCTGGTCCATGAACTGTGACAACTGGCTGGTTCCAAAGAATGAATTGATTACAGAAGACAAAGTCTTTGCATTGATAAGGTCAATAGGTGTAAACACCTCATTGTCCCTTACATTCATCCTCTCTCTGATTGTTCTTGCCATACGTGCAAGACCAACGCTGAACTGGTTTGCCAACTGCTCACCTACAGTCCTGATCCTTCTGTTGCTCAAGTGGTCAATGTCATCCACTGTAGCCTTTGAATTGATAAGTTGGATCAGGTAGCGGATAATCTCAATGATATCAGCCTTTGTAAGTACCCTTATGTCATTTGAAGTTGACAAATTCAGTTTTCTGTTGAGACGGTACCTTCCAACCTCTCCCAAATCATATCTCTTGTCGGAGAAGAAAAGTTTGTCAATAACGTCTCTTGCAGTTGCCTCATCAGGTGGTTCTGAATTTCTCAACTGCCTGTATGTATAGAAAATGGCCTCTATTTCAGAGTTACATTGATCTTTCTGAAGGGTATTGTGGATAATTGCAAAATCACTTGAATTTGCATCCTCATTATGGATAAGGATAGTGCTTACATCAGAATCAAGGATGTCTTCAATGTGGCTCTCCTCCAACACGGTCTCCCTGTCAATGATAATCTCATTACGCTCAATTGAAACAACCTCTCCAGTATCCTCATCTACGAAGTCCTCATTCCAAGTCTTGAGAACTCTCGCAGCCAACTTGCTGCCAATGCATTTCTTGAGGTTGGTCTTGTTGACCTTAACCTCGGTAGCCAAACCAAAAATATCAAGGATATCCTTGTCACTCTCAAATCCGATAGCCCTCAAAAGGGTGGTTACCGGTAATTTCTTCTTACGGTCGATATATGCATACATCACATTGTTGATGTCTGTTGCAAACTCGATCCATGAACCTTTGAAAGGAATAATTCTGGCAGAGTACAATTTTGTGCCATTTGCGTGCATACTCTGGCCAAAGAAAACACCTGGAGAACGGTGCAACTGAGAAACAACAATTCTCTCAGAACCGTTGATGATAAATGTACCCCTAGGTGTCATGTAAGGGATAGTTCCCAAATATACATCCTGGATAACTGTATCAAAATCCTCATGCTCAGGATCTGTACAATACAATTTTAATTTTGCCTTCAAAGGGACACTGTATGTCAAACCCCTGTCGAGGCACTCATCCATTGAATAGCGAGGTGGATCAATGAAATAGTCTATAAACTCCAGAACAAAATTGTTACGGGTGTCCGTAATAGGAAAAATCTCCTGAAAAACCTTAAACAAACCTTCGTTTCTACGGTTTTCTGCTGTTGTGTCAAGCTGAAAAAAGTCTTTAAAAGACTTCAATTGCACTTCTAGAAAATCCGGGTAGTCTAGGAGGGATTTAGAAGTCGCGAATGTAATCCGCTGATTATTTGTATTTTGCGACATTGTTTATGGGTTGGTTGAAAATAAACTTAAAAAAACGACAAAAAGGTTTAGGGCCTATTCCGCCCTAAACCTGACTATTTCCCGCTAAACGGGGGTTGACATTTATTTAACCTCAACCTCTGCACCAGCCTCTTCTAGAGCTGCTTTAACCTGCTCTGCCTCTGCTTTAGAAACTTTCTCTTTAACAGCTTTAGGAGCACCGTCAACTAGATCTTTAGCCTCTTTAAGACCAAGGCCTGTAAGCTCTTTAACTACTTTTACAACACCAAGTTTAGCAGCACCTGCTGATTTAAGGATAACATCAAACTCAGTCTGCTCAGCAGCAGCAGCCTCACCTGCTGCAGCAGGAGCAGCAACAACTGCAGCTGCAGCTGCTGGCTCAATTCCGTATTCCTCTTTAAGTACTTTAGCTAGCTCTTGAACGTCTTTTACTGTAAGGTTAACTAACTCTTCTGCAAATTTTTTGATATCTGCCATGATTTCTTATTTTTAAATTGTTATTATTATTCTTTTTCTGATAGTGTTTTAACAATACCTGCGATCTTTCCACCGCCCTGTGAAGTAAGAGCAGAGATAACATTCTTGGCAGGTGATTGTAGCAATCCGATGATATCACCGATAAGTTCCTCACGAGACTTGATATTAACAAGTGTCTCAAGGTTGTCAGCGCCAATGTAAGCACAATCCTGAACCATTGCACCCTTTAGAGCAGGTTTTCCTGCATCTTTACCAAACTCCTTGATAAGTTTGGCAGGAGCATTTGCAGTGTTGCAGAACATTATTGCTGTTGAGCCTTTCAATACGCTCTCAAACTGCTGGTAGTCTGCTACCTGATTCATCTCCAAAGCTTTGAAGAACAAGGTATTTTTAACTACAACAAGTTTGATGTCCTTCTCAAAGCAAGCACGACGTAACTTTGAAGTAACCTCCGCATTCAAACCCTCAATGTCTGTAACATAGAAGTTGGGAGTCTCCTTAAGTTGTGCTGCTATAGATTCAATAATCAGAGTTTTATCTTCTTTTCTCATATCCAATCAATTTATTATTCAGCAGCACCGATTGTTTTACAATCTACGCAAATTCCAGGACCCATTGTTGAAGAAAGGAATACACTCTTAACATAGGTACCTTTAAGTGCCTGTGGTTTAAGTTTAATAACTGTATTAAGGAACTCGTGGGCATTCTCAGCAAGTTTGGCTGCATCAAAAGATACTTTACCTATACCAGCATGAACAATACCTTGTTTGTCAACCTTAAAGTCAATTTTACCGGCCTTAACCTCAGTAACAGCCTTTCCTACCTCCATGGTAACTGTTCCGGTTTTAGGGTTTGGCATCAAACCTCTAGGACCAAGGATTCTACCGATAGGACCAATTTTACCCATTACTGATGGAGTACAGATAATTACATCAACATCTGTCCAACCAGCCTTGATTTTATCAATATAATCATCCAAACCTACAAAGTCGGCACCGGCATTTCTTGCCTCCTCCTCTTTGTCTGGTGTACAAAGTACAAGTACGCGGGTCTGTTTACCTGTTCCGTGTGGAAGAGTCACAACACCACGAACCATTTGGTTTGCTTTACGAGGATCAACGCCCAAACGTACAGAAATCTCTACAGTTGCATCAAATTTGGTATAAGAAGTCTCTTTTACCAAAGCGCAAGCCTCAGACACCCTGTACAGTCTGCCTTCCTCAACCTTAGCATTCGCTATTTTCTGATTTTTTGTTAGCTTACTCATTGTGTGTTGTGATTAATTAGTTTACGTCTGCAGGAAATGTACCCTCTACAGTGATACCCATACTTCTGGCAGTACCTGCTACCATGCTCATTGCTGATTTCAATGTGAATGCATTCATATCAGGCATTTTGTCCTGAGCAATTGCACGTACCTGCTCCCAGGTAACTGAAGCAACTTTTTTACGGTTAGGCTCTGCAGACCCTGACTGGATCTTTGCAGCCTCTTTAAGCTGAACAGCTACTGGTGGTTGTTTTACTACGAAAGTAAAAGACTTATCACTGAAAACTGTGATAATTACTGGCAACACCTTACCGGCCTTGTCTTGTGTACGGGCATTAAACTGCTTGCAGAAATCCATAATGTTAACACCCTTTGAACCAAGTGCCGGTCCTACAGGAGGTGAAGGATTTGCTGCGCCACCCTTAATCTGCAATTTAATGAATGCGGCAATTTCTTTAGCCATAATACTTCTTTAATTATTCTTTAACTACTTGAACAAAATTTAACTCCAAAATTGTCTTTCTACCAAAAATCTTGACCATTACCTTAAGTTTCTTCTTGTCTTCCAAGATCTCCTCTATAGTACCGTCAAAACCGTTGAAAGGACCGTCCACTACCTTAACTGCCTCACCTACAACAAAAGGTGTAATGATTTCCTCCTCCTTGTCCATAAGTTCATCAACTCTACCAAGAATTCTGTTTACTTCAGACTGACGAAGTGGAGAAGGCTCTTTATCTTTACCCCCCTGTTTCTCGGTAAGGAACCCTGAAATGTGTGGAAGGTTTCTGATAATATGTTGAATCTCGCCAGTGAGAACGGCCTCAATAAGAATATAGCCAGGATAGAAAATTCTCTCTGTGCTTACCTTTTTACCATTCTTTACCTGATAGATTTTTTCAGTTGGAATCAAGACTTGAGTGACATAATCTGTAAGACCCAATCTTTTGATCTCATTCTCTATGTACTCCTTCGCTTTCTTCTCTTTTCCACCGGCTGCGCGGACAACATACCACTTTTTGTTGGCAATCTCACTCATGATTAGTACAGCATGTTATAGATAAAAGTCATAATGTTCCTGAACACAATGTCCATGCCGAATATGACCAATGCAAAAATAACAGAAGCCACCATAACTACAATTGCCGAGTTCTGGAGTTGCGACCATGAAGGCCATGTTACTTTTTTGGACAACTCAATGTATGAGTCTTTGAAATGCAAAGCTAATTTGTTCATTACCATTTAATTATAATAACTATAATTGGAAGCCTTACAGTTATTTGATTAAAATTGAACCAAACCGTAACCTTTGGTTTGCAGGGGCAGAGCGATTCGAACGCCCATCAACGGTTTTGGAGACCGCTATTCTACCCTTGAACTATGCCCCTAAATTAGCGCTCCCTTTTTCAAGGAAGCGCTTTGTTTATCTTGTTTTTGTGAAATTAGTCACCAAGTTTGGTTACCTGACCAGCACCTACTGTTCTACCACCCTCACGGATTGCGAAACGTAGACCCTCGTTAACTGCAACTGGGTAGATCAACTCTACATTAATAGTTACGTTATCACCAGGCATTACCATCTCTACACCCTCTGGAAGAAGAATCTCACCAGTTACATCCAAAGTACGGATAAAGAACTGAGGACGATATTTGTTGTGGAATGGAGTGTGACGGCCACCCTCTTCTTTCTTCAAAACATAGATCTCTGCAGTGAAGTGTTTATGAGGAGTGATTGTGTTAGGTTTAGCAATAACCTGACCTCTCTTGATCTCTTTCTTGTCGATACCACGAAGAAGTAGACCTACGTTGTCACCAGCCTCACCCTGGTCAAGAAGTTTACGGAACATCTCAACACCGGTAACAGTTGATTTCTTAGGCTCCTCGCCAAGACCGATAATCTGGATCTCCTCACCAACTTTGATAACACCAGTCTCAATTCTACCAGTTGCTACAGTACCACGACCAGTAATTGAGAATACGTCCTCAACAGGCATTAGGAATGGTTTCTCGTTGTCACGTGGAGGAAGTGGAATGTACTCGTCAACAGCAGCCATAAGCTCCATTACTTTCTCCTCCCACTGAGGGTCACCGTTAAGTGCACCTAGTGCAGAACCACGGATGATAGGGGTGTTGTCACCGTCGAAGTTGTAGAATGAAAGAAGCTCTCTAACCTCCATCTCAACTAGGTCGATCATCTCAGGGTCATCAACGATATCTACTTTATTTAGGAATACAACGATTCTAGGAACGTTTACCTGACGAGCAAGAAGAATGTGCTCACGAGTCTGAGGCATAGGACCGTCAGTAGCAGCACAAACAAGGATAGCACCATCCATCTGAGCAGCACCAGTAACCATGTTCTTAACGTAGTCAGCGTGGCCTGGACAGTCAACGTGAGCATAGTGACGGTTTGCAGTCTGATACTCTACGTGTGCAGTGTTGATAGTGATACCGCGCTCTTTCTCCTCTGGAGCGTTGTCAATTGAATCAAATGAACGAAGCTCTGAAAGACCTGCTTTTGCCAATACAGTTGTGATAGCAGCAGTCAGGGTAGTCTTACCGTGGTCAACGTGGCCGATAGTACCAATGTTAACGTGAGGTTTTTCCCTCTTAAAAGTTTCTTTTGCCATAATAATAAATTTTTATAATTGAATATTTTACACACTTATAGAGCCGGTGACGAGATTTGAACTCGTGACCTCTTCCTTACCAAGGAAGCGCTCTACCCCTGAGCTACACTGGCTTTTAACTGGAGCGGAAGACGAGGTTCGAACCCGCGACCCTCAGCTTGGAAGGCTGATGCTCTACCGACTGAGCTACTTCCGCATACGTTTGAATACAAAAATAGTGGGGAGAGCATGATTCGAACCTACGAAGGCGTGCGCCAGCAGATTTACAGTCTGCCCCAGTTGGCCACTTTGGTATCTCCCCATTATTTATATTTTCAAAAAACTTATAGAGCCGATGGAGGGATTCGAACCCCCGACCAGCTGATTACAAATCAGCTGCTCTGGCCAACTGAGCTACATCGGCAATATGTCAATTTCCCACTTTCAAACCCCTGCGTGAGGGTTTCTTTTCGTTTGGGATTGCAAAGATAGACATTTGTTTTTATCTACCAAACTTTTTTTCAAAAAAATTGAACATTTTCTTAAAAAAGTTTTTCACCTACCAGCATGCGGCAATGCTATCGTAAATATTATCAACATTATAACCGCATTCGGTGATAAGTTCATCTACAGTACCCTGTTCTACGAATTTGTCGGGAATACCCAATGAAATTACCTTTATACCCGGATGTGCGGATGCCACATATTCAGATACGGCGCTGGCCAATCCCCCCTTCACCACTCCATCTTCTACGGTAATGATGGTACTGCACCTTCCGCATGCATAATCAACCATCTCTGTATCCAGAGGCTTGAGGAACCTCATATTTATATGGAGCGGCTCCATTCCCTCCCCTCTGGCCCTCTCTACAGCCTTGGCTGCCCTGTTGCCTATAGTTCCCAATGTAAGGATGCCCACTGTGGATCCTTCGCTTACCACAACACCCTTGCCGGGTTCCACCCTTTCAAAAGGTCTCTCCCACTCCAGCCCCTCGCTGTTTCCGCGCGGATACCTTATGGCTGTAATGCCATACTCCGGAAGAGTTGCGGAATAGAGCATATTGCGCAGTTCTATCTCATTCATTGGGGCAGCAACTGTGATATTAGGTATAGGCCTCAGATATGCAAGGTCAAATGCTCCGTGGTGCGTAGCACCATCTTCACCCACAATACCTCCCCTGTCAAGACAGAACACCACCTTCAAATTTGGAATTGCCACATCATGAACAATACTGTCATACGCCCTCTGCATGAATGTAGAGTAAATGTTGCAGAACGGAAGCATGCCGTTTGCCGCCAATCCCGCAGAGAAAGTTACCGCATGCTGCTCGGCAATCCCCACATCATAACTCCTCTCAGGAAACTCCTCCATCATATATGTAAGGGAACACCCGGAAGCCATTGCAGGGGTTATACCCACTATCCTCCCATCTGTACGGGCCAGTTCAACCAGTGTCTTCCCGAAAATATCCTGATACTTCAATGCCCCACCCTGCGAAACAATTCTTTTGCCTGTTGCTACATCAAACTTGCCTGGAGCATGCCACACACTCTGATCCTTCTCGGCAGGGGCATAGCCTTTGCCCTTCACAGTCCTTACATGAAGCAGTTTGGGACCTTCAATCTCCTTAAGGTTATGCAATGTTGCAAGAAGTTCACCCATATCGTTACCGTCTATGGTCCCGAAATATCTGAATCCCAACCCCTGGAAAACCGAGCCGTTCTTCATGAAGGCAAGTTTGGCGCTCAACATGAATTTCTGCACAAGCCTGCGGAGGCTGCCATTTCCCAGAACTCTCCATATTCTGTTCTTTACCTTATTATATATAGGTGAAACGGAAAGTTTCACAAGATAATTGTGCAGCGCCCCCACATTGCGGTCTATGGAGATCTGGTTGTCATTCAATATTACAAGGATATTGGATTTGAGCGCACCGGCATTGTTCAGCCCCTCAAAGGCAAGGCCTCCTGTCATGGCTCCGTCACCTATCACAGCCACCACATGAATATTCTCACCCTTTATTCTTGCAGCCTCCGCTATACCCAGCGCAGCCGAAATTGAAACCGAGGTATGCCCTGCTCCAAAATTGTCATATTCACTCTCCGACATCTTTGGAAATCCGCTCAATCCCCCCTTCTTCCTGTTGTTTACAAACGCATCCCTCCTTCCGGTAATGATCTTGTGGGCATATGCCTGATGCCCCACATCCCAAACAAGTTTATCTGCAGGAGTATCATATACATAATGCAGGGCCACAGCAAGTTCCACCGCTCCAAGGCTCGACCCCAGATGTCCGGGGTTCTTGGAACAGCACTCCACCATATACTCCCTTATCTCAGCGCACAAGGCAGCAAGCCTCTCCTCAGTGAGTTCTTTAAGGTCTTTTGGTCCGTTTATGTTTTTCAGTATATCCACAAAACAAGCATTTGTAAAAACTGTGCCAAGTTACAACTTATTTGCGTGATGGGAAAATTTAATTTATTTTGCCAATTCCTTTAAAATTCCTAACTTGCTGAATTATTTGTAAAAAGCGGAAGAACCAAAAATTTAAATATAAATGACTGACACAAGAAAACTACTGAATGACAACGGTGTAGCCAGATGGACAGCCTTGGTGCTAATTGCACTCATGATGTTTTTCGCCTACATGTTCGTGGATGTATTGTCTCCTCTTTCAACATTATTGGAGACATCCAAAGGATGGACTGCTGAAACTTACGGAACATTCTGCAGTTCTGAGTATTTCCTCAATGTATTTGCATTTTTCCTCATTTTCGCAGGAATCATCCTCGACAAAATGGGTATCCGCTTCACCGGAATCCTGTCGGGAGCAGTAATGGTAATTGGAGCATCCATAAAACTCTATGCAATAAGTGACATGTTCACTCCCGACAGCGGACTCTACAGATTCCTTGATTCATTCTGGACAAGTTTCCCTGCAACTGCCAAATTGGCATCGGTAGGTTTCATGATCTTCGGATGCGGAGTTGAGATGGGAGGCGTAACTGTATCAAAAGCAATTGCAAAATGGTTTAAAGGAAAAGAGATGGCCCTTGCAATGGGTCTTGAGATGGCCATTGCACGTTTGGGCGTATTTGCAGTATTCCGTCTCTCACCATACCTTTCAACCTGGGCAAATGAGGCTATGCCTACAGTTGTAACCCCAGTACTTTTCTGCACCATACTCCTTGTAATAGGTCTGCTTACCTATACAATATTTACTGTAATGGACAGGAAACTTGACTCACAAATAGGAGAAACCGCAGCAGAGGAGGCAGAGGAGCAGTTCAAGGTAAGCGACATAGGAAAACTCTTTACCAGCAAGACATTCCTTATTGTTTCAGGCCTGTGTGTATTGTACTACTCGGCAATCTTCCCGTTCCAGAAATTTGCAACCGGCATGCTTGAGGCAAACCTGCAGATGCCTACAGAAGAGGCTGCCGGGCTCTTCTCATGGTTCCCTATTGGTGCAATGTTCCTCACTCCATTCCTTGGTGCATTCCTGGACAAAAAAGGTAAAGGTGCCTCAATGCTTATCCTTGGTGCAATCCTTATGATTACCTGCCACCTTGTATTTGCCCTTGTACCTCTTACAAAACCAATTGCATATACCGCAATCATACTGCTTGGAGTATCATTCTCACTGGTACCTGCCGCCCTATGGCCATCAGTTCCAAAACTTGTAGAGGAGAGATACCTGGGCTCAGCATACTCGGTAATATTCTGGATCCAGAACATAGGTCTTATGGCATTCCCTATAATCATAGGCTGGAGCCTCGACAAAACCGGAGGCTACACAGTTCCAATGCTCATCTTCTCATCTCTTGGAGGAGCAGCACTGCTGCTGGGCTTGTGGCTCAAGGTTGAAGACAAGAAGAAAGGATACGGCCTTGAACTTCCAAACATCAAATAGAAACAACAATAATTAATATTAATAACCCACAAATCACTTAAAAACTTATGAATAAAGTAGTAAAGACTTTAAAAGAGAGCAAGAGCGCATGTTGGATTGCCTGGGCTTGCCTTGTAGTCCCAATGTTTGCATCATACTTCTTTGATGACATGTTCTCTACAATCTCCCACATTTTCAAAAATCCGGATATGCTGGAACTTGGATGGAACACCATGGATTATGGTTTCTATGCTGGTGGATACTCATTCCTTTGCGTATGGGGTGGACTTATAGTTTGCGGTATGCTTCTCGACAAATGGGGAGTACGAGTAACAGGTTCTATCTTCGTTGGTCTTATGGCTGCAGGTGCTGCCCTTGTTTACATAACCATTTCAACTCCTGCTATAGTAAAGACTGGTAACTCACTTTACATTGCATACGTTGGATGTATGCTGTTCGGCCTTGGCAGTGAGATTGCAGGTGTTGCAGTAACCCGTTCAATTGCAAAATGGTTCAAAGGCAAATCAATGGCTTTGGCTATGGGTCTCCAGTTGGCAATTGCACGTTTGGGTACAGCAGCAGCACTTCTACTCTCTCCAGTATTGGTAGCAGAGTCTGCCAACGGAATGTATCCTTTGGATGTAACCAACAAACCTGCATTCTGGGGTCTTATGCTCCTTCTTTTGGGAACTATCGTATGGGGTATATTTGTAGCAATGGATGCAAAATTTGACAAAGAGCAGGGTACTTCAGACAAAGTTGAGACTGCAGAGGAGGACAAATTCAAATTCTCCGACATCTTCAAGATCTTGTCAAACAAACACTATCTGCTTATCTCTCTTCTATGTGTATTCTTCTACTGCTGTATCATTTCATTCAAGAAATTTGCTACTGCAATCCTTATCCCAAGATTCGGTGCAGACGCAGCAGAGTTTGAGCAGACTGCATCAATGATGGTTTCAATGATACCATTCTTTACAGTAGTATTTACTCCATTGTTCGGAAGCCTTGTAGACAGAATAGGAAAAGCAACAACCTGGATGATTACAGGTTCAGTTATGGTATTTGCAGCCCACGTTATCATTGCATTTGCTCCAGGTGAGGCAATTTTCGGCTACCTTGGCATCGCTATCCTTGGCGTAGGTTACTCATTGGTACCTGCTGCAATGTGGCCTTCAGTTCCAAAAATCGTTCCTGAAAAGAACCTTGGTACTGCATACTCACTAATCTACTGGATCCAGAATATGGGTATGATGGCTGTTCCAATCATTGTTGGACATATCCTCAACAAGTTCTCAGGTGTAGAGGCTGCAGTAAACGCAGAGTACGTGTTCATCATTTTGGGTATAGTGGCAATCACAGTTTCATTGCTTCTTTACTTCTCATCAAAGAAGAACCCTCAGCTCAAACTTGATGTACCTAACAAGCAGTAATCTGCATAAGGGTGACCCAAAAGGTTATAATGATAATGAGATACCCCCGTTAGAATACTCTAACGGGGGTTACTTATTCCGGGACATGGCTCTTAGATTACCCTTGTAATTCAATCCTTCAACCTGAGCATAAACATGTCGCGCATGTGCCTCCATTGCTTCCTCCCTATTCCGCTTCCACTTGGATCAACAAAATACTCCTTTACCCCGGTAACGGCATTAAAGATTGAAAAGCACTCCTGAAGCGACACAATATCCCTCTGCAAGCCTGTACCCAGAAGAACTGGTGCCGAAACATTTTTCCCAACGGATGTTAAGGTGTATCTGCCGGTAAAAAATGAGAAGTCTGGAGAACAGGCAAACGCTCCGGCAATGCTCTCAGACAATGCACTTGATACAAAGGCACATGAAGCAGTGCTGCCAGCCCCCTGGACAAAAATGGCACTCTTGTCAATCTCAGCCCTTTGTGCTGCAAAATCCAGCGCCAGAACCATATCTGTAAGCATATTCAAAACCTTCTCTTCACCTCTCCCCCTCCCGGCAATATATACTACAAGTTCTGCACAGCCGGCAGGAGCGGTAAAATCTGCCAGCGGATTACCTGCACGCTCATCCTCAGCCACAAGAGTAACCAGCATGGGTACCAACTTTTTCCCCTTTGGGAAAGCGGCATATCCCAAAACCCTGCAATCGCCCCTGGAAACCATAGAAAAACTGTAAACATTCTTCTCCCTTCCCGACAAATTCCTGTTGTGCAGTAATGAGAACTGAGGTTTGAGTTCCCTCCTCTCCAAGGCAACCTTATACGCAATACTCCTGAAATCCCCCTTATCACCGGCAATACTGTCATTGCCAACCGCTATCTTTTCAGGCTCGTATGCTATATTCATACCGCCCACAACTTTACCGTTATTGCAGAAACCTACATTATAGAACCCGGGAGAAATTGCCTTGAATGAAAACGAAAGGAGTGATGAGTCCAAAGGGGGAACCTTTCCCTCCTGCTGCAGTTCATACAGAGGTTTCCCGGCACTGTCACTTATCCTGCACAAAAAATTGAAATCCCTCTCCACCTGCTTCCCATTTACAAGGGCCACCTTTACTGTAGGACTATCTGTACCATAAAATGCCCAATCACTGTTCCTCTTCACCCTCAAGGCAAGAGTATCTGAAGCATAAACCTGCACAACACCCCCCATAAGGAGGATGAACGCCATAAGAACACTTCTCATAAAATTCATTTTATCAAATGATCTTCTTTTTTCTGCGGAAATTCTCCCTGAACTCCTTAGGAGAACAATTCTTCTTTTTCTTGAAAATCCTGTTGAAATTGGAAAGGTTATTGAAGCCGCAATCATAGCATATATCTGCAACGGTATTGTTGGTATCAATCAGCAGATTTGCCGCATAACCCAACCTCACATCAATGATATACTCAGAAAGGCTCTTCCCGGTCCTTGTCTTAAAGAAGCGGCTGAATGCCACAGGAGACATGCCGGCCATCTGCGACACAACCCCAAGCCTTATATCCTGTTTGTAATTCTGGTTTATATACTGCTGGATCATCTGTATCCTCCTGCTGTCTGAATGGGTCTCCACCCGTGCAAACGGCGAACTGGAAAGGCTCCTTGCCCCCTCACACCTCGAGAGTTCATACAAAATGGTAAAGAATTTCATTACAGCATAGAAAGAGTCCTGCTCATAAGAGAGGTCATTGAGAATAGGATAGATCTTCAGAATGGCCGACATTGGGAACGCAATACCCCTCTGCCCCCTCTCCAGCATCTTCCTTATGGAATCAAATTGGGATTTGTTTACAAAATTCTTCTCAAATATGTCGGGAGAAAACTGTATTGTAATCTCCCTCACCCTGTCGCTGCGGCACTCATTCTGCTCCAATACATGCTCAAGGTCCTTGCTGCACACAAGGGTAAGGTCATAATCTCCAATCACCTCCACACTGTCACCCACAATCCTCTTGACCCCCTTGGCATTCTCGGTAAAATTCAATTCATAATCTGCATGGGAGTGGATTGGGTAAGTAAACTCACTCTTGCTCCTGTCTGCAATATAAAAGAAATCCTTGTCGGACAAAGGTGTTATCTCCCTAAGAACCTTCTCCTTACTGTACGCTTTCATATCTGTTATATTTCTATCTTCCTGAAAACAAACCCTTTGTAATCATCCGGTGCAATCTCCCCAACCATAGCCTCCAACACCTCCATATTATCTCCGGTTGTAACAAACGTATTTTGCCCAAACTCCTGCACAGAAGACCTCTTACGCTCCTGCAGTACCTGCAATGCCCTCCTGGCTATGGCCGGTGCAGGATTTACAATCTCCACCCCATCCCCAACAATTTCTCTGATGGTCTTCTCCAAAAAAGGGTAATGGGTACACCCAAGGACAATATGATCCACATTTGCCTCAAGCATTGGTCTAACATATCTCCCTATGAGTTCCTTTGCCTTTGGAGTCTCTACCTCACCATTCTCCACCAGTTCAACCAGCCCCTCCCCAACCTGCTCCAACACCTTGGCATTGGATGCAAACTTGTGAAGTGTCCTCAGATACAGTTCCCCTTTAAAGGTACCCTTAGTTGCCAGCACCCCTATTGCCCCCGTTCTGGTATTTATTGCCGCAGGTTTTACTGCCGGCTCCATACCCACAAAAGGAATATTATAGTTTCCCCTAAGGTACTCTATGGAAGCCGCTGTTGCTGTATTGCAAGCCACAACAATAATCTCGGCTCCATTGCCAATCAGATACTCCGTAATTGTCTTTGCCCTGAGGATAATTTCCTCCTTGCTTTTTGGTCCGTACGGGCAATGGCCTGCATCAGAAAAGTAAAGATACTTCTCCTGCGGCAACACCTTATACAGTTCCCGCCATACCGACAAACCGCCTACACCAGAATCAAACAGACCAATCATCCCTGCAGAAACTAAATCAACAGACCGCCAAGATATTTTACACTGCCTCTACGGGATGAACTCAGTTCAAGATTCACCTTCCCCGACAAGAACACCTTAAGGGTTGCAGTAAACCTCTCTGAATCGTAAGTGCTTTCAAACGAGAAATTAAGTTTATAATACCCTTTCTTCTCATTATAGATGCTCTCAACCTGAACAACAGCATCCTCTGCAGTAACATTGATATTTTGTGAACCATATGTGTTTATCCTGGAACTCCCCTGGTATGGAAGATTACAATTGAACTTGTCGCCAATTAAGGTAACCTTTATTCCATCCAAAGCAATCCTGCCAAAATCAGACATGGACGCTGTCATATACATTACAAGGTTCTCATCCAGCATCTTGGCAGCAACTGCCTGTGCTGTCTTGAGTTCGGTTTCACTCAATTCTTTCTCTTTCTTAACCTTTTTCTGCGCAAATGCCGATCCTACTACAAAAAGGGACACAAGTAGCAACAATACACATTTTTTCATAATCTGATATTATTTTAACATTTCAGTGCGAATATAATAAATAAATTTCAGAACATTTAACAAATAAAAAAGTTGGGGCGGCAATTTGCCGCCCCAACAGGTATAATTGATTTAAATAAAATCAAATTATTAGTTTACTGCAGTAACCTGAATCTGATGTGTATACCATCCGAAAAAACCTGCAGAAACTGTAATCCAAGCATCGAACTGCATGATAGAACCCAACTGAAGAGTACCCTCGTCATTAAGACCACCAAACAATACATATGAAGGATCAATATCCAAATAAGCGGTAACAACTCCGTAAGATGGGTGAACTGCACCTGTTACTACTTTTGCCATAGGATAATCCTTAACATCAGTAGCATTGTAGTAGCTGATACCAGGAGCGGTAATAACACCGGCACCATTCTGAATGTTGAACTCAACATCTGTCTCACCACCAAAGAAACCTTTAATTTTGAAATAGTTGTTGGTATAATCTGCCAACTGGATAGTCCAAGTTCTCTTCTCTGCTGGAACATAACTGAAGAATGAACCTGCTTTTGCAGAAACTTTACCCCAATCTTTGTAAACGAGTGGCATCTGGCAGTTTGCAGAAAGTTTGCTTGAACCGGATAGAGCCATATCAGCCTCATTGAAAGAGAGGGTGAAAGGGTAGTTCACAATAGGTTTCAAGTCCTCTACATTGTAAGTAAGGGTAACCTCTGTGCTATACTCACCTGCAGCAAAGTCTGCAGATTTCTTGTTAATGGTAAAAGTACCTGTAGGATCTGTAAGTGTAAGAGGAATAGAAACTGCCTCTTTGGCAACACCTCTATTAATCTTAATTACAATTGGCTGTCCCTCCAAAGCATATGTTGCAGAAGACATCTCAAAAGTAACGTTATTATTGTCGGGAGTATAGGTTGCCTCCATCAGATCCTGGTTACAAGAAGTGAGTGCAAAGACAACTGCCAACGCTCCTACTACAGACAATAGTTTCATTGATAATTTTTTCATCTCTTTTCGTATTAAATATTAATAACCAGGATTCTGCTGCTCAGCAATCTGAGGGTTAGAATCAATCTCTGCCTGAGGGATTGGCCACAACCATCTGAAATCACTTGCATTTGTGCTGAACAACTCTGTCTGGGTGCTACCTGCATTTGTAATGATTGAAGGATTCTGAGCAGCGCTTCTTGCAAAGCCCTGTCCATATCTCTTAAGGTCATAGAAACGGTAACCCTCACCAATCAGCTCTTTAACGCGCTCAGCCTTGATAGCCTCTTTAAGACCGTCACCTTTATAGTAAACCTCCTCATGCATAAGTTCACGTGCAGCCAACAGACCGTTCAAATACTCATTTGCATTCTCCTCATCTCCTGAGTAAGCGTAAGCCTCAGCAGCAATAAGGTACTGCTCAGCAATACGGAACAATTTGATCTTGTTGATATAATCTGAAGTAGCCTTTGAAGGGTCCTGAAGTTTCTTGTTGCCAGGGAACTTCTTAAGGATAACAGCTTTACCATTGATATTCTGATAAGTTAGAGTATGCTGACCAAACCAAAGGGTTCTGATATCGTTATCAGGATAAAGGTCAATAATCCACTGCTCTGGAATATAGTCAGGAGCGTAAATGCCGTTAGCGTTCATGCTGATATAGTAGTACTCCAATGAAGAAGGAAGAGAAGATGCTGCATAATCTGCATACAACTGCATCATACACTCCTCACCGCTGTCATTTGTCCAAAGGTCATTGAACTGCTCAAGAACAGCATCAACATCATCCTGAGAAGCAACACCCTCAAAAGTGATCAAAGGATATTTGCCACCGTCAACCAAAGAGGTTGATTTGCTGATAGCAGTAGCGTAATCACCTTTATAAAGGGCAACTCTTGCCTGCATAGCGGTAACTGCATCTGCAGTAAGGAACATTGAAGCAACCTCACCTGGAACTTTTGCAAGTTTTGTAGCAGCCATTCCAAGATATTTGTCAATATACTCGTAAGTCTCACCTACAGTACTTCTTGCAGGATAGGTAGATGCATCAGAAGTAGGATTGTAAGTATCTACAATCATCATACCCAAAGCAGAAGTGCTCTTTGTATAAGGCTCAGCAAACATTTTAACTGCCTCAAACATTGCAGCAGCCTTCATAAAGTAAGCCTCACCGTAGAAAACCTCCAACTCAGCCTTCTCAGCATCGGTAAGTTCTATTTTCTCTGCAAGTTTGTCCATCTCCTGGATAAGGAAGTTTGCAGAAGCAGTAGTAAAGTAAACATGGCCCCAAAGGCTCTCAGCAAGAGACTCTGTAGAAGTCCACTGCCATTTGTGATAAATACCGCCACGGTTACCGTAACCGATACTTGCGTGGAACAGGTCACTCATCAACTCACCACCATAGATGTATGAGCCTGAGTACATACCTCTAAGTCTGATGTACAAGTAGTTTCTCAACTTTGCAACATCATCTACACTCTGGATGTCATTGGTGCTGACCTTACCAGAAGGCATTTTCTCCAAACTACATGAAGTAGCAAGAAGAATAACTGATATTAATGTGAATATTAATTTTTTCATACTCTGTCAATTATTTAGAAAGTTAGCTCAACACCAAATGAGAACTGTTTAGAGTTAGGGTAGTTACCCAACTGAAGGTTAGAGTCAACCTCAGGGTCATAACCAGTGTACTCAGTGAATGTCAACAAGTTTCTACCAATTGCATAAACTCTTGCACCTGAAAGGAATCCTGTCTTCTCCATCCATTTCTTAGGAAGGCTGTAAGCAATCTGCAAGTTCTTCAGACGAACGAATGAAGCGTTCTCCAAAAGGTGGGTATCAAACTGCAATGGCTCGTTTGCTGCAGGGATTCTGGTAATGTCACCAGGTTTCTGCCACATCTCAAGCATAACTGCTGCCTGGTTCTGGTCAACAACAAAGTTTGAGTTCTCAATGAAGTATCTGGTATTTGAAATGGTCCATTTGCCAAATACACCTGAGAAAGCTGCGCTAACTGAAAGGCCTTTCCATGCAAAATCCAACTGAAGACCTGCTGCGTAAGGAGCATATCTCTGTTTTCCTGTAAATACTGCATCGTCCTCGCTGTAAACGCCAGTTACGTTACCCTCTTTGTCCAACCACAACTGTTTACCTGTTGCAGGGTCAACACCAGCCCATCTTGTATAGTAGAAATCACCAAGAGCCTTGCCAACCTGGTATTTGATACCTGTATTTGCAACTACGAACTCATCTCTACCACCAAACAGTTTGGTAATCTCGTTCTTGTTGTAGTTGAAAGTACCGCTTACGTTAAAGGTCATGTCCTTAGTGTTAAGAACGTTGAAGTTCAAAGTAAGGTCAATACCTTTGTTGTTCATGTTACCAACGTTACCCCAACCGCCAGAGAAACCTGTAGCGTATGAATAAGGGATCTCCATCAACATGTCTTTGGTATCCTTGTTGTAAAGTTCCAACTCAACATCAACCAAGTCAAACAATCTTGTGCTGATACCAATGTTGGTTGACTCTACAGTCTCCCAAGTAAGGTCTGGGTTCTCAACCTGTGAAAGACCCCAAGTCTCCTCACCGTTGTACTGTGATGAGTTGCCCAAAAGACCGTTTGCAAGATACTCGTTGATACCTGAGTTACCGGTTGTACCGTAAGATACCCTCACGTTCAATTTGTCCAACCACTCTACATCCTCAAGGAAGCTCTCTTTCTTCGCATTCCAGTTTGCACCAAATGAGTAGAAGTTTGCATATCTCTTGTTAGCACCGAACAATGAAGAACCGTCTCTACGGAAGGTAGCCTCAAAGTGGTATTTGTCAGCGTAGTCATAGTTCAAACGACCAAAGTATGAGTTGTATGATTTCTCAGAGAATGAGTATGAAGGCTGCTCATATTTGGTACCCTGGTTAACATTGTTCACACGGTTGTCAGTCATACCAGATGATTTAGCCCGGAAGCCTTCATACTGGTTAACGATAGACTCGTGACCTGCCAACAATACAACATTGTGGTTCTCAGCAATGGTAAACTTGTACTCTGCAGTGTTTGTAGAGGTTAGAGTGTAGTCTCTGTAGAAATCCTCTGTTGCAGAAGTTGTGAACAATTTGTAAGGATCTGAAAGCACTTTGCCCTTATATCTGTAATCGTAAGCCTCAATAGCCTGAGCCGCTCTGATTACCAAACCTTTTAGAGGAGTGATCTCCTGGTAGGTATTACCGTTCAAACGGATATAGTTCTTGAAGGTAGGCTGCTGTGCAATCAGATAGTAGTAGTTGTAAAGCCCCATGTCAGTGATGTAGTCCTGCTCCTCACCAAAGCCTGTGAAGTTACCTGCTGCATCTGTAAGAATCTCATAAGGAACTGCATATGGAAGTGACCAGTCTGCAATGTTCATAGGGTTGTACCATGAGTTACCTGTTCCTGAGTAACCTGCAGTCTCAGTCTCCTGATAAGTAAGACCCAAGTTCAAACCAACTTTCAACCAGTCTGTAACTTTTGAGTTGATGTTTGATCTTACACCATATCTTGTAAGGGCAGACTCTGGCTCAACACCCTGCTGGTCAAATGCACTGAATGATAAATAGTAGTCCATCCTGTTGGTTCTACCTGCAATTGAAAGGTCGCCGCTAACTGTAGGAGCGCTCTCGTTAAGGATCCAGCCTCTCCAGTCAAAATCAAAGTTGTTCTCTGTACGGAATTTCTTCAATGCCTGGAACTGTGCGTTGTTAACCAATGCTGGATCAATCATCTCACGCAACTGGAAGTACTGCTCAGTGTTACACATCTCGTATGGGTTGTTTGCAACTGAAGAGATACCGTACTGTGCACTAACTTTTACAGTTGGTTTGTCTGAAGCACCCTTCTTGGTAGTAATGTAAACAACACCGTTTGCTGCACGCGAACCGTAAATTGCAGTTGATGAAGCGTCTTTCAATACTGTGATGTTCTCAATATCGTTTGAGTTCAATGTGGTGAACACAGATGAACTTACTGGAGAACCGTCAAGAATGAATAGAGGGGTGTTGGATGCATTGATAGAGTTAACACCACGCAAACGCATAGATACAGCAGCACTAGGCTCACCAGATGAGGTAAATACCTGCAAACCTGCTACCTGGCCCTGAAGAGCATCACCGGCACTTGCTACAGGTCTGTTCTGGAACACCTGTTTCTTAACTGTAGTTGCTGCACCAACAACTGAACTGATTTTCTTTGCGGAACCGTAACCGATAACCAAAGCCTCTTCCAACATCTGGGAATCAGCTTTAAGCTGTACGTTTACAACGGCTTTACCGTTAACCGCAACCTCCATTGTCTCATAACCAACATAAGTTATGACTAGGGTAGCATTTGGGCTACATGAAATCTCAAAGTTACCGTCCAAATCGGTTGAAACACCTTGAGTGCTACCTTTTACTTGAACACCTGCACCGATAAGTGGAGAATTATCAGCGGCGTCTGTAACAGTACCCTTAACTGTTATGTTCTGTGCGTATGCAAAACTAACAGCCAATAATGAGAGTACTGTCAAGAAAAACTTTACTTTTCTCATAAAGGTTTTTTTTAAGGTTAATATTTGATTAATTTATTTGTAGGTTTCTTCTACACTGCAGTACATACTAATACTACAAGCCGCAAATATAACACATAGTTTTTAAATCCAAAAATATGTGGATAATCGGCATTTTTTGTAAAGATAAAGTAAATTTTTGAAATAAATAAAATAATTTATGTTTTTTGGGTGAATTTATAATATATATTAACCTAAAAGGCAGATTTTGCTATATAATTGAACTTTTTACTCTACAAAACTTTTTTTTAAAAATTCTTTATTATGCATATTTTAACAAAATTGTAACAGATTGAAACCTTAATTTTGTCAATAAAATCAATTTAAAAATTTCTTCCCGACAATAAAAAAATCTTTAATTAATCACCAACAAGGCCGTTCTGCCAACAAAATGTAAAAAATTCTGTCGGGAAAAAGGGATACTTTTCTACATATTGACATTCCTCCTCCCCTTTGTGACCATAGCGGGAGCATTTTTTCAAATTGTTTCCAAATCAATTTCCAATGTTGCTGAATTTGGATGCCTTTCCAAATTGGCACCTCTGTGCGATTACATTTTTAAGAGTACGACATCCCAATGAATCAGAGGTTTAGAGCAACCTTTCCCTGCAACTACTTACATATTTCCCCGCACAATTATTCGTATTGGGACAAGCAGCATACATGTGTAAAAAAAAGGTACAATTAAAATACACAATTATTAATTAACCTTAAAAAAAACCTTTATGAGAAAAGCAAAGTTTTTCTTGACAGTACTCTCGCTATTTGCTGTATGTTCTGTTTGGGCTCAGAACATTACAGTTAAGGGTACAGTCAGCGACGCTGCGGACAAATTGCCGCTAATTGGCGCCGGTGTACAAGTAAAAGGCAACTTACAAGGGGCAACTACAGACATTGATGGACAATTTACCATCAGTTGCGATGCTAACGCCACACTTGTAATAAGTTATGTGGGCTATAAAAGCCAGGAAGTTGCAGTAAACAACAAAAGCATTGTAAATGTAATGTTACAGGCTGATTCCGAATCTTTGGAAGAGGTTGTACTTACAGCATATGGCCCTCAATCAAAAAAGTCATTTACTGGAACAGCATCTGTTGTAAAGGCAGATCAGATCAAAAACTTGAATGTAAGTTCAGTATCCAAGGCACTCCAGGGACTGGCTTCTGGTGTGATGGTTGTTAGTGGCACCGGCCAACCTGGTGAGAATGCAACAATCCGCATCCGTGGTGTAGGCTCTTATTCAGGCTCAAATGAGCCCCTTATAGTTGTTGACGGTGTAGTTTATAATGGCAACATGAACTCAATCAACCCTAATGATATAGAGTCCTTTACTGTCCTTAAGGATGCCAACTCTACCGCCCTATACGGCTCAAGAGCTGCCAATGGTGTAATTCTCATCACTACCAAATTGGGAACACCAGGTAAGGCTACTTTTAATGTAACTGCTACATACGGCTTGAGTTCTAGAGCTGTTGAAGATTACGAGTATCTGAATACCCAGCAATACATGGAAACACAATGGGCAAAAGGATACAAAGAGGCCGTTGATTACGGATATACAGACCAGCAGGCACGCAGTTATGCTACAGGCTCTGTTCTTGATTATCTAGTTTACAACCCATACAACGTAAACAATCCTATAGGTGAAGACGGCAAACTTATGTCCAATGCAAAATTGCTCTATGAGGAAAACTGGTATGATGTTTTGTTCAGGACAGGACAGAGACAGGAATACACACTTCAGGCAGCAGGAGGCAGCAAAGAGGTACGTTATCTAATTTCAGGTGCATATCTTAATGACGAGGGTCTTGTTAGAGGATCTGAATTCAACAGATACAGTATCAGAGGTAAAATAGATGCCAACATGACCAAATGGCTTAAAGTTGGACTGAATATGGGACTTTCGTACAGCACACAGAACTACCCTACTCAGGGAGGAACATCTACACGTAACTCCGTTCAATGGGTAAGAAGTGTTCCGGGAATCTATCCAGCATATATGAGGGACAAGAATGGAGAATTCATCCTTGATGAAGCAGGAAACAAACAGGCTGACTACGGAACAAACACAGTTTGGGAAAGAGACAGACCAGTATCATCAAACTCCAATCCGTTGGGTACATTCATGTATGATGAAATATTATACAAACGCTTCCTATCCAATAATGTAGGCTATATAGAGGCAAAATTCCTAAAGGATTTCTCATTCAGAAGCACATTGGGAGTTGATTATTACTTATTGGGCGGCAAATCTTACTATAACAACAAATACGGTGACGGCACAGCCTATGGCGGACGTAGTAACCGTACCAGAGAGATTACCGCTACACTTTCTTGGACCAATACTTTAACTTGGGACAAGACATTCAATAGTAAGCACCACGTAAATGTGCTGTTGGGTACAGAGTCCAATACATACGACTATGACAATGTTGAGGCAGAGAAAAGAGGTTTTGACTTCCCAGACACTGAGTTGACTTACGGAGCAAATCTCCAGACTGCAAACTCTTATACTACCGCATCAAGAAACTTCAGGACATTGTCCCGCGCAAATTACGACTATGACAACAGATATCATATTTCCGCTTCATTCACATATGATGGTACTTCCCGTTTCCACAGAGACTCTCGTTGGGGAGCATTCTGGTCGGTAGGTTTGGGTTGGAATATTGCCAATGAGTCATTCATGGAGAACGTTGAATGGTTAGATGTTTTGAAATTCAAGGCAAGTTACGGAACTTCAGGTAACCAGAACCTTGGCTATTTCCCATACATGGCAACTTACAGCACCGGGTGGAATATACTTGGAAACCTTGGTTCAATAATCGGCACACTTGGGAACAACAACCTTACATGGGAGAAACAGGGAATGCTTGATATTGGATTTGATTTTGCAATGTTTTCACAGAAGTTAAGCGGTTCAATCACATACTATAACAAAAAATCGCAGGATCTGCTTATGGCCCGACCATTACCAATCTCAGCTGGTATCACATCTTACAATGACAACATTGGAGAGATGAAAAATAATGGTATTGAGTTTGATGCAAAAGGAGTCCTTCTAAAGGACAATGATATAGTATGGGATCTCGGCTTCAATGTATCATACCAACACAATGAAATTTCAGCACTTCCACAGGAGCAAGCTGAAGGTTTCAACAATGGGACCAAAAGAATTCAAGTTGGTGAGAGCAGATACTCATGGTATCTTATAGAGTATGCAGGAGTTGATCCTCAAGACGGAAAGCCTATGTGGTATAAGGACGTATTGGATGCTGATGGCAATGTAACAGGCGTTGAAACAACCAAGGATTATTCAAGCGGTTCTAAACATATTGTTGGAGATGCTCTTCCAAAATACATTGGTGGTATAAATACCAACTTCTCGTGGAAAGGACTATATGTAAATGTTCTTGCATCATTTGCATTGGGCCATAAAGTGTATGATTCAGACTACGCAGGCCTTATGCACATGTTCAGCGATGACAGGACAGGATACCAATCATCTGTAGATGTCCTCAAGAGATGGCAGAAACCTGGCGACATTACTGATATCCCTGCCATAAACGAAGGTGACTACAGCAGTACTTCAACCGCTTTCTTAAGGAAAGGTGATTATTTGAGACTACGAAATGTTACTATAGGTTATGATCTCTCAACAATACCTGCTGTAAAAAAGGCTGGCTTTGCAGGTTTGAGAGTATATGCTTCTGGTGACAATCTCGCTACAATTTTTGGAACAAAAGGCTTGGATCCTGAAATGGGAATTGATGGCGTTACCAATAATAACTCATCTGCCCTGAAAGTAATTTCTTTTGGTATCAACCTGCAGTTCTAATTTACTACTGACCATAAAAAAAGAATGAAAATGAAAAAAATATTTCTAATCATATTAACAGCATTTGCAATTACAAGTTGTGGCAATGACTGGTTGGATGTGGCAGAGCCCCACAACGGATCAGTAACACCAAACATTATGTATGCTGATGAGGCCGCAGTAACAAATGCTATAGTAGGCTCAATTGACTTGATGAAAGAATACTACTACGACAGGCATGTTACCGTGGGCTACAGATTCTACTACCTTGGACTTGATTTTATGGGTAATGATATTGTTTCAAACCCAGGACAATGGTGGACCTATGAGGCTCAATGGCACCCTCTGATTTCTTCCGCCACAGGCTACCAGTCTTCGTATTATTGGGCAATGTTCTATGAAGTGATAAATGATGTAAACACGAAAATTGCAGGTATCCAGGAATGCAGTTTGAGTGACAGTTTCAAGGCTGCATCAATCGCTGAACTCAAGGCCATTAGAGCATACTCGTATTTCAACCTTGCCAGAGTTTTTCAATTCTCTTATGCCCACGCAGGTGAGAATGCTCCTTGTGTACCGTTGTACACAACACCTACCACTGCAGATACGAAAGGCAATGACAGAGCAAGTATGAAAGAGGTATTCACCCTTATTATGGAAGATTTGAATGAGGCTGTAAATACTCTAGATGAGTCAAGGGCTGCTATTTTCAGAATAAACAAAAATGTAGCTCTTCTCTGGCGAGCCAATGTAAACCTTGAGATGCAGAACTGGTCTGCCGCAGCAGCAGATGCAAAGGCCGCAAGAGCCGGATATACACTAATGAACTCCAAAACTTACAGATCAACAGGATTCAATGACATAAATGGCGCAGGTGAATGGATATGGGGATTCCCAATCCAGTCTGACCAGGCAATGGGTTACGCATCCTTGTTTTCACACGTTGACATATTCCGCAAACAGAACGGCTATAAAAACTTCTTCATAAATGAAACCTTTGTTTCCAAATTTTCAGCAAGTGATATGAGAAACGTGTTTATTGATGTATCATATGCATTCCCTAGTTGGGGCAAATGGGGAGCTGCAAAATTCCAGGACAATGCAGATGCATGCGGAGATTACGGTATGCACAGGGCATCTGAAATGTATCTGGTAGAGGCTGAAGCGTTGGTTCAAAGCGGAAAAGAAGCAGACGGTCATGCTGTATTGTTTGAACTGCAGAGCCATAGAGATCCATTGGCAGTAAAATCTGGCAACACTGGCGATAAACTTATTGAAGAGATTTTATTGGAAAGGAGAAAAGAGCTATACGGAGAGATTGGCACTGAGTTCTTTGATCTTAAACGCTACAATAAACCTCTTGTAAGAGATGGTAATCACCCTATTTCAGCAAAAATAACTGTTCCTGCCGGAGATGGCAGATGGCTATTCCAAATACCTCAATCTGAGTATGATAGAAATCCAAATATCTCTACTCAGAACAAGCGGTAATTTATAATGTTTGTTTGTAGGGCAGAAACAGAAAATCTGTTTCTGCCCTATTTTTTTCTATTGTATTGAATAAAAAGAGACCATAATTCAACCGTTTTGCGTAATTTTATAGCAGAACCCCTAACAAACATTATTATGATTTATGGTTACATTAGAGTAAGCACGGACAAGCAGACCGTGGAAAACCAGAGATTTGAAATCAACAATTTCTGCAAAGTATTGAATCTTAAAATTGACAAATGGATTGAGGAGACCATTTCAGGAAACATGGCTGTTGAAAAAAGGAAACTTGGCCTGCTCCTTAGGAAATTGTCAAAGGAGGATATACTTATCTGCTCTGAGATATCCCGTCTTGGAAGAAATCTCATGATGATTATGTCCATACTGAATATGTGCATGGAAAAGGATATTCAAGTGTGGACCATCAAGGATAACTACAGATTGGGAAATGACATAAACTCCAAAGTACTGGCA
Source organism: Bacteroidales bacterium (assembly GCA_015060445.1). Taxonomy (GTDB): domain Bacteria; phylum Bacteroidota; class Bacteroidia; order Bacteroidales; family UBA932; genus Egerieousia. Next base: position 55,050 of record SUYL01000031.1, read on the forward strand.
TTTGCTTTCGGGCTAAGTGCAGAGATTGAAAGGAACCTCATTTCACAACGGACCAGAGAGGCTCTTGCAAGGAAAAGGAATGAAGGAGTCATTTTGGGACGGCCAAAAGGGAGCAGATCCTTAAAACTGAAATTATCGGGCAAGGAGAATAAGATCAAAGCCATGCTGCAGGATGGATACAGCATATCCAATATTGCTAGGAGGATGAAGGTGAGCCGCTCTACGGCTTCCAGTTATATACAAAAAATGGGGTGGCAATAGCCACCCCTATTTTTATAGAAGAAGAGGGATATATTAGATGATACCCTGCTCCAACATAGCCTGAGCAACTTTCATGAAACCTGCAATGTTTGCACCTTTCACGTAGTCTACTCTACCGTCAGGAAGCTGACCGAATTTAACGCAAGCCTCGTGGATGCTCTGCATGATGTAGTGAAGTTTAGCGTCAACCTCAGCACCAGACCAGCTGATATGAGTAGCGTTCTGAGTCATCTCAAGACCTGAAGTTGCTACACCACCTGCGTTAACTGCTTTACCAGGAGCGAATAGGATTTTTGCATCCTGGAAAGCCTTGATAGCCTCAGGAGTACAACCCATGTTAGAAACCTCACAGCAGCACCATGTACCGTTAGCAAGAAGTTGTTTAGCATCGTCACCGTTCAACTCGTTCTGGAATGCGCAAGGAAGAGCGATATCACATTTTACGCTCCATGCTTTCTTGCCTGCAGTGAATTTTGCAGCACCAGGGAACTGGGTAGCCATATCCTCAACTTTGTTGCGGTTTGATGAACGCATAACAAGCATGTAGTCGATCATCTCTTTAGTGATACCGTCTGGAATCTCGCAAACGCCGTCTGGACCAGAGATAGCAACAACTTTAGCACCTAACTCAGTAGCTTTGGTTGCAGCACCCCAAGCAACGTTACCGAATCCTGAAAGGGCAACAGTTTTACCTTTAATATCTTTACCTGCTTTTGCAAGAACGTGCTCAGTGAAATAAAGTGCACCGAAACCTGTAGCCTCTGGACGAAGGATTGAACCACCCCAGCAAGCACCTTTACCTGTAAGAACACCTGTATTGTACTCTCTTGCAAGTTTGGTGTACATACCGAACATGTAACCGATCTCACGTCCGCCAACACCTACGTCACCTGCAGGAACGTCCTGATCAGGACCGATGTTGTGCCGCAACTCAAGCATGAATGCCTGGCAGAAACGCATGATCTCAGCGTCAGATTTTCCTACTGGATCGAAATCTGAACCACCTTTACCACCACCCATAGGAAGAGTAGTAAGTGCATTTTTGAAAGTCTGCTCAAAGCCCAAGAATTTAAGCATTGAAGGAGTTACTGCTTTATGGAAACGGATACCTCCTTTGTATGGTCCAATAGCTGCGTTGAACTGTACACGGTAACCCAAGTTTGTCTGTACCTCACCTTTATCATCTACCCAAGTAACACGGAATGTGAAGATTCTGTCTGGCTCAACGATTCTCTCAACGATTTTTGCTTTCTCAAACTCAGGATGCTGGTTGTAAACCTCCTCAATTGACTCAAGCACCTCGTGAACTGCCTGTAGATACTCTGGCTCATGGCTGTATTTAGCCTGAAGTTTCGCCATTATTTCAGCTGCTTTCATAACTAATGATTTATTTTAAGTTGTTTTATTTATAAAAATTTTGTTAAGTGCCTTAATTCTTAATTATTTAACCTCCCAAGTTGCACCTGAACGCAACAATTGGTCTATTGTAGAAATCTTTGCTTTCTCTTTAACCTCAGCCACCTGCTTGTGTACATTCTCATCATAGGTTGAGTCCTCAACATCTCTGATAACGCCCAATGCAACAGGGAAATCAGGATATTTCATGTTTGCAAGCATTGTGTGGATAGGAAGTTTGTCATCTGAATGTGCGTCATGTACAAGGATATCCTTCTCAGTAACACCATTCTCACCAATGGTAACAACCTTAAGTTGAAGACCGTCGAGAACAAGTCCCTTATCTCTGTTTGCGCCAAAAATCATTGGCTCACCATGTTTGAGGGTAATGGTTCTGTCTGCCCTTACAGATCTCTCTGCAAATTCCTGGTGTGTACCGTCGTTGAAGATTACACAGTTTACAAGCATCTCCATAATGGATGTACCTTTATGTTTGGCTGCCTGCACCATAATCTCCTGGTTAAGTTTCAACTCCGAATCCAAACTTCTTGCAAAGAATGTACCTCTTGCTCCCAATACCAATGCACCTGGAGTAAATGGCTCCTCTATTGAACCATAAGGTGATGTTTTGGTAATGATACCCCTCTTTGATGTAGGAGAGTACTGTCCCTTTGTAAGACCGTAGATTCTGTTGTTGAACAGAATAATGTTAAGGTCTATATTTCTTCTGATGGCATGGATAAAGTGGTTACCGCCAATTGCAAGTGAGTCACCGTCACCTGTAGCCTGCCATACAGACAATTTTGGATTTGCCACCTTTACACCTGTAGAGATTGCTGTTGCCCTACCGTGGATTGAGTGGAATCCGTATGTATTCATATAATAAGGGAAACGTGAAGAACAACCGATACCTGATACAAAAACCAAGTCCTCCTTGTTGATGTTAAGTTCCTCACATACCTCAGGCATTGCTTTTAGGACAGAAGCCAGAACTGCGTGGTCACCGCAACCCGGACACCATCTTACTTCCTGATCACTTTTAAAGTCTTGTGATGTATATTTCATAACGATGTTTCTTTTGAAATTTAATTAATAATTACAGAGCATTGACAGCGTCAACAATCTCTTTTACAATAAACGGTTGTCCTTGAACTTTATTCAACTGCTCAAATGTAAACTCAGGGTTAAGACCTCTCAAGTAGTTTACAAACTGGCCGCTGTTCAACTCGCAAACGATAATTTTCTTAAATCTCTTGAATACATCCTTAGTATTCTTAGGAAGCGGATTGATGTAGTCGAAATGGGCGAAACCTACATTCTTGCCTGCTGCAAGCAGTTCTTTTGTTGCTGTGTAAAGGTGACCGTAAGTACCACCCCAACCAACTATAAGGATATCTCCCTCCTGGTTGCCTACAACCTCAAGTTCAGGAATATAGTTTGCAACTCTTGCAACTTTCTCAGCCCTGTTTGCTACCATCAGTTCATGGTTCTGAGGATCTGATGAAATTGCACCGTGCTCTGCTTTCTCCAAACCTCCAACCCTGTGCTCCAATCCTGCTGTTCCAGGAAGGGCCCAGCGTCTTGCCCAACGCTCAAGGTCTCTCTCGTATGGTTTGAATTTGCCCTCGCATTTGTCAATGATAGGAGGAACAATTGGTGGGTATTTGCTTACATCAGGAATTCTCCAAGGCTCCGAACCGTTGCCAATGAAGCCCTCTGTAAGAAGGATTACAGGCATCATGTGCTCCAATGCATATTTTGCTGCATAGTATGCAGACTCAAAGCAATGTGATGGAGTACGTGCGGCCATTACCATAATTGGACACTCACCGTTTCTGCCGTAAAGTGCCTGCATAAGGTCTGTCTGCTCAGTTTTTGTAGGGATACCTGTAGAAGGACCGCTCCTCTGTACATCAACAATTACAAGAGGCAACTCTGTAATCATTGCCAGACCCAATGCCTCTGATTTCAATGAAAGGCCGGGACCTGAAGTTGTTGTTACTGCAAGGTTACCTGCATATGCTGCACCAATAGATGTACAGATACCGGCAATCTCATCCTCGCACTGAACGGTTTTTGCGCCAAATGCTTTGTGGATAGCCAACTCCTCAAGAATTACTGTAGCAGGAGTGATAGGGTAAGAACCGCAGAAAATAGGCAAACCTGATTTCTCAGATGCTGCCAAAAGACCCCAAGCGGTAGCCTGGTTACCGTTAATGTTCCTGTATACGCCAGGCTCCTGGTTTGCAGGCTCAATTCTATAGGTATTAGGAATTGCGTGGATATTGTGTGCGTAATTGTAACCGTCATTGAGCACTTTCTTGTTAGGGGCAATGAGGTTAGGTTTCTTCGCAAATTTCTTCTCAAGATACTCCTCTGTAAAATGTAGAGGGCGGTTGAACATGAAGTAACACATACCCAAAGTGAACATGTTCTTGCTACGTACTATTGATTTGTTGTCCAAACCGCTGTCCTTCAAGGACTCTTTTGTAAGAGTTGTAATAGGAGCCCAAATGATATGGTAATCTTTAAGGTTCATCTCCTCAATAGGGTCATTTGTCTTGAAACCGGCTTTCTCAAGGCCTTTCTCATCAAATGCATCTTCATCAAGGATAATGCTTGCTCCAGGTTTTGCCCATTTGGCATTTGCTTTAAGCGCTGCAGGGTTCATTGCCACCAATACATCGCAAAAGTCACCTGGGGTTTTTACCTCTGTCTGTCCAATGTGTACCTGGAATCCCGATACTCCCGCTACAGTACCTTGCGGTGCTCTAATCTCAGCCGGATAATCTGGAAATGTAGAAATCTCATTTCCATACAACGCAGAGGCATCTGCAAACAAAGTACCGGTTAGCTGCATTCCATCTCCCGAGTCGCCGGTAAAACGGATTACGACCTCCTTTGTGTCAATAATTTTGTGTTCCATAAAGAATAATTCTCCTCTGTTACGTAAAATACGTAGTTATTTTTGTTAGTGTATTTTAAAAGATTACACAAATGTAATGATAATTCTTTACGATTTCTATTTTTTCAACAAAAATATTTCTGCAAAAATTGGAATCTTCTTCCCGACAACAAAAAAAGGGACAGCCCATTTGCTGTCCCCCTATATTCCCCGGTATGCAGATTATTCTGCTGCACCCTGCTCCTGGTTGCCCAACTGGGTAGGTTTTGTCTTGCTTGCAGGGATTCCCAACTCCTTCTTAGCATCGGGAAGAAGATCTGTGCTTGATGCTCCTTTAAAAATTATGCCGCCTGCAGAAAGGTCGAGAATATAGGTGAATCCACCCTCAGTACCCAACTTCTCAACAGCCTTGCTTGCCTTCTCATAAACAGGGGCAAACAGCGACTGCTGCAACTGTGCCATCTCCTGCTGTGCATTCTGGTTGAACATCTGGAGTCTCTGCTGCATCTCCTCCAACTCTTTTGTCTTTGCCTCAAGAATTGCTGCTGTCCATGTGGCATTCTTCTGCTGGTATGTCTGCAACTTGGTGTTGAACTCCTGCTGCATACCCTGCATTGTCTCCTCAAGTTCCTTAGCGTAATTCTCAAGTTTGATTACAGCAGAATCCCTCTCCGGCATCAATGCAACAAGTTCCTGCATATTGATGTGGCCCAATTTGGTCTGGGCAAATGACTGTGTCGCAAACAGCACCATTACAAGTGCCAAAAATTTAGTTACGTTCTTCATATTTTTAATTTATTGTTATTATTTCAAATCAGTTTCCCAGATTGGCAATAACTTTTGCGCTCAAATCGTAAGCCTCATTCCTGTAGGCAACCCCCTGCAAAACTGCAACATCAAGCAACAGCATATAACCGCCTTCTGCTGCAACCTTTTTCACCGCCTCATCTACCTTTGCCTTTATGGGGTCAAGCAGTTCTCCGGATTTTTTCTGCATATTGCCGTCCTGTCCAAAATATCTGTTCTGCAACTGCTTTACAGCCTGCTCCCTGTTTATTATCTCATTCTCTTTCTGTTGTCTTGCCTGGGCAGAGAGATACTGTTTCTGGGACTGGTAGTTATTGTACATTGTCTCTATTACCGCATACTCTGCCTCAATCTCCTTCCGGTATTTTTCGCTCAACGATTCCAACTGGTTTTGGGCACTTGTATATGCAGGTATAGCCTTAAGAATCTTCTCTGTATCTATATACCCTATTTTCTGGGCATTCATCTGCAATGCAGAAAACAGCATTACAAAAATGGCTACTGTAATTCTTTTCATAACCCTTTCTTTTAAAATTAGAACTGCTGTCCTATTACAAAGTGGAACTGGCTACCACCTCTGTTGAGTTTCTCGTTAGGAACAGGGTCAAATCCGTAACCCCAGTCTATACCCAACATTCCTACAATTGGGAGCAATACCCTCAAACCTACTCCGGCAGACCTCTTTACCTCAAAAGGATTGAAGTCCTTGATATCCTTCCAGCAGTTTCCTGCCTCAAGGAACAGCATGGCATAGATTGTTGACTGCGGCTGTAGGATTACAGGGTGTCTCAACTCAACTGTAAACTTGTCGTATACCCTTCCGGCATAAGCATTGCCTTCTATAGGGGTAAGCGAATAGTTAGGATATCCCCTCAAGCCTATAATGTCGGAGCCGTATGTGTTGTAACCGCTCATACCGTCACCACCCAACTGGAAACCTTCAAATGGAGAGTATCCCAAATCCTTGTTGTAATATCCGAGGTATCCGAAATCTGCAGATGTCTTCAGTACAAGGTCGCCAACCAACTTGGTATAAAGGGCACTCTTGAATGTCCATTTGTGGTACTCTATCCATTTGTACTTCTCCTGGTCTGTCATTGTCTTGTAGTCTGTATCATCAGACCTGAACAATGAGTATGGAGGGGTAAGCTGCACACTGAACAGCATATCAGATCCGGTTCTCGGATAAACAGGCTGGTCTGTAGAGTTTCTGTTAAGAGATATCTTGTAACTCAAGTTGTTGGATTTTCCTGTATTGAACAGGAAGTTGTAGTTCCAGTCCTTGAGTTTGTACTGTTGCCAACTCAACTCATGGTAGAGTACAAAATAGTCATCAGGCCATTTGAGTCTTGAACCGAGAGATGCTGCTATACCATAAACCTCCATATACTCGTCATTTGTAAGATAATAGTAGTACGAGTTTGTCTGGCGGGTATAGTAGATGGATGTACTGAGTGATGTAGGCTTCTTTCCTGTAAGCCAAGGCTCAAGAAAACTTGCCGAAAGTGCAGTATAGTATGTACCGTTGGTCTGGAACCTTATGGAGAGTGTCTGTCCGTCTCCAAGAGGTACAGGTCTCCATGCACCTTTCTCAAATGCACGTCTGATCGAGAAGTTGTTGAAACTTACACCCAATGTTCCTACAAAGGTGTTTCCACCCCATCCGCCGCTGAGTTCCAACTGGCTGTTCGGTTTCTCCTGCACATTGTATGCAATATCAACGGTATTGTTGTTTATATTGGGGAGAATGCTGTATCCCTCCTGCGACTGGAACCTCTCAGGGTCAAAGTGGCCTATTGAACCCAACTCCCTTATTGACCTTTCAAAATCTGTCTGGCTGTAGAGGTAGCCCGGACGTGTATATACCGCCCTTCTTGCAACCTTCTCACTGGTTATGGTGTTACCGTTTATTATCACATTGTTGAAGGTTGCAGGCTTGCCCTCCATAATCCTCATCTCAACATCAATTGAATCACCTTCAATGTTCATCTCTACAGGAACAATGCTGAAGAAAAGGTAACCGTTGTCGGTGTACATCTTCCTGATATCCCTATGTTGCTGCTTAGGGTCTCCCTGCAGTCTCTTCTCCATTGTAACGAGGTCATAGATGTCTCCCTTCTTAATCATAAGGACACTGTTCAACTGCTCTGCCGTATATACAGAGTTTCCTGTCCATGTGATATCCCTGAAGTAATATCTCTTTCCCTGGTTAAGGTTTATGTCAAGCACTATACGCCCGTCGGGAGTATAACTTATGGAATCGGACAATATTACGGCATCCCTGTATCCGGCCTCATTGAATACCTCCATAAGGGCTGCCTTGTCATTCTCATACTCCTTTGAATTGAATTTCTTTGATTTGAAGAAGTTGTAGAGGCTGCGGTCCTTGGTCTTCTTCATGGCCTTGGCCAGTTTCTTTACCTTTATGCTCTCCTCTACACCGTTGAAGTTTATCTTCTCAATCTTTATCTTGTTCCCCTTGTTTACATGAAACGTTGCCTTTACGGCATTCTTCACTGTAGAGTCAGGTTCATGTGTCAAATGAACATCCACAAGGTAGAATCCCTTCTCCTTGTAATAGTTCTTTATGATGTCTATAGAAGATTTCTCCACATAATCTGAGAGTTCGCCGCCCCTTCTGAGTTTCAGCCTCTCTGTAAGGTCAGATTCTTCAGACCTCCTTACACCACTGAAAAGCCATTTGGAAACCCTTGGACGCTCCTGCACTTTCAGTACAAGGATACAACTGTCACCTCTTGGAGAGAGGGAATCTATATAGAATCCCACATCGGAGAATTTCCTCTGCAGCCACAACCTGTTTACTATTCCCGACAACTGTTGTCCGGGAATCTCAACCTTGTCACCTTCCTGCAATCCGGTAAGGGCAATGAGCCTGTCTCCGCTCAGGTAATTGACACCCTCAACCTTTATCTTCTTGAGGACATATTCTTTTGGTGATTCGTAATCCACAACAGCACCGTTCTGTGCAAAAACAGTGCATGGCATAATCAATGCCAGTACAATCAGTATTCTTTCCAATAGTTTCAATTTCATCTGACTACAATAAATTAAACTTTTCCGAACCTTCTCTCCCTTTTGCTATAGGCGTCCAGTGCCTGCTGGAACTCCATTTTGCGAAAATCGGGCCAAAGCACTTCAGTAAAGTAATATTCTGTATAGGCTGTCTGCCATAACATATAATTGCTGATTCTCTGCTCCCCGCTGGTACGGATCAGCAGATCCGGATGGGGAATGTCTGATGTAGAAAGGTTTGAATCAATCTCCTCTGCTGTTATTGTAGGCTGCTCCCCTTTCCTCATTTTCTCCTCCACCACTTTGTTGGCAGCCTGCACAATATCCCACTTCCCGCTATAACTCAAAAAGACAATGAGTTGCAGACCGGTGTTCGTCTCTGTGAGTTTCATGCACTCGTCTATCTCATTCCTGAGTTTCTGGGACAACCTGCTGAAATCGCCTATTACCCTGAACCTTATCCCATTTTTCTGAAACAGGGGTGTCTCCATTGCTATAGCCTTAAGCATAAGTTGCATGAGTCCCTCTATCTCCTCTGCCGGCCTCTCCCAGTTTTCCTCTGAAAAAGCAAAGACACTCAAATATTTTATCCCCTTCTCCACTGCAAACTCGGTACAGGCCCTCACACTCTCAACTCCCTCCTTATGTCCGAAAAGCCTCTCCTGCCCACGCAGTTTGGCCCATCTCCCGTTGCCGTCCATAATTATGGTAACATGCTGGGGTATTGTGGTCTTCTCTTTTGTCATAAAAACATTTCTACAAATTGGGCGCAAATATAAGAAAATTATTGTATATTTCTCTTATCCTCACCCCATAATAGTTTTTGATTCAACGCGGCAATGAAATTATTGTTTATGGAAATGCTCTTGATTGGGAATTTCCCTTTTGTTATTGTGAGTTTCTCACCCGCATCAATATCAACGGAGCGGTTGTCAACTGTAAGCAATGCATGCGGATGCCTCCCCTGGAAGGTGATCTCCACAGAAGAGGTGTCGGGAACCACAAGAGGCCTCACATTGAGGTTATGGGGTGATATTGGGGCTATTATGAGGACACTCGAGTCTGGAGTTACAATGGGGCCGCCTATACTCAGGGAGTATGCGGTTGACCCTGTTGCGGTTGCTACCAGAATGCCGTCTGACCAGTATTTTGGAAGAGGTTGGCCATCTATTGCAATCTCTATTTCCAGCATTGAAGGATTCTGCCTCTGGATTGTTATCTCATTCATTGCATAGGGGTAGAACTCCTGGGCAAGCCCCTCCTTTTCAAGGTGGAGCAAGGTCCGCTCCTCCACTGCATAATCCCCTTTTATGAGTTTCTCTATCCACGGATTGTTCTCCTCCACACATGCGGTGGTAAGGAATCCCAGCCTTCCGAAATTGATTCCCGCTATTGGAATCTGCCTCTGCCTCACCATAGTAAGGGACTCCAGGAAAGTTCCGTCGCCGCCAAGGGAGAGAAAAATGTCAACATCTGCAGGAAGATCTTCCCAACTGGAGAAGAGTCCACCCTGTGGCAGTTCCTGCGAGAACTCCTTTATGAGATTATAGAATGACACATGGTAACAGAACTCAAAATGTCTGTATTCCTTTAGGTTGTCCACAAACAGGATAAGCCTTCCTATATTGGTCTTGTCTATCCTTTTGCCAAAAAGTGCTGCCTTCATTTCCAAAATTTTATGCAAGATAAATATTTTTGGTCTAATGATTGTTCTCATATTGGGAAATTGTGCCTATTTTTGTATTTGAACAAATTAGAAACAATCCCAGCCATGACAATTTTAAGTGTAAACATAAACAAGATTGCCACAATAAGGAACTCCAGAGGAGGCAATATGCCGGATGTCCTCCAGGCTGCCGTAAATTGCGAGAAGTTTGGAGCCCAGGGCATTACAGTACATCCCAGGCCAGATGAAAGGCATATAAGGTACCAGGATGCAAGGGAAATCAAACCCCTTCTTACAACAGAATTCAACATTGAGGGCAACCCCATTGAATCGTTCACCTCACTCGTACTTGAAGTGAACCCTGCACAGGTTACCCTTGTTCCCGACGCACCTGACGCCATTACCTCAAATGCAGGTTGGGATACAATAAGGAACAAGAAATTCCTCACCGACATTACAAAAGTATTCCATGCCAACGGTATAAGGGTATCCATTTTCATTGACCCGGTTGAGGAGATGATAAAGAATGCCGTTGATACCGGGTGCGACAGGGTGGAACTGTATACAGAGGCTTATGCCGCAAACTACCTTAAAAACAGGGAGATGGCTATAGAGCCTTATGTAAGGGCCGCCGAGACTGCTGTAAAATGCGGGCTCGGGCTCAATGCAGGACACGACCTGAACCTCACCAATCTCAAATATTTCAATGAGAATATCCCGGGGCTTCTTGAAGTGTCAATTGGACATGCCCTTATCAGCGATGCGCTGTATATGGGACTTGAGGCTACAATTAAGGCATACAGAGAACAACTGAAATAAAGTTTTTTTATTATCTTTGCCGCTTTGGAAATTACAAATAACAACAAATAAAAAATGAAACAACTGAAACTAATTCTAACTGTTGCCGTTGCAGCAATCATCTGTTCTTGCAATGCAACCGGCAATACAGGTACAGTACAGCCTGCAGGCAATGGTGCAGCCGTTGCAGCCCCTCAGGGCAGCATCGTTTATATCCAATTGGATTCTCTGGTAAGCCAGTATGACATGTTCAACGACTTGAGGTCTGAACTTGAGAGCAAGGCACAGGCTATCCAGGATGACCTTACAAAGAAAGGAAGGTCTTTTGAGAGCGCTGCAAAGGATTTTGAGACAAAGATTGCCAAAGGTCTCCTTACCAGATCACAGGCTGAGGAGCAGCAGCAGAGACTTGTTGAGAGACAGCAGAACCTGCAGAACCTTAGCCAGCAGAAACAACTTGAGATGGCTGAGGAAGAGGCTGTTATGATGAGGAAAGTTATGGATGCAGTACAAACTTTCATTGACAAATACAATCAGGAGAAAGGTTATGCCCTTATCCTCACCACAAGTGCAGCGTCTACAACTGTAATTACAGGCAACCCTTCATTGAACATCACACAAGATGTCCTTAACGGACTTAACGAGGAATACATAAAGTCCAAAAACAAGTAATTGCCGTAGAACCAGATAAGATAATGCCGTACCGGTTGAGTCTGAGGCTCTACTGATACGGCATATTTCAGTTAATAGAAAACTATATAAAACAAATACACAGATATGGACTCAATAACAAGAACTCAGTTTGATTTTCCAAAACAGACCGCTGTATACAATGGAAAGGTAAGGGATGTATATACCATAGATGACAAATATATGGTTATGGTTGCAACAGACAGAATTTCTGCATTTGATGTTGTACTGCCCAAAGGCATTCCGTTCAAGGGACAGGTGCTCAACCAGATTGCATCCAAGTTCCTGGACAGCACTTCTGACATTGTAAAGAACTGGAAGATTGCTTCACCGGACCCTATGGTTACCGTAGGATACAAATGCGAGTCACTTCCGGTAGAGATGATTGTAAGAGGATACCTTACAGGAAGTTCATGGAGAGCATATAAGGCAGGTGCAAGGGAGATTTGCGGAGTGAAGATTCCCGACGGAATGAGGGAACACCAGAAATTTGAAACCCCTATCATAACCCCTACCACCAAAGCGGAGATAGGAGGACATGACCAGGATATCTCAAGGGAGGAGATCATTGCACAGGGCCTTGTAGATGAAAAGGTATACAACGAACTTGAGAGGATAACCCTTGCCCTTTACCAGAGGGGTTGCGAGATTGCAAAAGAGAGGGGCCTGATTCTTGTTGATACCAAATATGAGTTTGGCCTTAAGGATGGTGAGATCTATCTTATTGACGAGATTCACACCCCAGACAGCAGCCGCTATTTTTACCTTGAGGGTTATCAGGAGAGATTTGACAAAGGTGAGCAGCAGAAACAGTTGTCAAAGGAGTTTGTACGCGAGTGGCTTATGGACAACGGTTTCAGCGGACAACAGGGGCAGCAGGTTCCTCCAATGACCCAGGAGATTGTAACCAGCATCTCAGACAGGTACATTGAACTGTATGAGAACATAACCGGCTCAAAATTTGAGAAGGCTCCATACGGCAATGATACTTATGAGAGAATAGAGGCCAACGTAAAGAACCTGTTGGCACGTCTATAATTCATTTATATAAGGTATGCGTACATTATTTTTCATATTGTTGTTTTTGGCCTCAACTGCAGCAGTTGGCCAGAATGTTCCACATATAACCGTATCCAAGGAGAAGGTTAAGGTGAACGGTAGTGTAATGTTTGTGCACAAGGTTAAGGGGGGGGAGACATTATACTCCCTGGCAAAGGCATATAATGTTACAATTGATGATATTGTACGCCAGAATGAATCCCTTAAGAATGGTCTGAAGGCAGGGAGTGTCATATACATTCCCTCTGCCCAAGCCACCACATCCGCACCTGCTGCAACAGCACTCCAGAACCAGGCAGCGGTAACCGGAAATGCCGCATCTGCCCCTGCAGTGCAGGAGAACAGTCAAGTTGCGCAGGTGCTGGAAGGATGGGAATTGTCGGGAAGCAACATAAAGAAATATTCCAGGAAGAAACATAAGGTTAAGGGGGGTGAACAACTCGGCAACATTGCCCGCAAATACAATGTTTCCCAAGAGGCTATCATTGCCATGAACAGCCTTGAGAGTACTGTACTGAGAAAAAGGCAGATACTGTATATACCAAATGCAGACTTCATTGCATTGATACAGGAGCAGAAAAACAGCAATGCCGCCTCTGCACAAACAGTCGGGGAGGAGGAGAAGGATTTGGAAAAGATTGAAATTGTGGAAGATACTGAAATTACAGCACAATTGCCACAGTGGGAAAAGAATGCAGAACTTACCTATGTGCTTCCCCTCTCCCTGAAGGATACTCTGGGCCCGGATGCAAATTTCATGGATTTTTACGCCGGAGCCCTGCTTGCTGCAGATACTCTGAAAAAAATGGGGTATAACATTACCATAAATGTTGTTGACCAGCAGATGTACGGCTCCATTGAGAGGGTTATGGGGAGTGGAATCATTGACGGTAAAAAGGTTGTGGTTGGTCCTGTAAGATCCCAGGATATAAGGAAACTTCTTGAGGGGGCAGATGACAATACAACTGTAATATCCCCTATGGATATGGCCGGAGAGCATCTTGCTTTGGGACACAGCAATTTCATTCAGGCTCCACCTTCTACAGATGCACAGTTGGAAAACCTTGTGAACCTGTTTGCCGGCAAATGTGATTTATCCAACGGGGCCATAGTGATATATGAAAAAGATGGCAATGATACAGCCCTGGTAGCCTCCACTTTGAGACTTCTGGATGCAAAAGGGATTGTCTACAACACATTCTCATACAGTGTGCTGGAGGGAAGGGAGATTCTGGACAACATGATGTTTGCCCTTGAACCTACCTTGGACAATATGGTTCTTGTACCTTCCAACAGCGAGGCATTTGTAAATGATGTTGTAAGAAACCTGAATCTTCTCCACACCAATCCTGCCGTTGAGAAGAAGAGGTCCGTAACATTGTTCGGAACCGCCAGGTGGAGGAATTTTGAGACTATTGAAGTTGATTATTTCCACAGGATGAACCTTCATCTGTCACTTCCATATTATGTTGATTACAGTTCTCCTGTTGTGAAAGGATTTCTAATGAAATACAGGGCCCTTTACAATGCTGAGCCCTCTCCGTTTGCCTTTCAGGGATTTGATATAACCATGATGGCAATGGATAAAACAGACATTACAACCCAAAGCAGGTACAAATTTACAAGGGAACAAAAAAATACCGGTATGAAGAATACCGGTACCATAAACATAAAATACGGCAACAATTACCAAGTTACTGTAATTGAGTAACCGTTACAGGTATTTTTCAACCATCCATTGCGCCGTCTCCTTGTCCAGGAGCGGCGCAATTGTTTTGCAGACATGCTCATTGTACAATTTTACCCATTGGGTCTCAGCAGAATCAAGCAGATTCCACTCAACACATGATGTCTCTATAGGGACAAGGGTCAGTGTCCTGAAATTGTAGAAATCGTTCACCGGAGTATATTTCCACTCCTGTACAAGTATCACATTCTCTGTTCTTATACCGTACTCCCCCTCCATATAAACTGCAGGCTCATTTGAGATTACCATTCCTGGAAGAAGCGTTACCGGATTCTCCTCCATCCTTATGCTTTGCGGCCCTTCATGCACACACAGATAGTGTCCTATGCCATGGCCTGTCCCGTGAAAATACATTAATCCGTCATTGAACAGAGGTCCCCTTGCAAGGATGTCCAGTTGTGATCCTCTGGTATTTTTTGGGAAACATGCCATAGAAAGCCTTACCATCCCCTTGAGCACCAATGTGTAGTGTCTCCTCTGTGCTGGGGTAAGGGGACCTGTTGGAATTGTTCTGGTTGTATCTGTTGTTCCAAACAGGTAATGGGCACCCGTATCCATAAGGAGAAAATTCCCCTTGCCTATAATCTGGGTACTCTCCTTGGCTGCACTGTAATGCGGCAATGCCCCTGCCGGACCATAGGCAACTATAGGTTCAAAACTCTCTCCTCTGTAGTTTTCATCCTCACTTCTGAATTGGGCAAATTTCTCCCCCACTTCCCACTCTGTAAGAGCCTCACCCTTCAACAATGCGTCATCTATGAACTTGAGCACTTTGCACCACGCAACTCCATCTGCCAGGAAAGCCTTTTCAAAGCCGCGCTGCTCCCAGTTGTTCTTAACCGCCTTAAGGCAGTTTACAACACCTGAGACCATAGGGTCATCCATAAACTCTGCATCCGGGATATTGAGGGCCTGGTAATCCCGCACAGTAATCTTGCTTTGGGAAACCACCCTTATTACAGACGGAGGCAACTGTTGCAGCATTTTTGTAAATGAATTGTAAGGGTGGAGTTCTATCCCCTGCTCGCCCAATGCGGCCATAAGTTCTTCCCCAACAGATTCAAGATTTACAAACAGATGTACAGAATTGTTTGTAACCACTGCATATGATTGTGCCAGGGGATTGTATTCTATATCTGTCCCCCTTATATTGCACAGCCATGCAACCTCATCACACATTGTTATTATATAGGCAAATCGCCTGTCCCCTATTCCAAGAGCATCCACCACCCTCTGGTGCTTTGATTTTGAGGTTTCCCCTGCGTACTCTATTCCAAGACCCTCTATGCTGTTGAAACGGAGTGGGGGACGGTTCTCCCATATCCCATCAAACAAGTCTTCTGTAAGCAGCACCTTACACGGAGAAAGGTCTCTGCACAATGTCCGGTACTCACTGTAAGAGAAAAGCGACATGTCAATTGCTACCATCTCCCCCTGAGGATACTGCTGCAATATCCACTGCGGAATGGTAGGTGTCCCCTCCATCTTAATTCTCATGAGTTTTATCTGCACCCCCTTCAACTGCTGCGCCGCCTGTACAAAATATCTTGAGTCTGTCCACAGGGCGGCACTTGAGAGTGTTACCACCAATGTTCCTGCTGAGCCGGTAAATCCGCTAAGCCACTCCCTTGTCTTGTAGTGGTCTTGGGTATATTCTCCAAAATGGGGATCATTTGTAGGGATTATTACAGCAGAAACATTCATCTGCTCCATCTTTCTCCTTAAGGCCGTAATGGCTGCATTCCTGTACATATTGCAAAGCATTTGGTTTATACGCAAAGATAAAAAAAAGGGAGGAAAACTCCTCCCTTTTAAACTGCACACAGTTTATATTATATCATTGAATCTGCGTTAAGATTGTCCTTCTCAATATCCTTGAAGTATTTTACAGTACCAACCTTCAATTCATCAGTTGCAGCATCGTCACAAACGATGATTCCTTTCGGATGCATCTGAAGTACGCTGATTGTCCACATGTGGTTTACACAACCCTCAACTGCATGGTACAATGCTCTTGCCTTTGCGTGGCCGTTAGCCAGAATAAGAACCTCTTTGGCATCCATAATGGTACCAACACCTACTGTAAGGGCAGTTTTAGGTACAAGGTTGATATCATTGTCAAAGAATCTTGAGTTTGCAATGATTGTATCAGTTGTAAGGGTTTTGATCCTTGTTCTTGAAGTAAGTGATGAACCAGGCTCATTGAAGGCAATATGGCCGTCGGGACCTATACCACCCATGAAAAGGTCAATTCCACCATATGATTTAATCTTCTCCTCATATCTTACACATTCAGCCTCAGGATCCTCTGCGTTACCGTTAAGGATATTTACATTCTCCTTCTGTATATCAATGTGCTTGAAGAAATTGTTCCACATGAAAGAGTGGTAGCTCTCAGGATGATCCTCTGGAAGACCAATATACTCGTCCATATTGAAGGTAACCACATTCCTGAAAGAAACTTTACCCTCATTGTAGAATTTGATCAACTCCCTGTATGTTCCAAGAGGTGTTGAACCTGTAGGGAGACCCAAAACGAAAGGACGCTCTGGAGTTGGAGCAAAATTGTTGATTTTCTTAACAATGTAAGCCGCAGCCCAGTGCGAAATCTGTGAGTAGGACTCTTGAATAATTAATCTCATAATTTAAAATTGTATTATATTATATTTATATTGTTCCGTTTAACAGTACCCTTGCATTCTCAATGGCAGCCTCTGTAAGGGTACTTCCACTCAACATCCTGGCAACCTCATTGATCCTCTCCTGTCCGTTGAGCACCTTTATATGTGTTGCAGCACCCTGCTGCTCCCCGTCATAATCCTTATATACAAGGAGATGTGTACCTCTCTTTGATGCTATCTGCGGAAGGTGCGTTATTGCAAATATCTGCATCCTTTCACCCATCTTTCCTATAAGGGCACCCATCTTGTCTGCAATGCTTCCCGACACCCCCGTATCTATCTCGTCAAAAATCATGGTAGGCATTCCTGTAAACTCCGCCATCAGGGATTTCAGACATAACATTATTCTCGACAACTCTCCTCCAGAAGCCGCCTTGTGCAACTGGCTGAGCCTGGTTTCCCCATTTGCCGAGAACATGAACGATATATTGTCCTTCCCATTTTGGGTGTATTTTCCCAATGGAGAGAGTTCCACCTCAAATATTGCATGGGGCATCTGCAGATCCCTTATCCTCTCCTGCAACACACTTCCCAGTTCTTTCACCTTGCCCATTCTTGCCGCAGTAAGTTTCTCTGCCAGCATCATCCTCCTTTCCTTGCCTTCCTGTATCCTCTTCTCAAGTCCTGCTGCTTCCTGTGAATCCTCCACACTCCCCTGAATCTGCTGCTGCAACTGCTCCTGTATCGCAATCAACTCCTCAATTGAAGAGACTGAATGTCTTCTCATGAGGGCATACAGCAACGACAGCCTCTCCTCCACAATCTCCAGTCTCTGCGGAGACACCACAATCTTCTCACCCAATATCTCCAACTCCTCCTCTATATCCCTGCACTCTATCCTGCAACTCTCCAGCCTCTGGGCAAGAGGCTCCAATTCGGGCACAAAGTTAGAACTCTTTTGCAATAAATGCACTGCATCCTTCAAATTTTGTACTATTGGGATTCCCATTGGACGCAAATGGGCAACAGAATTGGTTATTGCTTCTCTAATTTCCTCTGAATTTGCAAGTTGCTTCTGTTCTGCCTCCAGTTCCTCCATCTCCCCTTCCCTGAGTTTTGCCAGCTGCAGTTTTTCCAGTTGGAAAGCCTTGTACTCCATCTCAGCCTCACTCTTTTCCATCTGCTCCCTCAGCGATACAAGGTCTGCCTCATCCTTTGTAAGAGAGGCATGCACCTGCTGATACTCATCAAGAATGCTTCCTGTACCCGCAAAATAATCCAACACCTTCATCTGATAACTTCCGTCAGTTAACAACAGATGTTGGTGTTGTGCATGTATATCCACAATTGTGGATGATATCTCTGTAAGTGCCGCAAGTGTTGCCGGCTCATCATTGATGAAATTCCTTGTCCTCCCTGCCGGCGAAACTACCCGCCTGAGCAAGAGTTCCTCCCCGTCTATCTCAAACTCCCCCTCAACCACACAATTCCTTGTATTGTCCTTCAATACTGAAACATCAGACTTGGCACCCAACAGAAGAGACAATGCCCCCAGCATGATTGATTTTCCAGCACCTGTCTCTCCCGTAATTATTATAAGCCCCGCCGGAAACTCAATGTCCAGACTCTCTATCAGCACATAATTCTGTATGGTTAGTCTTTTCAGCATTTCATAAGTTCCTCTATATTGTCTACGATATCAACAGCAACATCTCCCTTGCTCTTGAGTTGGCATTCAACAGGCTCCTTGTCCTTAAAGAACAATGTAACCTTATTGGTATCATAGCCAAATCCGGCACCGCTGTCCCTCATGGAGTTAAGGACTATCATATCCAACTGCTTCCTCTCAAGTTTGCCCGCAGCATTGCTCCTCTCGTCATTTGTCTCAAGGGCAAAGCCCACTGCTACGGTACCTTTGTCCCTGTTACGGCCTACCCAGGCCGCAATGTCATTTGTAGGGGTAAGTTCAAGATTGTAGTTGCTCTTCTCCCTCTTTATCTTCTGCTCCCCCACATGGGCTACAGTAAAATCGGCAACTGCTGCACACAATATGACTATATCTGCACCTGGAACATTCTCCTTGGTTGCCTGGAACATCTCACCGGCAGTAACCACATCAACCACCCTTATACCCGGAAGTGAAGGCTTGATATTGACCGGCCCACTCACAACCACAACTTCGGCTCCCCTCAAGGCCGCCTCCCTGGCCAATGCATACGCCATTTTTCCCGACGAATGATTGGTTATGTACCTTACCGGATCAATAGGTTCCCTTGTAGGTCCGGCAGTTATCACAACCTTTTTGCCGCACAAAGAGCCTTCCCTTGCAAAAATCCCCTCAACCTGTGCAACAATATCCTCCGGCTCTGCCATCCTACCCTTCCCCTCAAGACCGCTGGCCAACTCGCCGCTCTCGGGTTCAATTATCTCTACACCCCACCCCTTCAGGGTATTGATATTCCTCTGTGTAGAAGGGTGCCTGTACATATCCAAATCCATTGCAGGGGCTACTGCTACCTTGCATTTTGCAGAGAGGTATGAAGTGAGCAGCAGATTGTCCGCCACTCCCGACACCATTTTTCCCATAGTATTGGCCGAGCATGGGGCTATCAGATACAGATCTGCCCAAATACCCAGTGAAACATGGGAATTCCAGTCCCCGTTCTCAGGATTGTAAAAATCTACAAGAATGGGATTCTTTGAAAGTGTAGCCATAGTAAGAGGTGTAATGAACTGTTTTGCCATCTCTGTCATTACCACCTTAACCTCTGCCCCCTGCTTTACAAGAAGCCTCACGAGCATTGCAGATTTATATGCAGCAATGCTGCCGGTTACACCCAAAAGGATATGTTTTCCCTTCAACATATATATAAAGGTATTAAGCCTCTATCTTGCGTGAATAAATCTCACCGCTCTGGAACTCCTTTATTGCAACCAAAGTAGGTTTTGGCAATTTCTCGTAGTGACGTGAAATCTCTATCTGCTCCCTGTTCTCAAAAGTCTCCTCCAAAGTGTCGGCAAAGTTTGAGAACTCCTCCAATTTTGCGCTCAACTCCTGCTTTACCTCGGCAGCAATCTGGTTTGCCCTCTTGGCAATAATCATGGTAGTCTCATAAATGTTGCCTGTAGGCTCAGCAAGTTCTGTCAAATTTCTTGTAACGGTATTACCGTAAACCTTGTACTCTTTCTTCTCCATTTTATATGTTTTCTTCTTTATTGTCAGTTGTAGTTTTTACTGTATAGTGCTCCACTTTCTCAAAAAGGGAATCAAGTTCCTTCCTGTATTTTGACTCCGGATACTCACTTATGAAGTTATAGTAGTCATCCACAAAATCCAGATACCTCTCCTTCTTCTTCTCATCTATACTGTTGAGGGCATATTTGTATGAAGACATTGCAGTGTAGTATAGGACATCCTCCCTGTACTGGTTCTCCGCATTCTCCTTAAGGACATTCTTGAGTGCATGTCGGGAAGCCTTGTAGTCCTCCATTGTATAGTACAATTTGGCAGACTCAAAACTCTTTCTCTCCAACCTTTCCATAAGGTCGGCCATCATCTCCTTGCAAACCGGATAATATTCGCTCTGCGGATTCTCATACATGAACTCGCTTATTACCATCATTGCCTTTCTGGTAGGAGTCTGGTCCAGTTCATATCTGTGGGTATCGTCATAAAGGCATTTTATCCTCAAATACTGCGCCTCTGTGTGGAAAGGGCTCCTTGGATAAACCTCAACAAATTTTGCAAGTATGGTCTCTGCTGTCTGGTAATCTCCATACCTGAAGTTGCTTAACCCATGATAAAAACTAACGGTATCCTCCTGAGGCAAACCCTGTACAAGCAGGTTGAGATGGTCAAAAATGTCTGCAGCCTTCCTGTATTTGCCATTGTTGAAATACTCATGAGCAGCCTTGTATTTGTAATCTACATCATTGCTCTTCATCACCTTGTCATAGGTGGATGCACATGATATCTGCAAAAGTGCGGCTGCAGTCAGAAGTATAAAGTTCCTTATACGCATTCTCTCAATTTTTAGTTCTCCTGCAAAAATTTCTCGGCATCCATTGCTGCCCTGCAACCGCTGCCTGCAGCGGCAATTGCCTGACGGTATGTAGGATCCTGTACATCTCCAGCGGCAAATACACCAGGAACATTGGTTTTCTGGCTCTTGCCCTCTGTAATGATGTATCCCTCAGCATTGGTCTCCACATACTCCTTGAATACCTCCGAGTTTGGATGGTGGCCTATTGCAAGGAAGAAACCGTGGATCTTTATCTGGCTCTCCTCGCCTGTTTTGTTGTTTACAAGGGCTGCCCCAGTTACACCAAACTCATCTCCAAGGATCTCCTTTGTATTTGTATTCCACAGAACCTCAATATTAGGAGTGTTGAGCACCCTCTCCTGCATTGCTTTTGAAGCCCTCAGTACATCCCTGCGTACAATCATATACACCTTGTTGCACAAGCCTGCAAGATAGGTTGCCTCCTCACACGCTGTGTCACCGCCACCTACTACGGCAACATCCTTCTTCCTGTAGAAGAAGCCGTCACAGGTTGCACATGCAGAGACACCCTGTCCCCTGAACTTCTCCTCAGATGGAAGGCCAAGGTAT
The DNA here is from genome assembly GCA_015060445.1 of Bacteroidales bacterium. Taxonomy (GTDB): domain Bacteria; phylum Bacteroidota; class Bacteroidia; order Bacteroidales; family UBA932; genus Egerieousia. The sequence continues at coordinate 76,645 of SUYL01000031.1, forward strand.
TTGGCAGTTGCACCGGTTGCAATGATAACGGTGTCGGCCTCGATGTTCTTGCTCCCGTCAATTTCAAGGGAGAATGGCCTTTTTGAGAAATCCACTTTGGTAACCATGCCATAACGCACCTGAGTACCGAACCTCTGGGCCTGTTTCTTGAGGTCCTCCATCATCTCTGTGCCGGTAACACCCTGAGGATAACCCGGGAAGTTGTCAATTTCAGTTGTTGTAGTAAGTTGTCCGCCAGGCTGTATACCCTCATACAATACCGGATTGAGGTTTGCTCTGGACGCATAAATGGCAGCGGTGTACCCTGCAGGGCCGCTACCTATAATCAAACATTTAATTCTTTCTATTTCCATAATACATAATATCTTGCAAAGTTAGCATTTTTTTTTGAATAGAGTATCTTTTATATAATATTCGGCCCTCAATTCCCACACCAGCAGAAATGAGCCTGCCCATCTTGACAGGAGCATCACATACCATGAAGCACCCAGAGCCGTAAGCAGCAGCAGATCTTCCAGATTGCTGTGGGAAATGGCTATATGCGAATTCAGCAGATTCACATCCCTTGCATTCACCCTTCCTGCCTCAACCTCCTCTATCATTACCGCAGCCCCATACGCCAGGCCCAATGTATTGGCCACTATCCACAGGAACGAAGTACGTGCAGGCAATCCAAAAAGTGCCAACGGGTATTTCAAGAATTTTGAAATCCACCTTATGACGCCATATTCAGAGAGTATCCTCTGCAAGATTGCCAAGGAGTATATAAGAACTGTCATCTTGCATACCACTCCAGCCGTTGATACCAGCCACTCCCTGAACAGAACCTTAAACTCCACATCTTCCACGACGCTCCCCTGCAAGGCGGCAACTGCACTGCCCGGGAGAATCTTATTCAAGAAAAATGCCAAAGTAAAGGCAGAAACGGTCCTTATGACTACAATCCTCACAGCAGATGTGCCTGTCTTCTTCTGTACTGCAGTTTCGGTTATCATATTATGGGCACTCAACACCATTGTGCCAAGTATTGTAAGGGCCCTGAAGTCAAAATCAAACGAGACTGCAACTGAAATTGCCGCATATACATTCACAAAATACCCTGTAACAAACGGGAGCGCGGCCTCACCCGGCAACCCTATGATATTGAACACAGGGGAGAGGAATTCAGATATCCATGGCAGTATCCCGAAATATTTCAGGAACATTATGGCAAAAGAGACCCCCACAGTTATTTTCAAAAGCCAAATGCACGTCTTTGTGGTACTTGGCAAAACGGATTTTATACATCCGAGTATCTTGTCTTTATGACTTTCCTGGCTCATGATGGAATTGTCTTTAACCGGCAGGTTAATAATTTGCCGCAAATTTACACCTTAATTTGAATTGTGGAACACATTTTGATATATTTGCACCCGTTACAACGGAACAAAATCAACAATAAAAAATTAAATATTACTGGAGAAATGAAAAAACTAACAGCACTTCTATTATCGGCACTTCTTGTTGTCCCATTCATCAGTTCATGTGAGAAAGATGATGAGGGTCCTCAAATGAGCGTTCTGGCTACTGTCCTCCCTTTCTGGAATGAAGTGGGATTTGCCATACAGATGGACAACGGAGAGACAATGTACCCGGGTAAAGTAAGGGTAAACTACAAGGTTAAGGATGAGGCACAGCGTGCAATCATACAGTTCAGCAAGATAAACACCCCTATTGAGGGCTTTACCTACAATGCAGACATATACAACATTGTTGAACTTGATACAAAAGAGATAAAGGTTGCAAAATCATCTGATGAAAAACTCGGTTCAGACGGAATTGAGATTGTTGAGGCATTCATTGGCGGAGGTTATCTCAATATTGAGTTCAAAGTTAACATAGACCCATACGCAAAAGAGCAGACTCACGTTGTGGAACTTGTTGACAACCAGATAAACGGCGAGCCAAAATTCTCTACCCACTACCCTCTTGAACTAAGGTTCAGACGTGCCCACAGCCTGCAGGGTGAAAAAGGGCAGACCGTATCCAATATTGCATGTTTCTATTTGGGAAGATATACTCTGGACCGTCTTAATTGCCAGGGATACGAACTCAAATTCATGGGGCTTGACAATGACGGCAAAGAGGATCCTGAGGGAACGCACATGCAGAGTGTAAAGATTACCCCTGCCGCATCAAACCTGTAAAATGACATTTGCAGATAAAGGTGGCCGGAGGCCCCGTTTGACAAGAAGCAGAGGGTGACTTCAAAACTCTTTATGATAATAAACAACCCCCGTTAGAGAGCATTCAGAATTGCGCTAACGGGGGTATTTGTTTATTGCAGATATTTTCAGGAGATTCTAACTCTGTTTCCCTTCCCAGTGGAACGGTTCAAATGCCGCACTTTTGTCTATCCAACTGGCTTTTCTGCAATTATATATTACCAGTGGGGCCCCCACAACCACAATACACCCTATTGCCAGTACGGAATACCACACAGTGTTGCTTCCTGTAGCAATCTGTGCCGGAGGTATGAAACTCAGCACAAATGCAAGCAATGATCCGCAGAATCCAAGTCCGCTTATCAGCCACATGAGTGCGTTGCCCTTCTTTCCAATCCTGTAGGGACGCTCATAATCTTTCATGTTGTACCTCAACTTTATTGCAGCGGCAAACATGAGAAGATACATGATAAGGTAGAGTACCACTGTAAGTTGGCTCAATATCTGGTAAAAACTCTGTACAGAAGGCATCACTACAAACAGCAGCCCCAGCACGGTTACAATTGCACCCTGTACAAGGAGGATATTCCTCTGTACTCCATTGCCGTTTGCCTTCTGGAAGAAAGGTGGGAGATAACCCGCCTTCCCCACAGCAAAAATACCTTTGGAAGGTCCCGACACCCATGTAAGCACACTTGCCAGCACACCAAAAGCCAGAGCCACAGCAATCAATGGGGAAAGCCACCCTGCATGCAGATATGCAAAATATTTGTCAAACCCTATAAGGAGGCTCTGGGTAAGGTTTATATCCTTTTGCGGTATAATTACCCCAAGGGCAAAGGTACCCATAACAAATATCACAACTGTAATTAGTGCCCCTATGAAGATTGCCTTAGGGTAGTTCTTTGCAGGATTCTCCATATCTGTAACATGTATTCCACTCATCTCCATACCCGCATAGAAAAGGAATATTCCCGACGCCAATACAAGATTGTCAATATTTGTGAGGTCAGGGAAGAATTTTCCATGAAAATCCATCTGGGAGACACCTCCTGTAGACAGATATACCACACCCAGTACAACCAGCAATCCTGCCGGAACAATTGTACCTACCAGTCCGCCAATCTTTGCAACCTTTGATACCCATCCCATTCCTTTGAGGGATATGAATGTGGCAGTCCAGTAAATGAGGAGTACAACAGCCAGCGAATAGAATTTGTTTGAAGCCAACGACATGTCATATGCCTGGTTCATACCTATAAACGCTATTGCCACCGCTCCGAATGTAAGAACAGTAGGATACCAGATTGTACTCTCTATCCATTGTAGCCATATTGCAAGGAATCCCCATTTTTTACCGAATGCCTCCCCTACCCAACGGAAGACTCCCCCTTGCTTGTCCTTGAACATTGCAGCCAGTTCTGCAGCCACCAATGAAGTGGGGATGAGAAATACAATTGCTGCAAACAGATAATAGAATGCAGAACTCAAACCATATTCTGCCTCTGCCGGCAAACCTCTAAGGCTCACCACCGCAGTAACATTCATAATTGCCAGGGTGAATACACCCAACTTGGCAATCTGTTTTGTATTGCTTGCCATAGCACTCCTCCCTCAACTTTTAGTGTGTAAATACTTTACCCTTCTGCTTCTCCTGTTTCTCATAGGCAATGCGTGAAGGTGTAGGATACTCCAGTTTTTCCAGTTCCCCAACAGATGCCCTCATATCTGCCAGCATCATATCTGCCATATCCCTTGTAAAGCCCTGTTTAATTACAACCCTCATCACTACAATATCCTCAAGCGATGCAGGAAGAGTATACGCAGGCACCATCCAGCCATATTGTTTCAATTTGTCCTGCAGGTCATACAATGTCCATTTTGCATTTTTATCATATTCCTCTTTCAGATGCCAGATGAACAATGGATTCACAACCTCATCCGCATAATTGCGGAATTGTGGGAATTTTGCAATTTCCCCCCAGATATATTTTGCAATCTCCATACAATTCTGCTGGATTGCCTTATACCCTTCAAATCCCAGCCTTATATAATTATAGTATTGCCCCAGAATCTGGGCTCCCGGACGTGAGAAATTCAACCCCACCTGAGAGATCTCCGCACCAAGGTAGTTCACAGAAAAGTTCATCTCCTGAGGGAGGTATTCCTTATCTTTCCATATAACCCAACCCAATCCAGGATATACCAATCCGTATTTGTGTCCCGACGTGCTTATTGAAAGTACCCATTTGAGACGGAAATCCCATTTTTTGTCGGGACTGAGGAAAGGGAGGATAAATCCTCCGGAGGCGGCATCAACATGGATAGGGATATTGTAGCCGGTCTTTGCATTGTACTCTTCCAATGCCGCATCCAGCGCCTCCACGTCATCATTTAGGCCTGTCCAGGTGACACCCTGAATAGGGACAATGCAGATTGTGTTTTCATCGCAGTACTGGAGTGCCAATTTGGGATCAAGCGTAATATGCTCCTTTGAAATGGGGACCTGCCTCATCTCCACCTGCCACAATTGTGAGAATTTCTCCCACACCACCTGCATACCGCTGCTTATTACAAAATTTGGCTTGTCATAAGGCTTGCCCTGCTGCATCCTCCTCTTTTTCCACCTTAGCCAGGCTGCAATGCCACCAAGCATACAGGCCTCACTGGAACCTATACCTACAGCACCTGTTTTCCATCTCCTCTTTTCGGGGGTGTTCCACAAATTTGCAAGGATATTGATGCACTTGCCATTAATAACCGCTACACGGGGATACTCTGTTTCATCTATATAGTTGATATTAATGGCCTCATTCATAAGTTTTGTAGCATAGTCATCCATATAGGTGGTTACAAAAGTTGCAAGGTTGAGCATTGGGTTTGTCTGGGGATAGGTCTCCTCCTTCACCATCTGATACGCCACCTCAGGATCTGTAGAAAACTGAGGGATTACATCTGCCGGTGAGGGTTCCAAAACTCTGTCGGATGCGAATACCGGAGTATCCAAATTCTTCTCTTTTTTCATAAAACTCTGACTATTAAATATTTTATCAATTGCAATACATTAAACAACACTCAAGTCATTTGGTTGAAACATTTGCTACATGAATTTATTTTATATTGTAACTAAAATTTTTGCAAAAGTTCTTGCAAATAATAATTTTTATAATTACTTTTGCATCAAGAAAACAAAACCATACTATTTATGTTGTTGATAAAAGAATTGATAAAGAGTAAAGGGCTTAAGGCTACGCCGCAGAGGATTGCAATCTATGAATCCATGCGAAAACTTGGCCATGCCTGTGCAGATATGGTTGTGGATGATTTGAGACAAAACTTCCCGTCCCTTACAGTTGCAACCATATATAATGTGCTTGAGTCTTTTGTTGAGGTTGGGCTTCTGGTAAAACGTTTCAGCCTTAACCACAAAATGTATTTTGACATTAACATACATGAGCACGCACACTGCTACGACACTGTCAACAACTGTTTTATAGATGTGGATGATCCGCAACTCCAGAAGATGGTTTCGGACTACATTGCCGCCAAGAAGATAGAGGATTTTGAGGTTCAGACAATAGACATCCACCTGGTAGGAAAACAGAAATAATATTAGCTAAGAATACAAACAATTAAATTTTAAAATCATGTCATCAATTAAAGGTACACAAACAGAGAAAAACCTGCTGACTGCATTTGCAGGTGAGTCACAAGCCAGAACCAGATATACTTTTTTTGCAAGCGTAGCAAAGAAGGAGGGCTTTGAGCAGATTTCTGCAGTATTTACAGAGACTGCAGAGCAGGAGAAGGAGCATGCAAAGAGATTCTTCAAATTCCTTGAGGGGGGAGATCTTGAGATTACTGCAACTTACCCTGCAGGCAAAATTGGTACTACTGCCGAGAACCTTCTTGCTGCGGCTATGGGTGAGAACGAGGAGTGGAGCGAGGCTTATCCTCACATGGCAGAGGTTGCACTTGCAGAGGGCTTCCCTCAGATTGCTGTAGCATACAAGGAGATTGCAAAAGTTGAGGCTATGCACGAGGAGAGATACCGTACACTCCTTGCAAGAGTTGAGGCTGGTAAAGTATTTGAGAGAGAAGAGGCAATTGAGTGGCAGTGCAGAAACTGCGGTTATGTTTACACCGGCAAGGCTGCCCCTAAGACTTGTCCTGCATGTCTTCACCCACAGGCATACTTTGAGCCTAAAAGATGGAACTATTAATAAATAGTATTATGTATGTAAGTGAAAAGAGGTGGCTGTGATGCCACCTCTTTTTTATTGTCCCGTCCCATTGATTCCTAGTTGTACAGGAACCTCTTGATACTCATCTTAGGGGTCTTTTCAAACGGAGAATTCATCCTCTCAACATCCGAGAGTTTGCTGTATGCCGGCATCTGCCTGTTTACCTCCGCCATGAGGGTTTTGCGGTATTCATCTGAATTTACCGCATCCTGCTCCATCTTCTCCGCATCCATATAAACGAGGGCAACAAGAGAGGCTCCTCTGCCCAGGACTATTGATTCAACCACATAAGGCTGCATATTTATTACCGCTTCAATCTCCTCAGGGTAGATGTTCTGTCCGTTAGGGGAGAGAATCATATTCTTGCTCCTTCCTTTTATGAACACATTGCCTTTTTTGTCAAGAAGGCCAAGATCTCCGGTGCGCATCCAGCCGTCGGGAGTAAAGGCGGCATCTGTTGCCTCCTGGTTTTTGTAGTAGCCGCTCATGATGTTGGTTCCTCTTGCCTGTATCTCTCCCACCACTTTATAAGGGTTCTCCGAGTCTATCCTTATCTCTACTGTATCAATTGGCTTGCCGCATGACTTTGGTGCAAAGTTCCACCAGTCCTCATATGCCATAAGAGGGGCAGCCTCGGTCATTCCATATCCTACTGTATATGGTAGTTTTACCTTCTTGAACACCTTTTCAATATCCGGATTAAGTGCTGCTCCACCCATAACTATCTCCCTTATGTTTCCACCGAATGCAGCAAGCAGGGTCTTGCGTATTTTACTGAATATTAAATTGTTTACCCCAGGTATATGGGTAAGGACCTTCATTAGCGGCTTGTCCAGTACAGGCTGCAGTTTGTTCTTGTAGATCTTTTCCATTACAAGGGGAACTGTAATGAGAAGGTATGGCTTTATCTCTGCCAGGGCTCCCATAAGCATTGCAGGGGTAGGCATCTTGCCAAGGTAATAGATTGAGGATCCTCCGCACAACGGATATATAAGTTCAAACATCATTCCGTACATGTGGGCCATTGGGAGCATTGAAACTATCTTGTCATTAGGGGTTGAAGGGATCCTGTTCTGCCCAAATTCCACATTAGCGCTTATACACTCGTACCTCAACATAACCCCCTTAGGTACGCTTACTGTACCGGATGTGTAATTGATTATTGCAAGGTCCTTGCCGTTGTCTGTTGGGTATGAGACATTTTCTGCCTTGAATCCGCCAGGGTACTCGGCCTCAAATTTGCTCTCCAGAGTGTCATACGCCTCCTTTATCTGCGGAGTAGCAGCATAGAGAAGGGCAAAATCAGTGGTTGAGATTACCGCCTTGAGCAACGGCATCTTATCTATTGAGAGTTTGGGCCACATCTCGTTGTCGGTGAAGAGTATTGTACTCTCCGAATGGGCTACAAGAGAGTTTACATTGTCGGGATGGAAATCTGCCAGGATTGGCACCATAACTGCCTCATATGTGTTTCCTGCAAGGAATGACATCCCCCATCTGGCTGTGTTTTTTGCACACAGGGCCATCTTCTCCCCTTTTGCCACACCTGCTTCCCTGAAGAACAGGTGCAGTGCGGCACATTGCCGGGCAACATCACCAAATGTAAATGTCTCACCTTTGTAATTGCCCAGGGCAGGCCTTTCCCAATTTTTTTTTACCGACTCCTCAAGTCTCTGTAAGTAGTGCTTCATGTTCAAGTTTTTTTAGGAGCGGCAAATGTAGGGTATTTTTCTTATTATTTGTATATTTGCATCCAATTTTTTTAATATGAGAAATTTAAGGGGCCTTATAATGGCCATTTTGTCATCTGCCACATTTGGGCTTATACCCCTGTTCTCCATTCCCCTTATGGAGAATGCAGACAGGAGTCTTGAACTGGACCTGGACAACGTATGCTTCTACAGGTTCCTCTTCTCGGCATTGCTTATGGGTGTGATTACATTCATTGGGTTTGCAAGGAAAGGCAACGGTCCCCTAAATATAAGGAAAGTTGCAGTGGAGGCGTTTGGCCTCCAGACAAAGCAGTTCTTTCTGCTTCTGCTCATATCTGTATTCTATGCATCTACAAGCATATTCCTCACCGCCTCATATACAATAGGTGAGATTCCCAGCGGCATAGCCACCACTATGCATTTCCTCTACCCTGTATTTGTAACCGCTGTAATGATTCTCTTCTTTGGCGAGAAACTTACAGTTGCCAAGGCCCTCTCCATTGCAATGGCATTTGGGGGTGTATATTTTTTGAGCGGGGCTTCGTTTGGCGGCAACTTCACTCTCAACCCTCTTGGGCTCCTTTTTGTACTGGTAACAATATTTACCTACGGCTCATATATAATTGGGGTAAACAACCTTAAGGCAATAGCAGGGATGAACGGTATGAAACTCACTTTCTACGTTTTGGCTTTTTCCTGCATGCTCTTCTGCTGCAATATCCTTGTAAAGGGGGGAGAGTTTGCTCCACTTACAACATTCCACCAGTGGTGGAACATCCTGGCCCTTGCATTTATCCCAACCCTTATCTCAGACCTCACTCTTGTGTACGCCATCCAGATCATTGGCTCCACTACAACGGCAATACTGGGATGCATGGAGCCGCTCACTGCCGTTCTTGTGGGGATTACGGTTTTTGGGGAGAGGCTGGGCTTGAACCAGGGGATAGGCATGGTACTGGTATTCATGGCAGTGTATCTTGTAATAATCTCACAGAAAAAGAAATAACACACGCTGGGTGGTTATAACCATCCGCAACCACACCTATATTTGTACACAACATGAATTGTGTGCAGAGATGAAAGGTATAAAGGTTGGAAATATACTCATGTTCCGCAAATGTGCAGTATGCATTGTCTGCGGAATAAAGAAAATGGGAAACAGTTCCTGCATCATTGGGGTAGATTCCAGCAACACCATTCATGAAGGTACTCCCGACAATTGGGAACCTATACTCCACAAAATGGACAAACTGAAACATTTTGAAGACAACATTCTGAGCAATATAGTCTCTTCCCGATAGTTTACCCCAAAACCGCCCCTATTCTCCCTAAAATTCATTATCTTTGCAGGATATGGGAAGAGAGACAAAAGCATATTATATCCTCATTGCCGCATTTCTCCTGCTGTTTGCAGGAAATCTGGTTTATGGCGCTGTAAAGATCCCTTTTGGTGATGTACTGGCCATATTGATGGGAAGTGAAGCGGAAAAGGCTTCATGGAATATGATAATCCTGGGCTCCAGGCTTCCCCAGTGCATAACTGCCCTCCTTGCAGGTGCAGGGCTCGCCATAAGCGGCCTTATGCTGCAGACCCTTTTCAGGAATCCCCTTGCAGGCCCTTCCATACTTGGCATAAGTGACGGTGCCAACCTTGGTGTAGCATGTGTCATGCTCTATTCTGGCGGGCTGTTGGGCTCCCTGAGCGGAGGGGCATATTTTTCCATGATTATTGCGGCCCTGGGCGGCTCTCTGGCGGTACTTGCCCTTATCATCTATTTTTCAAGAAAGATAAAGAGCAATGTAATGCTGCTCATAATAGGAATAATGATAGGTTATCTGGCCTCATCTGCAATTTCAATCCTCAATTACCATGCTGCTGCAGACAAGGTGCACCAGTATGTGATGTGGGGAATGGGTGATTTCACCGGAGTTTCTGTAGAGAAACTTCCATACTTCGCATCATTTACCGTGTTTGGCCTCATATATTCAATTCTCCTGATAAAGCCTCTGAACGCCCTGCTGCTGGGAGAGATGTATGCCGCCAACCTTGGGGTGAAGATAAAGAGTGCCAGACTCTCCATACTGCTGTGCACAGGTATCCTTACAGCAACCATTACGGCATTCTGCGGCCCTGTTTCATTTATAGGGCTTGCTGTACCTCATGTGGCAAGGATGCTTCTTGGGACCTCAAACCACAAGCACCTGGTACCGGTAACCATATTGAGCGGAGCATGCATTGCAATGTTGTGCAACATGCTTACGGTTGTACCCGGGAACAACAGTCTCCTTCCTCTCAATGCAGTTACACCAATGATTGGAGCGCCAATAATCATATATGTAATCATAAACAGGAAGAACCTGCAATATTTCAATTAAGGAAGATGGGTACAAAAGTGAACGAAATAGCGGTACAGGCAAAAGGGCTCTCAATAGGATACAACGACTCCAAAGGGCGCAAAGTAGTGCAGAGCGATGTAAACCTCACACTATACAGCGGTGAGGTAACGTGTCTGTTGGGATTGAACGGAGCGGGAAAATCTACCCTTATACGTACTTTGTGCGGGTTCCAGCCCCCATTGGAAGGGGATGTACTGCTCAGGGGCAAGGCCCTTACCGGGTACTCATCTGGAGAGTTTGCCAGAGAAGTTGGTGTTGTGCTTACAGAAAAGACAAATGCAGGTGGCATTACAGTATACGAACTTGTAGGGTTGGGCAGGCATCCATATACAGGATTCTTTGGCACCCTTAAGGAAAATGACCGCAAGATAATTGAAGCATCCATGGAGGCGGTGGGAATCTCCCACAAACAGCACAATTATGTATCTGAACTCTCAGACGGAGAGAGGCAGAAAGCCATGATTGCAAAAGTGCTGGCCCAGGAGTGCCCTATAATTGTACTGGACGAGCCAACCGCATTCCTTGATGTAACAGCCAGGATAGACACAATGGTACTGCTGCGCAAACTTGCCAAGGAGCAGGGGAAGGCCATTGTTCTCTCCACCCATGATATAGACTCCGCCATAGGTATGGCAGACAACCTCTGGCTCCTTTCTAAAGGGAAACATGTTAGATTCGGTGCCCCTGAGGATCTGATTATGGATGGCACCATTGGAGAGTTCTTCAGCAAGGAGAACATTATATTTGACCAATCTACAGGTAAATTGAGTTCTGTACTGCCAAAAGTGCTTCCTGTTGGGGTAAGCGGTGATTTCCAAACCTCCTACTGGGTAGGGAATGCCCTTGTAAGGAACGGATTCACCCCTTCTGCCATACAGGAAAACGGTATTAATGTAATTTGCCACTCCCGGGAGAATCTTGAACTCCAGTATCCCGACAAATCAACAAAAAAGGCCACTTCCGTGGCCCAATTGTGTGAGATAATCACTAAGGATTATCCCGCATAGCCTCATAACACACAAAATTGTAATCCGGCATAAGTTCCGGATGGAACATCTTTACATAATCGGCAAGTATATAATCCGGGTGTATTGCAATATACTCATAATATGGCGTTGTTACCGTATTGCAGATATATATGTTCCTGTTCCTGAAAGGGGCAAACTTGGCATACGGCTCATACTCCCCTTTAAGATCTGAATAGAGCATAGGACGCGGCATGGCATACTTGAAAATCCATATGTCCGAATCCTCACCCCTCTCAAATACAGTTTCAAACGCAATTGGAACACTTCCTGTCTCGGTATTGTCGGAGAAGATATACTCTGCCCCGGCATCCTTGTACATCTGGGCAATATAACTCGCCCCCCCAACAATGAACCATGAGGAACCGTATTTTCTCTCACTCATTACCCTTGGCCTGTGTTCTACATTTGCCACCAGGGCCTTGAGCCTGTTATAATTGTTCATGGTTACTTTAAACAGAGAGTCTGCCAGGGCCCTTTTTCCCTGCAGCATACCAAATACCTTCATCCACTCTACCCTTCCAAGGGGATGTGTCTCCATATAATCTGCCGACTCAAAAATTGGAATACCCAATTTCTCCGCTTGGCCGTAACCGCCATGCTCAAATGGTGATGCAATTATTATCTCACCACCAACTTCCATTATCTTCTCCACATTTGGCGACGCTGCCTTTCCGCAATCATGAATCTTCCCCTCTTCCATCATCTGCAACGCCTTCCCGGAGGTAAGATACTCCGGTTCACATATCCCCACAACTCCATCCAATGACTCCAGTTCCTCCCAGATTGATGCATGGATGGTGGTGTACATTATCACATTCTGCACAGGGGTGCGGATTAGGGTCCCCTCCGGAAGATTGTCGGGAAGATCCTTGCCCCTCTCCACCAGGATATATCTCTGGAGGACTTTTGCGGTATCCCACGGATCAACAACAGAAATTGTGCTGAAACCTTTATAATGGGCTATTTCAAACCCCTCCGCATAGAGGTTCTCCTCAACCGCCCCATTAAGGGGAGCAATATTCCCCTTGCCTGTTGAGCAGCAGGCAAGGAAGAATATACTTACATACAAAAATATTGGCAGAATTCTTTTCACTCGAACTTCACATTTCCGTTGAAACATACTTTTATAGGATTTATTGCCCCGGTATCAAATTTATATACAATCTGGGCCTCTTTTCCAACATAATGACTTACTACATACATGTCGCCATTATTTACATAATCCGATGAACCTATATAAACGAATCCTTCAATCGGATCTACAAAAATGCAGTATCCATTGGGGATAGCCTCAGATGAAATGAGTTCCCCCTCAATTTCATCCTTTACATAGTTGTAGATATAATATTTGATTGTCTGGTTCCAGTTCTCATCATACTGTGAACTCAATATATATCCCCTTACAGGCCCAATAGCCATATTGGTTGGGGCAACTCCCTCCACTGTAGTTATCTGGTCTGTGTACTCATCTATTATCTGCAGTTTTGCAGGCTCTGCGCCATAATCTCCCCAACACACCAGATAAATCTTGCCGTCTCCACAATAATGGAATGTCTGGGGATTGTAACCGGTCTCTATCTCCCCTATTTTCTCCATATCTCTGGAATTGAGCACCTCAACCCTGTTTGCAAAATTGGGATAATTGTTGCCGTCAGTTATGGCTACATAAAGTTTATTCTTGTTTTTTGAGAATAATATTCCCTCAGGGAAAGGGCCGGTCTTAACAGTTTTCACATTAAACGACGCTGTATCAATGGCTCCTACATACCCCTCCATATAGGTAACAAATACCTTTCCGTTTCCAACTGTCATCTGCCTTGGAGAGAGATTTGCGTTTTCACCCTTTACAGTAACCTCTTCAATGATTTTTCCGTTGAGGTCCGTTACAAAAACTACGGCAGAACCGGTTACCGCAATATAGAGTTTGCTTCCGTACACTACCATATCATTGGCAGAATCCCCTAACCTCTTGCCCCCATTGGCCAATGAGAAGACATTGGTAGCCACCTCCTGTGCAAGTGGGTTAAAGAATGTAAGTTCAGAATTGTTGGAATCCATCATTCCGCTGTTAAGAATATATACATCAGATGTATAGGGCGCTATACCTATGTGCAATTCCTCATCTGAACATGATGCTGCACCCAGCAAAGTCATCACAAGACAGAGTGCATAAAAAAGACTTCTTCTCATATACATAATATTTAACGGATTTAACTAATACTCAAATTTAATGGTTGCCCTGAACGATCTCCCCGGCATTGGATAATACTGTATTACATCATACTGCTCATCTGTAATATTCCGGCACTCCACCTGAAGGCTCAAGCCGTTGGCAAACTCCTTTTCAAGAGAGAGCGTGTGCTCCATATATCCGGGCATAAGGTTCCATCTAATGTTTTGTGGCAAAGCATACCTGTCACCCACCACACTCATAATATATCCTACATTTACCCACCTGTTGAGAATGGAGAGAGAGACATTGCCCGAGTGTCTTGGGGTATATGGTATCTGGTCCCTGTAGTTCTTTGAAGACGGGTCTGTAACATCCACTGCGTACTGGTATGAATAATTTCCCTGCATCCTCACCCTGAAATCTGCACTCAGCGGCAATGAAATTCCCAGATTCACATCCAGTCCCTTGATTTCAACCTCTCCCATATTGAGCATCCTCCACACAAACAGGGTTGGCAGGGCTACAATCTTCTCCTCCACCTTGTTGTAAAAGGCATCTACCTGCAGTGAGATATCATCCAGCAGATTCCCCAGCATTCCTCTCCAGGTGAAGCCAAGGTTTACCTGCCTGGCAATCTCAGGGTTGAGGGAACTGTTCCCCACCCTGTCGTAATAGAGGTCATTGAAGGTAGGGGTGCGGAAAATGTCCTGGTAAGAACCCCTTATCCTCAGATTATGCTCCTTGAACAACTTGTATGAAATACTCACAGAGGGTGAGAGCCTGAACCTGTTGGGGGCTGCTGCTCCTCTCTCCAGATTTTCTGTAATGAAAGTGGAAAGGAGGCTTGCGGTTGCACTCAACCTGCCGTTGTCATACCTTGCCGCCAGGGCGGTAAGGGAGGTATATCTTTCGGGATAACAGAAATTCTCAAATGAAGCATCCAGGGTATTCCTGAAAAAGTCCTGGGAGAGTACAACATTTACATTTTCTGCTGCGGCATACTTTGCAGAGACTGAACCATACAATTCCCTCTGGGTGTAATAATCTGTACGGGCACCTCCCTGATACGATTCATTCTCATCCCTGTACTTGTTCCAGGCATAATTGTATTTCAACTGCCCCTTCAACGCCCATCTTCCCGACAATTTATTGTTGTAGTGCGCCTGAACAAAACCGGCTTCATCCCACAGCCTCTCCCTGGCATCCGGGTTATAATAGATTACCGAACCTGGAAGCCCCCTTTGCGAACTCATCCAGTTGGCCTTGAATGTAAGTTCTCCCCCTCTGCCCAGATTCCCATATACATTGGCCTCTGCCCTAATTGTATTCACATCTGAATTCAGCCTCTTCTCCCTGGTAGATGAACTTCCGTTTTTAAGGGTATAAGGATAATTTCCATCTGAGGTGAGCCAGTCTCCGTTTATTGCAAACGACCATTTGTCACTCAACTTCTGCTGCCAGTATGCTGATGGGTTATATGTACCAAAGGAACCAACTCCTATGGCTGCTCCAAGATTGGTGTTGGAACTGTTGAATTCCGGTTTGGCAGTTCTGATGCTCAACACTCCGGCCGATGCAAACATCCTGGCTGTCTGAAAAATATCCTCAACCTGCCCTATTGAGAGGGATATCATCTCCACATTGGAAAGGTTGAAACGCCCTATATCCACCTGGCCGCTCTGGGCATTGGAAACGGTTACCCCATCATAACTTATGGCGGTGTGCTGTGTACCCAGACTCCTCACAGAGACAGTCTTCACACCACCTATTCCACCATAATCCTTTATCTGCACCCCCGAGAATGTCTTAACCGCCTCATGCAGTTCCTTCATTCCCAACACTGCAAAATCCTTCTGCTGCATCACCTGCAACGGGGTACTCTGAAGATTTGGAGAAGGTTTTGTCTTGGCTGTTACCACTGCCACATCCAGCGTATCGTCCAACTCCTGCTGGTGCACAGAAACAACATTCTGCCCCAGCACATTCCCTACAGGAAATATGCACAGCCACAATACAAACAAAAGGCACTCTGCGCAATGGCGCACACCGGACAAATCTTTAAAAGGCATTCTATTACGGTTCTACGAAAATCTTTACCCGAGATTCTCAAGTTAAAAGAATTGCGGCAGGTCTTCTGACTTATTCCTCCAAAGGCGCCTTCCCATCATCATTGACAGTGGCCAAGATAACCCTTGGAACTTCTGGAAATTACAGCTACGGGTACAGTTCCTGATTTTCACAGGATTCCCTATTATTAACCGCCTCCGGTTGGAAACGGTTACACCTCAATCCGAATACAAAGGTATTACATTTCCATTTATCTGCAAATTTTTTCTCTAAAATATGCAATAGTCCAATTAAATCATCCATCTGCAGAATTTCCCACTGCAGGAGAATAAAGTTCAGGTTCCGCCTTCCATTACAAATTCTGCAAATCCATCATTTTTTCTGCACATTCTCTGCGGGAACAAAGTACCTTCGTTCATGCCCGTCAGAGGCTGCTCGGCTGAAAAAATCATCTTGACGGCTAACTCCTCATTTTTAGCCATCCTCCGGATGTCTAACATTCGTCAGACACACGCCGTCACGAGACGATGATTTTTTCATCCTC
>SUYL01000032.1 GCA_015060445.1 Bacteroidales bacterium
GACATCTTGTTCAAAGGAATCTGGTCGAAAAGGATTTTCATATCCTCAACTGAACAGATGGATACACCTGCTTTACCAACGTCACCTACTACACGTGGATGGTCAGCATCGTAACCACGGTGTGTAGCCAAGTCGAAAGCTACTGAAAGACCTTTCTGGCCAGCAGCAAGGTTTCTTCTGTAGAATGCATTTGACTCCTCTGCTGTAGAGAAACCTGCATACTGTCTTACAGTCCAAGGTTTCTGTACATACATTGTGCTGTAAGGTCCACGTAGGAAAGGAGCAACACCGGCAGCATAGTTCAAATGCTCCATTCCCTCTAGATCAGAGGCACTGTAGTTTGTTTTTACAGCAATCCTCTCTGGTGTCATCCACTCGCTGTTGTTCTGCTGCGAGCAAGCAGCGCCACCGTTATATTTTAGTTCTGAAAAATTCGGACGCATAATCTTATATGTCTTTTAATTTTATTATTGCTTATTTAATACCCAATTTAGCCTGATAACCTTTAAGAGTCTCAAGAACGTTGCTCTTCACACTTATAAAGTTCTCAATGCCTTTAGCTGTAAGTTCCTCTTTGCAAGCAGGCTCTCCGGCTACAACCACAATTGCCTTGTCACCAACAAGTGAAGCAATCTGTGGAACGCCCTCTGCATACTCGTCATCAGATGAACAAGCAACAATAATATCAGCTTTAGCCTCCAATGCAGCTTTAACGCCCTCCTCTACTGAAGAGAATCTGTTGTTGTCAACAACCTTGAAACCGGCAACAGCAAAGAAGTTGCAAGCAAACTGGGCTCTTGCCCTGCACATTGCAAGGTTACCGTAAGTTACCATATATGCAACTGGCTCCTTACCGCTCTTCTCGGTAGCATAACGCAATGCCTCAAATGGCTGTGCACCCCTGTATTTCTCAAGTGGCTGGCCTACAACTGCACCACAAGCACATGGAGCAGGTTTTCTGGTAACAACCTCCAAAGTAACATCCTTGTCAGCCTTCTCAGTAAAGTTAGGATACTGGTTGGAACCGAGGATAATCTCTCTGCGGGTCTCAATCTTCTTGTCTCTTGCATCAGCAGTAGCCTTGATTGTATTCTGGATAAAGCCTGCCTTGAATGCCTCAACATAACCGCCCATATTCTCAACCTCTGTGAACAGTTTCCAAGAAGTCTCTGCAATTGACTGGGTAAGGTTCTCAATGAAATATGAACCTGCTGCAGGGTCAACAACTTTGTCGAAATGAGCCTCCTCCTTAAGGATAGACTGTACATTTCTTGCAATACGGTTGCTGAACTCGCCTGGAGCGCGGAACGGATAATCGAAAGGAAGTACCTCAAGAGAGTCAACGCCTGCAATTGTAGCACTCATTGCCTCAGTAGTACCTCTAAGCATATTTACATATGGATCATAAACTGTCATGTTCCACTCGCTTGTAACAGCGTGAATCTTCATCTTCTGGCAGCACTCTTTCTCTGAGCCGTAAGCTTTTACAATATTTGCCCACAACATTCTTGCTGCGCGGAATTTTGCAATCTCCATAAAGTAGGTTGAACCTACTGCAAAAGTGAATTTGATGCGTCTTGCTGCATCATCTGCGCTAAGACCCATCTCTTTAAGTTTGTTGATGTACTCGCTACCCATTGCAAGGCCGAATCCAAGTTCCTGTGAAATGTTTGAACCTGCATCGTTGAATGAATAAGCCTCAACACCAATTACTCTTACTCTTGGATAATCTTTTACTGCCTCAATTACAGCCTTAAGAGTATCCATTGATTTGTCTGAACAGAAAGCACCTGTCTGGTTAAGCACCCTTAGAGGATCAAAATCAAATGATGCCTTCAAATCCTCAGCACCTACACCCTGAGCCTTAGCCACTGCAAGGAATGAGTTGATTATCTCTACAGAAGCACAGCAGCAGCCTGTAAAGTTAACCTCAACCTTTGCAAGGTCAATTCCTTTAAGAAGGGTATTCATCTCAGCCTCACTGATGGCTTTTTTACCGTCAATGCAGAAACCTACAGACTCAACACCTTTCTTAAGGCCGTCAACAGCCTGTGCATTTGCAGCCTCATAACCGCAAACACATGCGCAATAGTCCTGACGTACCAACCAGTTGTTGTTGTCTTTTGTACCTCTTACAAAAGGGAAAGCACCAGCCTCACCGCCAAGGTGTTTTACACCCTCAAGGTTCTCGGCACGGTAGTAAGGGCGAACTGAAAAACCCTCCTGGGTTTTCCATACGAGTTTTTTCTCGTAGTCGGCACCTTTCAAATCTTTGATTATCACCTCTTCCCATTGCTCAGTGGAAACAGGTGGAAACTCAGCAAATAGTTTTTCTGCCATATTTTTATTTTTATATATGAATGGATAATATGATTTTCTTTAAAAATCGTTCAAAGTTAAGAATAATCTGTTTTAAAACCAACTATTTAAACGCCTCTTCAATTACAGAATCATCAGCAATTGACGGAATGGTTACTTTCAGCCCAGGAGTCCTCTCCATTTCCCTCCTTATGGCAGAGATGGCTCCTCTGTTCCTTGCCCAACTTCTTCGGGCAATGCCGTTGTTCACATCCCAGAGCAGCATGTTCCTTATCTTTTCATCAGCCTCAGGAGAGCCGTCAATAACCATTCCAAAACCACCGTTCATAACCTCTCCCCAGCCTACTCCACCGCCATTATGCAAAGAGACCCAGGTTGCCCCCCTGAAGGAGTCTCCAATCACATTCTGTACCGCCATATCTGCTGTAAAACTTGAACCGTCATAAATGTTTGAAGTCTCCCTGTATGGAGAATCAGTTCCGGAGACATCATGATGGTCCCTTCCAAGCACAATAGGGGCGCTTACCTTTCCTTCCCTTATAGCCTTGTTCATTGCAAGGGCTATCTCAATCCTTCCCTGTGAATCTGCATAAAGGATACGGGCCTGCGAGCCTACCACCAGTTTGTTCTTTCCTGCCTCCTTTATCCAGTGGATATTGTCTGCCAATTGTGGCTTTATCTCATCGGGAGCATCTTTCATGATATCCTCCAGCACCTGTGCTGCCAACATATCTGTATATGCCAGATCCTCAGGTTTTGAAGAGGTGCAGACCCACCTGTACGGTCCAAATCCGTAATCAAAGAACAGCGGTCCCATAATATCCTGCACATAAGAAGGATACCTGAATTTTCTTGAGGTCTCAGTGTCGGTTGAAGAGGCATCCATGCCAGGATTGAAGATGTTTGCCCCCGCACGGGAAGATTCCAGCAGGAATGCATTTCCGTAATCAAAGAAATACATCCCCCTTCCCGACAACTTGTTGATTGCAGCCACCTGCCTTCTCAAACTCTCCTGCACACACTCCCTGAACCTCTCTGGCTCCCTGGCCATCATCTCCTTGCTCTCCTCAAATGAATACCCTACAGGATAATAGCCGCCGGCCCATGGATTATGCAATGAAGTCTGGTCTGAGCCAAGATCAACATGCACATCCTCGGCTGCCAGTTTCTCCCACAAATCCACCACATTGCCATGATATGCGAGCGAAACCGCCTCCTTTGCCGCACGGGCCTTCTCTATACGGGCAACAAGTTCATCCAAATCTGAATACACCTCATCTACCCACCCTTGCGAATATCTTGTCTGTATAGCCTTTTCATTAATCTCCGCCACAACCCCCACAACACCTGCAATTACGGCTGCCTTAGGCTGTGCGCCGCTCATCCCTCCAAGTCCTGAACTTACAAATACCTTGCCTGCAGGGTCGGGATTTCCGTGCATTCTGGCCGCATTCAATACAGTTATGGTTGTACCGTGTACAATCCCTTGCGGTCCTATATACATGAACGACCCTGCAGTCATCTGCCCGTACTGCGAAACTCCCAGAGCATTGAACTTCTCCCAATGGTCCTTGCTGGAGTAATTTGGGATTACCATACCGTTTGTAACCACCACCCTCGGTGCATTCCTGTGCGAAGGGAACAGCCCTACAGGGTGACCGGAATAGAGTACCAGCGTCTGTTCATCGGTCATTTCGGAGAGATATTTCATTGCAATCCTGTACTGTGCCCAGTTCTGGAACACGGCGCCGTTCCCACCATATGTAATCAGTTCATGGGGATGCTGTGCCACGGCATTGTCAAGATTATTGCTCAACATAAGCATAATGGCAGCAGCCTGCACGCTCTTGTGCGGAAAATCATATATACTGCGTGCATAAATCTTATAATCGGGCCTGTACCTGTACATATATATCCTGCCGTACTCCTCAAGTTCCTGTGCAAACTCCTTTGCCAGAAACTTGTGCTGTTCCTGTGGAAAATATCTCAGGGCATTCCTCAGGGCAAGCCTCTTCTCCTGCGCCGAAAGAATCTGTTTTCTGCGCGGAGCATGGTTCACACTCTCATCATAAGGTTTTGCCGGAGGTATCGCAGAAGGGATACCTTCACATACAGCATTTCTGAAATTATCCATAAACTAATATTTAAGCCATTTGTAAATCTCTTTCCAACCGGGTTTCTTTCCATACATAAGGATTCCCACCCTGTATATTTTTCCCGACAAATATGCCATTCCCACAAAAGTGAGCACCAGCACCCCTATTGAAAGGGCAAGTTCCCAAGCAGGCACACCATATGCAATGCGGGCCATCATCACCATAGGGGAGGTGAACGGTATTACAGAACCCCAGAAAGAGAGTGCGCTGTCGGGATACTGGAAAGTATGCAACATCAGGAACAATCCAATGATAAGCGGCATTGTAATGGGGAATATCAACTGTTGGGTATCCGCCTCATTGTCCACAGCAGCCCCAACTGCGGCAAACATACTTGAGTAAAGGAGGTAACCCAAAACAAAATACACCACAAAACAGGCAATTATCTGAATGTAGTTTACCCCTTTGAGAGCCTGGAGGAACCCGTCACCCTCACTCTGCACTGCAGCGGTAATCTCCTCTACCGGAATCTCCGGCGACGCTGCAGCCATTGTCTGGGCCGCATCATCCAAGCCCAATGCTGAGCCTGCAACGGTAACAATCAGCAATGTGAACACTATCCATATAAAGAACTGGGTAAGTGCCACTGAAGCCACACCAAGAATCTTTCCCATCATAATCTGGAACGGTTTTACAGAGGAGACAATCACTTCAATTATCCTGGTAGTCTTCTCTTCAATCACACTCCTCATTACCATACTTCCAAACATGAATATGAACATATAAATAAGGAAACTTGCTATATAGCCTATTGCCATAAATATCTCAACTCTGGAAACCTTCTCCTCCCCTTTCTCATCCAGAGTATATGTCTGGAGCCTTACGTCAGACTCAATATCTGCCATTATCTCCTCCAGTTGGGGAATCTCATACCCCTTCAACTTGTAATCCTCAAGAGCCTCCTCAACATTTCTGGAAATACGGTTCTTCAAATCCATATTCATCTGCTTTTTGGAATAGGTTACAACAGAGACATTCTTTGAAGAATCCAGTTCTGATATCCCAACCACCGCAAAATAGCCAAGAGTATCAAAACCTCCCTTCAACTGCTCAATGTCCATATCCCCAGCAGGTGTAAAAATGAATTCCTCATCACTCTGCATATACGGCATCACTATACCGCTCCTGTCTGCCACCGCAATCTCAAGCCCCTCCTCACCGCCGGAATAAACGGCAATCAGACTTGGCACAACCATAAGGGCTGCAAAAAGCAGCGGAGTAAGAAGAGTAGTAAGTATAAACGATTTTTTCTTGACCCTTATTGCAAACTCCCTTGCAATAATTACAGATATCTTGCTTTTTCCCATTTCTCAGTCAATTTAATTGTTGGTAACAAGTTTAATGAAAATGTCATTCATCCTCGGCATCAACTGCTGGTATGAAACTATATCATTGTTCTTTATAAGTTCTCCAAGGATCTGCGCGCTGGTGGCACCCTTCTGCACATCCAATACCGCCCTTCTGTTGCCCTTATACAACTCATCAGAAACTACAGTCACAGGAGCCATTGCCGTATCCACAGGATTCTCCCCCCTGTAAATGACCTCCACATAATTGTTCCCATACTGGCGTCTTATATCATCAACTTTTCCGGTAATTACAAGATTTGATTTGTTTATAAGCGCTATACTGTCACACAACTCCTCCACACTCTCCATATTGTGGGTAGAGAGTACAATTGTTGTACCGGCCTCCTTTAAAGCCAGAATCTCCTTGCGGATAAGATTCACGTTTACAGGGTCAAAACCGGAAAACGGTTCATCAAGGATAAGCAACTGGGGCTTGTGCATAACAGTGGTAATAAACTGTATCTTCTGGGCCATACCCTTTGAGAGTTCCTCCACTTTCTTGTCCCACCAGCCCTGAATTCCAAACTTCACAAACCACTCCTTCAACTGTGCTGTGGCCTGCCTTGTTGTCATCCCTTTCAGCCTTGCAAGATAAATGGCCTGCTCCCCAACCTTCATCTTCTTGTAAAGCCCCCTCTCCTCAGGAAGGTAGCCTATGCTCTCTACAGTATCAGGGCGTATAGGCTTTCCGTCGAACAGAAGTTCACCGCTGTCGGGAAGAGTGATCTGATTAATTATTCTGATAAGGGTGGTCTTTCCCGCACCATTGGGCCCAAGAAGGCCGAAGATTTCCCCTTTAGGAATGTCGAGGCTCACAGAATTGAGAGCCGTAAAATTACCGAACTTTTTGGTAATGTTAGAACAGGTTATGATTCCCATCTTCAAATGTTTTATTTTAACTGTATCTTACAAAGATAACAAATATACCTTTAACTTTTCAGCATTATTTTGCGTAATTACTCTCTCCTTCACCAGTTCTTCCAATAAATGCAACTCCCCCTTAAAAGTATCCTTCCCCTTTAACCTTATATAGGAGAGGATTCCCCGCGCAGCATAAGGTCCTATGTATGGATGCCTCTCCAGAAACTCTCTCCCGGCATTAAGCAATGATATCCCCTTCACATCACTATCATTGACAAAAATACTCCTTTCAATCCCAGCAAACCTCTCCTGCGTAAACCCCTCAATCTCCAGCAATTGCCTCACATCTGCAAACGAACCGCCCAAAGCCTCCCTGTACCTGAGAATCTTTCTGGCATAATATCCGCCAATCCCATACAGTTTCACCAGTGCGGCACTGTCTGCGGTATTGAGGTTGCACATATAGCGGTTCTTCTCCACCCTTTTTCCATATATTCCCGTTCTCCTTCCCGACAGATCCGCATTCTTCCCCTCCACGGGCACATTTCCCGCACTTTTTGTGCCCACAGCACCATTTTCTGCTCCCCCGGGCACAGAAATACCCTCTTTTGTGCCCACTCCGGCACCACCGGGCACATTTCCCGCACTTTTTGTGCCCACAACGCCATTTTCCGCTCCCCCGGGCACAGAAATACCCTTTTTTGTACCCACTCCGGCACCACCGGGCACATTTCCGGCACTGTTTGTGCCCACAGTACCATTTTCCACTCCCCCGGGCACAGAAATACCCTCTTTTGTGCCCGAACCCCTCCGCGGAAGTAGAAGATACCCCTCCAACGCCGCATACACCGCACTATCCACCACATACAACTTGGCAAAATCCTCCCTGTAGCGGAATTTGCCCCCTTTGTTCCTGTACTTGAGGATACTCTGTGCCTGCCGGGCACTGAATCCCAGCAATTGCAGACTGTCTCCAGTAATTGTATTGGGATCAAAAGCAAACCTGGCCCCTGCAGCAACTCCACCACCCCGAAGGGCACCGGCAACCCTATCAGTCCCAATACCTCCTGCGCCTCCTGCAGTTCCAGAAATGTCGGGAGCCCCAGCGCCTCCTCCGCCACCGGCAACCCTATCTATCCCGGAAATTCCTGCTCTCCCTGAAACCTCAGCACTCCCGTGAACCCCGGCAACCCCGGCAACTCTCACTTTCTGCCACACAAAGGTGACCACCTGAAATACAAACAGCAGGGCAATGAGGACAATTATCCCCATTGCTCTGCTGTTTGAAATCTGCATGTTCCGGCTTGTGCCGCTACTCCTCTTCTGATTGCTCTCCCCCTTCATAGCCTGCTCCACTTACAATCATTACTATTTCACCTTTAGGCTCGTGGGAACTGTACCACTTGTGCAATTCCTCTACAGTACCTCTTCTGCACTCCTCGTGCATCTTGCTTATCTCCCTGCATACCGCAGCCATGCGACCCGGCCCGAAAAACTCAACCATCTGCCCCAAAGTCTTTACCAGACGGTAAGGGGACTCGTAAATTATCATAGTCCTCTCCTCCAGCGCCAATTGTTTGAACTTGGTCTGCCTCCCCTTCTTTACCGGAAGGAATCCCTCAAAACAGAATCTGTCACATGGGAATCCGGATGTAACAAGAGCCGGAACAAATGCCGTTGCCCCCGGGAGGGTCTCCACCTCTACACCAGCCTCAACACAAGTCCTTACCAAAAGGAATCCCGGATCAGAAATGCCCGGTGTCCCCGCATCACTTATAAGGGCCACATTCATGCCGGAGAGTATCTTCTCACAAACCCCGGCAGCCGTCTTGTGTTCATTGAACTTGTGATGGCTCTCCATATGAGTGGAAATCTCATATTTCTTCAACAATACAGAACTGGTCCTGGTATCCTCGGCCAGAATCAGATCCACCTCCTTCAACACCCTCAACGCCCTCAAGGTTATATCCTCCATATTCCCGATAGGTGTAGGGACCAAATATAATTTTGCCATATTTCCAATATCAATAAAACAATATTTCTGTAAAGATACACATTTACCCACAACAAAAAAAGGGGCACCATCCGGTGACCCCAAAATATTATCATCAACTGATTTTTAATGCAAACTTACACCAATAAGCCTCATGAATTCTTCACGGGTTCTGATATCCTTGAGGAAAGCCCCTGTAAAGGCAGAAGTTGTGGTTACAGAGTTCTGTTTCTGTACTCCCCTTATCTGCATGCACATGTGGGCAGCCTCTATTACAACAGCCACTCCAAGAGGGTTCAAGGTCTCCTGTATGCAGTCCCTTATCTGTATTGTAAGCCTCTCCTGCACCTGCAGCCTGCGGGCAAAAGCATCCACTACACGGGGTATCTTGCTCAAGCCCGTAATGGTGCCGTTGGGGATATACGCCACATGAGCCTTCCCGTAAAACGGCAGCATGTGGTGCTCACACATTGAATATATCTCTATATCCTTAACCAGCACAATCTGGTGATAATCCTCCTGGAATATTGCCTGCTTCAGGATAGAAACCGGATCCATATCATACCCCTGTGTAAGGAACTGCATTGCCTTGGCTACACGCTCAGGAGTCTTAAGCAAGCCCTCCCTCTGCGGATCCTCCCCAAGAAGTTCCAGAATTGCATGATAATGCTCTGCCAGTTTCTGTGTTGTGAGTTCGTCAAACTGTTCAAATTTTGTATATGCCATACCTCAAGTCCTCCTGTTGGTTGTTTATTGGGAAGCAAAGGTATTAAAAAATAAAATATAAATGTTATTTTTGGAATAATCTCATAATCCGCTAAGAATAAAAAGTTTATGCGGAAAGTTCAAGAACGAGGTAATGAGTTGGCAACTGTTCTGATTTCTACATACTTGCGTGATTTGCATTGATGTACAACTCATCTTGGAACAAA
>SUYL01000033.1 GCA_015060445.1 Bacteroidales bacterium
GTATTTTCCTTTATGCATATGCCATTCTACGTTAGTCTGGCAAAGATAATTTCAAATCGGCGCGCTCCAAAAACCTCTGTAACTACCTAACATTCAATATTTTCAAAGAACTTTTATAAATTTTTACCGGACACTAATGTGATTGACTATGAAAAAAGTGATTAATGCTGGAATTGGAGGAAAAAGTTTTGCTATGGAAGAAGATGCTTATTCTGCCCTTAAGAGATATCTGGATGCATTCAGAAGCCAGAGCAAACTTGGTCTCCAGAGCAAGGAGGTAATGGAGGATCTTGAGGAGAGGATTGCAGAATTGTTCTCCGAGGGTGTAACTCCCTATAAGGATGTGGTTAACATTGTTATGGTAGAGAAGGTCATTTCACAGTTGGGGATGCCTGATGGGGAACCCTATACTGGAGGTGGTGCAGATCCTGTGTCAGAAATTCTGAGCGGAAACAGGCCTACAAGGAAATTCTACCGCAATCCGTGCAATAAGGCCATTGCAGGTGTGTGTTCAGGCCTGGCATTGTACCTGAATGTGGACATTCTCCTTGTGAGGATTATTTTTGTTGTGGCATTGTTTATGGGATCCGCAGGTTTCTGGATTTATATTATCCTGTGGATAGCGGCCCCTTTGGCTCAGACCCCTGCACAAAAATGCGAGTTGTTCGGGCTGCCGGTGACTGCAGAGAATTTAAGGAAGTTTTCATCTAATAAATAGCGGTTATGGTTGATTCTAATGTTGACAATATAAAATCACAGATGCGTAAGGGTGTGCTGGAGTATTGTATTCTCAGTACTTTGAGGGGGAAGGATGCATACGCTTCATCTTTGATTGGAGAACTTAAGGAGGCCCGGATGATTGTGGTTGAGGGGACACTGTATCCTCTTCTTACAAGGTTGAAGAACCAGGGGCTGCTCAGTTACAGATGGGAGGAGAGCACCCAGGGACCTCCACGCAAATATTATTCCCTTACAGGTAAGGGGCATGAAGCTCTTGAAGAGATGGATGCCGCCTGGAAAGAGGTTGTTGATTCTGTAGAATACATTAAAAGCAAATAGTTATGAAAGAGGTTGTAAATGTAAGCCTTCAGGGGGTGTCGTTTGTAATAGAGAAAGATGCTCTTGATCTTCTTGAGTCATATCTTGATGAATTGAGGAACCATTATGGTGAGGGAGAGGTTGAGGTTGTGGATGATATTGAGGAGAGGATTGCAGAACTCCTCATTGAGAGGGGTTGCAAGGAATCGGTAGTACAGTATCATCATGTGAGGGAGGTGATAGACATTCTGGGGCGTCCCAGCCAGATTGATGGTGAGGAGGAGAGGGAAGAGAAGGTTAGCAAGAGGATATATCGGGATACTGAGAATGGAATTGTTGCAGGTGTATGCAGCGGTTTGGGAGCATATTTCAATATGGATGCGGTTTGGGTGAGGGTGCTGTTCCTTGCTGTCTCATTTCTCATTACCACTCCTATATTCTCTATAGCGAGGAGTGTTTTAAGGATTGATTTGGGATGGGTTGGGTTCATGCTGGCCGCTTATTGCATATTGTGGATAATCATTCCTGCAGCAAAGACAGTGAGCCAGAGATGCCAGATGAGGGGGGAGGCGCAGAATGTTGACCAGATACACAGAAAGTTTGCCCAGGGGGCCAGGAATGTGGGGAGTGAAATGTGGCAGACCGGTACAAAGGTTACAGGTTCTTTCCTCTCTACTTTGTGGAGGATAATATGTTTCAGTGTTGGGGTAATCCTTACAGTAATGGGATTCGGAGGGATACTTGCACTGGGTGTACTTCTGGTGGGCTTTGATGCTGCAATGGGAATATCCCTGCTTCAGATTCCGGATTTCATGGTATTGGATATCGGGAGTACATTGTGGCTCAAAGCATTTGGAATCCTTACATTCCTGCTCCCTTGTGTGGGGATGCTGTATGGCGGGATGCAGTTGTGCTTCAGGTTCAAATCCCCTGCATGGAGGCCGGGGATGGTGCTCTTCCTGCTTTGGATGGTTTCTGCTTCCATATTCATTGTATGTTCTGTAAAGGCCTGCAGCCCATATTATAATATGGGAGATGGCTATAAGGATAAACTTTCTTTTGGGGGAGAGAAGGATACAATATATGTAGAGTGTCCAATGGCGCCCGGTATGCAGCAGGCAAAACTCAATATGGAAGCATCCCGTTGGGGGCTCAGAATGTTCTATCTCAACAACAGTATGAGGAAACAGACCAGTTTTGCCGCATATCCGCGTCTTTTAATAAGGAGATCCCAGGATGTTACTGTACCTTATGTTGAAACGGAGATAATATCGCCGTATAGGGGAACGCCTTGGGCCGGTGAAGCGGTAACTCTAAAGGACTCGCTTGTTACACTGGTTCCGGATGTATATTCAAAGGAAAAGAAATTTGCCGGAAAGATACCTGTAGTAAGATTGTATATTCCCGACAGTACAACAGTAATCCTCAAGGAGCCTATAAACCATACCTTTGGGAAGCGTTCTTACAGATGTGGAATTTTCAATTGAGAATCAGGCAGGGAAAAAGATAAAGCGTATTAAGTAGTAAAGCATGGTTACCGAGGCTGCAAGTTTGAGCCCGGTACCGAAAATGAACCCCAAAAAGGCTCCAAATGCTGCAAGCAGGGAGTTTTGGAGGGGTTTTTTGTTTACCACAAATTCTGCAATGAGGGCACCAATGAATGATCCTGCAATAATCCCGAAAGGGGGAAAGAAGACCATTCCGGCAACCATTCCTGCTATTGAATACCTTATTGCGAGTTTGGAGCCGCCGGTAATTTTTGTAAAATAGGGCTGTACCACATAATCCAGAATGGTAACTGCTGCAACTATCACAATCCATACAAGCAGGAATTTGCCGGTAATGGCATAATTCTGGTTGTTGAACAGATACATTAGGAGGATAGATGCGTATGTAAGAGGAGGGCCCGGTATTGCAGGTATGATGCATCCCGCAATGCCAGCCAATGCCATGAGGATGGCAACAGCATCTATGAAAATCTCAAACAGCATTATGAATTCCTTTTGCCTACGTATTCAGCCAACTCAACAAGCCTCTGTTTGGCGCGGCTTTCAGGGAGAGTTGAGATTGATTCAATGGCAATTGATATATGCTTCTCCAGAATTTGCTGCGCCTTGTTTATGCCGTCATATTCATTGATGAATTCAGTTACCTTGCCAATGATGAGTGCATCGGACTCGGTAATCTCCTCACCTTTGGTTACTGTATTCTCAATGCCGTCTATAAGTTTCCTTATCTGCTCACCTTTCTGAGGGTTTGCCTCCATGGCACACAGGAGCGGCAGTGTAATCTTGCGCTCCTTTATGTCTGCTCCGGCAAGTTTTCCGGTATCCATCTTAGGGGAGTAGTCAAAGATGTCATCCCTCATCTGGAACGCAAGCCCAAGGTGGAACGCATAGTCGGATACTTTGTCAATGGTTTTCTGGGTGGCTCCGGCAGAAATGGCGCCGCTCTTTACAGCCGCTATGAAGAGGCTGGCAGTCTTGCACTCAATGATCCTGTAGTAATCTTCCATGGTGGTATCCAGTTCCTCCGCCTTTTCCATTTGTATTATCTCACCTACGGAGAGGTCGTGGAGGGCTTTGGTAAAGTGCCCAAGGATTTCATTGTTGCAGTTATTGATCAGCAGATACATTCCCCTTGCAAGCCAGTAGTCGCCTGTAAGGACAGAAGCAGCCGGACTGAATGCGGCCTTTACCGTAGGGACACCCCTTCTCATGTCTCCGTTGTCGGCCACATCATCATGTAAAAGTGTGGCTGTGTGTATTATTTCACACACAGCGGCACACTCATAACTCATTTGTGAGACTTTTCCGCAGGCCTGGGCTGCGAGCAGGCACAACACAGGGCGGAGTTGTTTTCCGGCCGTATCAATAATGTACCCGTTCAATTTGGAAAGGAGTCTGTTGTCATGGGCAAGAGCCCTTTTGAGGGCTTCCCCGTAACTGCTCCAGTCCTGCGCCAGTTCCTGTTTTACCAAGTCAAGTCTCATCTGAAAAAAATTAGAAGAAGAAGGCTACTGAAAGTTCAAACCCTTTGTTCTTGCCACCTTTGAGTGATTTGTAACCGTTCCACTCAAAATCGGCCACGCTGTTCAGTTCCCAATTGTATCTGCCGCTTATCTGGAGTTTCCAGATGTCTATACCTGCTCCCACTCCTATACCGTACTTGAATTTCTCAGCATCAAACTTGAGATTGTCAACACTGTTTGAAGAAGAGAGCGTATAGCCTATGTATGGGGCAACCTGAATGAAAGGTCTCAGCAGTATGAGATCCATTCCCATCTGCAGGCTTACAGGTAGTATGAGGTTCCTAACTTCAAGATCACCATGATGTGAAGCTCCTCCATACATTATTGGGCCAAAATCACAGGAAGTCTGGCTATATACGAGTTCGGGCTGTATGGCCAGACCCACTACAGGAACTTTAAACTTGTACAAGATACCCACATTAAAACCTGTGGAATTATCTACATTCTGGTCAAGAGCCTGTATGTCAATATCTGACAGCCTGTTGTAATTAAGGCCGCCTTTGATACCAAACTGTGAAAAACCCTGAACTGAAAATAGCAGGAAAGCCGTTACAAGTAAAAGAACCTTCTTCATAAATTGCGTTTTTAATTATTATTGAAAAAAAGGAGCCGGATTACAGCAAAGCGTTGAGTTTCTCAACTATTGCAGCCTTGCTGGTAGAACCCACAAGTTTGTCCTTAACCTCACCGCCTTTGAAGAACAATAGTGTAGGGATGTTTCTGATACCATACTCTGCAGGAGCATCTGCTGCATCATCAACATTGCATTTTCCTACAACAGCCTTGCCCTCAAACTCTGTTGCAACCTCATCAATAATTGGGCCAATTGCCTTGCATGGGCCGCACCATGTTGCCCAAAAATCCACCAATACAGGTTTCTCACTCTCAAGAACTACCTCTTTGAAGTTAGAATCATTAATCTCTAGTGCCATAATTTTTATTTTTTATTGTTATAAATTCAAAAGTCTTGCTAAAATACTCCAAAAAATGGAAATATCCAATTTTGCCATCGCAATTGAAACAAATAAGAAACTATTTTGTGCGATTGAGGAGAATAATTGTTAAAGGCAAAGCCGATTATGCATTAAATTGCTATATTTGTGAGTAATCACATTGTATGAATATGGAAAGTAATAAATCTATATATAAATTATTAGGTTTGATTTTGCTGAGTCTTCTTACATCATGCTATTCGATTGATGATGAATTATGTTTGGGAGAAGAGGATTGCAATGAGAAAGAAAGGATTATCTTGTCTGCGATAGAGTGGTATGGAACAAATGTCAACACTACTAAATCATCTGATTCTTGGTTGCCGATATGGGAAGATGCAGTTGTTGAATCTAATAGATTTACATCTGTCGTAGATGTTCCTTTATCCTTCTTCAGGGAAAGAGTGTTCTTAAGTAAAGGGAATAATATTGGGAATGATGAGATTAATAGAAATATAACTAGGCTTATCATTGAATATAATAAGGAAGATGATGTGTATAGAGGTTTTATAATGTATATTGTCCCATCGGAGGAGTATTATAACTCGCATGGTGCGACTCTGGATGATTGCTATAGTAAGATTAACTTGGATTTTTCGGGTGATATTAAATACTTTTATTTGAATGGAGATCCTTTTTGCTCATATACTGTGGATAATGGTTATATACAGGAATTTAAAAGAGGAGTCAAAAATTCAGTAACAAAGGCAAGTCCCAAATTGGAATGTGAGGATATTTTAACCATTACGTATACGGAATGGACTTATAACAATTCAACCATAGTTGAAATAAGTAATGTTAATTATAGTATAGAAACAGTATGTTGGGAAGTTGGAAATGATGGTTTGAGGGAGCAAGTTACAGAGTTGCCTCCAAAGTTCCCTGGAGGTGGGAGTATGGCGCTTGTTCCAGAGTATGTTTCAACTGTTTCCAGCAATATAGTGTATAGAGATACAACAGGCATGACCGAGATAGAAAATCAGTTGCAACAGATGCTGAATGATACCACGTTAAAGAAATTGATTAGTTATTTATCTGGTAGTACAATAGAGTTTGTTTATGTCAATGTTTTGCCAAATAATGCGCAAATGACTTTCATATATGATAGAGATGCCGATTCTTTTATAATAAAATATATTAATGGGGGAATATCAGTTGGTGGAATATATCATGAACTGTCGCATGCCTGGTTTAAAATTAATTACCCTAATTCAATAATAAGTGATGAGCAGAATCCTGAGATTATAGCAGTAATCGCAGAATTTTTGGCTCAGAGAAACATTTATGGGCTTGATAAAGTGTATTTGCAAGGGTTTGGATTGGGTGATTGGATGGTGACAATACGGGATATATTAAGTAATCCGGCAGATACAGTTTGTATAGATAAATTTATTTCGGCTTTCCAATCGGGTAGAGGCTGTGTTCCTCCATACGATAAGTTGACTCTTAAGAAGCCCTTAATATATGAGCAGATTAAGAAGTTTGTTGAATTGTTTTATTAATGAGATTTATACCAATCATACTATCGCTACTTGTTGTTTTATCCATGTATGGACAACAAAGTGGTACCAGCGTGATTAACATTGAGAATTTTATACATCATTCATCAGAATCTTATTTTTATAAAAGTTCTTCAGGACAAATAGATACGTTAATAATAGCAGGTGTTAGCACCGAGTATAATCTCCTGTATATAACTGCAGATGTGATAGGTATAATCAATAAGGAGTATTTCGCCACTTTTAATGATGCAGTATATAGCTTGATCGATGTGAGGTGGCCATATGAAGGCCGTACCAATTCATTTTTGGATACAGATGCTGAGGAACAGCTTTATAGAGCCTTTACTCGGGTGTTTGCCAAGAAAGAGTATAGAAAAATGCAGCGGGATCTGAAAAAGTATCTGAGAAGTGTGGATTTTGGTGTGTCAGATTGGATGGCGGAGAAGGATGGCACAAATAAGTATACAATAAATGACTGGTTGACGCTCTATGGGCGGGATTTTTTTAACATATACATTGGAATGGACAGCAATAATGAAGTAGGATTGATCTATTTCAGGTTCCAGAACATAAAATTTTTCAGGAATCTCAATCCCGACAGACTATTTGAGTTGGAACGGAACATATTGGAAAGGATAACCTTTAAACCGATGGTATTGCCTCCTCCGGAAAACATGGTCACTTTGTATTTGCTTTCCCTAGATATGAATAAATTGAAGGATTACTACAAAAATAATTAAACTAATATAGAAACTGAATTATGTATACAGATTTCCAGTCTTATTTGCAGACCACCCTCAAGGAGATTGAGGAGGCCGGCCTTTACAAGAATGAAAGGGTAATTGTCTCTCCACAGAGAGCCGCAATTAAGGTGAGCACAGGCAAGGATGTGCTTAATTTCTGTGCAAACAACTATTTGGGCCTTTCAGACAATCAGGAACTTATTGATGCAGCCAAGAAAGCCTTGGATGAGAGGGGCTTTGGAATGTCAAGCGTACGTTTCATCTGCGGAACACAGGACCTTCACAAGGAGTTGGAGCAGAAAATTGCAGAGTTCTTCGGTACAGAGGATACAATCTTGTACGCAGCATGTTTCGATGCAAACGGTGGCGTATTTGAGCCGTTGTTCACAGAGGAGGATGCAATTATCTCGGATGCCCTCAACCACGCTTCTATCATTGACGGCGTAAGACTTTGCAAGGCAAAACGCTACAGGTATTCAAACGCAAACATGGAGGAGCTTGAGGAGTGCCTCAAACAGGCCCAGGCCCAGAGATACAGGGTTATCGTAACAGATGGCGTATTCTCTATGGACGGCAACGTTTGCCCTCTTGACAAAATCCACGCACTTGCAGAGAAATACAATGCAATGGTAATGGTTGATGAGTCACACTCAGCAGGTGTAGTAGGCCAGACAGGTAGAGGTACAACAGAACTTCATAACCTCAGGGGCAAGATAGAGATCATCACAGGTACCCTTGGCAAGGCGTTCGGAGGTGCTATTGGTGGTTTCACTACAGGTAAGAAAGAGATTATTGCAATGTTGCGCCAACGTTCACGCCCTTACCTTTTCTCAAACTCAATACCTCCAATGGTTGCTGCTGCAGGCTGCGCAATGTTTGACATGATGGCCCGCACAAACGAGTTGCAGGATAAACTGCATGCAAATACAGAGTATTTCGTAGCCCAGATGAAAGCAGCAGGCTTTGATATCAAACCAACCCAGAGTGCAATTTGTGCAGTAATGCTTTACGATGCAAAACTTTCACAGCAGATGGCCGAGAAACTTCTGGACGAGGGTATTTATGTAGTAGGTTTCTACTACCCTGTAGTTCCTAAGGACCAGGCCCGTATCCGTGTTCAGATCTCTGCCGGACACGAGAGGGAGCATTTGGACAAGGCAATTGCCGCATTCACAAAGATTGGCAAGGAGTTGGGTGTAATCAAATAATATCCCCTTCCCGACAAAAGATATCATCTTCGTATAAGGCACATTCCGGGGCAGTTTTGTTCCCGGAATGTGTTTTTTTTTGCAGTTGGGGAACATTTCGGGGCAGATATGTTCCCGGAGTGGCAATTTCCTCCTGTTGGGGAACATTTTGGCCGGGATTTGTTCCCGGGGGGAGCATTCCCGCAGGGGGAGCATTCCCGCAGAGGGAGCATTCCCGCCGAGGGATTACCCTTTGTTTGCCGGTACAAATCCGTGGCTGGCAATCTCTTCTTCATACCAGCGGTCTTCTTCCCATACAGGGGAGATGAGTTGGCCCGGGTTGTTGATCCGGAAGGCCATGTATGTGATAGGCAATCCTTTCTTTATGTAGTGGGCCTCGTAGAAGGTGCGGATTGAGAGTATTTCATCTGCCCTGCCGCTGCCGTAAATGTCTGTATTTGCCTCAAGCACCTCAAGGTTGTTCTGCTGTGCGCAGGCAAGGGTGTATTCATGCAAAAAGCGGCTGTCGGTCTTGAGGTTTATGATGCCATCGGGAAGGAGGAAGTTGCGGTAGCGGTGCAGGAACATAGGTCCTGTGAGCCTCCTGCGCTCCCTCTTGAGTTGGGGGTCTGCAAATGTTATCCAAATCTGCTCTATCTCATCTTTTGCAAAGAGGGATTCTATGAACTCAATTCTGGTGCGGATGAATGCCACGTTTGGCATCTTCTCCTCTACTGCCTGTTTTGCCCCTTTCCACAGACGGGCCCCCTTTATGTCTATTCCAATGAAATTCCTGTTGGGAAACATTTTTGCCAAGGCTATGGTGTATTCCCCTTTTCCGCATCCCAGTTCAAGGGTGATGGGGTTGTTGTTCCCGAACACTTTGCTGTGCCATTGTCCTTTCAATGAGTAGTCCTTGCCCAACACCTCCTCAGTAGCGGGTTGGTAGAGGCATCCGAAAGTCTCGTTCTCCCTAAATTTCCTAAGTTTGTCTTTTGAACTCATGGTTTTCTCTGTTTGCAGTATATCCCCATTCCAATGATGTTGCTGTAGTCTTCACTTGTGTCTGCTTTGGCAATTACAACTCTCCATTGGCCCGGTTTGCTGTTGTATATGTTCTTTCTGTATGGCCACTCTATATATTTTACTCCGTGGTATGTTGTGGATACACCCCCTCCCTGCTTTACATGCAGGGGAAGGATGATGGAGTCTGAATATCTGGTGCTGTCGGGAGCAATGAAGGTGAGATTTAATGGATATCCCTTTTTCTCTCCAATGCTCCTCTTTATTGCCATTTCACCGGCAAGGTAAATTTCACAGGCACCAGTGGTGTCAACAATGTCAAAATTGAGGGTTAGTTCCGTGTTGTCTTTCCACCCCTCCAGACGGTTGAGGTTTATGTATGAGAAGTCATTTACAGGTTGTGTGCAACCTGTGGCTCCCGCAAGGAGAGCAACAAGTGCAATAATTCCCTTAAGCCTCATTTCCGTTGTTCTGTGGCTTTCCTTTCTTCTCCCTGTTTTCTCTTGGGCCACGGTTTCTGCGGTTGCGGTCGTTACGCTCCCGCTCGCGGTGTTCCCTGTGCTCTTTGTGTCCCTCTTTCTCCACATTCTCCTGCCTGTCCACATTTTCAGCCTTTTCCGCTTTCTCTTTGCGGTGCTGTGGTTTCTCCTGGTTGCGTTGCCTTCTCTTCTTCCTGTTGTCGTTGTCAAAGCGTGAAATGCTCTCCTCTCCGGCTGCACTCATAAACTCGGAACTCTTGTCGGCGAGGTTGTTCTGCATCTGTGAAGGTGCCTTTACCCCTTTTTTGTTCAGGGCAATAATCTCCTTAACCTCCTTGTTGCCCAGGGCAATCATGTTGGCCATGCTCTTTGGATCGTACGAGAACCACATCATCCCTTTGAGGATGTCGGTCTTCATGAGGAATGCCTCACCATCCTCAAACTGGAGCGGCTCGGTAACTTTAGGCATTTTTGCCTGGGCATCTACATATACAGATGCCTCATAGTTGATGCAGCATTTGAGTTTGCCGCACTGGCCTGCCAGTTTCTGAGGGTTGAGCGAAAGGTCTTGGCAACGGGCTGCCTGTGTGGTTATGGACTGGAAGTTGTTCATGTATCTTGAGCAGCACAGTGCCTGTCCGCACACTCCAAGGCCACCAATGAGGCCGGCCTCCTGTCTTGCACCAATCTGCTTCATTTCAATCCTTATGCGGAACTCTTCTGCAAAGTCCTTTATAAGTTGCCTGAAGTCAACCCTTTCATCTGCAATATAGTAGAAAATGGCTTTGGTGCCGTCTCCCTGAAACTCCACATCACCAATCTTCATGTTCAACTGCAGGGCTGCCGCCATTTGTCGGGAGCGGATCATTGTCTTGTGCTCACGGGCTATGGCATCCTGCCATTTTATTATGTCGGCAGGGCGTGCCTTGCGGTAGATTTTCCTGAATTCGTATGTTGTAGGGTCTATGCGGTCGCGTTTGAGTTGGTTTGCAATTATAGGGCCTGCGAGGGTTATTATTCCCACATCATATCCGTTCTGTGCCTCAACCACAACAATATCCCCAATCTTCAGGTTCTGTTCACAGGCATTGCGGAAAATAAGTTTTCTGGTATTCTTGAACCTCACCTCAAACAGATCCTTCAGATCCTCCTGGGTAATCCCTTCAAGCCAGTTGAAAACGCCAAGTTTGCAGCAACTCCTCTTGTATGTGCAATTTATTTCACCTTGCCCATTGATCTCCTTTTCACAACCTCTCTGGCAATCATATTCTTTATTTGTTCCCATAGTTATATGTTATAGTAAATGCGATTGCATAAATCGCAGAAAATGAATTTGGGATTCACATTGCTCCCTATGCACTCCAGTGCATTGTTGAGATATGTGTATCCTTTCCGGTAAAAATCCTTTTTTATTCTTCCCGACAAATCTTCAAGCAGTTTCCGCTCTTTTGCAGATGCATACGAGAGTTCTTCCATCCCGAGACTTATCATGTAGAGTTTCCTTAAAATTTCCCCACCTTCAATGCATATCCCTTTCTGCTTCTCCTTGCCGTATGAGGCAATCTGCTCCCAAATGTCAATGAGGGCGCACAGATCCCTTTTCAGCGCATTCTCCAGTATGGAGACAAACACATTGTAGTTGTCGCTCTGTTCCTCTTCACGGGCAATCAGTTCCATTGCCTTTCCCATGCTTCCCCCGGAGCACTTTGCCCAGAAGGATGCCTCTTGTTGCGGCAGGTTGAACCTTCCGGCAATCTCCGCTTCAAGAACAGGTGCTTCAATAGGAGGAACCTCAATAATCCTGCATCTGGAAAGGATTGTGGGGATAATCTTTTCCGGATTGTGCGAAATTAAAAAATAATATGAGCCGCTGAGCGGTTCCTCAAGGTTTTTCAGCAGTTTGTTGGCGCAATCGGGTGTCATCCTTTCGGGAAACATTATGAGCATCACCTTTGCTCCACCCTCGTACGAACTCAAACTCATTACCCTCATTATGGAGTTTGCTTCAGCAACGCTTATGGTTCCGAATTTGTTCTCCATTCCAAATGCCCTGTACATCTGCTCCTCTCCAAAATATGGATTGGAGGCAACCAGTTCTCTCCATAGCGGGTAAAACTGTCCAACTTCCCCTCTCTTGTCCCCCCCTGTAAGGGTTGAGGTGTTTATGGGGAAGGTGAAATGGATGTCGGGATGGACAAGTTTCTTTACTTTAGGGTCGTTCCCGAACATGTGGGCAAGGGTTGCCATGGCAAGCGGCAGTGCCCCGTACCCTGCCTTTTCTGTAAACAGCAAAGCATGGGGCACCCTTCCGGAGTCCACCATGTTGCGCAAATTTGCAACAATTTCACTATGTCCCAAAATATCAGAATAAGGCATTGTGTAAAGTTACATTTTTTTATCCAATAATCAACATTTCACAGTTTGCACAATCAAATCCAAGACGGAATTTGTTCTTTCCGTTGAGGAGGAAGAGCGGTTCCTTGAAGGTCACTTTGTCCAGGTTGTTCCTGTAGCCCTTGTCCGCAGACCATTTTGCAGCATAATTCGGACACAGTCCCAATTCATATTTTATGCAGTATTTGGTACGCATAAGTTCTGCACCGGGCTGTTGCTGAATTTCATATGCAGGAGCCACTTCTATGGCACCAAGTTTTGAGTACAGCCCCCTTGATACGGAGTTTGAGCAATTGGCCAGGTAGTCAAGTTCCTCCTTTACAGGGAGCGGAGATTTATTCTTTCTGTTGGCTATGAAATCCTGTGCCGCCCTCTCCCTGTTGTGTGATACAGTCTCCTTTATCTTTTGTAGCAGCAGTTGTGCAATTTCCCTCCTTATACCGTTCAATGTTGATGCGGGGAAGAAAGGTATCTCTTCCAGTTCAACCTGCTGCACACAGAAATTGAAGATGTCTGTACTTTTGCCCAACTGCTTCCTGATATTCTCAGCGGCAAGTGCAGGATTCTGGGCAATATCTCCACGCTCCCCTACAATATGGGTCACTTCAATTCCCTCCTGAGTGCAGGCCTTTACAGCCAGACCTTCCGGGGAGGATGAGATGTACAGGTCTACATAAATGCATCTGCGTGGAGGATTTTTCTCAAGTTCCTTTTCAAACAGGATATTGTAGTTGCGGTACAGTCTGGAAGAAACGGGAACATCCAGTTTCTCGGTTGTGGCCACCATGTTGCCGTTGCAGGTATTTGCCCTGGCTCCAAGAATCTCCCCTTTTGGAGTTACAAAGCAGAGCCCGTCTCCGTTGTTTATTGTGGCGCCGGATGCAGACTTGTATGTAAAGTGGAGTTGGCCGTATCTGTTGGTGCCGCAACTGCTCACGGTCCCTATGAACTCTCCAAGGTACTTTGCTCCGTTGCTGCTGTTCCATTTCCCGCGCTTCCCCTCTATGAACAGGGTAGTGTAATCCCTGTTGAATGTTGCCGCCGGATCTGGGGTGAATCCTCCTGTGCAGCGGCCGTATGATGCCCTGCAATATTTTGGATTGCTCTCCAGAAACTCATCAATCTTGCGGCGGTACAGCAGTACGGTATTCTTAATGTATGACTCGTTTTTAAGGCGTCCCTCAATTTTGAAGGAGGTCACACCTGCCTCTACAAGTTCAGGAATGTGTCCGCTCAAATTGAAATCCTTAAGGGAGAGTATTGGTGCATCCTTAGCCACCGGTGTCCCGTTGGAGTACCTCACCTCTTTGCCTGTACTGTCAATAAGGGTGTAGTTGTTCCTGCATGCCTGTGCGCAGCACCCTCTGTTGGCACTTCTCCCCGTTATCTTCTGGCTCATGTAGCACTGGCCGCTGTAACTCACGCACAAAGCCCCATGGATAAATGTCTCTATTGGAACATTTACCGCATCCTTTATTTGGGCAATCTGCTGCAGGCTCAACTCCCTTGCCAGGATAAGTCTGCTGAATCCCAGCGACTCCAGGAACCGTGCCTGCTGAACGGTTCTTATGTTTGTCTGGGTTGAGGCATAGAGCTCAATAGGGGGGAGGTCCATCTCAAGAATGGAAAGATCTTGTACAATAATGGCATCACAGCCAATCCTGTGTGCCTCAATAATGGTCTCACGGGCCTGTTGGAGTTCATCCTCATACAGGATTGTATTCACCACCATGAATACTTTAGCCCCAAATTTATGGGCATAGTCCACCAGCTCTGCAATGTCAGAGATACTGTTGCCGGCGGCCTCACGTGCTCCAAATTTAGGGCCTGCAATATATACAGCATCGGCACCACAGTCTATTGCTGCAATGCCGATACTTTTATTTTTTGCCGGAGCAAGCAGCTCCAGTTCTATTTGCATAGTGTGCCAACTTTGCTGGTTGCGTATGCTCCAAAGTTCTTGTCAGATGCAATTGCCTTGTAGTTCTCGCAAGCTTTGGCGTTGTTGCCTTTAGCCTCATATGCTCTTGCAAGGTAATATCTGGCATTTACAGAAGTGTCACCCTCAAGAAGTGAGATGCACTGGTCATATTTCTTAAGGTTGAATGCAGCCATACCGCCGTAGATGTTTACCTTGGTGTTTCCGTACTCAGCAGCCTTAAGTGCATTCTCAAGGGTTGCAGCATTATTTTTAGCCTTGTATGCAGCAGCAGTAGCCTTAACATACATGTTGCCCAACTGTTTGTCTGCAGCAGCCTTCTGCCCGAACTCACCTGCTTTGGTGAAAGCGGCAACAGCACCCTCAGTATCACCTGTGTTGGCTTTGCACATTCCAAGTCTCAACCATGCAACGCCGTTCTCGCCGTTAAGGTTAATGGCTTTCTGGTACTCGGCAGCAGCCTCAGCAAATTTCTTCTCGTTCAAAAGGGCATTACCATCTGCAATGTAGATCTGAGGAACAAGGTCCTTTGCATCTGCAGCAACCTCAGGCTGGCCATACTCAGTTGCAAGTTTCTGTGCCTGTGCCAAAAGTTCAATAGCCTTGTCCATATCTTTTGCATTTGCAGCCTCTTTACCCATCTGAAGATATAGTTTAGGTATAATGTTCTTGCAGTCTGTAGCAAGTGTAGCACCCTCCTCACCAAGAGCGTCTGCCATAGAAAGAGCCTTCTGGAAATTCTCCAGTGCTGCAGCGTGGTTACCCTCGTTCAAAGCGGTTGCAGCAGTATTGTACAATTCTGTTGCCTGTGTCAGATCCTGTGCATTCACTGCAACGCTTACAGAAAGTGCAATTGCAGTAACAGCAAAAAGTTTAGCAATTTTTTTCATTTCAGTTTATGTTTTTATTGTTAATATTGTCCGGTTAGTCTCGCAAAAATAAAAAAAATACACCTACAAACAAAAAAGAGATTGAAAGTTTGTATTTTTGCATTTTAGCCATCAGTTAAACAGCAATGGATATGAAGCAAAAATTATGCCTCTTTTTGTCATCTCTGGCAATACTTCTCTGCAGCACAGCAATTATGGGGCAGACCCCAGATGTGCAGACTCTTCCCGACGATCCCAGAATAAGGAGCGGAAAGTTGGCCAACGGCCTTACATATTACGTGGTGAAGAACCAGGCGGAGAAGGGGTATGCAAACTTTGCCATAGCACAGAAAGTTGGTACTGTTGTGGAAAAAGGCAACCAGAAGGGTATGGGAAAGATGCTGGAACTCCTCTCGGTAAGGGGTACCAGGAACTTTACAGACTCCACAATTGTGAAGTATCTGAACTCGCTGGGAGTTAGTTCAAAGGATATCATTTTTGAGACTGGGGCAGATGAAACGGTATATACAATAAATCATGTTCCGGTAACCAACCAGAACACTATGGACTCCACCCTCCTTATCCTCTATAACTGGATGGCATCAATAAACATAGATGAGGAGGATATCTCAAGGGCTATGCCTATGCTTAGGAAATCCCTGGCAGAGCAGTGTGATGCGCAGAGCAGGGTAGATGCGCAGATTCTTGCACAACTCTATCCCAGAAGCCCTTATGCAGATGCCATTACCCCACAGCAGATAAACAAGATGAAGGTTTTTTCCTCAAAGGAGTTGAGGAATTTCTATTACAACTGGTTCAGACCGGATCTGCAGGCTGTATTTGTTGTAGGTGATATTGATCCGGCAAAAGTAGAGACCCAGATAAAGTCTATTTTTGCAACTATTCCAAAACCGTTGAAAGGGGAGAAGAGGAATTACTACAAGCCCAAGATGGTGAAAGGGACAGAGGTTGTTATGGGCACCGACCCTGAGTATGACAAGACAACCATATCAATAAGTTTCCAGAGGGTTCCCCTCCTTGCAAAATACAGGAAGACCAGTGTGCCGTACATAGAGTCCTATCTCGACGAGTCTGTATCTGCCCTCCTTCTTCAGAGGCTCCAGAGCGGAATTGTAAAGCAGAACCTCCCAATCTCCAATGTGCAGATAAGGAGAGGAAAGTTTATGGATATGGCAAACCTGGAGACATTTGAG
Source organism: Bacteroidales bacterium (assembly GCA_015060445.1). GTDB lineage: Bacteria > Bacteroidota > Bacteroidia > Bacteroidales > UBA932 > Egerieousia. Next base: position 16,412 of record SUYL01000033.1, read on the forward strand.
ATATCGTTTGAAACATTGCCCGGAGCGGTATATTCTGCATTGTCGTTCATGAGCGGCGAGATAAACAGGATTGCCCGCAGCGGGTTCAATTATCAGGAGTTCCGCAACCGCAGGGACATACATTACAAGCAGTTGGAAACCGTTTATGACAACAGGTTCAGCCAGCCAAACACCCTGTTTATGGAGAGGGTGCAGGACAATTATCTCAGAGGGTACTCACTGGCAAGTATTGAGATGCATTTTGAGATAATGAAAGAGATCCTCTTCTCAGACCAGTTGAGGCTGGAGCAACTGAACAAATATGCAACTGCTCTTCTGGGCCAGAAGGAGGGTGTGGTGATATCATGCCGTATGCCGAAGGTTGACGGTATAGAGGCCCTTTCGGTAGAGAGGATACAGAACACTTTCCTCAATTCCCTTGCAAAATCGGATTACATGGCAAGTGTGGATGCTACAGTCACATGGCCCAAATACATATCGGGAGACAGGCAGGCTACAATAGTTACCGAAGTTGAGGACCATGCTGCGGGGTCAACAGTATTCTCGCTTTCAAACGGTGTAAGGGCAATATTCAAGAGAGTGGAGGGTTCCGGTGACACCATATCGTTCAAGGCTGTGAGCAAAGGTGGGCTCTCTGTTGAGAGGAGCAGTTATGCAAGGGACCTCATCCTTTACATAAGCGACATAGCAAATTTGAGTGCAATAGGGGGGCTCCCAAGATCTACATGGGAGAAACTTTATGCTTACAACAACCTTTCTCTGGAGGTCTCCATAAACGATTATATGGAGCAGATGTACGGATATACGGCAGTTGAGAGCCTGGAGAAATTCTTCCACCTGATAAACATGAGTTTTACACAGCGCCAGGACGACTACAATTCATTTGACATCTACCGGAAAGGGAAGAGTTCTGAGGCTCTTTACAGGAAACTTTCGCCAAAGAAGGTGTTTGAGGATTCTGTAAGGTATTACAATGCAAGCAATAAACGTTATCTGCCGGCATACTCGCAGACCTATGCAGAGCAGATGGACTATTACAGGATACAGTCAATCATAAAGAAGAGACTTGAAAATCCTGCAGACTTCCTGTTTGTATTTGTAGGAAATGCCCCGGTAGAGCAGATGAGGGAGTACATTGTAAAATATCTGGGATCACTCCCGACTACCCATGATACCGAGGATTGGTTTGTCACTCCAAATTATCCCGCAAAAGGGGTTGTGGAACGCCGCTTCCTGCATCAGATGATGATACCTAAATCGTATGTAGATGTAACAATCTCCTATGGAATGGCCAATACCCAGCGCAACAGGGCCATGTGCGGCCTGTTGGAGGAGTACCTTAGGGAGATGTATGCCAACGGAGCCATAAGGGAACTCTCTCCGCAGAGCAGTGTAAACACATCAATAGAACTTTATCCGGAGGAGATAATGATATGCAGGTCTGAGTTTGAGACAGACAGTGCCGGTGTGCAGGAGATACTTGACATAATGGCTTCAAAACTCAAGGGGGTTGTATATAACGGCATCTCTGAGGAGGAGTTTTCACGTGTGAAGAAGAAGTTCCAGAAAGAGGTGGTATCTGCAATGGAGAGGAACGGGTACTGGATTGACAAGTTTGTTGACAACTATTTGTTGGGCAAAGACATGCATTCGGGATATCTTGCAGAGATTGCAGGTATAACTTCCAAGGACTTCCAGCAGTTTATAGATATGGTTTACCGCAGGGGTAACCACATAACAGTTGTAATGGAGGGTACTGTAGAGGATGTGAATACACAGAACCTGTTCAGGGAGAACCAGTTTATCAGAGAATTTTTTGACTTATAGGATATGATTGTCAGAGACAGGAGTTTTATATTTGAAATAGACGGATGTCTTGTTTCATCCGAGATACTTACCGAGTACTTTGCATGCGATTTTGAGAAATGCCATGGAGCATGCTGCATTATAGGTGACAGTGGTGCCCCATTGGAGGGGGAAGAGGTTGACTCTTTCAGAAAGGAATTTGACAATTACCGCAAATACATGACCCCCGAGGGGATAGGTGCCCTGCACAAACAGGGTTTTGGGGTTGTGGACCATGACGGAGATCTGGTAACACCTCTCGTGAACGGGGAGGAGTGTGTATACACAAGTTTTGACAAGGACCACAACTGCTTCTGTGCTACAGAACTTGCATATTGCAAAGGGGAGTGCGGATTCCGCAAGCCAATATCATGTGCCCTTTACCCAATTAGGATAAGTACCCTGTCCAACGGAGTGCAGGCCCTGAACCTGCACAGGTGGAGCATCTGCAAATGTGCCTTTGAAAAGGGGAAAAAAGAAAAGGTCCCCGTTTACAAATTCTTACGGGAACCAATAATCAGAAAATTTGGTGTAGAGTTCTACTCTGCACTTGAGGCTGCTTCAATAAGTTTGCAGGCTTCGGAGTAATCCTCATCACTTACAACAAGTTCCAGGGTGAGCAGGTCTGTGTTGTACACACCTGCCCACACATTGGTATTTTCTCCCAGAATGGCAGCCTTTATTCCCGCATTTTCAAGCAATCCCTTGGCTAAATTGGCGCTGAATGAATCTGTGTATTGCTTAACTGTTTTCATATGAACTCATTCTGTTTTTGGTTATCACGTTAATGTTGTATGGCTATTTTTCCTCCTCGCTCCTGCAGATATACTCAATGCCTCGGGAAAAACGGAGTATATCCTTGCGCAATCCCTCCATCAGTATGGGGTTGCCTGAGAAATCAATTGTTACATAATCTTCACAGATGCGCAGAAGGCGGAGGAAAGGATTCCTCAACTTGAATGAAATGGTTGTTGCACTTTCAGATGCCACAACATAGTTTGCGTTCTCAAACAGTTCAATGATCTCCTTTTTATGCTCCTTGAAGTTTGAGACATATACCTCTTTCTTCTGGAAACCAAGGGCAGGATAAATTGCTGCCACTGCTACAAAAAATATGAGCATCTTGTAGATGGAGCCGTCAACAAGCAACATGTCCATGAGTGTAAGCCCCTCAGGCTTTACTGAAAAATGGAAAGTAAGCACAAGGATTATTCCACACATTACTGTGAAATAGACCAGGTACTTTACAGATCTGATAAAATATTTCATATACAATTCTAAAATAAAAGGTTCCTAAAAAATCTTTCTCCTTGCCACAACAACGTTCTTTTTCTCTATCTCCTTTATTGCCAGCGCTGCAGCACCCAAAATTGGGGCATTCTCATATTCAAGCGACGAGAGTGCAAGTTTTACCCTCCCTTTCCACAGTGGCAGTATGTTCTTTTCCATTGCCCTGCGGGTTGGTGCGAGGATGAGTTCCTTGGCATTTGCCACACCTCCGCTCAGGAAGATTGCCTGGGGTGATGAAACTGCAACAAGGTTTGCCAGAGCCTCTCCCAGTATCTCGCCTGTAATTTCAAATGTCCTTTTTGCTATGTGGTCTCCGCTCTTTGCCGCCATTGCCACATCTTTTGAACTTATCTTCTCTGCAGGGATATTCCTTAACTTGCTTGGCATGTCACTGCTACCCATAAGTTCCAATGCCGTATTCTTTACCCCTTTTGAAGAGACGTAGCATTCCAGGCACCCCTTGCGCCCGCAGCCACATGGCCTTCCGTCTTTCTGTATGATTATGTGCCCTACCTCTCCGGCATATCCGTCGTGCCCGTAGAGGACATTCCCGTTAACCACAATACCGCTTCCAAGACCTGTGCCAAGGGTGATTACCACAAAATCCTTTATCCCTTTTGCCCCACCGTAAATCATCTCGCCAATGGCTGCGGCGTTGGCATCATTGGTAACCACAACCGGCCTGTTGTTGAAAATGCCGCTCAGTTCCTGAGCCAGAGGCAGCCTCCCTTTCCATGCAAGATTTGCAGCATTCTCTATCTCCCCAGTATAGTAGTTGCTGTTTGGTGCACCTATACCCACTGCAGTAATGTTGTGGGGAATGGAGAGTTTGTAGGAGAGGGCAATGATTTCATCCCTCAGCTTTACAACAAAATTCTTGAATTCTTTATGGTCTTGAGTTGAGAAACTCCCTTTGGCATAAATCTTGCCAAACTCATCTACAAGGGCGCAGGTTGTCATTACACCGTCAATATCTACGCCGGCAACAAGGTTTTTCATATAGAAATAAGAGTATAACAACTATAAATCACGCAAATTTAGTAAAAATTGTTATTTTTGCACGGAACAGAAAAATTTAGTTTATTATGGAACAGAATTACAAGAAAATAATCATTGCGCTCTCTGCAGTGGCCGTGATCCTTTTGGGAGTGCTCATTTATGTATATATAGACAGAAACAGCATTATAGGTGACCTTACAATTGAAAAGGAGGACCTTACTGCGCAGATGATTGAACTTCAGAACGATTACGCAAACCTTTCAACTGCAAACGACACCCTGAATGCAGAACTTATGCTTGAGAGGGAGAAGGTGGCGCAACTTATTGAGAGGGTACAGAAGACCGAGGCCAGCAACAAGGCAAAACTTTTGAAATATGAGAGGGAACTCGGTACTTTGAGATCTATCATGAGGGGCTACATCAAACAGATTGATTCCCTCAATACATTGAACAACGAACTCAGGGTTGCTGCAGCCGAGGCTAAGAAACAGGCCAGGGAGAGCAAGACCCAGTATGAGACACTCAAGACCACAACTGAGGAGTTGGGCAAACAGGTTGAACTGGGTGCCATAATAAAAGGAAGGGGAATGAGCGTTGTTGGAGTAAATGCCAACGGCAAACAGACAGACAGGAGCAGCAGAGTTGTAAAACTTAAGGCTTGCCTTAACCTTGTTGAGAACTCAATTGCCCCTAAAGGTCCAAAACTCGTTTATCTGAGGGTAAAAGGTCCGGATGGAATCCTTATGACACAGAATCCTATGCAGATGTTTACCGTTGGTGGCGAGGAGATGATCTACTCTGCATCAAGAGAGGTTGACTACCAGGGCAGCGAGGTTGAGGTATGCATCTATTTCGACTACGGCGAGCAGTTTGTAAAGGGTGTTTACAATGTTGAGGCATATACAACTGAGGCAAAACTCGGTTCTGTAGATCTTATGTTGAAATAATTCCTCCTGGTGGCAGGAATATATGTACATATCCCCTTTTGCAGCCAGTTCTGTGTGTACTGCAATTTCTACTCGGTAAAAGGGAAGGAATTAAGGGAAAAGTATGTTTCAGCGCTGCTTAATGAGATAGAATACAGAAAAGACTTTTTCAGGAATATAGGGGTTCTTCCGCAAACGGTATATTTTGGCGGAGGGACCCCATCCCTTTTTCCTCCCGACAAACTTGAATTGATACTTTCAACTTTGCGGAAGGAATTCAATTTTACCCCAATTGAGGCAACAGTAGAGGTGAACCCCAATGATATTACCCTGGAGTACGCACAAGCCCTCAAGAAAGCGGGTTTCAACAGGGTGAGCATGGGGGTACAGTCATTCAATGACTCCCATCTTGCATGGATGAACCGCAGGCACAGGGGAGAGGAGGCGGTGGCGGCGTTCTGGAACCTCAGACGGGCGGGGTTCTCCAATATAAGTCTCGACCTCATTTTCGGCTACAGCGGGCTGGATATGGAGCAATGGCGGAGCAATATTGAGAAGATGGCCTCCCTTGCACCGGAGCACATTTCCGCATACCAGATGAGCATAGAGGAGGGGAGTCTCCTGTACCGGAAACTTCAGGCAGGGGAGTATGATCTTGTTCCCGACAGCACCTGTATGGAGCAATATACAATGCTCCAGAGGATGTTGGCCCAGAACGGCTACACCCAATACGAGATATCCAATTTTGCATCAAAGGATTCCAACGGGAATCTCCTTGTTTCGCGCCACAACAGTTCCTACTGGACCAAAGAGCCATATCTTGGCCTTGGCCCTGCTGCACACTCATATAATGGCACCCACAGGTTCTGGAACGGGGGCAATCTTACCGCATGGTGTCGCCACTATTCCAATGATGCTGCGGGGGAGGTTGCTGCTTCATCCGGCAGGCAGGGTAAAATTGTCGGGAGTGAGGAACTCTCTGCTGCAGATATGTTCAATGAATCAATTATGTTGAGTTTGCGGAGAGTTGACGGTGTTGACATTTCTACTCTCAACCCTGCATTACTGGCAGATGTCATGGGGGAGATTGACCGCCATGTAAGGCTGGGAAACCTTGTTAGGGAAGGGGACAAAATAAGAATCCCGTCTGAAAAACTCTTTGTCTCAGACGGGATAATAATGGATTTGTTTATATAGTCCCTTAGCAGCAGCAAATTCCGTTTGCTACAAGGTATGCTTTAACTGCAACTGCAATGAATACCAATACAATGATTGATGAAACAACTATTCCAATCACTTTCCAGCGGCACATCCAGATATTGTTGTTGAGGCCGAGTGTATGGAATGCACTCCAGAAACCGTGGTTCATATGCAACCAAAGTGCTACAAACCAAACGATGTAGATGATAAGAACCCATAGAGGTTTGAAAGTCTGGCGTAGAAGAGCAGCACCATCATGAGTAAACTCCTCGCCCATGAACATTGGCAACTGCATTTTTGCCCAGAAATGTGTAAGGTGGAATGCAAGTACTCCAAGAACAATGATACCAAGAACCAACATGTTCTTTGAAGCCCAGTCATCTGTTTTGGCTTTGTTTGCTACAGCATATCTCTGAGTACCTCTAGCCTTGTAGTTCATGTAGTTGAGCACGAATGCATAAATGATGTGTACAACAAAGCCTGCTGCAAGGACAGGAACCATAACCGAGATTACTGGCAAAGCCATGAACTCACAACCTGCGTTGAATGCCTCATCACTGATAAGTGACAATCCGTTGACAAAAGCATGAACGCACATAAAAACGATAAGGAACAAACCGCTTATACTCATAATCAGTTTCTTCCCGATAGAAGATGTAAAGATATTAGCCATATCAAATTTTGTATTTAAATAGTTCTTAAGTTGTGCGGAAACCCGCGTTTGGAGTACAAAGATAAACTCTTAGTTGCAATTTTCATAATCTTTGGCTACTTTTGTTTTACAATTATTGCAAAATTATGAAGTATAAAAGAATATTGTTAAAACTCAGCGGAGAGAGTCTGGGCGGCGAAAAAGGTGTTGGCCTTGATGTAAATATGATGAGCCAGTACGCAAAGGAGATAGCCAAAGTTGCAAAAAGCGGTGTGCAGATTGCCATTGTCATTGGCGGAGGCAACATTTTCAGAGGTGTTACCGGTGTTGGGAAAGGTTTCAGCCGTGTTAAGGGAGACCAGATGGGAATGCTGGCAACTGTAATCAACAGCATTGGACTCTCAATGAGCATAAAATCTGAAGGTATAGAGGCTGAGGTGTTCACATCAACTCCTATGGAGCCTATGGCAAGATACTATGCAAAAGAGAAGGCTCAGGAGGTAATGGAGCGCGGTGGAGTTGCCATCATTGCAGGCGGCACAGGAAACCCGTTCTTTACAACAGACTCGGCATCTGCATTGAGGGCTTGTGAGATTGAGGCCGATGCCCTTCTCAAAGGTACAAGAGTTGACGGAGTATACACTGCAGACCCGGAGAAGGATCCTACAGCAACCAAATATGAGACCCTTACATTTGACAAGGCTCTGGCAGACAACCTGAGGATTATGGACCAGACAGCCTTTGCACTATGCAAGGAGAACAATATGCCTATTATTGTATTTGACATGAACAAGGTGAACAACCTGTATGAACTCATGCAGGGAGGCAATGTGGGCACAGTAGTTTCAAACAAGTAATTTTTAAATCCTACAGATATGGAAATAAGTGTTTCTAAAGATTGTATTGCGCAGGCAAAAGAGAAAATGAACAAGGCAATTGCGCACTTGGAAGATGAATTGAGAAATTTCAGGGCAGGCAAGGCAAACCCTGCAGTGTTCAATTCGGTAATGGTTGACTATTACGGCTCGGCCACACCGCTTCCACAGGTAGCAAGCATCAACACACCTGATGCAAAGACTATCCTTATCCAGCCATGGGAGAAGAAACTTATCCCTACCATTGAAAAAGCCATTATGGATGCAAACCTGGGCTTTACCCCTGCAAACAACGGTGAAACCATCAGAATCAACATCCCTGCCCTTACAGAGGACCGCAGAAAGGAACTTGTAAAACAGGCAAAGACTGAGGGTGAAACTGCAAAGGTAAGTGTAAGGAATGCCAGACGCGATGTAATTGACGCCCACAAGAAATTCCAGAAAGAGGGTCTTCCTGAGGATGTATGCAAAGACGCAGAGGCTGTAATCCAGAAAGAGACAGACGCTTTCAATAAGAAGATTGACGAAATAATTGCAGCAAAAGAGAAAGAGATTATGACAGTATAAGTATAATGCTGTCTATAAACTTAAAAACTGTTTCACAATAAGGCCGGTTACACTAACCGGCCTTTTTAAACCATAAGCGAGGGATTATGATTGTCTGTATAGCGGAGAAGCCCTCTGTGGCAAGAGATATAGCGCAAGTGCTTGGGGCAACAACAAAAAGGGACGGATATATTGAGGGAAACGGATACAGGGTAACCTGGACATTCGGCCATTTGTGTACCCTCAAGGAGCCGCACGACTATACTCCCCAGTGGAGAGGGTGGGATATATACAAACTTCCCATGATACCCCCACGCTTTGGAATAAAGCTCATAGAGAACCAGACATACCAGAAACAGTTCAAGACAATTGAGGCTATTGTCCAGGAGGCTGAAATGGTTATCAACTGCGGTGATGCCGGGCAGGAGGGAGAACTTATACAGAGATGGGTGCTCCAGAAGGCCGGTATCAAATGCCCTGTAAAGAGACTCTGGATTTCATCCCTTACAGAGGAGGCCATAAAGGAGGGTTTCAACAATCTTAAAGATGAAGTGGAGTTCCAGCCGTTGTATGAGGCCGGCCTGGCCAGGGCAATAGGAGACTGGCTGCTGGGGATGAATGCTACAAGGCTTTATACCCTCAAATACGGCCGCCCCAAGGAGGTCCTCTCTATAGGTAGGGTACAGACCCCTACTCTGGCCCTTATAGTGAACCGCCATCTGGAGATAGAGAATTTTGTGCCGCAGGCATATTGGGAACTCAAGACAACCTACAGGGATACCGTATTCAACGCTGCAAAAGGAAAGTTCACCTCAAAGGAAGAGGGGGAGGAGTTCCTGCAGAAAGTGGTGCAGAATGACTTTACAGTTACAGACGTAACCCACAAGAAGGGGACAGAGTATGCTCCGCGCCTGTTCGACCTTACCTCCCTGCAGGTGGAGTGCAACAAGAAATTTGCTTTCTCAGCCGAGGATACATTGCAGACCATACAATCGTTGTACGAGAAGAAGATAACCACATACCCGAGGGTTGATACCACCTACCTGAGTGATGACATTTTCCCCAAATGTGCAGGCATCCTCAACGGACTGGCAGATTACCAGCACCTGCTGCAACCTCTCAGAGGCAAGAAACTCCCCAAAAGCAAAAAAGTGTTCGACTCCTCAAAAGTAACAGACCACCACGCCATAATCCCTACCGGAGTGCAGCCGCAGAACCTCTCGGATATGGAGAGGAAGGTATTCGATCTTGTTGCCCGCAGGTTCATTGCCGCCTTTTATCCCGACAGCAAAATCTCCACTACCACCGTATTGGGCAAAGTGGATGGGATAGAGTTCAAGACGTCGGGAAAACAGATATTGGAACAGGGATGGAGAGTGGTATTTGCACAACCGGGTGCCCAGCAGGAGAAGGAGGAGGGGCAGGAAGGGGATGCCGAGAGAACCCTACCCGAGTTCAAGGTGGGAGAGAGCGGACCGCACAAGCCCGATCTGCAGGAGAAATGGACCCAACCGCCAAAGCCATACACCGAGGCAACATTGCTCAGGGCAATGGAGACCGCCGGAAAACTTGTAGATGATGAGGAGTTGAGAGATGCCCTTAAAGAGAACGGTATAGGACGCCCGTCAACAAGGGCGGCAATTATTGCAACCCTGTTCAAGAGAGAATACATCCGCAAGGAGAGGAAAAACCTCCATCCCACACAGACCGGAATAGAACTTATTGCGCTGATTAAGGAGGAACTCCTGAAATCTGCCCAACTTACAGGTATTTGGGAGAAGAAACTTCGTCAAATTGAAAGGAAGGAGTATCAGGCCGGGCAGTTCCTGCAGGAGTTGAAGGAGATGGTAACGGAAATAGTCACCACAGTCCGCAGGGATACTACCAACCGCAGAAAAATGCAATAAATACAAAAATGCGTGCCCATCCCCGTTGAAACATTTGAGGATAAGCACGCATGCAGATTTGTCATTATTCTCTGATAGCCTTGATGCCAGGAAGCTCAATGCCCTCAAGGTACTCAAGCATTGCACCGCCACCGGTAGAAACGTAGCTTACTTTGTTGGCATAGCCCATCTGGGTTACGGCTGCAACTGAGTCTCCGCCGCCTACAAGGGTGAATGCACCTTTCTCTGAAGTAACCTTTGCAAGGATCTCAGCAATGTAGTTGGTTCCTTTTGCAAATGCAGGCATCTCAAATACACCTACAGGACCGTTCCAAAGGATAGTTTTAGAGTTCATCAGAACCTCCTCCCAAACTGCAAGGGTTGCAGGAGCGGCATCCATACCCTCCCAACCGTCTGGAATCTCAAAGTTGTTTACAATCTGGGTATTTGCATCGTTTGAGAAATCGTCTGCAATTACAACCTCTTTGGAGAAGTATAGTTTTACACCTTTCTCCTCTGCTTTTTTGATGATGTTCAATGCAAGTTCCATCTGGTCGTCCTCGCAAAGTGAACGTCCAATCTTTCCACCCTGAGCCTTAACGAAAGTATAAACCATACCGCCGCCAATGATCATGTTGTCGCATACGTCAAACAGGTGCTCAATGATGCCAATCTTTGAAGATACTTTTGCACCGCCTATGATTGCAGTTACAGGGTGCTCGCCGTTGTGGAGAACTTTGTCAATAGCCTTTATCTCACCCTCCATAATGTAACCGAACATCTTGTCGTTAGGGAAGTATTTTGCAATAAGTGCTGTAGAGGCGTGTGCACGGTGTGCAGTGCCGAATGCGTCGTTGATGTAGCAGTCTGCGTATGATGCCAAAGTCTTTACAAACTCCTTCTGGCTCTCTTTAACCTGAGCCTTGGCCTCTTTCTTCTGCTCGTCAGTTGCATCCTCTGCCAATCCGCGTGGTTTGCCCTCCTCCTCTGCGTAGAAACGCAAGTTCTCAAGAAGAAGAACCTCGCCAGGTTTAAGTGCAGCAGCAGCCTTCTGAGCCTTCATGCAGTCGTCGCAGAACTGGATTTTTGTACCAAGCAACTCCTCAATTCTGTAGATGATATGTTTTAGGGAGTATTTGTCTGTAACCCCTTTTGGTCTGCCAAGATGTGACATGAGAATAAGAGCACCGCCACCTGCAAGAACTTTCTTGAGGGTAGGGATTGCTGCACGGATTCTGGTGTCGTCGGTAATTTTGAAATCACCATTCAATGGAACGTTAAAATCAACTCTGGCAATAGCCTTTTTGCCTGAGAAATTGTAAGTTTCAATACTCTGTTGCATTTCCTGTATTATTTTGTGTTATTGTTTTCAGTTATTTTGCGTGGCAAAAATAAGAAAAAATTCAAATATTAGCCGTATCTTTGAATTTTATAACCATTAGAAAGGCAATAAGTTGTAGTATGCTTTTACAATCACCGCAAAATTGGAAAGATTACGAGTTGATAGACTCGGGAAATTTTGAGAAACTGGAGCGTTTCGGTTCGTTCATACTGGCCCGCCCTGAGCCAAAGGCACTTTGGACCCCTTCACTCCCTGCCAAGGAGTGGGAGAAACTGGCCCATACCCGTTTTACCGCGGGAGCAGGGTTTGGCAAGAGCGGCAAGGAGGATACCGGAACATGGAAAATGTTGAAGAAGATGCCCGAGCAATGGTATATAAGGTACAATCTTCCCGACAGTTCCTTCAAGTTGCGTCTGGGACTCACCTCGTTCAAGCATGTGGGGGTATTCCCCGAGCAGAGTCCCAACTGGGAGTTCATATATGAGCAATCAAAGAGACTTGTGGAGAAATTTGAGGCAAAGGGTGTTGACCCTGTTACCGGAACTGTACGCAGGCCCAAGGTGCTGAACCTTTTTGCATATACCGGTGCGGCCTCGCTGGCTGCCAAATGTGCCGGAGCCGATACCACACATCTGGATTCCGTAAGGCAGGTGGTTACCTGGGCAAAGGGGAATATGGAGAGCAGCGGACTGGACAATATCCGCTGGGTGGTTGAGGATGCCCTCAAATTTGTAAAGAGGGAGGCCAAGAGGGGCAACAAATACAACGGTCTTATAATGGACCCCCCTGCATACGGTCATGGTCCCGACGGGGAAAAGTGGAAACTGGACGAACTCCTTTATGAGTTCCTTCAGGAGGTTGCAAAGATTCTTGCTCCGGAGGATGCATTCATGGTGCTTAACCTCTATTCAAACGGATATTCCGCAATGTTGGGGGATACTGCAGTGAGAAGCGCTTTCGGGATGCTGGGAGGTAAAGGCAAGGGTGAACTCACTTGCGGAGAACTTTTGTTGCAGGACTCTTTCGGGAAGGCAATTCCTTTGAGTGTCTTTTCAAGGTTGGTAAGATAAATTGTGGGGAGTAAAGTTATGATGTTGGCAGTAAATTGGGATATTGATCCCGTCATTTTCAATATTGGAAGTTTCCAGTTGAGGTATTATGGAATCCTTTTCATCATTGGGTTCTATTTGGGTTATTATATGTTCAGGTATTTCTTCCGCAGGGAGGACAAGCCCCTTGAACTGCTTGATACCCTTTTGTGGACGCTGCTTGTTTGTACCATTGTGGGGGCGCGCCTGGGACATGTGCTGTTTTACCAGCCGGAGTATTACCTTGCAAACCCTATTCTCATCTTTAAAGTTTGGGAAGGGGGGCTGGCGAGCCACGGCGGAACCATTGCAATTATGATTGGAATGTGGTGGTTTGTGAAGAAATATGGCAGGAGGTATGATTTCGGGTACCTGTGGCTGCTGGACCGCCTGGCCATTGCCACCGCCTTTGCTGCAATGTTCATCCGTTTGGGAAACCTTATGAATTCAGAGATATACGGGCATGAGACATCGCTTCCGTGGGGATTCGTTTTCCTGCAGAACGGGGAGACTGTGGCCAAACACCCTACCCAACTGTATGAAGCGTTGGCATACTTGTGTACAGGGCTGATCCTGTTTGCAATATATAAGTATGCGCTTCCAAAGATAAAGGAGGGGCTGCTCCTTGGAATCTTCTTTATAGGAATCTTCTTCTCACGCTTTATGATTGAGTTTGTTAAGGAGAATCAGGTAGGATTTGAGGAGGGGATGGCCCTGAACATGGGGCAACTTTTGAGCATCCCGTTTGTTATATTGGGTATCTTCCTAATATGGAGGAGTTTCAGGAAGGATACGCCGCCGGCTATGACAGTTGCAAAAAAGCAGAAAAAATAAAAAAGTCCGCCCCTTAATTTAGGGGCGTTTCTTTTTTATGTGTATATATAAGGTAACGCAAAAAATACATTGATATGAAAAAGATTCTTTTATTGGTAGCAGCAATGGTGATTGCTGTTTCTTCATTTGCACAGGAGGGGGTGAAATGGGAGACCGGAACATTCCAGGATGCCTTGAACAAGGCAAAAAACAATAAGAAAGGGCCTAATCTTGTATTTATGGATTGCTATACCACATGGTGCGGTCCTTGCAAGCATATGGCAGAGGTAGTATTTCCAACCAAAGAGGCGGGAGACTATTTCAACAAGAAGTTTGTGAACTTCAAGACAGATATGGAGAAGGGTGAGGGTATTGAACTGGCAAAGAAATACAATGTAAGGGCATATCCTACTTTCCTTATTCTCGACGGCGACGGCAATGAGGTTGGCAGAGTTGTGGGTAGTGCGGAATTGGGCAAATTCATTGAGAATGTTGAGGCTGCATGTGATCCTGCAAAATCTCCAAAGGCATTGTTGGAGAAATATAATGCCAGCAAGGATGGGAAAGACCTTATGGCCTACCTCGATGCTTTGAATGCTGCATACAAGAAAGATGACATTGCAAAATTCATCTCAGACAATTTTAATGACATTCCCACCAGAACAAAATATTCAAGGGATTTCTGGAAACACTGCAAAGGTGCAATAAGTGTTAAGGATTCCAGAGTATTGGATGCAATCCTTGCAAGCAAGACATCATTTGATTCCATCTACGGCAAGGATCAACTTGACAAGGTGATTTATGGCAACCTTTTCAGCAATCTTACAAGTTTTCTCCAGGGAAGGACAGAACTTACTCCAGAGCAGGTTGACAAGGCTTGTCTTCTTATCTCATTGCTTACAGACGGTTCTGCATACGAGACAACCATTATGAGAGCTGCCAAGGCTTATGCAACAAAGGATATGAAGGAAGTTGCCAAGGCTCTAAGTGGAAGATCGTTGTCATACAGCCATACCGGTTCCCAGATTTATGTGATACAGAGAATTGTTCTTGGAATGAAAGACCTTCCTGATGCTGACAAGGCAAAATTCCTGAAAGACTACAAGAAATCATTGGAGAGCAATGTAAAATCTGTTGAGAAGGCATTGGAGCCTTATAAAGATGTTGAGATTGCTGACAACGGCAACAAACCTGCAGAGATGGCAGCAATAAGGATGAACTAGAATTGCAACAATATATATGAAAAAAGCAGCCTTTTAAGGTTGCTTTTTTAGTATCCGCGCTCCATATCCCGGCGCATATCCTTTTCCTTAATGGTATTGCGCTTGTCGTATTCGCGCTTTCCTTTGGCCAGTGAGATGTTGAGTTTTGCGTATCCGTTTTCCGCTATGAACAGGCGGGTGGCCACAATGGTGAGCCCTTTTTCCTTGGTGGCGCGCTCCAATTTGCGCAGTTCCTTGCGGTTGAGCAGGAGTTTGCGGTCGCGGCGGGGGTCATGGGCATTCCAGGTACCCCACCAGTACTCTGCCACATGCATGTTCTTTACATAAAGTTCACCCCTTACAAAATAGCAATAGGTATCCACCAGGGAGGCTTTGCCTGCCCTTATGGACTTTATCTCAGTACCGGTAAGCACTATTCCGGCGGTATAGTTGTCGAGGAACTCGTACTCAAACGAGGCCCTGCGGTTTTTTATCTCTATTTTGCTTTTTGCTTTAGGCATAACGGCACAAATGTAGTAAAAAAAACTAACTTTGTGTGACTGTAAACGTATGGAGAGTATTATAGGTTCAATAGTGCAGGGCGGTTGGGATGCTTTATGTATCCTTGGACCAACGGCCAGCGGCAAGACCAGATTTGCCGTTGAGGTGGCCCGTACCCTTACAGCACAGTGGAAACCATGTGAGATAATCTCTGCAGACAGCCGCCAGGTTTACCGTGGCATGGATATAGGTACCGGCAAGGATCTGGCAGAATATGGGGAGGTTCCTGCCCACCTGCTGGATATAGTTGATGCCGGAACCAAGTACAATATATTTGAGTACCAGAGGGATTTTTCAAAAGCCTACACCAGCATACTGGAAAGGGGGTGCTTCCCTATAATTTGTGGTGGCTCCGGCCTCTACATTGAGGCGGCTACCCGGGGATATGAACTTTATGAAGTTCTTCCCGACGAGCAGTTGAGAGCCCGTCTGGAACCCAAACCTATGGAGGAATTGGTGCAGATGCTCAAGGATCTGAAGGCTGCGAAGGGGGTAAAGCCCCACAATGATACAGATTGGGATACCAAAAAGAGGGTGATAAGGGCAATTGAAATTGAGATGGCTCAAGCGGAACCCAGGGAACCGCTGCCTCTTCCTCAGAATGTCTTTTTTGTTGGGGTTAGCGTAGACCGTGATACCCGCAATGCCAGGATAGATGCCCGTTTGGAGGCGAGGCTCCAGGAGGGGATGGTTGAGGAGGTGAAAAGGTTGCTGGAGAGTGGGATACCTGCAGAGGACCTTATTTACTATGGCCTGGAATACAAGTTCCTTACCCAATATCTTATAGGGGAACTCTCATACGGAGAGATGGTAAACGGCCTGCGCACAGCCATCCACCAGTTTGCCAAGAGGCAGATGACCTGGTTCAGGGGTATGGAGAGGAAAGGGATTGGGATACATTGGGTGGAGAGATAAACTGTCGGGATAAAAATTTTAAAGAATATGAAAATGAAGAACATTTTTAAACTGATGATTGTGGCAGCGGCCATATTGGTTTCTGCAGGTGCTTTTGCACAGAAGTCTTCTCAACTGAAATACTATGATGTAAGGGAGTTGGGGCTTCCGGTACTTGGAAAAGGGTTCCAGGATTGTGTTAGGGAGAATGACACAATAAGTGACGGTTATTTTACCCGTCTTCCGGCTGATTTGCAGGGAGTGGTGAGAAAGGCTGTGTGGGATTTGGGCCAGAATTCTGCGGGTTTGGCGGTGAGGTTCCGCACCAACTCAAAATGTATTGGGGCAGCGTGGAAGCCGCTCAACAATTTTGGGATGAGCCATATGACTCCAACAGGTGTGAGGGGCCTGGACCTTTATTCCCTTACAGACGGCCAGTGGCTGTTTGTTGGAGCGGGCCAGCCCAACGGAAAGAACTCAAGGAATGTATTTATAAGGAAGATGAATGGTGATATGAGGGAGTATATAATGTACTTGCCTTTGTATGACGGTGTTATAGATTTGGCCATTGGAATTGATTCTACTGCAGTTATAGAGAAGCCTCAGGTTGTGGATCTTGTACCTTCTGCCCGGAACCTTCCAATAGTGTTTTACGGAACAAGTGTAACCCAGGGAGGTTGTGCTACCCGTCCGGGGATGGCTTATCCTTCAATAATAGGGAGGGAACTACACAGGGAGACAATAAACCTTGGCTTCAGCGGCAACGGCAGAATGGACAAGTGCCTTGGAGAGAAGATTGCCGGAATTCCTGCATCAATGTTTGTGATAGATTGCCTTGCAAACTGTACTTCGCAGATTGTAAAGGACAGCACAGAGCACTTTATACGTGCCATTGTTGAGGCAAACCCTGATGTTCCGGTACTTATGGTATCCAACTATTGCTACCCATACCAGTATTTGGATGCCCAGTTCCATAAGGATACCCAGGAGGAGAATGCCATCTGGAAAGAGTTTGCCCGGAAATTCAGGAAAGAGGGGTACAATGTACGCTATATAGATGCATATGCCAAAGGAAACATGAAGAAATCTCCAATTGGCCCCGACCATGAGGGTACAGTGGATGGCGTACACATGACCGACCTGGGTTTCCAGAGATTTGCCAAGTTTTTGATGAAATATATTAAATAACAATATCTCTACATAAGATATCATTGGATTATGGAGGAACAAATACAGTTGGACCCTGTTGTGCAGCAGGAGCAGTTGGCGCGCAGGCAAAAAGTATTGGATAAATTGAATGAGTGGGGTATCCCATATACAATGTATGAGCACCCGCCGCTCCCTACAATAGAACTGGCACTGGAATACTGGAAAAACATAGACTCAACCCACTGCAAGAATCTTTTCTTCAGGAACCATAAAGGCAACAAACATTATCTTGTAGTGTTTGAGTGTCATCAGCAGATGGCAATACATGATATAGAGAAGATGCTCAAGCAGGGAAAACTGAGTTTTGCATCGGAGCAGAGGATGGACAAATATCTTGGTTTGCGTCCGGGCTCAGTGTCACCGTTCGGGCTCATAAATGACGCCAACAAGGAGGTGAAACTGTTCCTTGACATTAACCTTAAGGATGCACCTCTGCTGAGTTTCCATCCCAACGACAACACAGCCAGTCTTGTGGTAAGGAATGAAGATTTCATGCGCTACCTGCAGTTGTGGGGTGGTGAGTATGAGTTCCTGAAACTGTACGAGTAGTCATGTGCCGGCCGGCGCATGCCGGTTTTTTGGCACATCCTGCGTGGAAAACTCTGCAGGTGGAAGATTTAACCCGGGGGATTACATCATGTGGTTGATAGTACCCATGTATGATGTTATTTTGTCTTTCTCCTCTTCTGTAAGTTCACGTTTGGTTTTGCGCAACAGACGTCCCTTTTTCCAAATGCCGGCGTACATCTCCCCTTTGGCGTTTACATAAAAGCCGTTGCCGTGTTTTTTGTTTTTTCTGTAATGGCCTATGTAGTATTTGTAAGCATCATCCTTTCCATATACAATTGCGCGGTCAATTCCAATGCCGTCTCTCAGGAAGGTAGGTTTGCCCTTTTCCTGAACAAATCCTCCAAGGTAAAGGCCCTGTGAATGGGCAAAAACACATGTGGAATCATCTGCCTCTCCCAGCATGTAGAGTCTGTTCTTTTTAAGGGGCTTTGGGGCTCCGTATTCTCTGATATGGTATCTGGAAGATCCGCGTGCATAATTGTTTAGGGAGTACTCCCTATAAATATCTAATTTGTCCATCCTACTTACTATCCAACTGCTTTTGCGGAGCAAATTGTCTGATGCCCTGAATATGGTTGCAGAAGAATGGACGTTTCCGCGCAAGTGAGATGGGTCTATGGTTTGTTTTTGCCCCAGCAATTGTATGCTCAGGCACAGCAGGAGTACAAGCAATGATGCAAATCTTTTCATATTTGTGGAATGGTGTTGTTGTTATTGCAAAGATAGTGGTAAAGCAGTTTAACATCCAAAAGTTTTTACAAGTGTAAGATACAGATATACAGTGCTGTAAATAATTTTTTAAAAAAATTGCAGAATGTAGTTTAACATTCTGCTTTTATAAAGGATAAGGGCGGCTCAAAGGCCGCCCTTACCAATTATTTTTTGTGTGGATGTTTTACTGGCAGTTGCATACAAGGTTCCTGTCGCCGAATCCGTTGTCAACGCGGGCAACGGCTGGCCAGAATTTGTTCTCCCTCAGCCACTCAAGCGGGTATGCCGCTACTGTTCTGCTGTAAGGGTGGTTCCACTCGTCTGCACAAACTTCATCTGCAGTGTGTGGAGACATTGTTACCGGATTGTCTTTTGCGTCATACTCTCCAGATTTTATCTTCTCACACTCAATCTTAATCTGTTTCATAGCCTGGATGAATCTGTCCATCTCCTCTTTTGGCTCACTCTCTGTAGGCTCAACCATAAGGGTCTCGTGTACAGGGAATGAAAGGGTAGGGGCATGGAATCCGTAGTCCATAAGACGTTTTGCAATGTCTGTTGCATCTACGCCGTACTCAGATTTGAAGTGCTGGCAATCTATGATGCACTCGTGTGCTACGCGGCCGGTTGCTCCGGAGTACAATGTCTTGAACTCAGGCTCAAACTGTGCAGCCATGTAGTTTGCGTTAAGGATTGCAACCTGGGTAACTTTCTTGAGACCTGCGGCGCCAAGAAGTTTTATGTATGCGTGGGTGATAGGCAATAGAAGCGGGTTGCCGTATGCTGCAGCAGATACTGCCTCAACACCTTTACCGCCGCACTCAGGGTCGAGCGGATGGCCAGGAAGATATGGAGCAAGTGCTTTTGTGCAGCAGATAGGGCCTACGCCTGGGCCACCGCCTCCGTGAGGCATTGCGAATGATTTGTGAAGGTTCAGGTGGCATACGTCTGCCCCAATGAAGCCAGGGTTGGTAAGGCCAACCTGTGCGTTCATGTTTGCACCGTCCATATATACAAGACCTCCGTTCTGGTGGATGATGTTGCAGATCTCTTTAATCTGTACCTCAAATACACCGTGTGTAGAAGGGTATGTGATCATAAGGCCTGCAAGGTTCTCTGCGTTTGCGGCAGCCTTCTCCCTCAATTCGTCAACGTTGATGTTTCCTTTGTCGTCACATCCTACAAGTACAATGCTGAAACCTGCCATTGCAGCAGATGCAGGGTTTGTACCGTGTGCAGATGTAGGGATAATCATTATATTCCTGTGGGCTCCGCCATTTGCCATGTGGTAGCCTTTTATTGTCTTGAGGCCTGCGTACTCGCCTGCAGCACCGGAGTTAGGCTGTAGTGAGCATGCGTGGAAGCCTGTGATTACTGCAAGGTCGTTCTCAAGTTCCTTTATGAGTTCCATGTAGCCCTCAACCTGGTTTTTAGGCTGCAATGGGTGTACGTTGCCAAGTTCTGCCCAACTTAGAGGGAGCATTTCAACTGCAGCGTTGAGTTTCATTGTACATGAGCCAAGTGGAATCATTGAGTGTGCCAATGAGATGTCTTTTCTCTCAAGTTTCTTGATGAATCTCATCATGGCTGTCTCCGAGTGGTATGTGTTGAATACCTCGTTGGTGAGGAATTCACTCTCCCTCTTCATGAATGAATCTTCTGCAGGGGCGCCAGGGCAGCCGTTAGGCATTGCGTCAAAGATGTTGGCAACTTTCATTGCCTCCATGCAGTTTGTAAGTTCGTCGAAACTTATCCTTACCCTGTCGGGAGCAGGATAGAAGAAGTTGATGCCATCCATCTCTGCCCTTGCCTTGAGGTCTGCTGCGTTGATTCCCTGTACCTCAATGGTGTCAAAGAACTTGTCTGTTGTAAGGGTATATCCTTTTGCTTTGAGCAGGCCTGCCACTGCGTGAGCGTAGTGTGATACCTGCTGTGCTATTGATTTGATTCCTGCCTGTCCGTGGTAAACTGCATACATTCCGCTCATTGTTGCCATAAGGGCTGTAGCGGTACATACGTTTGAGGTTGCCTTCTCCCTCTTGATATGCTGCTCGCGGGTCTGGAGGGCAAGTCTTACTGCACTGTTGCCCAAACGGTCAACAGATACGCCAATGATTCTGCCCGGAATCTGTCTCTTGTATGCATCTTTGGTTGCCATGAAACCTGCTGTAGGACCTCCGAAGCCCATTGGAAGACCGAATCTCTGTGCAGAACCAACTGCGCAGTCGGCGCCCCATGCTGCAGGCTCTTTAAGAACTGCAAGTGAAAGGAGGTCGCAATATGCTGTTACAAGGCCGCCGGCTGCGTGAACTTTCTCGCAGAATGCAGAGTAATCCCTTACCTCACCGTTTGCGGCAGGGTACTGTACCATTGCTCCATAGCATTTCTCTGAAAGTTCTGCAGTCCTGTAGTCTCCAAACTGTATCTCAATGCCAAGCCCAGCTGCGCGGGTCTTTAGAACCGAGATAACCTGAGGGAACATGTTCTCATCTACAAATACCACATTTTTGCCTGCTTTTACGGCATCTCGGCTCCTTACCTCGTACATCATTCTCATTGCCTCGCCTGCTGCCTGTGCGTCATCCAGCATAGAGCAGTTTGAGAGAGGGAAGCCGGTAAGGCTGCTGATCATGGTCTGGAAAATGAGCAGTGCCTCAAGACGGCCCTGGCTTATCTCAGCCTGATAAGGAGTGTATGAGGTGTACCAGCAAGGGTTCTCAAAAATGTTTCTTGTAATAACGGGAAGTACACCAGTTCCGTAGTTGCCCATACCAATGAGGCTCCTGAACGGTTTGTTCTTTGAAACCATCTTCTTGAGGTTGGCCAGATATTGGTTTTCAGAAACTGCAGGTGTAAGATCAAGTTCCTTGTCCAAAAGGATATCTGAAGGAACAGTCTGTTTTGTAAGTTCGTCCAACGATTGGACATTGAGCACTTTAAGCATCTCACCAATCTGTGAGTCCCTAGGCCCGATGTGTCTGTCAGTAAATGTAAGTGACATATTGTTATATTTTAAGTGTAATTAATTCAATTGGTACGCAGTCTACAAATATAATGTTTTTTTGAAAATTTTGCCGTAAAAAAATTTCCATTATTTTTGCAGAAACTAAACCTACGGAATTATGAGTTTATTAAGCAAGAAAATCTCTGAGTTACAGGAGAGAACAGCACGTGCTGTTATGGGTGGAGGAGACAAGGCCATTGCCAAGCAGATAGCAATGGGGAAACTTCCGGCCCGCGAGAGGATAAACAAACTTCTGGATGACGGTTCGTTCTATGAGTATGACCTTTTTATAGAGCATGATGCCAGGGAGTTTGGAATGGAGAAGAAAAGCCTTGCAGGAGATGGTGTGGTTATAGGTACAGGAACCATCAACGGCAAGCCGGTTGCAATCTATGCCCAGGACTTTACAGTTGCTGGAGGTTCTTTGGGTTCAATGCATGCAAGAAAGATTACCAAGATAATGGACTACGCCCTGAGGATGAGGATTCCACTCATAGGAATCAATGATTCAGGCGGAGCCCGTATTCAGGAGGGAGTGAATTCATTGGCAGGTTATGGCGAGATATTTTTCCGCAATACTATGGCCAGCGGTGTTATTCCGCAGATATCTGTAATCCTTGGCCCATG
This sequence comes from Bacteroidales bacterium, assembly GCA_015060445.1. Taxonomy (GTDB): domain Bacteria; phylum Bacteroidota; class Bacteroidia; order Bacteroidales; family UBA932; genus Egerieousia. Next base: position 38,652 of record SUYL01000033.1, read on the forward strand.
TGCCGGAGGTGCTGTATATTCACCAGCCCTTACAGATTATGTTTTTGTGGTAGACAAGATCTCCAAGATGTTCATCACCGGCCCGGAGGTAATAAAATCTGTTTTGGGTGAGGAGATAGATATGGAGTCGCTCGGAGGAGCAAGGGTCCATTGTGAGACCACCGGAAATGCCCACTTCTTTGCAGAGAGTGAGGAGGAGTGCTTTGGGCAGATAAAGAAACTTTTGAGTTACCTTCCGGCCCACAATGCAGAGAATCCGGCCCCTGTGAAACCGTCCCAGCCGTTGAAGAAGTACAAGATAGATAAAATTGTACCTGTTGATCCTACCACTCCATACGATGTAAGGGATGTGATAAGGGCAATTACAGATGATTCTGATTTTATTGAGGTTCAGGAGATGTGGGCCCAGAACATAGTTATAGGCTATGGCCGCGTGGAGGGACGTACAGTGGGCTTTGTAGCCAACCAGCCGCTTTATCTGGCCGGTGTTCTTGACTGTGATTCATCAGACAAGGCAGCCCGCTTCATCAGATACTGCGACGCATTTGAGATTCCTATTGTAACCCTTGAGGATATGCCGGGGTACCTTCCGGGAGTAGACCAGGAGCATGCTGGAGTAATCCGCCACGGAGCCAAACTCCTCTATGCATATTCTGAGGCATCAGTTCCAAAAGTTACCATCATACTCCGCAAAGCCTACGGAGGAGGATATATAGCAATGAACTCCCGACATCTGCGTGCAGACTTTGTATTCGCATGGCCAACAGCCGAGATTGCCGTTATGGGACCTGAGGGGGCCGCCAACATCATTTTCCGCAAGGAGATTATGGAGGCCGAGAATCCCGACCAGATGCGCAAGTTGAAGGTTCAGGAATACAAGGACAAGTTTGCCAACCCGTATGTTGCTGCAGCAAAGGGTTACATTGATTCTGTGATTACCCCGCAGGATACCCGCAAGTTCATAGTGCATGCCCTTAACATTTCCGGCAACAAGACACTCAAGAGACCTGCCAAGAAGCATGGCATTCCACCATTTTAACAGAGGAGTGAAGAGATATGGAGAATCAGGAGATAAAATCCATAAGTGCAGATCTAGGAGATGCTGTACTTATGTCCAATGATCCCAACCTGTTTACAGATAAGATACAGGTTCATGTGTGCGGCAGGCAGTACAAGACCCGCTACACCCGCAAATTTGTGGAGAGGAAAAAGTGGGAGGCCCCCAATCCCAATGAGGTGCGTTCCATCATTCCGGGCTCAGTAACTGAGATTTGCGTAAAGGAGGGTGCCAAAGTCAAGAAAGGTACTTGCCTTATGATATATGAGGCCATGAAGATGAATAACCGCATAGTAGCCCCGTTTGATGCAACTGTAAAATCAATAGAGGTGAACAAGGGAGACAAACTTCCCAAAGGGGCGTTGCTGGTTGTTTTGGCTTAATCACGTCGCAATTTTGTACAATTCATTGATTGACAATGAACTAAAAAATGGGGGATACGGCAATATGATATGAACCCCAAAAGTTAGACAAAAACTTTTGGGGTTTTGTTATGAAATTTAGTTATGAGATCCGACTTAAAGCGGTAAAAAGTTACCTATCTGGTTGTTCTGAAAGCCAGGTTACTAAACAGTATGGTGTAAATAGAACAGATTTTTTTATTTGGGTGGAGCGTTATAGGCAACATGGAGAAGAAGGACTACAGCGTCAACCGTATTTTAAAGCAACAAAAGAACTGCGATTGCAAATTGTTAGTGAACATCTCATAGAATCCGTATCTTTGACGGAATTAAGTGCAAAGTATTTGATTGGCCATACAACAATATCTCGTTGGTGCAAACTGGCCAGAGAGCAAGGTTATGAATACTTAGCTACATTTAAAACACGTGGCAGACCACCAAAGGAAGATATGGGAAGACCTAAGAAAAAGAAACCGGAAGAGATGACAGAGCTAGAACTCTTGCAGTTACGTGTTAAGGAACTGGAAGCGGAGAATGCTCTGTTAA
>SUYL01000034.1 GCA_015060445.1 Bacteroidales bacterium
GATACTACCAACATCAAAGACCTCTTTGCAAAACCTAACTACAATATTGTCAATGAACTGGATGGTTCTACCGAACCAAGTTTGTTTTAATTGTTAAACTTTATAATAATCGTCCGGAACTTTTACCGGACAGCAATGAAAAGAAGAAGATAATGGCTAAGAGAGACGGTTTTGCAAGCAGTTTCGGCGTTCTTGTGGCTATGGCCGGTTCTGCAGTGGGGTTGGGCAATTTATGGAGATTCCCATATCTTGTGGGTACCAATGGAGGTGCTGCATTTATAATCATTTATCTGGCAATTGTATTTGTACTTGCAATGCCGATAATGTACTCAGAATTTGTAATAGGGCGCAGGGCCCAGAGCAATGTTTATGGTGCGTTCAAGAAACTTGCTCCAGGTTCCGGTTGGGGCATTATTGGTGCTATGGCAATTCTGTGCTGTATATTGGTGGTATCATTCTATTCTGTTGTGGGTGGTTGGACTATAGACTACCTGTTCAAGGGACTCACTCTCCAGTTTACCTCAGATTCTGAGGCCCTGGGCAGCATGTTTGAAAATACAGTTACCGCAAACTGGCGTCCTCTGCTTTTCATGATTCTGTTTGTGGGGAGCGCAGGAGCAATATTGCTGTCGGGAGTAAAGGATGGCATTGAGAAGTATTCAAAGGTGCTTATGCCTCTGCTGTTTGTTATGGTTATAGTAATTGCTGTCCGTTCTGTGACTTTGCCTGGAGCGGGTGCAGGTATTGATTTCCTCTTCAAGCCAAATTGGTCTGCAGTAACTGCCAATACATTTCTGGATGCTTTAGGGCAGGCGTTCTTCTCACTTAGTGTGGGTTTTGGAATTATCTTTACCTACGCATCATATGTGAAAAAAGATGAAAATCTTATAAGAATGTCTGTGCAGACTGCAACTGCTGATACCATGTTTGCAATTCTTGCAGGTGTGGCAATTATGCCGGCTGTATTCTCATTTGGAATATCCCCTGGCCAGGGGCCGGGACTGGTATTTGTTACCCTCCCTTATGTGTTTGCCCAATTGCCTTTGGGTGGAGTTTTGGCAATAATCTTTTTCTTTGTACTATATGTTGCAGCCATCACTTCAGCAATTTCTCTGCTTGAGGTTGTTGTTGCCTATGTAATTGAAGAATTTAAAATCAAGAGGAAAACTGCTGTTGTGGCAACTGTGGCCCTTGTTGCAGTTTTGGGTGTTTTCTGTTCCCTTTCCCAGGGTGTGTTGTCGGGAGTAAAGATATTCGGGAACAACATATTTGACCTGTTTGACAAATTCTCCGCAAATATCCTCATGCCTCTTGGTGCCTTGCTGGTTGTATTGTTTGCAGGATGGAAGATGAAGAGGGAGGATTTTACAGATGAGATTACAAGTGGAGGACTCCATAAGGTGAACCCGGTATATCTCAAGGTCATTTTCTTCTCTGTAAGATATATGGCTCCCGTTGTAATAGCAGTAATTATGCTCAGAAGTTTGATTTAGGTTCTTATATATATAATAGGTATGGCTCAGAGAGAGAGTTTTGGCAGCAGTTTCGGTGCCCTTGTGGCCTTGGCCGGTTCTGCAGTGGGATTGGGCAACCTTTGGAGGTTCCCGTATCTTGTAGGTACCAACGGAGGTGCCGCATTCATAATCATTTATCTTGCATTTGTGCTGTTGCTGGCACTCCCGATAATGTATTCCGAGTTCATTATTGGACGCAGGAGCCAATCCAATGTGTTTGGCGCCTATAAAGTTCTGGCACCAAAAACCAAATGGTGCAATATAGGTTTTGTATATGTATTGGGGTCTCTTGCAATTATCTCATTCTATTGTGTGGTTGGGGGATGGACAATTGCATATTTATGGAAGGCGGTTACATTCCGCTTCAGCATGGCTGATACGGAGGTCCTGGGCAGCATGTTCTCCCAGACTGTAACTTCAAGTACCCAGCCCCTGGCATTTATGCTCATTTTCCTTGCTGCAACAGGATTGATTGTATTGGCTGGGATAAAGGACGGCATAGAGAGATATACAAAGGTAATGATGCCCCTGCTGTTTGTGATAGTTGTAATAGTTGCAATACGCTCAGTTACATTGCCTGGCAGCGGTGCCGGCCTCGAGTTCCTGTTCAGGCCGGATTTCTCAAAAGTTACAGCCGGCACCATCATAGATGCTCTTGGGCAGGCATTCTTCTCATTGAGCATTGGTTGCGGAACAATTATGACATACGGATCATACGTGGCCAAGAAGGAGAGTTTGGTAGGCATTTCTATAGAAACTGCCATAACAGACACCCTGTTTGCAATTATTGCAGGACTGGCCATAATGCCGGCGGTATTTGCCTTTGGCATATCTCCTGCGGAAGGTCCCGGTCTTGTATTTGTGACACTCCCTTACATTTTTGCACAGATACCTTTTGGAGCATTTCTGGCAATACTCTTCTTCTTCATGCTTTTCATTGCAGCAATCACATCCTCCATATCCCAACTGGAGGTTATAGTATCGTACCTGAAGGAGGAGTTCTCCATGAGCAGGAAAGTGGCAATACTGCTCTCAATGGCTGTGATTGTAACATTCGGCATCCTTTGTTCCCTCTCACAGGGGGTATTGGCCGATGTAAAGATATTCGGATTCAATTTCTTTGATCTGTTTGACAAGACATCGGCAAACATACTGCTCCCTGTAGGCGGATTCTTTGCAGTAATATTTGTAGGTTGGAAAATGAAGAGGGAAGATGTAAAGGATGAACTTACCAGTTCCGGAATACGCAAATACTCCCCTCTTTTCTTCAACTTCATTTATTATTCAATAAAGTATCTTGCCCCTATAGTGGTTGCAGTAATACTTGTAAGCGGACTCATCTGACAATAATGCTTCCTCCCTCCTGGATTTTTTTCAAGATTCAAGGGGGAGGATTGTGCGTATTTATAATTACACCCATCTGAAGGAAAGTTTTCAGTTTTTGCAAAGTTTATGACAAAATAGTGTTGGAATACCCCCTTCAAACATTGCATATTCAATGCTTTTTTTTGTTTGATTTGAAAAAATATATACCTTTGCCTATTGTATGGAAAAAACCACCGTTTTTTCTGTGCAGTTTATTGCTACGGAAACTAAACTTACAGTAAACACTATTTATTAACCTAAAATTTATTTTATGTTCATTCACAAAAGTCTTGGTCGTTCATTGCGTTTAGCAGTGATGACTCTTGTGGCTATGACACTTTCATTAAGTGCATGGGCACAGAACA
>SUYL01000035.1 GCA_015060445.1 Bacteroidales bacterium
CGTATTTTCCTTTATGCATATGCCATTCTACGTTAGTCTGGCAAAGATAATTTCAAATCGGCGCGCTCCAAAAACCTCTGTAACTACCTAACATTCAATATTTTCAAAGAACTTTTATAAATTTTTACCGGACACTAATGGGAATCTTTATTATATTTGTGTTCATTTTTGAAAGCACGGTATTATAAATCGTAAACAAATTAACACCTTATAAAAATTAAACAATAATAATCTAATGAAAAAACTCATTCTATCGGTGCTGATGGCATTCTGTACAACAATGTTGTTGGCACAGCCGATTACAGTGAAAGGTACTGTAATCAGTTCAGAAGACGGGTTACCAGTTATAGGTGCCTATGTGTTGGAGCAGGGTACTAATAACGGTACTTCTACTGATGTAGATGGTAACTTTGTTATAACAGTTCCTAAGTTGGCTACTTTGGTAGTTAAAATGGTAGGCTTCCATGACCAGGAGGTTCCTGTTCAAGGCCGTTCCATTGTAAACATTTCTCTTGCACCAGAATCAGTTAATCTGGAGGAGGTAATGGTTGTTGCTTATGGTACAGTTAAGAAAGGTTCTTATTCAGGTTCCGCTACAGTTGTTAAACAGGACGCAATGAAAGATGCCCCTGTTGTATCTTTTGAGTCTGTTCTTGCAGGTAAGGCTCCTGGTGTACAGGTTGCTTCATTCTCAGGACAGCCAGGTGCACAGGCTGATATCAGCATCCGTGGTTTCGGTTCATTCAACGCAGGCAATGCCCCTCTTTATGTTATTGACGGTGTTCCTGCAACCAGCGGTGACTGGGCTTCAGGTAACATGTCAACAAGTGCAATGTCATTCCTTAACCCAAGTGACATTGAGTCAATCACTGTATTGAAAGATGCTGCTGCCGCTTCACTTTACGGTTCACGTGCATCAAACGGTGTTATCCTCATCACTACCAAAAAAGGTAAACAAGGCAAGTTGACCTCTACATTCAAGGCAAGTGCAGGTTTCTCTTATTTTGCATATGACAACTATGAGTTGGCTTCTGACGCACAGATGGAGGAGTTGCACAGACAGGCTTGGTACAACTACGGTGAGCGCAATCCTAGCCAGTGGAAGAATTATGCTTCATTGGATGCATATGCGGCCGCTAAAGTTGAGCAGTATTATCCTGCAAGAGATTATGACAAATATATCTATAAGGATTGGGAGGATGTATTGTTCCGCACCGGTATAGCACAGAACTATGAGTACAGCGTTTCAGGTGGTGGTGAGAAGGGTAAGATTTATGCTTCAGTAGCATATACTGACCAGCAGGGTGTTGTTTCAATTGACAACTTGCAGAGATTCTCTACAACCATCAATGGTGAGACCAATTTGAACAAATATGTTAAAGTTGGTGCAAACTTCCAGTACTCATGGCAGTTCCAGGAAGGTCACCAGGAGGGTGCTTCAACAAAGGATAACCCATTCTTTATCTGGAAAGTTGTTTTGAACCCAAGATGGCCTTATGCATATAAAGAGGACGGCTCTTTGTATCTTGAGCGTTGGAATTCATCTTATTCAACAATCAACCCTGTTGCTTCATACAATGCACAGATCAATGACGCAAAACAGAACCGTCTGATCATGAAGGGTTATATTGAGGTTAAACCAACTGATTACCTTACTTTGAAATCTACATTGAGCAGTGACTGGCTTTATGTACATGACAGATTCGGATGGTTGTACGGACACCCTAACTACACTGCATACGGTGAGGGTTATATGTCTGACCGCCACAGGAATGTAAACAGAATGGTAAGTTCTACTACCATTAATTTTGACAAGACTTGGGGTGACCACCATGTATCTGCTTTGGCAGGTTGGGAGGCAGAAGAGGAGAAATACCACATGACCAGAATTGGTAAGATTGACTTCTCTTATGCTGGTGCTACTGAGTCTATCTTTGGTACAAACTACGAGGACGGTTATTCATACTCAAGAGAGGAGGGTCTTCTTTCAGCTCTTGGTAGCTTGAGTTACGATTACAAATCTAAATACTACTTGACCGGTACTTACAGACGTGACGGTTCTTCAAGACTTGCTCCTGATACCCGTTGGGGTGACTTCTGGTCTGTATCAGGATCATGGAGATTCTCTAAAGAAAGTTTCCTTGAGGATGTAGAGTGGTTGAACGAAGGTAAGTTGCGTGCTTCTTACGGTACCAGCGGTACTCTTCCATCAGACTATTTCGGTTATATGTCTGTTTATGATTTCACCCAGTATGGTTCAGCAGGTGCAAGTTACCCTGGCAACTTGGCAAATACAGACCTTACTTGGGAGAAGAACAAGAACTGGAATATTGCATTGGACGGTACAATCTTTGACAAATACAACTTCTCAGTAGAGTATTATGAGAAGAAGACCACTGACTTGTTGTTGGATGCAAAAGTTCCTTCAACTACAGGTTTCTCTACAACCCTTACCAATATTGGTGAGATGAAGAACAAAGGTTGGGAGGTTGCTGTAAATGTAGATATTCTCGACAAGAAGGATATCGGACTTTCAGTAGGTGCAAACTGGTCAACTGTTGACAATGAGGTTCTCGCACTTTCAGAGGAGGGTGAGACTCAGGTTTCAAACAGACAGATCTGGAAAGCAGGATACTGTATCTACCAGTACTATACAAGAGATTATCTTGGAGTAAACAAGGAGACCGGTATGCCAATGTACGCAAGAGGTACATTCCATGAGGGTGGTAAACCTGCAAGTGAGTTGGTAACCCTTAAGAACGGAAAACAGATCCAGAAAGGTGAAACCGTTCCTTATGATACATACAACTACACTCCAACTACAAGAGGTAAGGCAAATTCAATGATTCTTGACGGCAAGACCTCTCTTCCTAAAGGATTCGGTGGTTTCAATGTAGATTTCAGATACAAGAACTGGTCATTGATTATGGCTTGGTCATACAAATACGGAAACTACATTTGGGATAATGCTACTGATGACCTTTGCGTTGACGGTTACTACTGGTCACACAGAAATATGCTTGCTTCAGAGGTTGATACCTGGAGCCCTGAGAATCCTAACGGTTCTATTCCAATCCGTATTGCAGACAATACAGAGGGTGGTTACTATGATTCTGACAGAGCAATCCATAAAGGCGATTTCTTGAGATTGAAGAACCTTACAGTTTCATATAACGTTCCTAAATCATTTACCCAGAAACTTAACCTTACTAATGCACGTTTCTATCTTGCAGGTGCAAACTTGTTGACTTTCTCAGGTCTTCACGTAGATCCGGAGATTCAGTCTGACGGTTATGTAAACTTCGGTATGCCTGCTATGAGAACCGTTACTTTAGGTCTTGAGATCAGTTTCTAATTAAAACGAACTAAATTTTATATACAATGAAAAGATTTATTTTAAATATAGCAATTGCGTTGGGCGTTTTATTTGGAGCCACTGCTTGTGACGGTTTCCTGGATAAATTGCCTTCTGATTCGGTTGTAGCCGAGAGCGCAATGGCAACTTTGGCAGATGCCAAGGTTGTGGCAAACGGTCTGTACACAGATCTTAAATGGTACACCATGTACGGAAGTTATATTCCTTATATGGGTGACATGAGAGGTGATAACCTTTACCCTACAAATGCCAGCGGTACCGGTAGAACCATCTATACTTTGGAGTATGATTCTGTTCAGAGCACATACTTTGGAATGTGGCAGAATTACTATTCAACTATTATGAGGGCAAATACCCTTATCAAGAACATTGAGACCATTCCTGTTAAGAATTCAAGTGATGAGAAACTAAAGAATGATATTCTTGGTCAGGCTTTGGCTATCAGGGCTCTTTGCCACTGGGATATTGCCAGATTGTACGGCTATCCATACATGAAGGACAATGGTGCATCTTTGGGTGCTGTTATCCTTACAAGCGTTGTAGCTCCTTCAGAGTCTAAACTTCCAAGAAATACAGTTGCCGAGACTTATGCTCAGGTAGAGAAAGATTTGGCTCAGGCTCTTACATTGCTTTCAACTGACAAGAATGACGGTCATTTCAACTACTGGGCTGCAAGAATGCTTCAGGCTAAGGTTGCCCTTTATAAAGGTGACTGGCAGACTGCTTTCACTGCTGCAAGTGACGTAGTTGAGAACTCTCCTTACAGATTGGTTCCTAACGAGGAGTATCTTGCTTACTGGGGAAAACAGTGTGATGACGAGTCTGTTCTTGAGTTCCTTGTAACAAACAATGGTGACATTGACTCAGACGGTGGTTTCTATACTATGTACCATAACATGTGGTTTGATGACAAGGGTGCAGGTGCCGACATTATCCCTAGCAAGGCTTGGAAAGATTTGTTTGCTGATACACCTAACGATGTACGTGCCCAGATGATCGCTTATGATGATCCTGAGACAGGTGTTGTTAAATCAGGTGAGACTTGGTTGAAGAAATTCATTGGCAACAAAGACCTTGGATATACTTTCCGTAGAAACAACCCTAGAATCTTCAGAATTACCGACGCTTACCTTATGGCTGCAGAGGCTGGTATAGAGATTGGCAAACAGAGTGTTGCTGATGATTACCTGAATGCTGTTGTAAAGAGGGCTGATCCAACTGCTGAGGATGTAGTTGCTACTTTGGAGAGAATCCAGATTGAGCGTCAGAAAGAGTTCATTGGTGAGGGCCACAGATTCTTTGATGTTATTAGAAGAGGTGGCAAAATCATTAAGGACATGTCTATTGATGATAGAGACTTTGCAGGTGCAAAACGTCAGGAGATTGACTGGAACGATACAAGAGTTGTTCTTCCAATTTCTCATACTGAGAGACTGTTGTATCCAGAGTTGCAGCAGAATCCAGGTTATGATGAGTAATATTTTACTTTAATATTCTGCAGGGTGGTATCCGTTTGGGTACCACCCTTTTTTTATGCTTTTACATCTTTTCTTTTATTTTAGATTATTAATTATTATATTTGTGTAATAGCCCTATTTTGATAATAAAAAATAATATTTATCATGATATTTGATATAAATCAAAAGATTCATTCCCTGCAGGATGTGCAGGGACTCCTGAAAGAGGATTCAAGGATTGAATTGGGAGATGATGCGTGCAGGAGGATTGTAAATTGTCGGGAGTATCTCGACAACAGAATGAAAACCCAGAAAGAGCCTATATATGGTATTACCACAGGCTTCGGTTCCCTTTGCAATGTGTCAATAGATTCTGAAGATCTGAGCCAGTTGCAGAAGAATCTTGTGATGAGCCATGCGTGTTCTGTGGGGGAGGAGGTGCCGCAGGAGATTGTGAAACTTATGATGGCTTTTAAGGTAAAATCACTTGCCTATGGATATTCCGGTGTGCAGTTAAAGACTGTACAACGCTTGGTTGATATGTTCAATAAGGGAGTTTATCCGGTGGTTTACCAGCAGGGTTCTCTTGGAGCATCGGGAGACCTGGCACCGCTTGCCAATATGTGTCTTCCGCTGTTGGGACTGGGAGAGGTGAGGTTTGAAGGGGAGAAGTATCCGGCAGAGGAGATCTGCAGAAAATTCGGATGGGAGCCTATTACTCTGGCCAGCAAGGAGGGGTTGGCATTGCTTAATGGAACACAGTTTATGCTCTCTTTTGCAATATGGAACCTCATAAAGGCAAAAAGGCTTATGGAGCAGGCTGATAAGATAGCGGCCCTCTCCATTGATGCTTTTGACGGGCGTCTGGAGCCATTTACCCATGGTGTGCATGCTATAAGGCCCCATAACGGGCAAATTGAAACAGCAGCGGCAATAAGGGAATTGCTTGAGGGGAGTGAGATTGCATCGCAGCCAAAGCAGCATGTGCAGGACCCTTATTCATTCAGATGTGTACCTCAGGTGCATGGAGCGTCAAAAGATGCCATTGCCCATATAGAGAATGTATTCATCACAGAGTTGAACAGTGCAACAGACAATCCTACCATTCTTCCCGACGAGGATCTGATTGTTTCAGCCGGCAATTTCCATGGGCAGCCTCTGGCAATACATCTTGACTTCCTTGCCATAGCAATTGCGGAGATAGGGAGCATTTCCGAGAGGAGGACATATCAGTTGATATCGGGAAAAAGGGGATTGCCTTCATTCCTTGTGGCAAAACCTGGATTGAACAGCGGCTTTATGATTCCCCAGTATGCACAGGCAAGTGTGGTGAGCCAGAACAAGATGTTGTGTATGCCTAACAGTGTGGACACTCTGGATTCTTCCCAGGGGCAGGAGGACCACGTGAGCATGGGGGCCAATGCGGCTACCAAGTGCTACAGGGTGGTGAATAATGTTGAGACCATTTTGGCAATTGAACTTTTCAATGCGGCTCAGGCCCTTGAATTCCGCCGCCCGCTCAAGAGTTCCCCAATAATTGAGGAGATGGTGGCTGCCTACCGCAAGGTTGTCCCATTTGTGGAGACCGACCAGGTGATGTACACCCATATAAACAATACCATAATTTTTTTAAAAAAATAAAAAGTCGGTCCCCGACTTACCGGTAACTCGGGGACCGACTTTCAGTATAGAGATGCGTAGAACACTGTTTTTGAATATTAAAGAACTCGTAGGAGTGCAGGAGGTGCCGGCCCTTAAGGTAGGGCCGCTGATGGATGATCTCAATGGTATTAAGGATGCTTTCCTTTACGTTGAGGATGGGAAGATTATGCATTATGGGGCAATGTCCCGGATGCCGGAAACACTTAAAAATATGGCAGAAAATCCGGTGTTGCAGAGCGGTGAGGTGGTGGATGCCACAGGAAGGTATATCATGCCTGCTTTCTGTGATTCCCATACCCATCTGGTGTATGCAGGGAGCCGGGAGCAGGAGTTTACAGACAAGATAAAGGGGCTCTCGTATCAGGAGATTGCCCGTAGGGGTGGGGGAATACTCAATTCTGCAAAACTTCTTTCCCAGACATCTGAAGAGAGTCTTTATGCAAGTGCGCTTGGTAGGGCCCGAGAGATTATGTCACAAGGTACTGGGGCGGTGGAGATCAAGAGCGGTTACGGTCTTAATCCGCAGGATGAGATAAAGATGCTCAGGGTAATTGCCCGCCTGAAGGAGAGTACCCCGCTTACAGTGAAATCAACATTCCTTGGGGCGCATGCTTTTCCTGCCCGCTATGCAGAGGACCACAACGGGTATGTGGAGGAGATAATAAATGAAATGATACCTATGATAGCATCAGAGGGGTTGGCTGAGTATATAGATGCTTTTTGTGAGGATGGCTTCTTTAGTGTGGAGGATACAGACCGCATTTTCAATGCCGGAATGAAATATGGCCTCAGGCCAAAGGTGCATGCCAACCAGATGGGTTTTTCCGGTGGTGTGCAGGTAGGTGTCAAGTATGGCGCAATAAGTGTAGATCATCTTGAGAGTACAGGGCCGGAGGAGTTTGAGGCTTTGAAGAATTCGGACACAATTGCCACTATATTGCCGGGGGCAACATTTTTCCTCAATATGGAATATGCCCCTGCAAAACAGATGATAGAGTATGGAATTCCGGTTGCTATGGCGAGTAATTACAACCCTGGAAGTTGCCCGAGCGGCAGCCTGCAGTTCCAGATGGCCCTCGCCTGCATTGCAATGAAACTTACCCCGGCACAGGCTCTCAACGCCTGTACAATAAACGGGGCTTTTGCTATGGGGGTTGATGATATTCTGGGAGCAATTACACCCGGTAAGCAGGCAAACTTGATTTTAACTAAGGAGATACCTTCAATAGACTTTATCCCTTATGCATTTACAACACCTTTTATTGAGAGGTTGTATATTGCGGGGAAGGAGATATAATTAATTGTCGGGAAGAAAACACTTAAAAATAATATATACTATGGGTACAAAACGTTACAACACATTTTACACTCCGGTTGGATTGCTGAATGTAGCCCATCTGGGACATGGCTCTGTTCATATTGATTGGGAGGGAATGCACATTTATGTTGACCCTTACAACGATGCCTACGATTTTACAGGCATGAAGAAGGCAGATCTGATAATCCTTACCCATGCCCACACAGACCACTATGATTGTGCGGCAATAAAGAAGATTGCAACTCCAAATACCAAATTTGTGGTTAGTAAGGGGGTAGGCACCTGCCTTGAAAATGACCTTACCAGAATGAAGATAGATATAGACAATAATGAACTCAATGTAGACCCTTCTACAACACTTGAGAACATGAAAAAGAGCATTGCCTGTCTGCAGCACTGCAGTGTGGCTGTAATGCACAATGGGGAGAAGATAAGGGCGAGAGGTGTTGACATTGAGGCTACCCCGGCATATAATGTTGAGCAGAAGAGGGATAACGGCCATCCTTTCCATATAAAAGGAGAGGGTAACGGATATATCCTTGATTTTGGCGGTTTCAGAGTTTATTTTGCGGGAGATACAGAACTTATTCCCGAAATGTCTGTAGCCAAGGGGGTGGATATAGCCTTCCTTCCAAAGAATCTCCCTTATACCCTCTCGGACGAGAAGTTTATTGAGGCTGCGAATATGCTCAAGCCAAGGAATCTTTTCCCAATCCATTATTTTGAGATTGACTGGAAGAAACTTGCTGCAGGGCTCAATCCGGGTATAGGATTGTATGTAGATGGTGTACATTGTTCAGACCTTTCAAAGAAATAAAGAATCCAATTATGCAGAAAAAGATAGTTGAATGCGTTCCCAATTTCAGCGAGGGACGCGATATGGGGATAATCAGGCAGATTACAGATGAAATTGAGGCAGTTGATGGCGTAAAACTGCTGGATGTGGATCCGGGGGCTGCCACAAACCGTACAGTAGTTACCTTTGTAGGGGAGCCGGAGCCGGTAATGGAGGCCGCGGTGCGTGCAGCAGCCAAGGCGGCAGAACTTATAGATATGAGGGGACACCATGGAGAGCATCCACGCAGCGGGGCAACAGATGTATGTCCTTTTATCCCGATAGCCAACGTAACCATGGAGGAGTGTGCAGAATATGCACGTACAGTGGCCCGCAGAATAGGGGAGGAACTTGGAATCCCTGTATACTGTTACGAGGCGGCTGCCTTTACTCCTGAGAGACAAAATCTGGCCTTTTGCCGTAGTGGAGAGTATGAGGGGATACAGAAGAAACTACAGGACCCTTACTGGAAGCCCGATTTCGGGCCTGCCGAGTTCTCTGAGAGGGTTGCACGTGCCGGCATTACAAATGTGGGTGCACGTGATTTCCTTGTAGCCATTAATTACAACCTCAATACAACTTCTACCCGCAGGGCAAATGCAATTGCCTTTGATGTGCGTGAGAAGGGGCGCAAGATGAGAGAGGGGGGAAAACTTACCGGAAAGGTGCTGTTGGATGAGAATGGCCAGGAGAGGTGGATTCCTGGAACACTTAAAGGTTGTAAGGCCATTGGATGGTATATAGATGAATATGGCATTGCACAGGTCTCAATGAATGTTACAAACATCTCTGTAACTCCGGTACATGTGGCTTTTGATGAAGTTTGTGCAAAAGCACAAGCAAGGGGCATTAGGGTTACAGGAGCGGAAATAGTGGGCCTTATTCCTAAGAAGGTGCTTATAGATGCAGGTAAATACTATTTGGCAAAACAGCAGCGCTCTGCAGGTATTGCCGAGGAGGAGATAATAAAGATTGCTGTAAAATCCATGGGATTGGATGATTTGAAACCTTTCAACCCACGGGAGAAGGTTATTGAGTATATGCTTGAGGACTCAGCATCGGAGGGTGCGCCAAAGAAACTGGTTGATTTTACCTGTAAAGGTTTTGCACTTGAGACAGCCAGTGAGTCTCCTGCTCCAGGAGGCGGTTCAATCTCTGCGTACGCAGGTGCTTTGGGAGCCGCTTTAGGTACAATGGTTGCAAACTTGTCGGGACACAAACCTGGATGGGATGACAAATGGAAATACTTCTCAGATTGGGCAGAGAAGGGGCAGGCTATTGTTTCAGAACTGCTGTACCTGGTTGATGAGGATACAGAGGCCTTCAATAAGATAATGGCATGTTTCGGAATGCCTAAAGATACCCCTGAGGAGAAGGCTGCCAGGAGTGCCGCATTGCAGGAGGCGACAATTTATGCTACCCAGGTGCCTTTGCGTACAATGAAGGCTGCATTTAGTGCATTCCCTCTTGTTGAGGCTATGGCAAAGGATGGTAATCCTAACTCAGTATCTGATGCAGGAGTAGGAGCCCTGTGTATCCGTACTGCCGTTCATGGAGCATACCTGAATGTTAAGATCAATGCTGCGGGAATCAAGGACAGGGCAATTGCAGATGCAATTCTTACAGAGGGTGCCCAGATTGTAGCAGCAACAGATGCTAAAGAGAAAGAGATACTTGAAGTGGTGAATAAAGTTATAGGATAACCTATACAGTAGCCATACACAATTAGAGAACCGGAATATTTAAACCTACCTGCTCGAAGTCTCCTCTACTTCGTCATTCCTACGGAATAACTCGTAACCGTCGAATTATGCAGGCAGGTTTAATATTCCGGTTCTCTCTTTTGTCAATTTTTGTCCCTCTATATATTCAAAATAAAAAGAGCAACCCTTATGGATTGCTCTTTTTATATATAAGGTAGGATGATTACTCAGCCTGTCCTGCCAAACGTTTGTAAGAAGCCAAACGAAGTTTAGCGAACTCCTCAGTAAGAGCAAACAACTCGCCTGCCTCTGCTGGGAATGTCTTGAGCAATGAAGCGTAACGTACCTCACCTTTAATGAAGTCCTGGAACTTGCTCCAATCTGGCTCTTTGCTGTCCAAAGTGAACGGATTCTTGCCCTCAGCCTCAAGAGCAGGGTTGAATCTGTAAAGATGCCAGTAACCGCACTCTACTGCCAATTTCTCCTCTCTCTGGCTCTTGCCCATACCGGCTTTAAGACCGTGGTTGATACAAGGAGCGTAAGCAATGATTAGAGATGGACCGTCATGAGCCTCAGCCTCTTTGATAGCGTTAAGGAACTGAGCCTGGTTAGCACCCATTGCAACCTGTGCAACGTAAACATAACCGTAACTCATAGCCATCATACCAAGGTCTTTCTTACGGATCTTCTTACCTGAGGTAGCAAATTTTGCAACAGCACCTGCAGGAGTTGATTTAGAAGACTGTCCACCGGTGTTAGAGTAAACCTCGGTATCAACTACCATTACGTTTACATTCTCACCTGATGCAAGTACGTGGTCAAGTCCGCCGTATCCGATATCGTAACCCCAACCGTCACCACCAAAGATCCACTGGCTGCGAGGTACAAGAACATCTTTATACTGTGCCAATTGTTTGCAGATATCGCAGTTGCAAGCCTCAATCATAGGAACAAGTTTCTCTGCAATCTCTTTAGCAGCTTTAGCGTCATCTTTCTTGGTTAGCCACTCGCCGAACAATGCTTTCATCTCAGCGCTGCAGCAGTCGCACTCCATACCTTTAACCATAAGGTTAGCGGCAGTCTCGCGAAGTCTCTCAGAACCTACTCTCATACCAAGACCGAACTCTGCATTGTCCTCGAACAATGAGTTTGCCCAAGCCGGACCTCTGCCGTTCTTGTCTTTACAGTAAGGTGAAGCAGGATATGAACCAGAGTAGATAGAAGAACAACCTGTAGCATTTGCTACCATCATTCTGTCACCGAACAACTGGGTAATAGCCTTGATATATGGGGTCTCACCGCAACCTGCACAAGCACCTGAGAACTCAAACAATGGCTGTGCAAACTGAGAGTTCTTAACGTTCTGCTCTTTTGCAACAACATTGTCCTTGTAGCCAACGTGTGAGTGCAAATAGTCGAAGTTAGCCTGCTCAGCATCCTGAGTAGCAGCTGGCTGCATAACAAGAGCCTTAGTTTTTGCAGGACATACATCAGCACAGTTGCCGCAACCTGTACAGTCAGCAGGGTCAACCTGCATAGTGAAGTAGTACTCTTTAAGAGGACCGTTGCCTTTAACTCTCTTGATTGCAATTGGAGCCTTTGCAGCCTCCTCCTCAGTCATAAGGAATGGACGGATAGCAGCGTGAGGACATACGAATGAACACTGGTTACACTGGATACAGTTCTCAGCATTCCACTCAGGGATATGTGTTGCAATGCCACGTTTCTCATAAGCAGCAGTACCTGCAGGGATTACACCGTCAGCAGCATCTTTGAATGCGCTTACAGGAAGGTCATTACCGCACTGTGCATTTACAATGTCAGCTACGTTCTTAACCCACTCTGGAGCCATACGTTTGAATGAATCTGGAACGAACTTGCTTCTTGAGATGTTGTTCCACTCGTAAGGGATCTCTACTTTAACATACTCACCACCTCTGTCAACAGCAGCGTAGTTCATGTTAACGATGTTCTCACCTTTCTTGCCGTAGCTCTTGTCGATAGCTTTCTTCATCTCTGCAACAGCCTGATCGTAAGGGATGATGTCTGCAATCTTGAAGAACGCAGATTGAAGGATGGTGTTGGTTCTATTGCCCAAACCAATCTCCTCAGCAATCTTGGTTGCATTGATGATGTAAAGGTTAACGTTCTTGTGTGCAATCTCAGCCTTAACGTGGTCTGGAATTCTCTTAAGAGTCTCCTCAGTGTCCCACAAACTGTTGAGCAACAAAGTACCGTTTTTCTTGATACCTCTCATAACATCATATTTGCCAAGGTATGAAGGAACGTGGCAAGCTACGAAGTCTGGAGTTGATACCAAATATGGAGAAGTGATAGGAGCATCACCGAATCTCAAGTGTGAGCAGGTGAAACCGCCTGATTTCTTAGAGTCGTAATCGAAGTAAGCCTGGCAGTATTTGTCTGTGTTCTCACCAATGATCTTGATGGTGTTCTTGTTTGCACCTACAGTACCGTCTGAACCCAAACCGTAGAATTTAAGCTCTGCAGTACCTGGTTTTGCCAAACTGATCTCCTCCAACTGTGGAAGTGATTTGAAAGTAACGTCATCAACGATACCGATTGTGAAGTCATTCTTAGGCTCTTTAGCCTCAAGATTGTCATAAACTGCAAGAATCTGTGCAGGAGAAGTGTCTTTAGATGAAAGACCGTATCTTCCGCCAACAACCTTAACGTTAAGGCCGTGCTCGGCAACCATAGCCTTTACATCTACGTAAAGAGGCTCACCTACTGCACCAGGCTCTTTGGTTCTGTCAAGAACAGCAATTCTCTTTACACTCTTAGGAAGGGCTCTCAAGAAATATTTTGCTGAGAATGGTCTGTAAAGTCTTACAGTAACAACACCAACTCTCTTGCCTTTAGCCATCAGATAATCAACTACCTCTTTAACGGTCTCGGTTACAGAACCCATAGCAATGATTACGTTCTCTGCATCCTCAGCACCGTAGTAGTCGAATGGAAGGTAACGGCGGCCGGTAAGTTCGCTGATCTCACCCATATATCTTGCAACTACATCTGGAACAGCCTCGTAGTAAGAGTTGCAAGCCTCCCTGTTCTGGAAGTAAACGTCTGAGTTCTGTGCAGTACCTTTGGTTACTGGAGCGTTAGGGTTAAGACCTCTAGCACGGAATTTAGCCAAAGATTTGGTGCTTACCATTTTCTTAAGATCCTCAGCGTCAATAGCCTCAATTTTCTGAATCTCGTGTGAAGTTCTGAAACCATCAAAGAAGTGAACGAATGGAACAGAAGATTTGATGGTAGCAAGGTGTGCAACAGCAGCCATATCCATAGCCTCCTGAACAGAAGCAGAAGCAAGGAATGCAAAACCGGTCTGTCTTGCAGACATTACATCCTGGTGGTCACCAAAGATAGATAGAGCGTGTGAAGCAAGGGCTCTTGCTGAAACATGGAAAACTGTAGGAAGAAGCTCTCCTGCAATTTTGTACATGTTAGGAATCATAAGCAACAAACCCTGCGAAGCAGTGAAAGTTGTAGTAAGTACACCAGCCTGAAGTGATCCGTGAACAGCACCAGCTGCACCACCCTCACTCTGCATCTCAACAACCTTTACAGGCTCGCCAAAAATGTTCTTTTTGCCAAAAGCTGACCACTCGTCTACCAACTCAGCCATTGTTGAAGATGGGGTGATAGGGTAGATGGCTGCCAACTCACTGAACATGTATGCCACGTGTGCCGCAGCATAGTTACCGTCGCAGGTAATGAATTGTTTCTCTTTAGCCATTTTTACTGAATTAAAAATTGTATAATTAAGTTTTATGTATTAATCTGATAGTTAATTACTTGTTTTGGAGTAACCAGAATTCCATACAAGTAATGAAAAATCGTTCAAAAATACTAAATAAAATCCAATTTGGGAAAGAAAAAATGACATATTGTCTTCCCGACAAAAAAAAGGTTGGCCAGTTTCGGCCAACCTTAAGGAACCTATCGGGAAGAAGATTATTGAATACCCTCTACCTCAGCATCTTTTGCAATTTTTGTGATTAATCCCTGAAGTACCTTCCCGGGACCAACCTCGGTAAAATGGGTTGCACCGTCTGCAACCATATTCTCTACAGACTGGGTCCATCTTACAGGTGCGGTAAGTTGCACAAGGAGATTTGCCTTAATCTCTGCAGGGTCTGTATGAGGTTTTGCATCAACATTCTGGTATACAGGACATACCGGAGTGTTGAAAGTAGTCTTTTCAATAGCCTCTGCAAGTTCAACGCGTGCAGGGTCCATAAGTGGAGAGTGGAATGCACCTCCCACAGGAAGTACCAATGCTCTCTTTGCTCCGGCAGCCTTAAGGGCAACGCAAGCCTTTTCAACAGCCTCAACCTCACCGGAGATTACCACCTGTCCGTTGCAGTTGTAGTTTGCAGCCACCACAATACCCTCAGTAGCAGCGCAGATATCTTCAATTGTCTTGGCATCCAATGCAAGTACGGCAGCCATTGTAGAAGGCTTGAGTTCACATGCCTTCTGCATTGCCATTGCACGTTTTGAAACAAGTACAAGACCGTCCTCAAAACTCATTGCACCTGCGGCAACAAGGGCAGAGAACTCACCAAGCGAGTGGCCTGCAACCATCTCAGGCTTAAAGTCAGGCAGGCACTTTGCAAGTATCACAGAATGCAGGAACACAGCAGGCTGCGTAACCTTTGTCTGTTTCAACTCCTCTGCAGAGCCTTTGAACATGATATCTGTAATTCTGAATCCAAGAATCTCATTGGCTTTCTCAAACATCTCTTTTGCAACAGGATTGCTGTTATACAACTCCTCACCCATACCGGTAAACTGAGAACCCTGTCCTGGAAATACATATGCTTTCATAATCAATAATTTAAAATCCGGCGCAAATATAGTAAAATTTTCAAAACCCGGGGACCGACTTAAGTCGGGGACCGAGTTTTGAAAAAAAATATCAAAGGATCCGTAATTTTTACCTAACTTTGTAGTTTAGGTGAATCTAAGGTCTGGCCCCCATAGTTTAATGGATAGAATTTCAGATTCCGGTTCTGACGGTTGCGGTTCGATTCCGCATGGGGGTACAAAAAACCTCTCTGCAAGCATTGTGGAGAGGTTTTGTAGTTTATTATGACATTCTTCTTGGGAATCTGAATGCTATTGCCACAGCCGCAATGATGCCCAGTGCAAACGGGTAATACAGATACTCCAGGATTGCCATGGCGGAGATTCCTGCCAGGCCGCTGGCCATAAGCATCTGGGCTCCGTAAGGGATGATCCCCTGTATGAAACAGGAGAAGGTGTCCAGGATGCTGGCAACTTTTCGGGAGTCAAGGCCATATTTTTGCGAGATATCCTTTGCTATTCCTCCGGTTGTGATTATGGCAATTGTGTTGTTTGCGGTGCAGAGGTTGGCCAGGGAAACCAGTGCGGCAATGCTGAATTCGGCGCCCCTCTTGCCGTTGATACGGGAGGTCATTTGGGCAATGAGACAGTCCAGTCCGCCGGCGGTGCGGATAACCTCCAGCATCCCTCCGGCAAGCATTGTTACTATTATGAGTTCTCCCATCCCTGCAATGCCGCTCCCAATGTGGCCGAGCCAGGTAATCCATGTGATTTTACCGGTTGCAAAACCAATTATGGCATTTGTGGCAATGCCGGCTACAAGCACCAGTGTTACATTTATTCCTGCTATTGCCATCCCGATAACCAGTAGATATGGTATCAGCAGCACAAGATTTGTACTCTGGGCAGCCGGAGTGAAATCCACTTCCAACCCCTTGAATATGTAGAATGCTGCAACTATAATTGCTGCAGGGGCGGCAATTAGAATGTTTGCCTTGAATTTGTCTGCCATGGAGCACCCCTGGGTGCGGGTGGCGGCAATGGTTGTATCTGAAATGAAAGAGAGGTTGTCTCCAAAAAATGATCCTCCAACCACAATTGCAGTTATGAACGGGGCGGAGATGCCAGTCTCGGCCGCTATTCCAGTGGCAACCGGAACCAGAGCCACAATTGTCCCCACACTTGTCCCCACTGCCATTGATATGAAGCAGGATGCCAGAAAGAGTCCTGCAAACAGCAGTTTGCCCGGGAGCAACTGCAGGGTTATGTTTACAGTTGCATCAATTGCCCCAATCTCCTTTGCTGTGGTGGCAAATGCCCCAGCCAGGATGAATATCCAAATCATAAGGAGGACATTCTTGTGTCCTGCCCCCTGTGAGAATATGTTTATCCTCTCCTCAATCTTTCCTTTGGCGCAAAAGGCCAGCGAATATGCAGAGGCCACCAGGAACGCCGCTGCAATTGGAACTTTATAGAAATCCCCCGCTACCAGTGATGATACCAGATACACCACAAGAAACACTGCAAGCGGAGTAAGGGCAAACCAGTTGTTGTTTTTCTTCATTTCATTTCAAATTGTAAGCGTGTGCAAATATAAAAAGATTCTCCCGATAGCAGGGAAAATGGGTGAAACAAATGTAGCAAGGAGATTGCAATGTATTGAATTGTAGGGTGTTTATCCTGTTTCAGCCGCAACACTCCAGACACCGTATCTCTTTTATTGCAGGATGTGTAAATTTGCTTTCAGAAACAACAGAAGAATGGAACAGATTTACAGAGACACCCTTGAAACCATAGTCATTTATAAATATGACCTGGATGCAATAGTATTTGATTTGCACCAGGCCCAGCAGCGCAACTTTATAATGTATTGTGTGGTGGCGGCACTGGTATTGGCGGTTATTGTTGCGGGGGTTGTACTTATAAGGAAGTACAGGAAGAAAATGGAGCAGGAAAAACTCACAAAGAGATTGCTCAGCCGCCAGGCCGGGAACCTCCCTCTCCTTACAGACAAGGTGAACAAGATCTCAAGCAAGAGCATAAAACTTTCCGCAGCCTTGTATGACGAATTGCAGCAGGCTATAAATGATGTAAAGACCGAGAACAGGACCGGGATTGTAGATATTGTAAACGATTCGGATTTCACAAGACAGTATCCGTTCTTAAAGGAGATGGATTTTCTTTCCCCATATGAGAAAATAGTGCTCATATTTACAGAGGAAGAGTATCCTCTGCAGGAAATAGCCTTATATATAGGTTCGTCTGAAGCCTCTGTGAGGGCAATAAAATCAAGGATAAGAAACAAACTGATGCAATCCGGAAGCATCGGAACAAATAAAGGGTTAAAAATTTTAAAAAAGAATCAATCATGAAGAGAATCATTATTATCATGTGTTTGGCAGCGGCTGTTTTTGCCACTTCAAACCAGATGGCTGCTCAGGATAAATCTGAAGATGCCATCCAATACGCACTCGTAGATGAGAAGCCGATGTTTCAGGGGAAAGGCCCTAATGAGTTTACAAAATGGGCATTCATGGAGGTGGTTTACCCTAAAGAGGCCATGGACAAATATATTACGGGACGTGTAACTCTGGAATTTGTAATTACCAAGGAGGGTAAAGTGACTGATGTAAAGGTTCTCAGAAGTGCACATCCGCTATTGGATGAGGAGGCTGTAAGGGTTGTGTCCAAATCTCCGGACTGGACACCAGGAAAAGTTAAGGGAGAACCGGTTAACGTAAAATATGTCTTCCCGCTGATATTTGACTTGAGGGGATTCCCAAAGGCAGCAGAAGATTCTCTTAAAGAGGATAAACCTGCAGCACTGTTTGCCGTAGATGTAAAACCGAAATTTCAGGGTAAAGAAGCAGGAGCGTTTTCAAAATGGGTTCTGGAAAACCTGAAATATCCGTCAGAAGCAAAAGAAAAGAAGTTGGGCGGACGCGTTATAATGTTAATGGTTGTAGGCGCAGACGGTAAGGTAAAAGACATAAGGGTTATAAAGAGTTCCGGTTATGACTTCTTTGATGCAGAGGCAATGAGGGTACTCTCTACCTGTCCAGATTGGGAACCGGGTATGAAGGACGGGAAACCGGTAGATGTACGCTATGTGTATCCGGTAGTCTTTAAAGCAGATTGACAGGTTTCTCATACAGGTTATATTATAAAAATGGCGGCACCAAATACTGGTGCTGCCTTTTTAATGTTACCTTTGTATAAAAATAATAGTATATGAAAAAGGTTCTTGTTTTACTTCTCTCCATGGCTGTATGCCTGGGGGCTCATGGGCGCATCAAATTGCCTTCAATCATCTCTGGGAACATGGTTCTCCAGCAGAAAAGTGATGTAAAGTTGTGGGGATGGGCAGATCCGGGTGAAGAGGTGAAGGTATCACCTTCCTGGAGCAGGAAGGTGTATTCTGTGCAGGCAGGTGAGGATGGAAAATGGTCCATTTATATAAAAACTCCCAAACATTGCACGGGGCAGAGTTTGAAATTCTTGTCGGGAAGCGGTGAAGAAGAAATTACCGTAGAAAATATTCTCATTGGAGAGGTGTGGTTGGCCAGCGGGCAGAGCAATATGGAATTCTGGACAACACCCAAAAAGGGCTCTGCGTGGATGACCGGAATGGAAGGATGGGAGGAACAGATTGAGGATGCGGAGTATCCCAATGTGCATCTGTTCAAGGTAGGGGAGTGTTGGGATCATACTGCACCACATGAGGATTGCCAGGGGGAATGGGTAGTTTGCAGCAAGGAGAACGTGAAGAATTATTCTGCAGTGGCATTCCTTTTTGGAAGGGAACTGCACAAGGCACTGCAGCACCCTGTAGGGGTAATCCTGTGCGCTGTGGGAGGTACTCACGCCGAGTCCTGGATAAGGGAGGAGATAATGCGCAAAGATTCCATTTATAACAGGGTATTCAAAAACTATTCACCGGAGAAGACAGCCCCTAAGGGGTATCTGCACAAGGTTCCTGCTGCTGTGTGGAACGGAATGGTGAATCCTATTGCAGGTTATACAATTAAAGGAAACATCTGGTATCAGGCGGAGTCCAATGCCTGGAGGAGCGAGGATTATGCCCCAATTTTTGTAGATCTGGTAAATGACTGGAGGTTGCTCTGGGGCCAGGAGAGGCTGCCGTTCTATTTTATGCAGGTTGCCCCTTATGGCAGCCTTCCCGGAGGTATCCGGATGGAACAGGCTAAGGTTTGGGAGCGGAAGATGCTGGAAGACATAGGTATGACCACCGCCATAGATGTTGGAGATTCTCTGGATATCCATCCGCGTGAGAAACTCATCCCTGCCCAGCGTTTTGTGGCACTGGCACTGGCAAATGAATATGGGAGGAATGTGGAGTGCTACGGCCCGGTTGCCAATAAGGTTAAGGCTGCCGGAAGCAAACTTGTGGTATCATTCAAGTACGGCAAGGGACTTTTTGCAGGGGATTTTCTTCCCGACAACACTATCTCTCCACTCCCTCAGGGGCTGATGATAAAATACCTTTACATAGCGGGTGCAGACGGGATTTACCATCCGGCACAATCCCGTATTGAGAGGGGCAGACTCATTGCCTGGAGCCCTTCGGTTCCAGAGCCTGTGCGGTTGAAATATTGTACTCCAGATTATTGCAAAGGAAGCATTTATAATAGTGCGGGGTTGCCGGCGTATCCGTTTGAGTTGTCTGCTTTGAGGCCATAAAAACAAGGGGCTGACTTTCAATGTCAGCCCCTTTGATATATCTGTCGGGAAGATGATTACTCAATGAAACCAAGGATTTCACCTTTCTCAACATTGTCGCCCTGTTTTGCAGTGATTGCAACTATGCGGCCGGTGATTGGAGCAGGAACCTCCATTGGACCGAAGTATGCCTCAACGTAGCAAATTGGTTTGTCCTGTTTGAACTCTGTGCCAATATTAGGTGCTGTAGAAACATCAGCAACGTCATACTGCCATAGAACTTTACCTTTAACTGGAGACTGGATAGGTTTGGCATTAGGATATTTTGCAACAAGTGCATCAATGTCAAACTTAGGCATCTCAACAACCGGACGGGTAACGATGATAGGAGCACCTGCTTTTGCTTTTGCAGCTTCAAGGTCAGTCTCAAAACGTTTCTTGGCGATACCGCTCTTATAGTCTCTGTACTGACGCTCGTGCATTGCAAACTCAAACAATTCCTCATCATCCTGACCTCTATCCCAACCTTCCTCTTCCATCATCTTCTCAAACTTAGGAAGCTCGTTAGGGAACTCATCCTGAGGGTTGCCGGTGTAGAACTCAAGTCCTTTCTCCTTAACAATCTCTACGATCTCTGGAGCAAGTTTGCCAGGAAGTGTACCGGTCTTGCCAAGAATCATGTTCATTGTATCCTTGTCAATTGTCTTCCATCTTGGCTCACCTTTAAGGGTGTGCATCAAGTTCATTAGGGCAGTATTCTTAACATACTGGCTGAATGGAGTTACAAGTGGTGGGTAACCCAAACGAGGCCATACATACTCAACCTCCTGGAACAACATTACTGCAAGCTCGTTGAGGGTAACCTCTTTCTTGCCCTGGTTCCTGAGTGACATGTTGATAGCGCCGTGGAAACCTTTAAGGTCTGCCATCATAGAACCCATCATACCGCCTGGAAGACCGCAACCTACAAGAAGTGAAGAACACTGGTAGTTGGTTGGCTCAATGAAGTAACCGAGATAATCATCAATGAAAGTCTGGGTAAGTCTTCTTGCCTCCATGTAAGCATCCATGTTGATATCTTTAACCATGAAGCCTGCATCTTTCAACATTGCCTGGATAGTGATTACATCCGGATGGATCTTACCCCATGAAAGAGGCTCCATTGCAACGTCAATATAGTCAGCACCTGCTCTTGCAACCTCAAGCATTGAAGCTACTGAAAAACCTGGACCTGAGTGGCCGTGGTACTGAACTTTGATATGAGGATATTTCTTCTTAATCTCCGAAGTAAGTCTGCCAAGGAATGCAGGACGGCCGATACCTGCCATATCTTTAAGACAGATCTCGTCACAACCGTACTCAACAACTTTGTCAACTACACCCATGTAGTACTCTACAGTGTGTACAGGAGAATATGTGATACTTAGAGCAACCTGCGAAATCATACCGCCTTTCTTTGCTCCAATAACAGAACCTTTAAGGTTTCTATGGTCGTTCAAGCCGCAGAATGATCTTGCAATGTTTGTTCCCTGTTTTGCTTTAACTTTGTACATCAAGAAACGTACATCCTCAGGAACAGGGTTCATTCTAAGTGCGTTCAAACCGCGCTCAAGCATATGTGTCTGAATACCTGCCTTGTTGAAAGGTGCAGTCCACTCTCTCACCGCTTTATTTGGGTTCTCACCAAAAAGAAGGTTAACCTGCTCAAAAGCACCACCGTTGGTCTCAACTCTATCAAAGCAACCCATATCTACAATAACGGGAGCAATCTCTTTAAGTTGGTGAACCATAGGTACATACTTACCTGATGATTGCCACATGTCTCTGTACAAAAGAGAGAATTTAATTTCGCGTGCCATAAATTTTAATTAGTTTTTATAGTGATTTTATATTCGGTTTCTTATACAATTCACAAATCTAATAAAAAATGTGCTGATTTTTTGAGTTTTTGACAAAAAAATTCATAATTTTACATCCGATAAAAATTTGATAATTTGGCGTAGAAGTTGTGTTTTGTCCCAGGCTTTATTTTGTAGCGAAGAGGGCAGAAGATGTAACTTTTAACTTTTTTGCACAAAAAAGTTGCGCGGAAAGAAATTTTATCTATCTTTGCAGTCCGTTTCGGGGTTATCCCCTGCGGAAAAACAACATGGTGGTTGTAGCTCAGTTGGTTAGAGCGCTGGTTTGTGGCACCAGAGGTCGTGGGTTCGAATCCCATCTTCCACCCTCAAGAGCAACCGGATGACGAAAGTCATCCGGTTTTTTTATTCCCTATGCAGCGTTGCAAGCTTGCTTGCATAAGCGGGAGAGGGAATAAAAAAAGATGTGCGTCAGTACATCCGGTTGCTCATGAAAGGGCCCCCGCGGCGAGCGGCAATGGGAATGCACAGCCCGCCAGGGCGAGCACAATCCCATCCGGCTCCAAAGATGCTGGAAATCTACTGATGCTTAGCACAAACTGTCTTGCTGAAAATACCGCGCTAACTGGCATTTTTTCTTTTTCCCGACGGATCTTCCTCCGCCCCCATTCCGGGAATGTGGAAATGTGGTAATGTGGACAAAAGTTCCCGGTTCCTGCAATTCAACGTGGGCAACAACCTGCCTCTGAGGCTATTCTGTGCGGATATGCTGCCCACGGTGCAACAAATTTGTTCTGCCGTGGGCACCACCCTTTGTCGGGAAGCCCTCTGGTGAGGGTAACTGCCCACGGTGAATTGCAGGAACTAACCTTTGGCAGCGGGGAGCTCGTGGCAAGGAACTCAGGCTGCAATACTCTATCTCTACACTGTGGTGCCACTTGGAATCTCATCCCTCGGCTGCCCCCTTTGCAGCCCATGCCTTTCTCCTGAGCCTCCATCTTACAGAACTCCCTTGATTTCTTCGTAAACGAGTCCGCACAACCGAGCTATTTGTTTTACGGAACTGTTGTAGCGGGAGCGGAGTATTCTGGCCAGTTTAATTCTTTGAGATGTGTCCAGTGTCCTTACAGTATTGCATCCGAACAGTTCCTGGCAAATCATATTCCTGTTCTGACGCATTTCCTGTATTGGAATTGTAAGGCGTGAGATGTTTCCCCCGCGGGATTCAATATCCTCCTCTTTGCTTATGCACATGAACAGGTTGAGGCTACGGGGGCTTTTGAAGATTTTCTCTACGAGTTCATATGCAACATATTCGCCAGGGAATATCAGATCTTCTATCACGGAGGCATCTTTGATGGTATCGTTTTTGGTGTTCAGGATTGCTCGCCTTTCCCTGTAACTCATTTGTGAAAGTTGTTTTATGGTTGCATTGTCTCTCCATCGGGGAGCAGTCCAGTACCTGTTGCACCTGAAATACAGTGCCCCTGAGCACCATGGGTAATCCCATGCATTGAAACCCAATCCTCCAACCGGAGCATTCTTCATTACATAGGTGATGACAGTTTTAAGATAAAAGTCATTGTCTATGCACTGATGGCTCAACGGGAGTCTGAACAATTTCTTTTTCTCATTGTGCCTGAGCGATATGCTCATAGAGGTGAGACGTAAATACTCGTGCATGAAATTAGTGCATTGGGAGAATTGCCCATAAAGGACAAAGTGGACATGTGTGTCCATAAGGCAAAATGCCAGTATGGTCACTTCATAATTCTGGAGCACAACAAATATCCTGTTCATCCCCCTGATGAAATCCGATTCATCATCAAACAGCCTGTCCACAGCGCTGCCGTCTGTGTAGAAATGCCAACAATTATTTACCGGATGGTTTTTCCCCTTGATAAAAGGTTTGTCAATGGAAAGGTCAGACTCAATCTGCCTGAGCAACTTATCATTAATCTTCATCTTCATTTCCAGCGCCTCTAATGGTCGCTCCTATGCAAAATTAGGATAAAGCGGCAACTTTTCAAAGAGTTTCTATAGGAAATTTTCTTCCCGACAGCCACTTTCCTGCGTATTCCCGGTTCCTGCAATTCACCGTGGGCAACAACCTGCCTCTGAGGCTATTCTGAGCGGATATGCTGCCCACGGTACAACAAATTTGTTCTGCCGTGGGCGCCACCCCTTGTCGGGAAGCCCTTTAGTGAGGGTAACTGCCCACGGTGAATTGCAGGAACTCCGCCCTCCCCATGGCCACTCGGTGCTCCCCCCATGGCAAC
>SUYL01000036.1 GCA_015060445.1 Bacteroidales bacterium
CTATTTGCAAAACCTAACTAAAATATTGTCAATGAACTGGATGGTTCTACCGAACCAAGTTTGTTTTAATTATTAAACTTTATAATAATCGTCCGGAACTTTTACCGGACAGCAATGAGTCAATCAAATATTTTAAAAAATATCAAGCATCTTTTTCATGCAATGTTGTTTGCATTGCAAATATATCTACTTTTTACACTACCTTGTTTTACATAGTACTAAAATTACAAAAAAAGGGATGAAAAAGTTTCATCCCAAAGGTTTTCATAGGTTATATTCCTTAATCAGCAACCTGTTTTTCAACAGTTTACCGCAAGAATTCAGAAACAATACCTATCCAACTGTCTGTAACAGAATTGTTACATTAGTTTGCATTGTTGGTTGCTGGTGCCTCTGTAGCAGGTGCTACCGGCTGTGCTGGGAACTGAGGTTGTGCAACAGGTGCAGTATTCTCAATCTTCTCAATAAGTTTTGAATTATTCTCCTCAACTCTTGTAGAAACAAAAGCAGTTGCAGCAATACAAAGCACAATAATGACAATTGCAAGAGTCCATGTTGCCTTCTCCAGGAAATCAGCAGTTTGTCTTACTCCAAAAGTCTGGTTTCCAGCCGCAAAGTTTGCTGCCAATCCACCACCTTTAGAGTTCTGTACCAACACCACAAGAGTAAGGATCACACTTGCAATAACAATAAGGATAGCAATAACTGTGTACATAGTTTTTATATTAATTTTTTGACTTTATTTCATTTACGAGGGTTGCAAAGTAAGTACTTTTTTCTGGATATAGCAAAATTAGTTTTGCATAAACTTCTATTGCCTTGTCATAATACCCCTGATCTGCATAAATTGCCGCAAGTGTTTCAGTAACAAAATCCATAGAATCAAAATCTACAGGATTGCCGTCACCCCCCTCGCCAGGCACAACACCTGTACTTTCCGCAGGTGCTCCCAACCTTATCTCCGGCACCCTTTCAGACTCATCCAACTGGGCAAAATCCTCCTTTGAAAAGTAATCTCCCCCCACTACCACTATCTTTCTGGCAAACTGCTCTACAGGCTGCTCCTCCCCACAAGGTTGAGGTTCAGCCTCATGCTCTATAACAAGATCGCCTGGCCGGTCCTCCGCAATGGTAAAACTCTCCGCCTCCTTCTGTATCTGCTCAAAATCTATTTCAAAGGGCTCCTCCATACCCTCCATTACGGTACTGTCAATATCCAGCAGTTCTGCTACCCCAACACCCTGCACTGCAGGTTCTGCAGCAGCCTGTGCCACCATATGTCTGCACTCAAGCAGCACCGCCTCCCTGCGGGGAAAAAAGATGAGGTTCTCCTTGTAGTTGCTCTCCAGGCACTGCGGCTCAACCTTCACAAGATTGTACAGAAGCACCTCCCTGGCATAAGAAAACCAAGGATATCTGGAAACCAATGCCTGCAATTGCGGCACCTCCAGGTTGTGTATATTTATTGGGCCCCCTTCCAAAATACTACCAGTTTGCTACAGTTGCATTAAATATATCCTCCACCAGAATCTCCACAATCTCATCTACCAGTTGCGCCTCTACGGCATCCAGGGAAAGATTGGAATCATAATCCTGATAAGCCGCAAAGGACTTATCAAAATTCTCCTCCTCGTGCTTGTTGTTCCTGAACGTAATCTTTACAGTAACTGTAAGCCTGTTCTGCGCCGCAATCTCCTGCGAGGTTACTGCAGTTGGGGTAACCTCGTACGAGGTAATGAATCCGCTCACCTCAAGGTCTCCCCCCTCTTCAAGCATCTCCAGTTTTGTAAGTTTCCTGTACTGGTCCTGCAACGCTACAGTAAGGGTATTGCTCAATGTAGGGTTCACCTTCATTGCCCTGTTCTCAATATTGTACACAGAGATGGTATGCACGTCGGGAGCAATGGATGTATCATTGAATTTATATATGCCGCATGCGGCAAGCAAAATGGCCGCCATGGCCAGTACCAGACAATTTCTCCTGTTCATAAACTAATCTTCCTCCAATCCCAGTTCTTTAATTTTCCTATATAGTGTCCTCTCGGAAATCCCCAATGCATCCGCAGCATCCTTCTTGTTTGAGAACCTCTTCAACGCCTTGCGTATGAGGTTGTCGGTAGCATTCGGGATTGAAAGGTCCTCTTCATACTCAGTATCCACGGCAAGGGCATCCTCCGGCTCATTCAACTTGGATTTGTTCTCCCTTGCAATTACAGGCAACTCCGCAGGAACCGCAGCATGAACCGCAGCAGGAACCGCGTGCTGCACCACAGGAATCACTGCAGGCAATGCCGGCATCTCCTTCTGTACAGGTTCTGCAAATCCTCCTCCCGACAATCTTTCAACGTCACTCTTGAGAGCCTTCACCTCCCTCTGCAACTGTTGCAGCATAGCCATATATATCTTCTCCCTCTCACTGAACATCTCCTGAAACTGCTCCCCTCCAACCACAGGAAGGGCATCAGGCCCGTCAACCGGCAGATACTTCTGCAATGTTGCAGGCTGTATGAGCCTCTCCTCCTCAAGCACCGACATCTGCTCGGCCACACTCTTGAGTTGCCTTACATTGCCCGGCCACCTGTACTGTGAAAGCATTGCCTGTGCCCCCGGAGACAACTTTACAGGAGGCATCTTGTATTTCTGCGCAAAATCAACTGCAAACTTTGTGAAGAGGAGATTGATGTCCGCAACCCTCTCCCTCAAGGCAGGCAACACAATAGGAACCGTATTCAACCTGTAATAAAGGTCCTCCCTGAACTTTCCGTTCTTTATTGCATGGGGAAGATTTATATTGGTTGCAGCCACAACCCTCACATTGGTCTTCTGCACCTTTGAAGAACCCACCTTCAGGAACTCACCTGTCTGGAGCACCCTCAAAAGACGCACCTGTGTGGTGAGGGGAAGTTCAGCCACTTCGTCCAGAAAGATGGTACCTCCGTTTGCCGTTTCAAAATATCCCTTGCGGGTATCATATGCCCCTGTAAAGGAACCCTTCTCGTGTCCGAACAGTTCTGAATCTATGGTACCCTCCGGAATGGCACCGCAGTTTACCGCTATGTATGTCCCGTGCTTGCGGGCACTGTTCTGATGGATAATCTGGGGAATCACCTCTTTACCCACTCCACTCTCTCCGGTAACCAGTACAGACAAATCTGTATTGGCAACCTGCACGGCAACCTCCAGAGCCCTCAATAGGGCCGGATCATTGCCAATGATATCAAACCTCTGCTTTAAATTCTGTAATTCCATAATTGGCAAAGTTAAAAATTTTCTACTGCATAAAAGCCAATTTTAACTACTTTTGTTCAAAATTGCCCTGGCAGGGCCAACAATTTTAAGATATGAAAATACTAGCACTTATTCCGGCCAGATATGGCTCATCAAGGTTTCCGGGCAAACCTCTTGCGCTGGTGCACGGCAAACCTATGATACAGAGGGTTTACGAACAAACCGTAAAGGCATTCCCAAATGCATGCGTAGCAACGGACGATGAGAGGATATACAACGCTGTAAAGGATTTTGGAGGGAGAGTTGTAATGACATCCACCTCACACAACAGCGGTACCGACAGGTGTTTTGAGGCCCTTAAAAACTGGTGCGCAGAAAGTGGCGAAGTTTTTGATGTGGTAATAAATGTCCAGGGTGACGAGCCTTACATACGGCCGGAGCAACTGCTCCAGTTGGGAGAATGTTTCAACGACCCTTCTGTAGAACTTGCGACACTTGTAAAGAGGGTAAAGGACAAGGCGGAACTGTTCAACACCAACAGCCCCAAGGTAATCCTCAACAAGAACAATGACGCCATATACTTCAGCCGTACTCCAATACCGTTCTGCCGCGATGTGGAGATTACAGACGAGTATGTAAAGGCAACCCCATTCTTCCGCCATATAGGGCTGTACGGCTACAAGGTGGAGACACTGGAGAAGATTTGTGCAATGCCGCAGAGTTTTCTGGAACTTACAGAGAAACTTGAGCAGTTGAGATGGCTGGAAAACGGGCTCAAGATAAGGGTAGCAAAAACAGAGTATGAAACCCATGCTGTGGACACATTGGAAGATTTGGAGTTCATTAATTCCAAATTTGACTGGTAATTATTATATTTGTATTATTGAACAGAAACAAATAACATTAACAATTTTAAAATAACCGGAAAATGAGAAAATCCATTCTATTTGCGTGTGCATGCCTCATTATGGCATCCTGCAGCAATCCGTCAAAGATGGCAAAACTTGCAGACCAGGTTCAGGCCTACGCCGTTTGTGAAAGCGGCACTGGCAACAGTTCTGAAATTTTGGAGGTAATTGGAGGTAAAATCACCCCTACATACACAATAAAATTTCCTGCAGAGTTTTTCCTTCACGAGGCTATATTGAACGTAACCCCTGTGCTTGTATATGACGGAGGCGAGGTGGTTGGACAAGTACTGACCCTCCAGGGCGACAAAATCATGGACAACTACAACGTAATCTCCTACAAAGATGGCGGTGAGATAACCAGAACCGTAACATTTGACTACAAACCAGGTATGGAGAAGGCCGTTATGGAACTGAGGGCTGTGGTTTACAATGCAGACAGGAGCAAACAGTACAAATTCCCTATTTCATACAAGGTTGCAGATGGTACAAACACCACCTACATGCTTGTAAAGACCGAGGGCAAACCTGTATTTGAGGATGACGACTACCAGAAAATTATCCGCGAGCAGAAAGAGTCACAGATCCTTTACACCATAAACCAGTCAAATGTAAGGAGCAAGGAACTCAAGAGCGCACAGATGAAGGAGTTTGAGCAGTTCCTGAAAGAGGCTCAGGAAAATGAGCGCAAGACAATTGTGTCAAACGACATCATTGCCTATGCATCACCTGACGGAACCCTCAACCTCAACAGCAAACTATCTGAGAAGAGGGCAAAATCTGCAGAGACAGCATTTGTAAAAACCATCTCAAAGAAAGCAAAAGTAAAGGACATTCCTCTTAACGTATCACAGATCTCTGAAGACTGGGAGGGATTCCAGGAACTTGTACAGGCATCTGATATTCCCGACAAGGACCTTATCCTGCGCGTACTCTCAATGTACTCAGACCCTGCAGTAAGGGAGCGTGAGATAAAGAACATGAGTGCAGTGTTCAAGACTTTGGCAGACGAGGTGCTTCCTGCATTGCGCAGGGCAAGATTCATTGCCAATGTGGAGTACAAGAACTGGACAGATGAGGAGTTGACACAGATTATCAACGACAACATGGAGCAGTTGGATGAGGAGGCTCTTCTATACGGTGCAACACTGTTTGACAAGAACGATGCAAAAGCCGAGATATACAAAGCAGCAGCAAAAAAATACAACAGCAGCCGCGCATATAACAACCTTGCAGCACTCAGCCTTAAGGCCAAAAAAGCAGACGAGGCAAAAGGATACCTTGCAAAGGTTAGCGACAAGAACGCAATCTACTACAACAACATGGCTGTAGCAGCAATGCAGGAGGGCAATTATGATGCAGCAGCAGAGTATCTTGCAAAAGCGGGCAACCTTCCTGAGGCTAAAGAGAACATGGGTGCACTGCTTATCCTTAAGGGTGACTACAAGAGCGCTGCAACAGCTTTGGCAGGTACAAAATCATACAATGAGGCACTTGTAAACATTGTAACAGGCAACCTTGACCAGGCATCTGCAATCCTTGCAAATGCAAAATGCGCATGCAAATCATATCTTAAAGCAATCATTGCTGCACGCAAAGGTGACAACACCGCTGCAAAACAACTTCTTGAGGTTGCAAAGAAAGAGCAGGAACTTGCTGAAAGGATGGCCAAAGACATTGAGTTTGCAAAACTATAATGCCCTGCGGGCAATTGATACCGGAAGGTGGCCTTAAAGGTCACCTTCTTTTGTATTAGCCATACAAATATTGTCTGATTGTCAAATTATCTGTAATTTTACAGAACAGATATCCAACATAATGAAAAAAGTCACACTTATATACTGCGCTCTGATGTGCGGTCTTTTTGCAAATGCAGCAACAATGAAGATTAACAGATTCAAGTATGCAGGGCCTTACCAGGTAGTTGCCCCATATATGGTAAACAGGACAGACGTTAACGGGAAGGAATTTGATGCAAAGAACCTTCTCCTTTCATTTATCTCTCCAAGCACACTGGAGCAGGCAACATATATAAGTGCAGACGGGATTCCTGCCGCAAAAGGGCAATCCATCTCCCTTTTGGGATTCAGCCTCCAGAACAGCAGATATGCCTCCGCTCAGATAAAAGTGGAGGGGGTAGAGAATTATGAGGTGTATATGGATGGCAAGAAATTGTCGGGAAGCAGAATTGAGGCAATACCGGGAACACATACCATTGCAATCAAATATCTCACCCTCACCGAGGGAAAGGGTGTCCCGGAAATTACCGTTGACACGGAGCAGGAAGGGGCATTTACACTGAGGGAAGACGGCAAAAGGGATTATGCCCTTACAGATGTGCTCCATGGGAAAAGATTCCAGCAGATGCATATCTCCCCAAATGGCCAGTGGCTCATTACCGGTTACACCACCTCCCTTGGGAACGGAAGAAGTTTCCGCACAACCTCAGTAAGTGAACTTGCAACAGGAAACGTTGTAGCCAAATGCGCAGACAAAATCAGTTGGATGCCAAAGAGTAACCTGTACTGGTACACAAAAAATGATGCAAACGGCAAAAACATAATAGCCGTTGACCCATCTACAGGCAAAGAGACAATATTCGCAAAGGGTATTCCCGACAGCCCTTTCCAGATATCCCCTACTGAGGATTTTCTGATATGCTCAATTGAGCAGAAAGGTCCTGCCGAAAAGGAGGCCATTTACGAAGTCATTGAACCGGATGACCGCCAAAGCGGATGGCGCAACCGTTCATACCTTGCCAAATATGACCTGACAACAGGTGTGATGCAGCCGTTGACATTCGGGTATATGAACACCTGGCTGGCAGACATCTCCCAGGATGGCAAGAAGGCATTGGTAATGACCAGCCGCAGCCGCCTTACAGAACGCCCCACTACTCTTTACACCCTGCATCTGATGGATCTCGTCTCACTCCAGATGACACCTCTTGTAGAGGATGACGGGTTCATAAGTTCTGCCGCCTTCTCCCCTTGCGGAACCATGATTGCCATTGTAGGTACCCCTGAAGCGCTTGGCGGGATTGGCAAGAATGTAAAGGAGGGGCAAACCCCAAGCATGTACGACTACCAGATGTACATAATGGATCTGAAAGAGAAGAAAGTAAAGGCAGTTACCAAAAACTTCAACCCCAATGTGGGCAGTTTTGTGTGGAGCAGATATGACAGCAACATCTACTTCAGTGCTGAGGATAAGGATATGATAAACATGTTCAGGCTCAATCCCCGCTCTGGCAAGATTACACAGATTGAGACACCGGAGGATCTTGTGAAACAGTTCAGCATTGCTTCCGCCGCTCCGGTAATGGTCTGGTACGGACAGGGGGCAAGCAATTCAGACAGGGCATATATAACAGATCTTAAGAAAGGGAACTCTACACTATGGGAAGATTTGAGCAAGGATATCCTGAAGGATGTACAACTGGGCGAGTGCCATGGATGGAACTTCAGCAACTCCAGAGGGGATGAGATAAACGGACGGTACTATCTGCCGGCAAACTTTGACCCTGATAAAAAATATCCCCTTATAGTAAACTACTATGGCGGCTGCAGCCCTACAGAGCGCAACTTTGAGAGCCGCTACCCGCATCATCTTTACGCTGCCATGGGATATGTGGTATATGTGGTTAATCCGAGCGGTGCCACAGGATTTGGCCAGGAGTTCTCTGCACGCCACGTAAATACAGCCGGAGACGGCCCTGCCCAGGATATCATAGAGGGGACAATACAGTTCTGCAAGGAACATCCATTTGTAGATGAGACAAAAATCGGTTGTATAGGAGCATCTTACGGTGGATTCATGACACAGTATCTGCAGACTCAGACAGACATCTTTGCAGCGGCAATATCTCATGCCGGCATAAGTGACCACACCAGCTATTGGGGCGAGGGGTATTGGGGCTATTCATACAGTGAAGTATCAATGGCCAACAGTTACCCATGGAGCCACAGGGAACTGTATGTTGAACAGAGTCCGCTATACAATGCCCACAAAGTGAATACCCCAATCCTGTTCCTGCACGGAGACAAAGACAACAATGTACCTGTAGGGGAGAGTATCCAGATGTACACTGCACTTAAACTGCTCGGGAAAGAGACTGCAATGGTGCTGGTAAAGGACCAGGACCACCACATACTGGAATACAACAAAAGGGTCCAATGGCAGAACACCATCTTTGCATGGTTCGCAAAATGGCTCCAGGGCGATCCAACCTGGTGGAATGCAATGTACCCACCCAAGACACTGTAAAAAAACTGTCGGGAAGATTTTTCCCGACAGTTAAATTTTTGTGGCTCCCCACTAATCCAGTTTAAGCACTGCCATGAATGCACTCTGAGGAACCTCAACGTTTCCTACCTGGCGCATGCGGCGTTTACCCTTCTTCTGCTTCTCAAGCAGTTTCCTCTTACGGGAAATGTCACCACCGTAACATTTTGCGGTTACATCCTTGCGCACCGCCTTAACGGTTTCACGGGCAATAATCTTTGCACCTATTGCCGCCTGTATTGCAATGTCAAACTGCTGGCGCGGGATAAGTTCCTTGAGTTTCTCACACATCTTGCGGCCGAAATCGTAAGCGTGATCGCGGTGGATAAGGCTGCTGAGGGCGTCTACCTGCTCCCCATTGAGAAGGATATCCAGTTTCACAAGGTCTGCATCCCTGTAGCCGGTAATATGGTAATCAAATGATGCATAACCTTTTGAAATAGATTTCAGTTTGTCATAGAAATCAAACACAATCTCAGAAAGAGGCATGTCATAGTTGAGTTCCACACGGTCGCTGGTGAGGAAGTGCTGGCTCACAAGGGTTCCCCTCTTGTCAAGACAAAGTTTCATGATAGGGCCAAAGAAATCGCTCTTGGAAATGATCTGTGCCCTTATATACGGCTCCTCAATCCTGTCTATAAGGGTTGGAGCAGGCAATCCCGACGGGTTGTGCACATCAAGCACATCTCCCTGGGTTGTATATACCTTGTAGGAAACGTTGGGAACAGTGGTGATGCAATCCATGTCAAACTCCCTGAAGAGCCTCTCCTGAACAATCTCAAGATGGAGCAGGCCAAGGAATCCGCATCGGAAACCGAATCCCAATGCCAATGAACTCTCGGGATCAAATACAAGTGATGCATCATTCAACTGCAGTTTCTCCAGCGAGGCACGCAAATCTTCATACTCGTCTGTTTCTATAGGATATATTCCGGCAAATACCATTGGCTTAACCTCCTCAAAACCGGCAATTGCCTCTGCACAAGGGTTTGCCACTGTGGTAATGGTATCACCAACCTTTACCTCAACCGCACTCTTTATACCGCTTATGATGTATCCCACATCTCCGGTCTTTATCTCATCCTTGGGGCACATCTTCATCCTCAACACACCTACCTCATCTGCAATGTACTCTTTTCCGGTATTGAAGAACTTCACTTTATCCCCTTTCCTGATTGAGCCTGCCTCCACTTTGAAGTAGGCAATGATACCTCGGAAAGAGTTGAACACTGAGTCAAAGATAAGGGCCTGCAGTGGGGCATCGGGATCTCCTACCGGAGCAGGAACCCTCTCCACAATTGCATCCAGGATCTCAGGAACACCCTGTCCTGTACGGCCGCTGGCAAGGAGAATTTCCTCCTCATCACATCCGAGAAGATCTACAATCTGGTCCTTTACCACATCCACCATTGCGGCGTCCATATCAATCTTGTTGATTACAGGAATTATCTCCAAATCATTATTCAAAGCAAGATACAGATTTGAGATTGTCTGGGCCTGTATACCCTGGGTAGCATCCACAATGAGGAGCGCCCCCTCACATGAAGCAATGGCACGCGACACCTCATAGGAGAAGTCAACGTGGCCCGGAGTATCCAGAAGATTGAGGGTATATGTTTCATTACCCTTTTTGTACTGCATCTGGATTGCGTGGCTCTTTATGGTAATTCCCTTCTCCTTCTCCAGGTCCATTGAATCCAGCACCTGGTTCTCCATCTCCCTCGCCGACAAGGTATTTGTAGCCTCCAGCAATCTGTCGGCCAAAGTGCTCTTGCCATGGTCTATATGCGCTATAATACAGAAATTCCTTATATTCTTCATCTGTTCCTGTTAAATTTTGGCTTCTCCCGCCAAGTTAATGAGTGGCAAATATACGCAATTTGCATTGTTTTTTAGCAAATTAAACATTAAATTCGCAAAATAATAAACCTTAACAATACACTAAAAAATTATGTCAAACATTCAGGACCTCAACAATATAGCCTCTCAAGTAAGGAGGGATATAATTAGAATGGTTACCGCAGCCCAAAGCGGCCATCCGGGAGGAAGCCTAAGCAGCACAGACATCATGACTGCACTTTTCTTCTCAGAAATGAAACATTCACCTGCATCGTGGAACAGGACAGGCAAGGACAACGACATGTTCTTCCTATCTGCCGGCCACATGTCACCTGTATTCTACAGTGTCCTTGCCCGCAGCGGATATTTCCCTGTAAAGGAACTTGCAGATTTCAGGGTATTCGGCAAACGCCTTCAGGGCCACCCATGTGTAGAGAGCGGACTTCCTGGTGTATATGAAGCATCTGGTTCTCTGGGTCAGGGACTCTCTGTTGCAGCAGGTGCCGCTATCGGGAAGAAACTGGACAAGGAGAACAACTACGTATATGTCCTTATGGGAGATGGCGAGAGTGAGGAAGGCCAGGTATGGGAGGCAGCAATGTTTGCCGCACACAACAAGTTGGACAACCTCATTGCAATTACAGACTGGAACGGCCAGCAGATAGACGGCACTGTTGAGTCTGTACTTGGAGTTGGTGACCTTGAGGCAAAATGGAAAGCATTCGGATGGGATGTGATTGTTGCAGACGGCCACAATATGGAGGCTATACTTGCAGCATTCAAACAGGCAAAACAGATGGGAGCACAAGACAGCAAGCCTGTAATGATCCTTATGAAAACAAATATGGGTAAAGGTGTAGATTTTATGGAAGGCACCTGCGAATGGCACGGAAAAGCTCCAAAACCTGAACTTGCCGAGAAAGCGCTCGCCCAGTTGCAGGAGACTCTTGGAGACTACTAGGAGCCTGTTTTTTAGTTCTTTGACTTGTTGAACAACACATCTGAAATTCTGTTATTATACTGTTTTAATTAAAATACAAACAGTATGAAAATAAAATTATTGCCAATTATTTTCGTGGGCGCCCTGGTTTCCGCCTGTGCTTGGGGACCGGGAAGCAACATGGATGAGACTCGCGACCAGATTCTCACCGTTGCCCGCAAAACAGAGGCTGTTGATTTTAACCAGTTCAACAGTTTTGCAATTACAGACTCTGTAACTGTTGTAAACGACGGCAAGAAGACCCGTCTGAGCAACGATACTACAGACCTTATAATTGCACAGGTTGTCCGCAATATGAATATGAACGGATATACCCAGGTTCAGGTTGATGAAAACCCAGACCTTCTGGTAGATCTTGCCTATATTCAGAGGACAAACACCTACATGTATCCCGGTTATTGGAACGATTGGGACTGGTGGTGGAACTACAACTATTTCCCTTGGTTCGGTTGGGACAGTTACTATCCTTACCAGATGCCGGTATTCATCTCTTCCTATACAACAGGATCTCTTGTTATTGAAGTTGCAGATGTAGTGAATGTTGCCACAGAGGCCAGCGTACCGGTTGTATGGCATGGCCTTATAAGGGAAATCCTCAATGGAAAGCATACCCAACAGGAGTTGGTATCGGCCATTGACGAAGTGTTTACCATTCTGCCTCCAAAATAATTTAAAACTTGTGGTATATGAAAAAGATGTTATTCATTCTGGCCATTACCCTATGTTGTGCAGGGGCAGCCAGAGCACAGTATTACGGCAACAGCATTAAACAGATTTATACTCTCAACTACCAGACCAACATTCCTGTTGGCAGCAGCAGGGACTTTGTCTCAAAAATGAGTTGGGAGGGGATAAATGTAAACTGGGCATATTTTGTTACAGACAACATTACTGTAGGATTGGATTTGAGTTACAACAACTTCCATGAGAAGGTAGGCCAGAAGGTCTACAGGCCAAATGCCAATACAGCAATAAATGCAGCCCAATACAGATACACCCAGGTGTTTCCTATCAAGGCTCAGGCCAAATATTTCTTCAACCCAACAGGGAATGTAATGTTCTACTCAGGTTTGGGAATTGGAGCATTGAGCGCAGGGCAGCATATAGTTATACAGGATATAGATGTGTGGGACAACAATTGGGGATTCCTCCTTTCACCTGAAGTTGGTGTGCTGATTCCTTTTGGAGCAGGCAACAACTGGGGAGCCAACATTACAGCAGGCTACAACTGGAGTACCAATAAATCAACTGTCGGGAACATAAAGGTTGACAACAGACAATCTTTCTACATAAATGCAGGTTTATACATTGCTCTATTTTAAATGAATTTGAACATTAACGCTAATACTTAAAACACTATAATGGAAAAACAACAATTTATAAACACCGGTAACAAGGACACCAGAAGTGGCTTTGGTGCCGGTTTGTCTGTTATTGGAGATGAGAACCCCAATGTGGTTGCAATGTGTGCAGACCTTACAGGCTCATTGAAAATGGATGCATTTGCAAAGGCTCATCCCGAGAGATTCTACCAGGCAGGTATTGCAGAAGCCAACATGATTGGCGTAGGTGCAGGTATGGCACTTAGCGGAAAAATCCCTTTTGTAGGCTCGTTTGCCGCATTTGCAACAGGCCGTGTGTATGACCAGATCCGCCAGAGCGTTGCATACTCAAACACCAATGTAAAGATTGCCGCTTCACATGCCGGCATTACATTGGGAGAAGATGGTGCAACACACCAGATTCTTGAGGATATAGGCCTCATGAGAATGTTGCCCAACATGGTTGTAATCAACCCTTGTGACTACAATCAGACAAAAGCTGCAACCATTGCAGCAGCAAAACATGTAGGCCCTGTATATTTGCGTTTCGGAAGGCCTGGTGTTCCTAACTTCACACCTGAAGACCAGGTATTTGAAATTGGCAAGGCTCTTAAACTCATAGAGGGTGCAGATGT
This sequence comes from Bacteroidales bacterium, assembly GCA_015060445.1. Taxonomy (GTDB): domain Bacteria; phylum Bacteroidota; class Bacteroidia; order Bacteroidales; family UBA932; genus Egerieousia. Next base: position 13,217 of record SUYL01000036.1, read on the forward strand.
ATCAATCTTTGCAACCGGCCATCTTGTATGGGAGGCAATACAGGCTGCTGAGAAACTTGCCGCAGAGGGGATAAATGCTGAGGTAATAAATATCCACACCATTAAACCTTTGGACGAAAAAGCAGTCCTAGAATCAGCAGCCAAAACTGGAGCAGTTGTTGTTGCAGAGGAGCATTTTGTTGCAGGAGGCCTGGGAGAACTGATATCGGGAGTACTTGCAGCAAACAAACCTGCACCGGTTGAGTACGTTGCAATAAAAGATAAATTCGGACAGAGCGGTACCCCTGCTGCACTAATGAAGGCATACGGACTGGATGCCGACAACATTGTTGCTGCAAGCAAGAGGGCTATGGCTCGTAAATAAGATTATTTTGGACGACAAGAAGATACTTGAACTGTACAGAGAAGAAGGCAAACAGGAGTTTGCCTTCAATCTTCTTGTTGAAAAGTACTCTGAACGTCTCTATTGGCATATCCGCAAACTTACCTGTTCCCACGAGGACTCAAATGACATTCTCCAGACCTCACTGGTAAAGATTTGGGAAAATCTGCCTTCTTTCAGAGAAGAATCCAAACTCTATACCTGGATTTACCGTATTGCCACAAATGAAACCCTTACATTCCTGAAAAAGAAAAGGCTTGGGGCAATGCTCTCATTGAGCAACTATGACACGGTACTCGAAAACAAACTCCAGAGCGACCCTTCATTCAACGGAGACAAATTGCAGATGGCCCTCCACAAGGCAATACTGCATCTTCCCGACAAGCAGAGAGCTGTTTTCAACCTCAGATATTTTCAGGAACTCAAATACGAAGAGATAGCCGAAATCATGGATACATCAGTAGGATCCCTGAAGGCATCGTATCACCATGCATACAAAAAGGTTAAAGAGGAACTTCAAGAAAAGTTCTGCGATTAAACCTTTTTGGATTTTAAGAGTCAAACAGATGGAGGAAAGAAATATGAAACAGGAAAAAGAAATGGAAGACATCCTATCCAGAAGTTCTCTAAAAGAGAATCCTTTTGGCGTACCGGCGGGATATTTCACTTCAATGCAGGAAGAGGTGATGGAGAAAATATCCGCCATGCCAGTTGCCCAGCCATACTCTAAAGAGGAGACAGAGGCAGCACCTGCCACATTCATGACATACTTCAAACCTGCATTTGCAATGGCTGCAATGTTCGGCCTCGTCTTTGGCATAGGCTGGGGAGCCATGAAAATCACCGGAACATATACAGAAGACGTTTCAGGAAATGAACATGTAGTCCTGGGGGATGTACAGGGGGAGACAGAAGAAGAAGACATCTACTCCATACTGGACATTACCATTGAAGACATCCTCACAGCAGAGAATGCAGAACTGGATATTCCTGCAAACCCAACCGTACTTGATGACGAGACAATTGAGCAGTATCTGATTGATACCCGTGTCTCTTCAACCGCAATAGCACTATTGGAATAAAAACTGACAAATCATGAAATATATAATAAGCACAATAATTGTTTCATTGCTGATGGGTACAGCAGCATACGCCCAGTCAGAATGTGAAAAGGATTATAAGGGTACAGCATGCCCTGCCGAGACATCCCGGCAACAGGAAGAGGCCCGAAACTCCCAACTGGACCGGGAACATGATAAAAAGGTACCGGCTACAGAGGTAAAAAAATACCCCACAAGGGAAGAGATCCTGAGCCAGAAGATAGCATTCTTCACCCAGGAACTTGACCTCTCTCCCGAGGAGGCCCAGAAATTCTGGCCCGTATATAACGAGGGGGGGAAGAAGATACATGCTGCCCACAAACAAGTAAACAGAACCCTTAAAGAAATAAACAATGCCCTCTCAGCAGAACCGGCCGCTTCAGACAAGGAAATTGAGGCCCTGATGGAAAAATACTTCAGTGCCTTGAAGGCAGAAGCCCAAGTACAGGAAGAAGCCTACGAGGCAATAGCCAAAGTGCTCCCATTGAAGAAGGCCGCAAAGACATTCACCCTTGAGGAAAAATTCAGGGTAATGCTGATAAAGCAACTGAGAAGGTAAACTACAAAGAAGACCACCGCTGAAGTGGTCTTTTTTGTTGGGGACTCGGGTTGTCAGCACCTTGGGCTCGGTTTGATGCCAAAACTTGCCAGTTGAGCATAACTGACCATATCACTCAGACTTAACAATAATTTCCTTTGCTCGCGCCCTAATCCTTAAAGTAACCGAACTGATAACACTATAATTGGCATCAATAATCTTCTGCGCCATATCAAAGAGCTTCTCCTCATCTCCAACCGCCTCATACAATGCAAGCAATTTCCCCAATGGAATCACTCTGCAAGGAACCATATAATGCGCCAAAAGATAATATTCCTCAGCCATAGCAAGATTCCCGGCAACAAAATACAAATCCCCCATATCGCAAATCTTCTCTGACGTAGTCATCCCTTCATTTAGGAATTCCATTTTCTCAAGCTTTTCAGAATATGAAAGCTCGTTGGAATTAAAAATATTCATGGAATACTGCAGATTAAAATTCCTGTTGTTGCGGCACAACTCCATAAAATCCTTACTCCCGACAATTTCACCACTTTCAACAACCCTGCAGGCCCTTTCATAGCGTCCAAATGCAATCACTGAATATCCTATCAGAAATAATCCCACTATCCCTACAGCTATCCTTAGAGGGAATATAGTTTTTACAACATTAGATTCTTCCTCCCGTAACATTCCCAATGCCACTGGAAAAATCAGCACCAACGGGAACACATGATTGGTATAAGTAAAACATGATGCCACAATCAAACATAACAAAACATATCTCCATACCCTTTTTCTGCACCTTGCAAAGGCAGTCAGTATTATCCCCATCAACAGAACAATCCCCACAATACCATGCTCTACAAATATCTGGATAAAAATATTATAACTCTGATAGTGATTGTTGGAAATCTTTACAAAATCCGACTCTGGATTACTTCTGAAATAATCCGCCTGATAATACATATAATCCGCCGCAAACCCCGGAGTGCCTCTGCCTAAAAGCGTATTTTCCTTAATCATATCCCCACTGACACGCCATAACAGAAACCTGGTATTGGCAGATGGCACTTTCAACATATAGAGCCCCCCAACTACTGTCAGCAAGCATATTACCATAGCAATCCCCGCTAGAATCTTCCATTTGGGATTGTGCTGCACTCTCATGTTGTCCAGCATAAACACAACCCCAGCAACAATAAGCCCCACTAAAGTGCCTCTGCACAAACATAAGACAAACGCTACCACTATAGTCATGCACGCAGACAAAGCAACAACAGCCAATGGATACTTCCCGTTGTTGTATAATCGAGAACAAAGCTGTAAGCAACAGATAAAACCAACTGCCAAATACACAGACAACGGTATTGTATTGGCAAAACCAGCAGAATTAACAAAATTTCCGTTCAACGTAACTTCTATCTCCCCAGCATATTGCAATATGGAAATCACCGCTTGAATAAAGGCCGACGCTGCAAGAACCGTACAAAACCAGAAACTTCCATTTCTAATGATACAGCAAAGGAAATACACAAGTGCTAATGATAACCACTTCACATAAAACAGCGGCTCAATCAGGCAATGGTGATCTTGGTACAGATTATTGACAGCACAATATATCAGAAACCCCAAACACCATAAATCCAAAACTCCCAATTTTACCAAATGCTTCTTAAAACCTATGATAGAGGCTAATGCTATAAATCCAATAAAGCATCCGAATAGAAGGATTGTCCTATACTCCACAGCTCCAGACCACCAGAATGGCAATATTGGCAAAACAATAACAGCGCAACCTAGTAGAAGTTTTAGACTTCTTGCCAGGTGCGCTGGTTTATTGTTTAAACGACGAAGCATTCCCTCAATAAATTTCATATTTCCTTCCAAGTACTGTGGTGTCAGATGCGTCTTCAAACATCTCTTTAAGAGAAAAAGGATTAGCCCCAAAAGCGTAAAGAATATCTTCTCTTGAGAGCTCTGGAGGATACTGAACATAAGGCATCTGATCAATATATCCTAGATTCTTGCCAATATATCGTAAGATTTCATACTCCTCTATAGTGGTTGATTCTGCGTGTACTTCTTTTGGAAGATAGTTTCTTTCAAATTTTAGGCTCCCCCAATATTTGACACCCGCTATTCTGCTTTGATTCTTATTCTTAACTACCACTTTAGTAGAATCCTCTGAAGCAGAACTCAATTCTATAGTTTGATCATAGGAATGCCATACTGGATTATACTTTGCATTTTTATATCTGAATACATAAGAGCCAGTCGGTGCAAGAGGACTATAGTAATAATATTTACGTTCGGGAATTGAGCGGTTTTCTAACTCCATAAAAGTTTTAAAATCTCTCCAACACAGGTTCTTTATAACTTTCTCCACAGAGTCAATAGGATACGGGAAAACATACTCCGTTGGATTATTACCGTGAAACTTAATTTCATAAATATTTGACTCCTGGTATGTTCGGATGAATCCGTATAAAATATACACTATCACTGGTATACATAAGCCAAGTGTAATTTTAATTGCCACTCTTTTCATTTAAAAAATCTTCTAACCATTTATTAAATATGTTTTCCAACGATGTGGATGAACCATTTGATTTCATAACTTCCTCATATATTGATTTTGTTGCGTTTTCAGCACCCACTGCATCTTTCGGATAATCATCTGCATCTTCATTAGTGTGGTCAAGCCAATTTAATATTGAAAGACAATTCCACTCATTAAAATTATGTACAGGACAATAAGCATCTTGAATACCATGAATACCCATCCCAAATTGTTCAAAATTATTGATAGCTTTAAAATCTCCCATTTTTTGAACAAAATGAATTCTCATTTTATTGATAGTTTCCTCATATGAGCCACTTACAGGAACCATAGCGTGCATATAAGCATATTGAGTCCCTTGATATCGTATACCATCCGCACGTTGGCTTCCTTCTATAACAGCATTCAATTGTTCTGTAGTCAGCATACCGCTTAAGGCATTTGTAATTATGGTTTTATGGCCATTATTTGACCATTCCCCATCAGCAGGCTCTTCAACAGGCTCTCCATCTGATCCACCGCCTCCTCTACCACCCTCAATACACTCCCCATTACAACCAATTTCCCCACAATACTGACAACGGCCATCTGGTCCATCACATTGACATGGTTCATAACCACATTCTGGGCAAGCGAAAGGATTGCACCCACACTCGCTCTCCAATCTGCCACACTTGTCACAATAATCCTCTTTAGGTGTTACTATGATTTCTCCCAATTCTTCTTCCCAGGCATAAATACAATTCTCGCACATACCATACTCTACACTTATAAGACCAGATTTACCACACTTCTGGCATATACCAGGCTCACTATTTCCATACGAAGACTTTGTGCCCCGCACCTTAAGAAAGCTGAACCCGGATAACAGTGCATTAATTGGAGCATCTTCTGTTTTACGGACGTATACCACACTCCTTTGTCCATAAAGATACTGGAAAATATTTACAATCTCACCCTCAAGCGTAGAGACCACCATAAAACCGGTAAAGTCTTTATGGGATCCCATATAAGAAAATGCGTCACTTTGGGTATTATTGTCGCTATCTTTACCAAGCACCGTTACTACCATCTGGCGATTGATTGTATTCTCACCCTGCGAGAATTCCTGAATTACCAATGAACTCTTCATAGTCACCACATCATGTTCTGTGGCATTTTCTTTAAGCAGTACTCCGCCCACAATAGAACCTGTGTTAAGCGGAACTTCATAGGTTCTGGCCAACTTGTTAGGGAACTGCACCTCATGATATGTAGCCTTATCCCACTGCGGCACCAGAATCTCATTATAATCAATTGCTGATTTTACAGAACCACCACCCGTACCAGGCAAACGCAAATCTGCTGCATGTTTCATATGGAAATGTTTGGCCTGCTCCAATGTAAATGTATTGTTCTGTTCTGGCATTGCTCTATCCGCCTCGCAAGATAATGCAAAAAGGGCAAAAATTACACCAAAGTATTTATATAATCTTAATTTCATAGTTTCAACTCTCCTATATATACTTCATTATCATTAATAATCAATTCTATCACAAATGTTCCTTTTGTACTTATTGCTGGAATAGATACCTGCCCTGCAATAACGGAGTACTCCTCTTGAATAAGTTCTCCTGTTGTTAAATTTTCAATTGTTACCTCTACGTTTGAGATTAGAGAGAAACTATTAAAAAGAAAGGATTTAGTGGCAGGATAGTACCAACAATCTAATGGGATATCAATTAAAGTTCTATATAACTTCTCTCCATTGGGAGTACCTAACTGAACTTGAATAGGTGGTGGTTCCGGATCATCTTTTATAGAAGATGCACCTGCATTAAGATGACATACGAACAATGCCACCAGCAAAAAATAAAATCTTTTCATCATGTAATTTTTTTTAAATATTAGTTTCACAAAATTACAGAGCCAAAAGATGAAAGATAGAATTTCAAGGGCATTAAAACCTTACACTTTCGCAAAATACCTTTTTTACAAACCTCTCATTTTCTTGCAATTACAACCACATCAAAAAAGGTGTAAGAAAAAAATCTTACACCTGCAAAACGCTATCACGAAGTTTAGCACTTAACTGGTTGATAATCTGCTTATTACCCCCCCCATTTGTATCACAACTTATATTTATACTTGTAAGAATTAAATCTACGCTACGCAACGTACTGAAATAATGCCACTTACGGGATATACATCAAATAGTTTTCTTTATATGGAGAATTAAGGGCATTGATTTTTGCCTTTAATCTGGATTTCTTGGTATACACGTTTTCCATTGAAAGATTAAGAATAACAGATATTAGAGTGGCATCAAAGCCTATAATGCAATAGCAAATGAATCTCATATCATCATTTGACAATTTTGGCAAATCATTCCTCAGATGCAGGATTATATTATCAAGTTCTGCATTAATTTTTTTCTCCAACTGGCTATGCAGTTTCTCATCTGAACTGATGTTTGCAATCAGTTTTTCAACTTTCCGATAAATATGATCCTTTACATCTTTTTTGCCTTGCTTTGTCAGATAGGTTAGACACAAATCTCCTATTGTTGTGAATTGTTTTTTGTACACCTGCGAAAACGATGCTCTCAAGATATTCAGTTTACTGTTATGCTCATCAATTTGCGCATCATAATCGGCCAGCTTTTTGCTGGCGTTTTCATACATATCAAGATACGTCTCCATTGCCCGCTGCTTCTTTCTGTTGATAAACATCAACTTTAAGATAACTGCAGACAATATCATTGCCACAGCGAGTATTGCCAGTATAAGTGCCATAACTTTTATTTTCATCTCCATCCTGGCTTTCTCCGCTTCTGAAGAGTAATAATCCTTTAACGCATTATCGGTGGTGTTGGAAAGCAAACTGTTTATTTGCTTTTCATATCTCTTAGAGCTGTTCTCCAGATACTGCAACGCCAACTTGTTATCCTCTCTATGTTTATAAATGAGGTATTGCCAGTAATTTAGATCTCCAACACCTAATTTTTCCAACTGCTTAATTATAGAATCGCATTCATCAATTCTACCTGCGAGCTGCAATGCATATACACAATACAGGTTAGTCGATAGAGGCTTTTTATATTCATTAGAAATTCTACCAAGCAATCTTATAGCACCATTGTGATCAGATATAGGAGATAGTACTTTCAATCGTGCATAATTCCCTAAAAGCACAACCATTGATACTGTATCTTCCTCTAATGAAGCCAAAGACTCCTTATAAAGAGAATCTGCTTTATTGTATTCCCTTGCATTGGCATATGCCATTGCCACGACACCCTTTGTAATGTTGTAATGCCTGCTATTTCCGACTTTTTCAAATACATCAATAGCCTTATATGCATATTCCAGCTCTTTCGCTGAATTATGGGTTTTGTTATAGACATCAGCCATACAACCGTACAATCTTCCTACTACGATATCATTAGAAACATGTTCCACTAAATTCTCACCCTTAGAATACTCAATGGCTGCTTTATCAATATCCCCTCCATTCTCATATATCCTCCCCTTATAGTAATGCATCAGCAGCCTGTCATCGGCTGATCCGTATTTTGAGTAATATTTCACAGCTGGGGCAATGATGGAATCGGTGGTGAGGTCTATGTAGTTTTTGTCAAGGGCCATGGAGTGGAGCAGGGCATGCTTTGCTTTGGTCCTTGGGGAAAGCCGGAGGTTGTCGGGATTAATATTGCGGATCTCTTCCAGTGCCCTTTTGGGGTCCTCCTCTATGTATGATTCTATTTCCTGCAGGCGGCTATAGGTGCCTTTACTGCATGATAGCAGTGTGCTTACTGCAATTAGCATTAGTATAAAATGTTTCATAACAAACTCACCTATACAAATTCTCCGTTCCATAGTGCCTTAAAGAAGTCGGTAATATAATACAAATCTATGTTGCCGTGTCTTCTTGTTATCCTGTCGCACATATATCAAACCTTTTGGAATGTCATTACATATATTTCTGGAAAATCCTAATTACAACTGCGCTTATTATTAGAAAATCGGCAATTCAATTTCAAATATAAAAATTATAATTATATCTATTTCAATACTTTTAGCTTTTATCCATATATCTTTTACGCCTACCTTTCAAACCCGGCGTATATATTGTGATAAATATAATGGAAACGCCGTCTTGACATTAGTGTTTTTATAGGAAAACGCACATAGTTGTAGGAGTTTTTTAAGTACATTTGTAAAACAAAGCAGCATATTATGATCCAACTGGAAAACATACACAAATCATTCGGGAATCTGGAGGTACTCAGAGGGGTATCCCTTTCCGTTGCCAAAGGGGAAGTGGTAAGCATTGTAGGTGCCAGCGGTGCCGGAAAGAGCACCTTACTGAACATTATGGGATCTCTGATGGAACCGTCGGGAGGAAAAGTAATGATTGCAGGAACAGATATTTTTTCTCTTCCCGACAAATCACTTGCTGCCTTCCGCAACCGTGAGATTGGATTTGTGTTCCAGTTCCACCATCTGCTCCCGGAATTTACCGCTCTGGAAAATGTGATGATGCCGGCACTTATTGGAGGTGCAAAATGGGGGAGCCGGGAGATGGAAGCAAGGGCGCGCTTATTGCTGGAGGATTTGGGGGTAGGCGAAAGGCTGCAGCACAAGCCGGGCCAATTGAGTGGCGGGGAACAACAGAGGGTGGCCATTGCAAGGGCACTGATGAACAATCCTGCGGTGCTGCTGGCAGATGAGCCTTCTGGGAATTTGGATAGCCGCAACAAGGAGGAGTTGCACAAACTGTTCTTTATGTTGCGGGAGAAATATGGCCAGACCATTGTCATTGTTACCCACGAGATGGAACTGGCCCGCATGTGCGACCGCTGCATTGAGATGAAGGACGGGCAGATTCTGGGCTCTGGAGGAGGTGCTGTTTCTGGCAAATGCGGTTTCTCTGCCCAGCACAACAGCCACACCGGATGTAGTTGCGGAGAGCACAGTACCCACAAAACCTTGTAACTCTATGGGTTCATTCCGTTTCAAACAGTTTGAGGTAGTGCAGGACCACTCCGCCATGAAAGTGAACACAGATGCCGTGCTCCTGGGAGCATGGGTAAGGATACCTGGCACAAGCAATGCGGGCAATGTGGGCAATGTGGCGGACGCGGCGGATGTGGGTAATGTGGTGGACACGGCGGATGTGGGCAGTGTGGGCAACACAGCGGACGCAGTGGATGTGGGTAATGCGGACAGTGCGGGTAACGCGGGCAATGTGGCGGACGCGTCGGATGTGGGCAGTGTGGGTAACACAACATACATGGATAATGCGGATAGTGCAGGTAATACTGTTGGTGATTCTGCCACGGATACAGACCCGGAGAAAGTCCGTGTGTTGGATATTGGTACCGGAACGGGGGTAATTGCCCTTATGGTTGGGCAAAGGATTGCCACTAATGCCGAGGTTGCTTCTGGGGCCGAAGTTGGTTCTGGGGCCGAGGTTGGTTCTGGAGCCGAGGTTGGTTCTGGGGCAGGTGAAATCCACGCCGTTGAGATTGACTCCGGTGCATGCAAAGATGCCGCTGCCAATTTTAACTCTGCACCGTGGGAAAGCATTTCTTTTCATTTGCATGAAAAGTCTTTGCAGGAGTTTGCTGCTGAAAATTGTAACCCGAATACTGCAAAGTTCAATCTCATTGTATCAAATCCGCCATATTTTATCTCTTCCCTAAAAAATGACTCGGCTGCCAAAACCATGGCTCGCCACACAGATACCCTTTCCCAGAGGGAACTGCTATTCCATTCCACCACACTATTGGCTGAAGGTGGTATTTTCGCCGTCATCCTGCCAGTTACTGAGGGTGAAGAACTGCTTCGCAAAGTGGAATTTATGGCCCGGTCAACTATTGTTGGTAGTGCTACTTCCAGTCATTTGGCCCTGTTCCCTTCCCGCATCTGCTATGTGCATACTGTAGAGCGCAAACCGGCCAAGCGCCTTATGTTGGAGTTCATAAAATGTCACCCCTCTTCGCGTCCCATACTGCAACGTGAACAATTGGTAATGATGAGCAACGGCCAGAACACTCCAAAGTATACTGCTCTAGTAGGGAATTTCTATTTGTAATATAATTTGGGCACACTGAGGCACCAAAACGTGCCCGGGAGGCAGCAGATCTCCTCCGCGGGAACAAAATCACACCAAAATATGCCCGCCTACCGCCGAGTGGGCACACTGAGGCACCAAAACGTGCCCAAGAGGCAACAATTCTCCTCCGCGGGAACAAAATCGCACCAAAATGTGCCCGCCTACCGCCGAGTGGGCACACTGAGGCTCCAAAACGTGCCAGGGAAGCAGCAAATTCCCTCTGCGGGAACAAAATTGCACTGAAATGTGCCCGCCTGCACCACAATGGGCACGCTGAGGCACCAAAACGTGCCC
>SUYL01000037.1 GCA_015060445.1 Bacteroidales bacterium
AACGCCTAAGGGCGGCCTTGCCAAACAATCCTGCAAACGCTATTTGAGGCCTATCTGAGACAATCCACAGAACCTTAACAATACAAAATTATTAACTAACCAGTCTAATTATAGGCTGTCCAAAAAAGGGGAAGGCGACAGTATGACTATATCAATGAGCCGACCTTGGCTGACGCCATCATGGACCGCCTCACCGCCAATGCGGTTCGGGTTGAACTGAAAGGAGACTCGATGAGAAGAAAAAATTAGAAAAAATAATAACTTTGCCGAACCTAAAGCGACCATATCTGAGGTGGTACATTTGAAAACGCTCTAGGAGGTACATTCAATGTGATATAGTCAAATTTTATGGATAGTGTCTCAAAAGGCAGTGTCGCTCCACTTGTCGTTTCAAAGAGACAACGACTATTCTTATGGAATATACTTCGTATAAACTCTTATTTTTTCTTTGTCTTCAGGAATGCCGTTTTCTATTATCTTAATTTCAAGCCTGTCTTCCGTCAAAAGTAACACCTTACCTTGAGATATTGTGCCTGTCTGCTCGCAGAACTCTTCAATATATGTGGTTCCGGTTTTGGATGATACCCTGTAATATGTGAGATTACGCCCTGTTTCAACCACATTCCCTTGAGAATCTTTCGCTAATCCCTTATATTGGCAAATGGGGTGATTATCACTATATGTCATAATAATGGTTGAATCTGTCAGTAACCATTGGCCGGCAACATGGCTTTTATATTTCTCTGTTTCAGATACATCAGAAGATGATGTGTAAAAATTCATTTTTTTGTATTTCCTATCTGCGAAAACTTTATCAAGGATTGAAGGGGCCAATACTTCCGCCCATGCGAAGTAATTCAGATCCTGAAGAATACTGTTTTCAATATTACTTTTTATAATATCTGTCTTTATATACGGATTCTTTGCTTTATGGAGTTCCAATGCAGAATCATAGTAGATGTAAGCTTGCTGAAACTCTCCTTTTGATAAACAGATATGCCCATAATTTACAAGAAACGACTCATCTGCAGTTCTCCAATCAATTCCATTTGACTCAATCCTTCCGTACAATATCTCGGCCAAATCAAAACGGCCGCATTTCTCTGCAATCCAACTGAGATTTACAGGGGATGCCCAATTTAGATTGTCATAAAATTCCGCTTCTATATATTTTTCAAGATAATAATCTGCCGAATGCATATCCCCTATCTTTGCGCAGTTGAGAATATAAAGTAATATATCTTCAGAGTACCCTTTGTCGGGATAAAGGTTTTTCATTGATTCTAACGGCATACTGAGGTTATATAGACATGTCGCATATTCAAAATCTCTATCATCGGGAATATCATCTGTCAGTTGTTCATTAAAACCAACATATAGGTAATTCAATCTTTTCTCATTCACATAAATATTGTCTGCAGGTGATAGTTGGTGGCTGATATTGTTAAGACCATAAAAAAGATCATCTGCAACAGCTATAGTACTTTCCAAAGATTCATTCTTTGTTGTCAGCACATTAACATAGAGAAACAATAACCCCAGTAAAAATATAATGGATAAAGAATATATGACAATATTCTTTAGAATAGCAAACTTGTCAGAAATTAAATAGGGTTTAAAGATGGATTTTTTCCAAAATAGTCTTCTGTAATACTCTATAGACATTGAAATGCTTACTAAAAAAAATATCAGTGGTATCAATAAAGCATACCAGTCCGATACACCTTTAAACATCTCGAATAGTGCTTCTGCAAATAATAGCGCCGTAAATACCCACCACATAGCCATGGTGGCTCCAATAGTCTTATAATCAGGAATGCCTGTTATCCTTAACCAAAGGGCTCTCCCTGATAAAGCTATAGCACCTGAAACAAGTATTAGTATATCCCATAATGTCAACCCTTCATACCATTGCTTCATCTCATGGTCTACTGGAAGAATTCCTAAGATAGAGACAATTGTTGAAAGAGCAACCAATATTATCAACGGGAATAGGAAACAATGCTTTACTAACCCTTTCCTACGCTGCTTTTTTAAGGATTTTGTTATGAATTCATGTGTAAGTGGAGTAAGCAATTTTTCATACTTGAACAGAAAGTATTCCGCCTGCAACAGCAATGACCTTTCCTGAATAAGTCCTTTGACTGATTTGTTGTCTGCTGCCCAATAGCCAGCCTGCTTTTGGTAATAATCATTCTGTTTGAGGAATTGTGCTTTAGTATTGCACCACTCCCTAATTACTGACCAGAAATTAATAAGCATTTCGTGAACTATTGTAATGGTTGCCTCCCCAGCAGAATTCTTACCCGATACAAAAAGATGGGCATCCACCAACTGCTGCAGAACATCTTTTCGCAATTTGGATCTGGCCACATCCTTCATCAAAGATGTTTTCCTTACAAAAAGCTTCCCTTCCTTGTCTGAAATAGTTATTACAGTTCCTAGCATATCAGAGAACACACTCTTCTCCTGCTCTGTAAATCCATTGTACACTTTGTCTGCATATTTTATAATTGCACCATTAAGTTTGCCAATGGATTCATATGCCTCATAAGTAAGTATTTGGGTAGACTTGCATGCATTGTAAAGTTCAGAGAGTCCGAACTCTATCAAAGGCAGTTCGCCCAAAGCAAACGCATCCTGAGCTATCTGCCTGCTCAGCTTTACACCTTTGTCATTGATTTCCCAACTTAAATTCGCTTTCCTTGCCGGTTCTTCTACAATTTCTATAATACCCTCATATAAAACTTTAGGTAGATCCACCACAATAGCATTATTCTTTATAAGATGCAGATCCGGGTATCTGGAGAAAACATTATAGAAATCGCTTCTCATAGAGAAAATCATCTGTATGCACCTTATTTCACATAATCCCCGCAACAGAATGAAGGTTCGGATTCTTTCCTGTTCCTGAATTTCATTATCGCTAAAAAGCTCTTCAAACTGGTCTAACAGGAACACCGTCTTAAGTTCACTACATGAATTATCCAATGCATATTTGAGATGGCTGAAATTGTATCCCACCTCTATTCCGTTGTTAAGTTCATCAAGAACAGGATTTCCTTTTAGGTAAGGAAATTCATTGACCAGGATATTAATAATTCCGCTATAAATGTTGTTATGGAATACAGAAGGGATTATTTCATTAACATGTTCCTTGGTAACAGTGCTGCCGTAATTAACAAAATGCGGCAGGAGTCCCGCTTTAATAAATGATGACTTTCCGGAACCGCTTTCTCCCAAAACAAGTAGCGGCTGTCTCAGTTTCTGATCCATAAGCGTCAATTTCTGGGCAACTTCATAAACCATATCCTTACGCCCGCAGTAGATTGCGCTCTGTTCAAAAGTAAAAGAATTAAGTCCTACATAAGGGTTGCCTTCCCACTCCCGCACATTCACATTTTTGCCAATAGCGTCTATTATAAGTTTCTTCAGATGGGTCCTGAGTCTTTCTTCAAAAGTCTGCTGCTTGTCAAACTGCCAATACGCATAATTGGTATTTGTTTCTGCATCATGGAATTTCTCGCCAATAAAGGAATGTAGCATCTCTTGCTGTTTCAATGCATCTTTTATGGCCACTGTAGACATTCCATTTGCAAACTGCACCTCTACATCCTTAACATAAACCATTATCTTTGGATTCCCGGTTGTGCGCCACAAAGTATACATAGTATCAAACTCATACTCTGTTCCCGACAAATATTCACTGCCATCCGGTTTGCGGAAAGTATGCCCTAATGTACTTCCCAGACGCGACCACAAAATAAAAATGGCAATATCTACGGGTGCAGCATTAAGGAAATAGTCAATCCCATTCTGAAATGAATTGGTTGCTGCCAGAGGTAAATCTTCCCACATCAAAGTTTCCAGTTCAATATACCCCCTATATATGGTCTGCAACTCTTCAATTACTCTTTTTGCAATACCCCTTTCAAGGTTCACATCAGAAGGGGATGAGATAAATATCCTGAGTTTATTTTTCATGACACTTCTCTTCTTTTAAGCATAATAACGTGCTTCCTATAAAAATTGAAAATTAATTACTTTTTCCAGATAGATGATTACTAGATTCGTCAGGTTTAATATTCTATTTTGATATTTGCATTAATCTCAATGCCATCACTTAAAATATTAATTTGATTGAGATTTAATAGTTTATGGACCAGAGATAATTCTGGTATATCACTAAGTGATAGAGTAATCTTGTTATTATTAGCCGATATGAAAGCAAGGTTTTTCATATCGGCAATAGAGTTAAGGATAGTAGGAAGGAATGTGTTAACAAGTGTGCTGCTATCTGCTTTAAGCACAATATTGTTTCCAGAAACATTATAAATCGATAGTGATATTGAAATGTCCTTCTTTACTTCTCCAATGAGGAATAAACTTGTTTTATATGTATATGTGATGTTAATTTTTCCATTGTAACCATATTCCAAATGAATAGGTTGATTTATTTTCTTTGAAATAAAAGAATTGATTTCGTGATAATTAGCTTTAAGTTGCATAAATGTAGTAGCCTTTATAAGTTAAATATCAGATTGAATCCATTTGGAGTTGCCTCCAATGAGGATATTGAAACGGACGCAAATATGTTTCCTAACTTCGGTATCTTAGGTAAACATATTTTGATATGTTTTGTCGAGAAGTTAATAAATGGGAAAATATCGGCTTTGTTTGAAAGTATGGTTGTAATACCATTAACTAATGATTCAACTCCAGGATAATCACTGTTAATAGATAAACTTAAATCTCCCGTTGGTGAGTAATAAAAAAGCATGTCCGCATAAATCTCTCCTATATTCTGGTGTGGGATAATTTTTATATTTATTTTATCTGAAGAAATATATGAAAGGGTATTTGCCAACTTTGTTTTAGCCTTAATTATGTTTGAAATCTCTGTATATGATATAAATATCTTCATTAAATTTTATTGTGTATAAGTGTTATTTCTATTCTATAATGTATCTTGAGTTGTATTAAATTTTTAAAATGATAAGGCTAAATCATACATTTATCGTAATTGTATCAAACTATTGTCCATCCATTGTCATAGTGGGCACTGCCAACTTGAATCTCTTTACATGTAATTGTAAATTCTTCATATTGTTGCAGTTCATCTTTTTTGTCATAGGTCTCAGCATACTCAATCATGTAAGCCTCCTTAAAACAGACTTTTTTTATTTCTGAACCTTGATCATTTGCAATAGAAATAAATCCATTTTTGCTCAGATATGTATTGCACATCCATTCCATCAAATCCTCCTCCCCGTTATCTTTGGATTTGACTTTAAGGTAGATATATCCCCCTCTAATTGATCCTATAGGCTGGCCTTCTATGTCTGTCTTTTGTTTTAATTCGTAACGGAAATAAACTACTTCACGTTCTGCAATGCTATCGGCATTAAAAGTTACAATTTTAGATGTCATAATTTTTAATATTATAGGGAATATTATCAGTCTATTCTTTTTTTGAATTTTTTATAAGTGTTAATTGTGAGATGATTTTTCGTTCAAGGTCTTCCTTTTCATTCTCATAATTGACAAAATCAATACCAGTGAGATCGTATGCAATACTATCTGCGTATGGATAGTTGTCAAGTTTTATCGGTATTATCATCTTCCCATGTTCAACGGCAACGGATATCTCTTTTATTACGTTTTCAGACTTATTACTGTTCTCAGATGATAAAAACAGAACCATCTGTGATTGCTTGATAGTATTTACAATTACAGATTTATAATTGCGGCCACTATATTCTCCTGTCCTGTCAATCCAGAATTTGAGATTCATACGCTTCAATGTTTCTGCCAGTTCGTCTGCCTTTTCGCTGTCAATCCTTGAATAACTTATAAATAAATCATACTCGTCAATGCTTGTCTGTGCTTGTTTTACAGATTTATTTTCTATGGCAGGTTTAATGTTTCTCTCTACGCATGCGGCAAACTGCTCATAGAAGTCTATATACTTTATATAATCAGGTTTTTCAGTTTGGTCATATATGTATAAGTACACTTTGTAGCAGGCATTGGTGCGTTTAAGAAAGTCAGATATGGCGCGGGACATAGTGAGTGCTATTCTAGGATAAGGAATACGCGCAGTGCCACCTCCTATTGTAGGGAAAGCAATAGAAGAAACATTAAGATGGCGCATAATGTTGAGACATTTTGTTACTGAATTGCCAATAATGTACTCATGAACTTCTTCAGTAGGCAGATCTTTTAGTGTACTGTTCCCGATGAATCCAATTGTAATGGCGTGAAAAATATATTTATAGGGTAGTGTCCCCGAAGTGCTCACAATAATGTCACCAATTTTTGCAGGAACATGTTTCCTTACATCATTTTCTATGGCACCAGTTCCCTCTTTGCGGCGGATAGATGCAGATACACCTCCTCCCATTGTGACAAAACAATCATCACTGCTTACAAGTATGTCTGCATTCGAATCCAAGATGTTCCCAATTCGTATAGTAACTTCTGAATTGTTGTATCTGTAAGTTCTTTCCATATAATGAATATCACAAGACTTTTATTGATCCAAACAAAAATAGTCATATTATAAGCGAACTCCAAGAGTTTTTATCTTAATTCCGGATATTGAATTATAACGTTACACTGAATCATAATTTTAATTCAGTAAACTCAAATCAATGTCAGGTACAATAACCTCCGTAAGTTTATCCTTAATAAGAAATCCCATATAAAGAGGTATTGTAAGGATCTCTTGTTCGCGACCTACATTATATTGCCCAAGTTTGATTGCATTATTGAGGTGGTAAACATTCTTATTTTTCAAGGCCGTTTTCAGACTCTTTGTTTTGCCGGATTTCGCCTTGACTTCAAGTACAACACATTCGCCCTTGTAGCGTACAAGAAAGTCCAATTCAAGACCACTATCCTTCTGGAAGTAGTACAGTTTCTGTCCGGACTTATAAAGAAAATCGGCCATGAGATTCTCAAATATAGCTCCTTTATATCCCAAAAGATTTCCTTTGAGGATGTCTGCTTGAGTACCATAATCAAGCATAGCTACAAGAATACCTATATCTGTGGTGTATAACTTAAAGCAATCCTTAATGGAATTGCCTTCGAGTGGCAGTTCTGTAATCAGTGTATTATAGCATCTCTTTGCTATTCCTGCATCTTCAAGCCATTGGATGCTGCCTATATATTGCGAAGAACGTCCTCCTTTTCTTACTACTGAATACTGGAATTTTTTATTGTCCTTAGCCAATTGCTTGGGAATAGACTCAAAACATTCACGGATACGGGGTTTGTCTGCGTCATCTGCGTATTTGACCATATCCTCTTCGTATTCATCAATCAGATTACGCTGTGTTTTGTATGTGAGTTCGATATTTTTAGTTTCAAGGAATGTGTTTACCACCTCCGGCAGCCCTCCGACTATTACATATCTATGCAATAATTCCATCATTACCTTATGAATACCGTCGGGAACAGCCGTTTCATTTTCGAAACACACTTTCACCGTATCAATTACTTTGTCGTTGATTCCATTTGCCCACAGGAACTCTTCAAAATCTAACGGGTACATTTCAACCACAGTCTCATATCCTATGGGGATAGAGTCCTGTCCCTCCTCCGGTGTTTTGTTGTTTTTACCATATCCTTTTACACCAAGGAGGGAGCCTGTCGCAATAACATCAAAACGCCCATCCATTTGGAATGATTTTAATGCTGTTCTTGCTTCTCTGCATTCCTGAATCTCATCAAGGATAATGCAAGTTCTTCCATTAATGAAACGACTTCCAGGAATCAATGCAGACAAATTAAGAATAATGGTATCAACATCAATATTTCCGGCAAAGGCAGACTTTTTATCAGGTTCAAGAATAAAGTTCATATAAACCACATTCTCGTAATTCTCCTTTGCGAATTTTTGGACAATATATGTCTTGCCACATTGACGGATACCTTTTATCACAAGCGGTTTCTTGGAACCGGAGGCTTTCCACTCAACCAAAACTGACTCGATTTTTCTTTTCAGCATCGTATTATACATTTGTTTGAGTGCGAAAATACATTTTTTTAAGCGAATAATCAAGATGTAGTTACACTTTTTCAGGCGAATAATTCTGTATGGCAACATTTTTTAGAACGAATAAACAGATGAATTGTAGCAGCCTCAAAAAGTAGTGCAACTTTTTGCACTATAAAAAGATAGATTTTTTGTATTTCTCCCTCTATACATAAAAGATCATTAATTTTTACTGTTATGTTAATTCTTATTTCTTTTATGGTGTTAGCCTATGCGATTATGGGTAAGGATATTAAACCTCTTTTGGAGCGTGTGAGACGTGTTGAATGGCGCTGGGAGATAGAGAAGTTATTGGAAAAGATGAGGCCATGGGCTCTCAAGGCTGGACGAGTTGCCGCCAAACCTCTATTGCAGTTCTATTTTGTATTGTCGGATGAAAGTACTTCAACAGCTGACCGTATGATGATTTATGCTGCAATAGCTTATACTGTTCTGCCAACGGATTTATTGCCAAGGGCAGTGTATAAGTTGCTGGGTATCCTGGATGATGGAGTGGCAATTCTGTATGTTTATAGGAAGATAAAAGATAATATTACTCCAGAAATTGAGGAAAGAGTTGAAAATACAC
Organism: Bacteroidales bacterium; assembly: GCA_015060445.1. GTDB lineage: Bacteria > Bacteroidota > Bacteroidia > Bacteroidales > UBA932 > Egerieousia. The sequence goes on from SUYL01000037.1 coordinate 8,631, forward strand.
TTAATGAATGGTTTGGTGTTGAATATAGCGTAGTGAAATAAATAAGAAGGACTTGAAATCTATGAATAAACGTATTGCACTTGTGCTATGCCTAATCCTGTATCTTTTGTGTACTTTGTTGAGAACATATAATTGGGGGAGAGTGGAAACGGGATATGATGAACTTAATGATATAGCGGTTTCCTATTATGGATATGATTTTTCTTTTAGGAATATAGATGTGCCGTTGCTGTTGATACTCCAATTGGTTTTGTCGGTAACACTGGTACCATGGGTAATATGGCTTGTCCGAAAGAGGGATTTTAGAATGGATTGGTTGCACCTGAGTGGTGGAATGTTTTTGAGTCAATTGGCTGTTGTGGAATGCTTGTCTGCATTATGATTGGAACAATCTGCCTTTTTTATGAGGTGGTAAGGGCAGTAATGTATCCGGTATTGTTTGGAAAAGAAAAAGAAGTTAACCCTAAAAATAAATTATTATGAAATGGAATGAAGTTGTTAAAAAGGAGATTGGTATTTTGGATATGGTTATTGCATTTGATACAACAGGATCAATGGCAGCCTATATAGATGCAGTGAGGCAGGAGGTTGCAGAACTTATACCTGGTCTGTTCAAAGACAATGAAAACTTGCAACTTGATATTGTGGCTTTTGGTGATAGTGTGCCTTTTTCCAGCGGGCATAAGACTGCCAGACTGGTTGAAGTTGCAACTATGGTAAGGGGATCGGAGAAATCACGTGCCAAGTTTGATGAAATGGCATCGGAATGTGTTGATGAGGAGATGCGCAATGTGTTCAGACTTTACGGACTACAGGCAAGGAATAATTATGACTGATATGCTAAAAGACAAGGTTCGCGGGTCTCTTATGGCGGGTGCTGCAGGAGATGCCCTAGGTTATAAAGTGGAGTTTTGGAGCAGGAAAGCAATCCTGAAGCAGTATGGAGAGAGGGGGATTGTAAAGTTTGAGTTGGATAAAGGGTGTTATCTTGAGGAGGGTACCGGTAAGGCCCTTATCAGTGATGATACCCAGATGACCCTCTTTACTGCAAATGGGCTCCTGAATGCAGTCACTTCAAGGGAGACACCCAAGTATGCTATAGCAAAGGCATACATCGAATGGCTGTTGACACAGGATTACACCCGCAAAAAAATGGCGAAGAGTTGCTGGATCAGTGGAGATGAAAGATTGTATGATAGGAGGGCTCCGGGAAATACATGTCTCAGTGCTTTGGATTCAATTATTAGAGGAAGGGATGCCTCCAATAGCAGCAAAGGATGTGGTGGTATTATGAGGGTAGCACCTGTGGGGTTGTATGGTGCTGTCGGGAATAGAATGACAGCACTTGAGGTGGCGCAATTGGCAGGTGATGCTGCAGAGATTACACATCAGCACCCTTTGGGGTTTCTTCCTGCATCATTGTTGGCAGTGCTGGTATATAAAGTTGTACCTCAGACTCCTCAATATGTGCAGGAGAATATGGATACTATTGTTGAAGAGGTTCTTGCCCTGCTTGATGAGGTTTACAAAGGGGAATATGAGGCCTCCAAAAATGATTTGCGCCAAATGAGTTTGAAAGCCATTGCTTTGGCCCATTCCAATACTCCCGACGAAGAGGCAATTCTCCAACTGGGGGAGGGATGGACAGCAGAGGAGGCATGGACCATTTCCCTTTTCTGTGCCATCCGCCATATAACCAGTGTGGAGGATGCAATTGCTGCAGCGGTGAACCATGATGGAGACAGTGACTCCACAGGCTCAATTACCGGAAATATCATGGGGGCAATTTACGGGTATGAACATTTGAAGGAATGCAATCTTTTCACTCCCGACGGTCATCTATTTGAAGAGACTCTTGAACTTTCAGATTTGATACTCGCCATTGCCGATGACCTTTCAACTGTTGGAGCACTGGATAAAAAACGGTACAAATTTTAAAGTGACTTGATAGAATTCCAGAATAGATCTCTCTATTAGTATATACAAACCTAATAGAGAGATTTTTTTATGAAACAGAGAATTTTCAATCTCGTCATTCTGGACGAGAGCGGATCAATGGGGAGCATTGAGAAGCAGGCGGTTGATGGTGTTAACGAGACAATCCAGACAATCCGCAAGGCACAAGAGAAGCATCCTGAGCAGGAGCATTATATTTCTGTGGTTACATTTAATGATGATTCCAGAACTGTATATGATTGTGTTGCGGCAAATGAGGTCAAGGAGTTTGGCAGCAGTGACTATAATCCGGACTGTTGCACAGCCCTTTTTGATGCAATGGGTTTTTCGTTGAATGCCCTTAAACCTAAAGTGGCTGAGAATGACAAGGTCCTTGTTACCATAATCACCGACGGTATGGAGAACGCATCCAAAGAGTTCTCAAATGACGCAATCAGTACACTTGTAGATTCCCTTAAGGCCAGAGGATGGGTGTTTGCATATATTGGGGCAAACCAGGATGTTATGAAGGTGGCAGCCAGTATTTCAATTACTAATACCATGTGTTTCCACAGTACATGGGAAGGAACAGCGGCAATGAACAGTAGGGTGAGACGTAGCCGTGAAAGGATGTATGACAGGATGGCTGAAGATGATTTCAATCCGGTGGAGGCAAACAATACTTTTTTTGAGGAGGAATAGATAATGAAGAAGAGAATTTCATTCAAACTTTTCCGTACTGTTGTCTGGAGGGGTTTGTGCCAGATGGCAGAATCTGTCGGGAAACTGTTTGGCTATAAGGGGGAGGGCTCTTTTGCCAAAGTTGTATGGAGGATTTTTGCGGGGTGTGGTGCCCTGTTGCTGCTGATGTTTACAAGTGTGATGCTGTATGGATTCATTACAGAGATTGTTATAGATGAATTTGCCGAGTCTGTGGGGTTGTGCAAGCGGGAGCCATGGAAGGAGATTCACATAAGCAATAATGTTGTGCATCAGAGGTTTTATAATGCAAAGTCGCGCCTGTATAATGAGGCAACCGGAAAAGTGATGATTGAAGGTTTGGATTGGGTTGTCACCTCAGATGACAAGGATTCCCTTGCCGTATTTGCAAAAGACGGCAAAAGGGGCTATGTAAACCGTTTTACCGGTGAGATTGCCATTCCTGCGCAATATACAAGGGCTTGGGTATTTTGTGAGGGGCTTGCGGCTGTGGAGAAGGATAGACAACTGATTTTTATAGACCATAGCGGCAATGTTGTAATTGACAAAGGTTTTGAGGTCTATTTCAATGATGATGCATACGGCTTTAAAAATGGATACTGTATAATAAGGGACAAGGTTACCGGAAAGTTTGGCCTTATAGACAGGAAAGGTGAATGGGTATTGGAGCCTGAGTTTGACAATATTCATCCTATGGATTCTTTTGTGAGAGTTTATAAAGATGACCTTGAAGGGTTGTATTCAATTAAGATGGAAGAGATGTTTGCTGTACAATATCAGGAAATATATATGACAGACAGTACAATTGTTGCAAGAGGGACAGATGATATTGCCGCCATTTATGATCTGGAGGGGAATGTACTGCACCCAATGGTAATAGATGATGTTGAGGTGTTGGAGTACCCTACAAAGAAATATCATATAGTGCAGGATGAGGAGGAAGGTGAACTTATTGACCATGTGTATGCAGTTGCAAACTGCATGTCATATAAAGTGGGGGCAACTTATGCCAGGGGGCATTATGGTCTGCTGAGTCCCCAGGGGAAACGGCTTACTCCTCCAATCTACACAAAGATTGAGGCCATTGCCGCAAACAGATACTTGTGCCAGCCGCAAGGTGTGATACTTGATGATAATGGGAATCAGGTGAAACAATAGCCACATTTTCATCTAAATTGGGTATTTTTTTATATTGTAGGGTGTAAAACTTTTATGTAGTTTTGCACCCTATTTTTATAAGTATACCATATATGAGAAAATTATTTTTAGGAACTCTTATGTGTGCGGCATTATTGGCCGCTTGTGGCATGGGCACGAGTGCAAATGCCCAGGAGCAGAATAAAAGTCTGCAGCCCAAGAGTGCAGTTAAGCCGGCCCTGGACCATTCGGTTTATGACAAGTGGGAGACACTTGGAGGCTATGCCATTACGGATAACGGCCAGTGGGCCGCATATTATTGCAACAGGGAGGAGAATGACGGTTCTGTGAATGTCATCAATCTTACAACTGAGAAAACCATAACCATCCCAAGGGGTGCAAGGATGAAGTTCTCACCTGAAGGGAATCATCTGGTTTTCACCATCAGGCCTACCCATGCACAGCAGAAGGAGGCGAAACTGAAGAAACTCAAAGGGGACAAGGCTCCAAAGGATACTTTGGGTATCCTTGAACTTGCTACAGGAAATATTGTAAAGTTTCCGGCTCTCAAAGGGGTTGAGATTCCTCGCGAGGGGGGAAATTTCATTGCATTTAAAGTGGAGCACAAGGAGTCTCTTCCCGACAATAAAGAAGTGGCTGCCGGCGAAGGGAAAAAGAGTGCAAAGAAACAGCCTAAGCCAAAGACAGAGATTCTTACCATCATTTATGATCTTTCAACAAACTCTGTTGCCGATACCCTCAAGGAGGTGGATGTCCTTTCATTCAACAAGAAAGGTGACCGTCTTTTCTGTATAGCAAAAGGGGATAAGTACAAGAAACTCTATTCTTACAATCCTGCAACAAAATCTTCAGATGAGATTCTCCAGACAGGGAAGAAGGGTGAGATTATCAAACCTTATCTCTCAGCAAATGAGAAGTTCATAATCTTCTATGCCAATACAGATACTACCAGGAAGATTGATGAGAATGTTGAGATCTATACATTCAATATTTATGCTAAAGGGGCAAAGGCCCAGAAAGTTGTTGACAACTCAATGGCGGGCATCCCTGAGGGGATGAGGGTAACCCGTAACCGTGCCCTCAATACCAACAAGGCCGGCAGCCGTCTCTTCTTTGGAATTACAGTAATACCTCCACAGAAGGATACCACCATCAAGGAGGAGCAGGCCAAGGTGGATGTATGGCATTACAATGATGATTTCATCTCAACCCAGCAGTTGAACATGAGGGGTATGCTCACCAAGAGAAGTTACCTCAGTACCATAGATTTGGATACAGTGTCCCATGCTGCGGCAAGAGAGGAACTTGTACGCTTGGCTCAGCCTGAGTATCCGAACATTACAGTACCTGCAGAGTGGAGCGCAGATTATGCCTACGCATTCAGCAGTGAGAGATACAACATTCAGAGCCAGTGGGATGCAAATCCAATCTGTGACCTTTACCTTATCTCTTTGAAGGACGGCTCTTCAAGAATGGTTGCTCAGAAGATTTATGCCAGCAATATAAGTGCATCTCCAAAAGGTAATTTCCTTGTATGGTACAATCCTGAGCAGAAACAGTTCTTCTCACTGGATATGCGCGTAGCAAACACAGAGAAAGGGGTTGGCATAAGCAATGTGGCTGAGCCGTTGGTTATTTCCAACGGAATCCATTTCCCTCTCTGGAAAGAGTCGCATGACAAGCCACAGATGGCCCCTGCATACGGCAATGGCGGCTGGAGTGCAGATGAGAGGACTTTCTACGTATATGACAAATATGATGTATGGGAGGTTGACCCTCTTGTGCAGAAAGTTCCACAGATGCTTACCCAGGGATTGGGAAGGGAGAAAGGCTATACCTTCAGGATGATGAGATGGGATGCCCTTCAGCTTCCCGACGGTACTCCAGGTATAAAGAAAGAACCTGTCGGGAAGAAGGACAATGTATATTTCACAGCATTTGACAATAAATCAAAGGGCAACGGATATTATATGAGACAGAACCGCAGGGGCAAACTCCTCCCAATGAGGGAACTCATTATGGAGCCCGATTTTGCTTTGGGATATCTGAATAAGGCCAAAGATGCAAATGTGATCACTTATACAAAGAACAACTTTGTGGAGAGTACAAACATGTGGGTTACCAAAGACCTGTTCAAGACCTCAAAGAAACTTACCAATTCAAATCCGCAGCAGGCAGACTACAATTGGGGAACCTGTGAGTCTGTATATTGGACAGCCTTTGACGGACGCGAACTTGAAGGTCTCCTTTACAAGCCTGAGAATTTTGATGCCAGCAAGAAATATCCTATGGTGGTTTATTTCTATGAGACATCCAGCCAGTACAAACATGCGTACCGCAAACCTGCTGTAAGCCGTTCTACAATAAATATCACATATTTTACCAGCAACGGGTACCTTGTATTTATGCCGGATATCCACTACACCGTAGGACACCCTGGAAAGAGTGCCTATAACTGTATAGTTTCCGGTGTTGAAGCCCTCTGCAAGAACTCTTGGGTTGACAGGGAGAACATTGCAATCCAGGGGCAGAGTTGGGGCGGATACCAGGTTGCATACCTTGTTACCCAGACAGATATGTTCAAATGTGCCGGTTCAGGTGCCCCTGTAGCCAACATGACCAGCGCATACGGTGGTATAAGATGGGGTAGCGGAGTTGTAAGACAATTCCAGTATGAGCATACCCAGAGCCGTATTGGCAAGACCCTTTGGGATGAGGGAGGCTTTGACCTTTACATAGAGAACTCACCTCTTTTCTTCGCCGACAAGGTTAATACACCTCTGCTTATAATGCACAACGACAAGGATGAGGCAGTTCCATGGTATCAGGGCATTGAGTACTTCACAGCATTGCGCAGACTTGGCAAACAGGTTTGGATGCTCCAGTATAACGACGAGAGCCACAATATAAGCAAGAGGGTGAATGCCCTTGACTACACAATAAGATTGTCACAGTTTATGGACCACTTCCTAAAAGGGGCCCCTATGCCTGTGTGGATGAAATATGGAGTTCCGGCAACCCACAAGGGAATTGATATGGGACTTGAACTGGTTGAAGAGTAATTAATAGCATATATATGAAAAAGACAATGAAATTGGCATTGGCTGTATGCTCTGCACTGTTTGTAATGGGCGGTAGCAGTTGCTGCAGCAATGCAGATACAACCCTGGCTGTGGTTGTAGATGAAAAGACTTATGCAGCCATTCCAGAGCAGATTGACGCTTATGTGAAATCTGTAGACAATGACTACAGAAAGGGTGTTCTTGTGGTTGACAAATGGTTCAACCCGGATTCTATAAAGGCACACCTGTACAACATGTACACAAATGAGAATCTTGAAGGTGCAGTATTCATTGGAGATATTCCAATTCCAATGTTGAGGGATGCCCAGCACTTTACAACAGCATTCAAGATGAACCAGAGAATGGATATGAAGAGATCATCTGTCCCTTCTGACCGTTTCTATGATGATTTTGACCTCAAATTCAAGTTCCTGAAGCAGGATGAGCAGAAGAAACTCTACTTCTACTATTCTCTCCTTGCAGACGGGGCACAGGAAATAGAGTGCGACATATATTCTGCAAGGATAAAGGCTCCTGAAGTGGAGAACAAATATGAACTCCTTGCAGCATATCTGCAGAAGGCGGTTGCAGCAAAACAGGACTCAGCCCCAATGGACAAGATGCTTCATTTTGGAGGACACGGTTACAACTCTGAGAGTATGAACGCCCGTATAGATGAGGCTGTTGCCTTTTCAGAGCATTTCCAGTTCCTTAACCGCAAGGGTGGGGACCTCGATTATATAGACTTTACATTTGACGAGTATGTGAAAACCCGCCTGTTGGCTGCAGTGGCAGACAAGGAGTTGGATCTTGCTGTCCTTCACCACCACGGTGCAGATGATACCCAATATCTGAACGGCTCGCCATTTGTTGCTGATCCTACAGGATGGATTAATCTTGCAAGGAACTATTTCAGAGGCAAGGTGCGTTCTGCAAAGAATGCCGAGGTGACAAAAGCCCGTTTTGTAAAGAACTATGATATTCCAAGATCATGGGTAAATGACGCATTTGACCCTGCACGCATTCAGGAAGACAGCCTCCATGCAGCTTCTATGGATATTGTAATTTCAGATCTTGAGGGTTACGAGTCAGGTGCCAGAATGATTATATTTGATGCGTGCTATAACGGCAGCTTCAACCAGGATGATTACATTGCCTGCCATTATATCTTTAATCCTGGAAATACAGTAGTTGTTAAAGGTAATAGTGTGAATACACTTCAGGATACCTGGACAACTGAACTTATAGGTCTGCTCAACTGGGGTATCTCTGCCGGAAACTGGGCAAAAGGGCAGATGACCCTTGAGTCACACCTTATTGGAGACCCTACTTTTGAGTTCGGTGCCCAGGATGTGGAGTATTTCAACAAGGGAGGATTCAATATCAATGAGGTGATTGCATCCAGAAAGAATGATGTAAGATATTGGAAAAAAGTCCTTGATGCCCCTGTGGATGATGAGTTGGTTTGTGACTTCAAATCTCTGGCAATAAAGATGCTCTACAACAACAATGCAATAACTTCACAGGAGTTGCTCGATATCCAGAAAAACAGCAACAGCAAGGTGTTGCGTCTGGCTGCTTTCAATACCAACAGGAAAATTGCTGATGAGAATCTTCCAAAGGCAATTATCCTTGGATTGGCAGATGATTATGAACTTACACAGCGTCTTAGTGCAATGTATGTGGGCAAGAACTTCTCTGAGGAACTTATCCCTGCAGTTGTGAAGACCTATATGGACCCTATGACCTCTGCCCGTGTACTATTCCAGTTGAGTGGTAACCTTAAAGGTTATGATGCACAGAAACTCATTGCCCAGTTCAATAAGGAGAATCAGGCAAATCCTTATTGGGAGGGCCAGGAGGCTTTCGGGAAACTGATAAAGATGATAAACAATTATGACAAGTCGTTCCAGGAGGAGATTGCCGGTGTAATGGACGGAACAATGTCATTGAAGGAGCAGAAGAGTTTCGCCCGTGGGAGACGTAACGGCTGTGAGCCAAAATTGGTGGAGTCTTTGATGCACATTATAAAAACTGCCAAGGATGAGGAGTTGAAACTCACTGCAATTGAGGCTTTGGGATGGTATGAGTACTCATGTGTAAAGGATGACATCATTGCCCAGTGCCAGGCATTGTATGATGCAGAGGGTGATGGCGCAGCCAAGGATGAACTTCTCAAGACCCTTAACAGATTAAAATAAATAACCTGCAAAACCATATTTTATGAAAAGATGCAGTTTTATAGCAGCCTTCCTTTTGCTGGTATTGCCTGCCGCCCTTTTTGCCCAGCAGGGGAGTGATGCGGCCAAATATGCCCAGATAAAGGGAAAGGTTGTAATGGAGAATCCGCAGGGGGAACCTGTAGGATTTGCAACAATACATTTGTTGCCACAGGATGTATATACATCTACAGAACTGGACGGAACATATTTGCTCAAGAATGTTGAGCCGGGAAAAACCTCCATTGCCATACAGTTTGTGGGTATGGAGACTATAGATACATTGGTGAACCTTGCTCCAGGGGTTACACACACCTTCAATTTTACCATGAAGGAGACAAACTTCAGACTGAGTGAGGTTACAGTGCTTGCCGAACAGAGCAAGGCGGGTGAGGCTACCGCTTCAAACATATCCCGACAGGCAATTGACCACCTCCAGGCGGCTACCATAAAGGATGTGATGCAGTTGTTGCCTGGTGCCACATTGCAGAACTCCAACATGTCTGTGGCAAACAATATTTATATAAGGACAATTGCCCCTACATCAACCTCCCGCAGTGCAACCACCGCTACTGACGATGCCCATGCAAACATGAACAGTTTGGGTACTGCAGTGATTATGGATGGTGCGGCACTTTCAAATAACGCAAACATGCAGTTGCTGTCGGGAACAATGCAGGGTGCCAACTCAAATGTGGGAGTGGGCTCTACCCCTGCTGCAGGTGTGGATTTGCGAGGTATCTCTACAGACAACATTGAGAGTGTTGAGGTGATAAGGGGTATCCCTTCTGCACAGTATGGAGACCTTACTTCCGGTGCTGTAATCATAAAGACAAAGGCAGGAAAGGAGCCTTTGAGGATAAAGGCCAACCTTAACCCTTACACATATTCTGTTTCTGCATCAAAAGGTATGCAGTTGGGAGAGAAGGGGGGTGCCCTTTCAATCAGCGGAGATTATGCTTATGATGCCCGCCAGCAGGAGATGGCACACCAGTATTACCAGAGATTCACTTTGAGGGGTTTGTGGACAAAGACATTCTTCGACCGCCTTTCTACCAATACCTCATTGGATTTGAAATTCCGCAAGGATACCCGTGAGAAGAATCCCGACGATGAGCGTTCGCAGATTGCCTATGGAGCAGACGAGATAGGATTCAGACTCAACAGCAACGGTTCATATTCTACTCCGGATGCAGGATGGTTGAAGAGGTTGAGTTATACGCTCTCTTTCTCTTATGCAGACAAACAGTCTTACAGGGAGAGTATGCTTTCAAATGCATACGCACCATACCTTATGTCTTCTACTGACGGCTCTGTACTTACCAATATCCCTGGCCTGAAGATTTATGACAAGGATGGAAAGGAGATTACAAATATTCCTGTAGGAGAGGAGTCATACTATGGAACATATCTCCCTTACAGTTATTTCTCAAGGTATGACATCTACGGCAAGGAGTTGAACTTCCAGGCCTCAGTGAAGGCTCATTTCAACAAGAGATGGGAGAACAGCAGCAACAGTATCCTTGTGGGTGTTGACTACAAGACAGACGGTAACCTTGGTAGAGGTACAGTTTACAATATAAGTACCCCTCCACAGAGCAACAGCAGTTCATCTGCATACCGTCCGAGGGCATTCAAGGATATTCCGTTCATCAACCAGTTGAGCGTATATGTAGAGGATGTGTTCTCGCACTCGTTCGGAAACCATGAACTGAAACTTACTGCAGGTGCCCGTTTCGACCAGATAAACAGCAAGAATATCCTTACTCCACGTCTGAATGCATCATTTGAGATTCTGCCGCGTACACTCTTTGTAAGGGGTGGCTGGGGTGTCCTTGCAAAGGCTCCTACATCTCTGTACCTGTATCCGCAGGAGGCATATTATGAGTTTGTAAACTACAACACTTTGGGCGATGACAAATTGTCTGCAGACCAGCAGTTGCTGTTGGGTACAACAAGAGTATTCAAGACTGAAAATCCGGATCTGAAGATTGCCAGGAATACAAAATCTGAGGTTGGATTTGACCTCAAATTCAATGGCGGAAAAATGGGATTCTCCGTTACCGGTTTCCATGAGGAACTCAAGAACGGTTATTCAATGGGTACAGACCTTTATTCGGGTTTCCACCTTATCCCATATGTAACCTACAAGAACCTGCAGAAAGATGCACAGGGCAGATATACACTGGAGGTGGATGAGGTAAACAACATTTTTGTGAGCCACACTACCCCAATGAACTCACTCTCTACTGTAAACAAAGGTGTTGAGTATGAACTTAACCTTGGCAGGATTGATGCTATCCGTACCAGCATAAATGTGAATGGTGCCTACATGCATGTGAAGAAGGTGAACAATAACCACACATACAGTTCAGGTACCAGTGCCAACAATCTGGAACACCATATAGGAGTTTATGAGAAAGGTGTGTCACGCAATTTGAATGAGGTGTTCAATACAACATTCCGCTTTACACACAATATCCCTCAGGTAGGTTTTGTAGTAACTCTTGCTGCCCAGGCCAACTGGTTTACCAAGACCTGGACCGAGTACGGCAACGACACCATGTTCCAGTACTACATAGACTACAAAGACGGTAAGGTGAAGGATTTTCTCCCTTCAATGAAGGATGATCCCGAGTTTGCAAACCTGTTTGAAACTCCAAATGAGAGGAGATTCATAAAGGAGAAATATGATCCTTATGTAATCTTCAATATAAATGTGTCAAAGGAGATTGGAGATTTCCTTACAGCATCTTTCTTTGCAAACAACATCTTCAATACAAGACCGTTGTACGAGAGAAAAATGTATCCCGGTTCATACCTTGAGTTGGGAATGCCTACATTCTTCGGCTTTGACCTTAAAATTAACATAAGATAGGAGGAGAGTGAGATGAAAAAGATATTTTTATTTATGATGGCTGCACTTGCAACTGTTGCATGTGAGCAGTTTGAGGATGTAAAGAGTGTGGACAGGATAGGGGAGATATCTGTAGGAATACAGATTTCGTTGGATAAAGGTGATGATGTCCCTTCTCCTGCTTCATATAAAGTGAAGCTCAACAACTACGCGGAGAACATTGAGATGGTGCAGGAGGTAAAAGCCGGCGATGTTGTGGAACTTAAGGATATAATTCCCGGCATATACACAATTGCTGTTTCAGGCGAGTCTTCTGCCAACGGCTTTACATATGTTTTTAACGGTAACCTTTCAAATGTGAATGTTACAGAGAACGGCAAGAAATTCTCATTGGAGATGACTGCTGCAAAATCAGGCAACATCATCTTTAAGGAGGTTTATTATTGCGGCAGCAAGATTGGAGGCAAGACCTCGTATTTCAGGGACCAGTACTATGAACTGTACAACAACAGCAACCAGGTACAGTACTTGGATGGCCTTTGCATTGGAAATATCAACCCTGCCGGAACCTCTTCAATAAAATATGTGTGGAACAGGGAGAACCAGGAGGATTACATTTATTTCCAGACCATTTGGCAGATCCCTTTTGACAGGGAGAATCCCGACAACAAACTTTATCCGCTTCAGCCGGGTGAGTCGGTAATCCTTGCACAGATGGCCCATGACCATAGGGCTGCAAACCTTAATCCTGACTGTCCTGTAGATTTGTCGGGAGCAGAGTTTGAATTCTATTTGAAGACTACTGCATACACAAAGGATAATCCTGCCCACAATATGATTGGTGCTTTCTGGAAACTCACTACCTCGTGGTGGCTGGTTACTGTAAACGGTGGTGCCTTTGCAATCTTCTATCCCGACGAGCAGATGGCTTCTGTGATGTATGAACCGGATTATGAGAAGATATATTCAGGATCATGGGTTACCCCTGTAGGCTATTCTACAAAAGGTAAGGATGTCCCTATTGACTGCATTGTGGATGCTGTGGAACTTATGCTCAATGAGTCAAAGATTACCCAGAAACGTATGCCTGCGGTGCTTGATGCAGGTGCAACATGGGTTGGCGGTACATACAAGGCTATGAGTGTAAGCCGTAAGATTAAAGAAACCAGGGAGGATGGCACTGTTGTGTATGTTGACACCAACAATAGCCTTGAGGATTTCCAGGTTAATGACAAGCCTGTTCCAAGACGTGAAGGAGCCAAAATACCTTCATGGAACACTTGGGCAAACTGATTGTAGAATTTAAATTCGGAATAGGATGAAAAGATTATATATACTATTGATGGCATTTGGTTTGTCTCTCCCTGCAACAGTTTCTGCGCAGGAGGCTGTAAGGGAGCCGCAGATTGAGATGAACCTTGCCCGCAGCCTATGGTGGAGCAGCAACAATGCTGCAGGTATGAGTGTAATGCCTCTGAACAAATACAGTGTTGTAGGATTGGGCTATGAGATGACCTCTGGTGATTTCAAACTTACCCAGGATGGGGAGAAGGAGAATGCTGTAGGATTTGGGACTAATGGTGCCACTTCTGTTGGACAGACACAACTATGGGGTACTTTTGACTACAGGAATATTGTGGAGAAGGATGCAAGTTTCATTACAAATCTTTATGACCCGCATAGGGATATGCCTTATTATGTGGCTGATGAGGTAATGAGCAAATTCAAGAAACAGTCGTATGACCTTGGTGTAAAGGCTGCATTCCCTCAGTTGTGGGGGGTGGTTACTCCCGGTATGGATTTGCAATATACCACCCAGACAGGTGCCAAACAGAGGGATCCCCGTTCGGTTACATATTACCTCACAGTAAAGGCGGCACCGTCGTTGCTGTTTGAATTGTCGGGAAGAAGCAGTTTGGGACTTACCTTCAATTATGAGTATCTGTATGAGAGAAGTACTTTCAACAGAAGTGATACGGAGGTTGACTACCCTGTATTCATTATGAGAGGATTGGGCAACTATACTTCAGGGGTTGTTTCCGGTTCTGTAGGTGTGGGAACATTCTTCTACAAAGGTAACAGGATTGGAGGAGGATTGCAGTACGGCTATACCAATAATGATGATTTTTCTGCCCTTGTAGATGTGAAATACTCATACAAGGTTGAGGATGCATTCCAGACCCCTACCAAAAAGCAGAATATGGGTTCTACCAAACAGGATTTGTGGGGTGTGGATGTTCAGTTGCTCAATGACGGCGAGGTTTATATGAAGAAATTGGCCATCTCTTTCCTTGACAGGAAGACTGAGGGTATTGAGTATGTTCAGGAACTGGATTCTTCTTTTGATGTGGCAGAGTGGGTTACCCTTGCAAAATATGTGAGGAGCAAATACTCCTTCAGAAATTTGGGACTCCGTTATGATATGTATGCCAAGAAGGGTTCCGGCTATTCATGGATGGCAGGTGTGGAGATGAAACACTCCAAGCAGTCAGACAAATATCTTTTGCCGGTATCTACTCTTGAGGCAGACAACTGTTTCTGGAATCTTTATGCAAAGAAGAATTTTGAATTGTGTGAAAAGAGTTCTCTTCTTGCAGGTGTAAATGTTGGTTACAATTCCAATTTGGATGGTGAATACAACTATACCGGTGCATACGAAACTTCAGAAACTGTTACAAACATGTACAGGAATGATTTCATGTATCTTGTTTCTGACTACTACAGATTTGGCGCTGAGGCAACTTATTCAACATTTGTCTCAGATTTGACTTCTCTGTTTGTAAAGGCCCAGTTCCAGTATTGGGCTCCTAAAGACTCAGACTTTGACAGGAGAACCTATACAGGATTGTCGGTGGGGATTACTTTTTAATCACGTCGCAATTATGTACAATCTATTGATTCTCAATAGATTTAAAAAAACATCTTCCGTGGATTCCCGGAAGATGTTTTTTTTATTTGCTGATACTCAGCAAATTGTACATAATTGCGACGTGATTAAAAAAATTGCTATCTTTGGGTAAAACTTTTGATTATGGCAGACAATTATCTTGAGAAGAAGTTTGAGGAGTTGCACGCAAGAAAAGGTGGAACAAAGCATAAAGTGGCGGCAAGCAATCCGAGCCTGGATTCGCTGTTGCTAAGGAACAGAAGTTACAGGGGGTTTGACAATTCATATAAGGTGAGCAGGGAGGAGTTGGTCAAAATTGTGGAGGTGTGTACAAAGACCCCATGTGCAAAGAACCAGCAGGCATTGAGGTTCAAACTGGTTTATGGGGAGGATGCTCCAAGGATGCATCAATATACAAAATGGGGCGGGGCGTTGCCTGAACTCAATCTGCCGTTCAAGGGAACAGAGCCAACAGCGTTCATAATAATCTGCTCAACTGTAGCGGAGAACAAGTGGGTAGATATAGATTTGGGAATTGCGGCCCAGAGCATGCTCCTCAAGGCTGTGGAATTGGGATTGAACGGCATCTGTATTGGCGCCTTCAACAAGGTGGAGACAGTAAATGAATTTGCACTTGAGCATGAGCCTCTGCTGGTACTTGCCATTGGCAAAGGGGCAGAGAATATACAGTTGACCCGTATAAAACCAGGAGAACAGCAGGCATACTACCGTAAAGATGGCGTACATTTTGTACCTAAATTGGGAGTTGATGATATCCTTTTGTAAAACATTTAAAACTATATTGAAATGAAAAGATTTATGATGTTTGCAGCCCTAGTATTATGTTCCATGGCTGCCGTTGCTCAGGAGTACCAGGTAATGCCTGAACCGGGCAAAAAAATGTCTTATGAGGTTAATGCCGTTACCCCAATGGGCGTTACCAGAATGTATGTTACCCAAACACTGGAGAAAACCGATGACGGCAAATATATTGTAAACAGTTCCGCTTCCACTGCAGAAGGGGTAGAGGGGCAGAAAAGTTCCCTTACATATTCTGTCGCAGATGGAGAATATGTCATATCTGTAAAGGAGGTCCTTGCCGACCAACTTGCACAAATGGGTGGCAACCTGGAGATCTTTGAGGCTACAGACCTTCACTACCCTGTTGCCCTTTCAGAGAATTCGGAACTTAAACCTGCCACCATGCGTATAAAGGTAAATATTCAGGGGATGGATCTGGATATGACCATTTCAATTAAAGAGAGGAAGACCGCATCAACAGAGGAAATTACCACCCCTGCAGGAACTTTCACCTGCCTTAAGATGACCGAAAAGCAGGTTATCTCCCTAATGGGCCAGGAGCAGGTATCTGAGGTAACCTACTGGTACGGCAAAGGTATAGGCCTTGTAAAACAGGCTACCGTTGCCATGGGAGGAATGGTTTCTACTGAACTTTTGCTCAAGAAGATTGAGTAGTTACAGCAGGTTTATTGTGCATCCGCTGCAGAAAATGGAGCATTGCTCTCCCAGGGCATCAGCAAGCAGTTGTGCTGCGCGGGTACATGTACAATGCCCCGTGTGGATTTTCAAATGAGGATATTTTTCTTTTATGATACTGGCCGTCTCAAGTATTGAGGCGGCCTCTTTTTCGCCCTGCCCCATAAGAAGATAATCCACATAGTGGAGCCCTCCAATGAAATGTTTTATGCACCCCTTTCCAATCCACTCCCTGCAATCCTCCAGGATATTCAGTATCCCGTTGTGGCTGCATGGGGAGATTACTGCAAATTCCTCCGGAGCATACTCAACCAGAACGGCAATCTCGTGGGTGAAGTTGTCGGGAAGATCATTGCAGTAGAGGAATTCATTTCCCATTGGGGTGGGGAAATCCCTTCTTCCCGACAATGGAATGAGGGTAATCTTCTCTGTAATGCTGGTTGTTTCTCCAATCTCAGTAAATCGGTGACCGTAATCTGCAAAAAGGGCCTGCTCCATTCCAATGTTGCGGGCTTCGCGCACCCCATTCTTTGGACGGCATGAATAGAAAAAGTTTCCCCTTATTGAGTTGTGCAGATATACCGGTGCCTTTGAATTGTGCTCAAAGAACTTCCTCAGCCCCCCTGTATGGTCATTGTGCCCATGGGAGATGAATACTGCATCTATCTCCTCCACATTGCATACTCCATCTCCGGAGAGTATCTCCATATTCTCTATGAATGCTCCGCTGGCTCCGGTATCCACAAGATAATGTTTTCCGTCCAATGAAAAGTGGAAACTCAGGCCGTGCTCAGCGGAAAGTCGGTCCCCGACTTTTCGCAAAAGTCGGGGACCGACTTGCTGGCTTGGTGCCTGATTATCAATGATTACGTCTATTTTCATTTCATTTTATCTGAGCCTGTATTTGTAGAAGTGTTTGCGGATTAGGGTGAGGAGGTAAACAAGCCCCAGGATTGTGAGGGCAAATCCTACAGCGTATGCTGTTGAATAGTTTGAGTATTGGGCAATTATGCCGCCGCAGAAAACTCCTGCTCCCACTCCTAGATCAAAGAATGTGAGATAGGTGGCATTTGCGGCTCCCCGTTCTGTATCTTCACCCAGGTTTATTATCATTGTTTGGGCAGTGGGGGAGATGAGTCCGTAGCCTATGCCCATAAAGATGGCGGAGGAGTAGAATGCTGTGGGGTTAAGTATGAATGCCACTATAAAGAACCCGATAATGAGGGAGATTATCCCCAGTGCAAATACCATTATATATTTCCCGCTCCGCAGAATCATTGATGATGAGAGTCGTGCGGCTACAAGACCGGCGGAGAATATGGTAAAGTAGTATCCTGTACCTTGGGTAAGTCCAACCTCTTCCTTTGCGTATATTGAGAGATACACTGTAATTATTCCGTATCCGAATGTAAGGAGCACCATTACGGCAGCAACCGGAAGACCCTTCCGCAGGAGCAGGCTGGAGATGCTGAATTTTCTGTTAGAACGCTGCACATCCTTGCCAGGCTTTATGTTTGCTGTGGCCAGAAATCCTGTCAGGCCAACGCAGAATACCGCAATGAAAATGGTATTGAATTCAATACCGTTCTCATTCATAAAAAGAGAGATAAGCGGTCCTGTGGCCATGGCAAGGGAGGTAGATGAGGTATAGATTCCCAATCCTTCTCCTCTCCGTTCCCAGGGGATGATATCTACAGCCATTGTATTTATCCCTACGGTTGAGCACCCGAAGGCTATGCCGTGTACAAAGCGGATTATAAAGAAAAGTCCCAATGTGGCTGCCAGTGTGTAACTCAGGCACATTGAGATATAGAAAAGATAGAAGCACATCATAAGGGGCTTGCGGGAGGCTTTGTCGAGCCAGAATCCTGCTACAGGCCTTGTTATGAGTGCCGCTATAGTATAAAGGGACAATATTGTCCCTATTATTGATTCACTTGCGTGAAGATGGTTTGCCAGATATAGTGGCAAAATGGGCAACAACATGTAAAAAGCGTTGTACATTAAGAAGTTGCCCAAGTTTACCAATATGAAGTTCCTGTTCCAAAGCATTATTTTGCTTTCTCCATTTTTCTTATTTCCCTGTTTATACAACTCCAGGTATAAACAACTGAAACAATCATTGCAACAACTGTTGCGTAACCCATTGCGTTAAGTAAAAATTCTCTCATGACACCTGATATTTTAGTTTGTACTGTTTTGTTTACAGTGCAAAAATATCCTGGTGTTTTGTCAACTTTTGACACAAGAAAATTTTCTGCAAAAAATTTTAATATCCCAGATTGTCACCCCTCATAAGTTTCTGGAAGAAGGCGATATGCTGCTCAAGGGCAAATCCCCAATAAGGCCACGAGTGCTTTCCGGGAGTGAGTAGTGCAAAATGGGGTATTCCCATGTAGCGGCATTTCTCAGAGAAAAGGTCTGTACATCTTACATAGAAATCATCATAACCGCAACTGATTATGAACGGTTTGTTCTTTCCCTCAAGTTTGTGTACCCTGTTTATTGCACTCTCCTGTGCAAGTCTCTCAACTTTGTCGCCAATAACCTCAGGTATCTGGTTCTTTTTTAGTGGAGTAAGTTCAAGGTCAAGGACGCCGCTCATACTTCCTGCAGACTTGAACATGTCGGGATTATCAAGGAAAAGGTTCATTGCGCCGTGTCCTCCCATGCTCAAACCTGTAATGAATGTCCTCTCCGGAACAAGGTTGAACTTTTTCTGCATCATAGGGAAAAGTTCACTCCAGAAGAAGGTTCTCCACTGCATCTTCTGGGGATCTGTATTGTTCAGATACCATCCGTTGTAGAAACCGTCGGGACAAATGATACGGAAATTAGTTCTGTTGCTTATCTCTTGAATGTCATGTTTCTTGCTCCAGTCTTTGTAGCATCCGCTCCATCCGTGAAGAAGGAACAGGGTAGGGGTCTGGTCATTTACATTTTCTGGGGTAAAAACTAGAATTGAATCATTGCATTTGAGGTTAGGACTCTCAATTACAATAAGTTCTTGGGCACTTGCTCTGCCCATTGCCATAATGCACAGCAATAATGCAACTGCAAAACGAATCATAATATTAAAAGTTATTTTTTGGTTATAAGCGCAAAATTAGTGTATTTTTGTGATATGGATATTATAAATGTAAATAAAACGAAGGCCATTTTAAAGAAAAGGTCCGTTTATGTGAGCCTCTCGCTGGCTTTTATAGTAATGATGCTGTTTTTCCCCAATGAGGGAAAATTCCCATATGAATACCATAAGGGGCGTCCGTGGATGTATGAAACACTTATAGCACCCATAGATTTTCCAATCCTCAAAACAGAAGCGGAACTCTTTGCAGAGAGGGATGCCGCAGCCGCAAAGGTGGTACCTTACTACATTTATGATGAAACTGTGGCGCCACTGCAGCAGGGAACCCTGGCGCACATGCAGATACGCCATTCAATTCCGTCAGATATGGAAAAGGAACTTGCAGGGGTATTGGAGCATGTATATGAAACAGGTATTATTCCCGACAATTCCGACCTCCCTGCAGGACGCACAAGTTATGTAATTGTGCAGAAGGAGAGGAGGGCAACAGAGCAACTTCTGCAGGACCTCTTCACAGTTTCCTCTGCGCAGCAGTATATAAAATCAGATATAAAACTGAATCTTCCGCAGTACAATGCAGATTCGCTCCTTGCACTGTATGGGATAGACAACCTTGTACAGCCAAACCTCATCTTCAGCCAGCAGAATACAGATCTTCTGCACAAGGAGGCGATGGATTTCATTTCCCCTACAAAAGGGATGGTGTACTCCGGACAACTTATTGTAACAGAAGGTGAGACAATAACTGCTGAGATTCAGCAGTTGCTTGATTCCTACAAGGCAGAGTATGAGATCAGTTATGGATACACCGGCAATTTGTGGCAACTCTATATTGCACATGCCATTGTATGCATTGTTGTACTGCTGCTGGTTTACGTTACAATTTACTTTGTGAACTTCAATATCCTTACCGAGAGCAACCGTTTCAATTTCATACTGCTGGTTGTCCTTATGGCATTCCTCATAACAGTCTTTGCCAGAAGGCTCGATCCTCAGTTCATGTTTATGGTCCCTTATGCGGTTTTTGCCCTCTATATGATGGCATTCTTCAGGAACAAACTGGTATTCCCCATATACATGATTTCATTGTTGCCATTGCTTATAATATCAGAAAATGGAATAGAACTCTATATGCTCAATGCTGTTGCCGGCGGTATAGCACTTGTCTCATTCTCGTTCCTTTACAGGGGATGGCTGCAGTTCCTCAATTCCTTCATAATCTTTGTGGGAATGTTTATCCTGCATCTTGCTTTCAGGATGATGGAGGGTGGTGTCTTTGATGCTGCAAACTATACAACAATTGCCTTCATCTTCTGCAATGCATTTCTGGTTGTGGCTGCATATCCTCTTGTATTCCTCCTTGAGAAGATATTCATGCTGGTATCTGTAGCAACACTCAAGGACCTTTCCGATACCAACAACAGACTTCTGCAGGAGTTGGCCCGCAAGGCACCGGGTACATTCCAGCACTCTCTGCAGGTTGCAAATATGGCCGAGAGGGCTGTTCTTGCCATACGTGGAAACTCCCGACTTGTTAAAGTAGGTGCCATGTACCACGACATAGGAAAGATAAACAATCCCCAGTGCTTCATTGAGAACCAGGCTCCGGGAGTGGAGTATCACAAAGGGCTTTCTCCACAGGAGAGTGCCAAGGAGATAATTAGGCATGTGGCTGACGGTGTGGAGATAGCAAGGAAACACAATCTGCCGCAGATAGTGGTTGACTTTATAACATCACACCACGGACGTTCGCAGACGGCATATTTCTATACCCAGTACTGCAATAACGGCGGAGACCCTGCCAATACCTTTGATTTTACATATCAGGGGACCCTTCCAACTGCAAAAGAACAGGTGGTGGTAATGATGGCAGATGCCGTTGAAGCAGCCTCACGCACCCTTAAGGACTATTCTGCCGAGAGTATCTCCAAATTGGTTGAAGGTATTACAAGCCAGAGGATCAACGATTCCCAACTCGCTATGGCAGACATCTCAATAAAGGAGATAAATGTAGTTAAGGCAGTATTCAAGAAACATCTTCAGGAAATATACCATGCCCGCATTGCATATCCTCCAAAAAAGGATGGAAACAGCAAGAGAGATGTGCTGGTGAATGAGGATACCGAGTAGTTTTATTGTAAAAAGATAGAAAGTGAAAAAGATAATCAATCCATATGCAGGGACATCTGAAGGTCTGGGCTACAACTGCTTTGCTTGCGCCCCTGAAAATACGTGCGGTTTAAAGATGGAATTTTGTAATTATGGAGATTACCCTAACTGCAAACGGTACGCTATGTTCCACAGCAGAAGCAACTTACTATTGTTTCTCCCGAGAAAAGGCGGAAAAAGAATTCCACTTCCTTCCATACGAGGTGGAAGAGTGATGGATTGACCCGGCTTTTCCGGTAGAATTGAGCTGTTCTTCCACAAAACTGCGCTAAAATGAGGACAAAAGTTTCTTCTGGGCGTTTTGCATCCACACCGGATACCTCTTTTGTGGACAGATAGCGGCAAAAATTAAATTCCTCCACAAAACATAACGCTTTTGTGGAGGAATTCATATTTTCAGTGCCTGGTGCGGGGTTGCTTTTGCATGGCCGCCATCACGAAACCGCCTTTGCATAGCACCTTTGCATGGCCGGAGCCGGGGACTGTTACTTTCTTACAAACTCACCTACAGGATCCACTATGTCAAATGTTAGTGACTGGGCGCGGTTCCCTTTTACTGTGAATGTAAGGTCAAATGTACCTGAGCCTTTTGCGTAGAAGGTAAATACATTACCGTTTTTATGTTTCAGAGGGCTGTCTACCTTGCGCAGGTTGAAATACAACTCCCCATCCTTCTCATAAACTTTGGCAGTACCAAAAGGCTCAAGGGTATAGTTGCCTACATAAGCCTTGTTTGCCAGTGCGGCAACTGGTGTAACCTCTTCTTTTGCCTTAGGCTCATCTTTGCTGAACAGATCCTCTTTATAGTCTGCAAAATACTCGTCAAAATAAGATGATTTGTTCCCTTTGTAAAGTTCAATCAGGTCACGGCCTATGGCAGACTGAGGGTCTGAAGAACTTCCGTTGTTTGTAAGGAATACAAATCCAAGGTCCATTTCAGGAACCATTCCCACCAATGCAGTATAGCCGTATGCCAGACCGGTATGCCTAATGTAGCGTCCCTGCTCTCCAAACTCAACTGTCCAACCCTGGGCGTAGTTGGTAAGGCGTGTAGAGTCACTTCCGGTAATGGTTTGAGGATACCACAGCATATCATGATTTTTGCGTGAGATAATCTCCTTGCCGTTGAATGTACCGTGGTTAAGGTGCATCTTTACCCAGTTTGCCATATCCTCAACTGTAGAGATTACAAAACCTGCAGGGGCAACCGCAGAAAGCCATGCAAATGCATCCTCCTTGTCTGTACGGGGTACAACAACAATCTCGTCCTTCTCCTCCGCTTTCCTCATCCTGTAACCCTGGGCAAGGTTTTCAGCGGTGTAGAAAGAGATGTTTCCGGTTGTGGAGTTTTTCATTCCAAGAGGGGTGAAGATGCGCTCAATCAAAGCCTCATCCCAACTTTTCCCTGTATATTTCTCAATGATTTTGGCAGCAATTGTGTACATGCTGTTGTTGTAGGCATATTTTGTACGGAAACTGTAGGTTGGCTGAAGTACAGAGTAGATCTTGTAAAGGTCATCCCTGTCATAGCCCCAAGGTGGAAGGTCGTCAAGGGCATAACTGTTGAATCCGCTGTGGTGCGACATTATCTCCCTTACCTGGAAATTTTTGGTAACCCAAGGGTCGTACATTTTAAAATCAGGCAGGTAATTGATAACCGGGGCATCCCATTTTATCTCGGGATACTCATCCATTACATTTGCCAATAGTCCCGATGTAAATGCCTTTGAGGTTGATGCAATTACAAACTGGGTCTGTGGGGTAACCGGTACCGGTGCTGTAAGAGAGTCTCCAAGGTGGGCATTTCCATATCCTTTCATGAAAACCACCTCACCGTCCTTTACAACGGCAACGGCCATTCCAGGAACTTTCCACTCGTCAATGGCACGCTGGCACATTGCGTCAAATCCGTCGGGAATGGATTTATAATACTTCTGAGAAGGGTTGTTGCCGCAGGAAACAATAATTGCAGCCAGCAGTGCTGCAGCAACAAGATTGAATAGTTTTTTCATAAAGATAGAATTTATTTTGGTTCAAAATTAAGCAAACTTCCACACAATTATGGCATTTTTTCAATGTTTCTTATCTTTGTCCCCTATAAAAACTGAAAATTATGGACAAGGTATCGGGAAACCCTTTAAAAAACCGAGTGAAAGCACGTCTGCGTGCCGGAGGTCAGTCTGTGAGCAACCAGACTGCACTTATGGTGGTTACGGCGCTGTTCGTATCCTCCTATCTCATCTCAAATACAATGGCCGTAAAGGTTATAGGCCTTTTCAATATCTTCTATTTTGATGCCGGAACAATAACATTCCCCTTTGCATATATGCTTGGTGATGTGCTTACTGAGATTTGGGGCTTCAGAATTTCAAAGAGGGTGATATGGACAACCTTTTTCTGCAATATCCTTATGGTGGTGTGTACCCAAATAGGGGTTTGTCTCCCTTCTCCGGAGCATCTTGGTGAGACAGCGGCTGCATATGACCACATTTTCAACTATGTGCCCCGTATTGTGTTGGCTTCGTTGGTGGGATTCCTGTGTGGAGAACTCTCCAATGCCTGGCTTATGGTAAAGATAAGGGAGAAGACAAAGGGAAAGCATCTGTGGGTGCGTACTATAGGAAGTTCTGCAGTGGGATATGTCTTTGACAGCCTGCCGTTTGTGCTTATTGCTTTTGCGGGAACGGTATCTGTAAGGGAACTGCTCCTTATGATAGCCTTCCAGTATTGCAGCAAACTCCTCATAGAAACGGTGTTTGGAACTCCGCTGGCTTATGCGGCAATAAGGTTCATAAGGAAATATGTCAGATTGGACTACAACAATTAAAAAACTATACTTATGAAAAAACTGTTTGTATTGTGTATTGCCATTATGGCATTGAGTTTTGCCGCTGCCAGTGAGGCTAAGGCTCAGAACATACAGGTTCTGTATGATACAGAGCGTGAATGTGTAACTTCAACAATAGAGATGTTCCGTCCGGATGCATGGGGAAGCACATTTTTCTTTGTTGATTTGGATTACACCCCAAATGTGAGCGGAGCATATTGGGAACTTTCAAGGGAGTTGTGCTTCTGGAAAGAGAGCAACCTTTCATGGCTCTCTTTGCACCTTGAGTTCAATGGAGGTCTTAATAATGTTGCCGGATCATTCAATAATGCCTGGCTTGCAGGTCTTACATACTCTGGACACTCAAAGGATTTCAGCAAGACCTGGTCACTCTCTGCAATGTACAAACTCATTCCGGATACAATAGGTCTGGATGGAGAGGAGCAGGAGAGCAATTTCCAGATTACCGGAGTATGGGGAATTACCTTCGCCGACGGATGGTGCTCTTTCAGCGGATTTGCAGATTTCTGGAGGGAGGCAAGACCTTGGCAGGATACAGAGTACATCTTCCTGGCAGAGCCTCAGTTCTGGGTTAACCTCAACAAGATTGAGGGGTGGAAAGATGTTAACCTGAGTGTTGGCGGCGAGTTGGAACTCTCTTCAAATTTCTTTGAGAAAGGGTTCAAGGCAATACCTGCACTTGGCGTAAAATGGACTTTCTAATAAAACGATATGTATTTTACAGGAATACTTATAGGACTTGCAACCTTCCTTATTATAGGACTTTTTCATCCTATAGTAATTAAGGCAGAATATTACCTTGGAACAAAATGCTGGTGGGCTTTCCTGCTCGCCGGCATCCTGTTCTGCGGATTGTCCCTTATAGTGGCTAATGTAATTCTGTCCACAGTGTTTGGTGTTACGGCATTCTCTTCATTCTGGAGCATCCTTGAACTCTTTGAACAGAAAGAGAGGGTTAAGAAAGGGTGGTTCCCTGAAGGCCCGGGCCACAAGAGACAATTACCTTAATGTCTTGTACGAAAGGATATGTATTGTGATTCCTGCCGCAAGGAGGATGAACAAAAGACTCAACGCCCAGTGCCCTGCAATGCCAAATGCACAATAAAGCAGTGTAATCCACACTGTAGTTACTGATATTATCTTTACTCTCAATGGAATAGCCTTGTGCTTTAGGAAGTTTGTTATATAGGGCCCCAGACGGGGATGGTTCATCAGCCAGTCATACAATCTTCTGTTGCTTCTGAGGAATAATGCCGCAGAAAGAAGCAATAGGGGTGTTGTGGGGAGCAGGGGAAGAAAAATCCCGAGTATTCCCAATCCCAGTGAAATTGTTCCCAATATCGTAAGAAAAATCTTCATATTGTCTGCTGAACCAAAAATAACATGTTTACAGCGGGCAAAGATACTTTTTTTATGCTACATTTAAAGTTTCAAATAACAGGAATAGAATATATGAAAAGAATATTGTTGGCCGGTGCGGCATTGGCCTTATGTGTAATGGTGAATGCCCAGGAAATAAAGTCTCCAAAGTTGGGCAAGAGACTTTCCTCGCAGCAGGTGGTAGAATACCTTGCCCATGATGCCCTTCAGGGGAGAGATGGCGGCACAAGGGGGGATACCCTTGCATCGGATTTCATTTTGGGGCAGTTGGAGAAGTTGGGACTCAATCCGCACAAGCACCCCTTTACAGTAAAAAGGGGCAATATAAACACCTTTAACGTGTATGGAAGCATTCCGGGTCGCAGTGGAAAATACATTGTGGTAGGGGCCCATTATGACCATCTTGGAATGGGCGGGCAGGGGAGCGGCTCCCGCAGACCGGATACCTTGGCTGTACATAACGGGGCAGATGACAACGCCTCAGGGGTGGCAGGAGTACTTCATCTTGCAAAGCATTTTGCAAAGAGGAAGGATCTGCAGCATGGAATAATCTTTGCCGCTTTCGGTGCAGAGGAGAGGGGAATTGTGGGGAGCAAGAATATGGTGGAGAACCTGCATGAATTGGAACTGTCGGGAAGAAAATGGGTTTCTGTGAATGATATTGTGGCAATGGTGAACTTTGATATGATAGGGCGCCTGCGCGGTAAGGCAATTACCCTTGGGGGAACCGGAACAGCAAAGGAGATGGATGCAATAATTGCCGGAGCATCGCACCGAATGGGGAATGCCCTTAAGGTAACCCGTTCTGAGCAGGGACACGGCCCGAGCGACCACTCAGCCTTCTATGCTAAAAATATTCCGGTATTTTACCTCACCACAGGAGGAACAGAAGATTATCATACTCCCGACGATGATTCCCACAAGATAAATTTTGGGGGAATTGATTCCGTTGCAACATTTGCAGCCCTGCTTGTGGAGCAGGTTCAGGGATACCCTGAAGGATTGACATTCACCGAGACTGCCGCACCGGCAGCATCGCCAATGAGGGGCGGGTTCAAGGTGTCATTGGGACTTATGCCCGATGTTACCGGGCAGGTGGAGAACGGCCTGAGGACAGAGATAATTGTAAAGGGGAAACCGGCTTATAAGGCTGGAATGAAGAACGGGGATGTGATAATTCAGGTGAATGATATTGCAATTAAGGATATTCAGGTATATATGCAGGCTCTTGGAACACTCAAGAAAGGTGATCTGGTAAAGGTAAAGGTGCTGAGGGAGGGAAAAGAGATGCAGTTTGATGTACAACTATAAAATTGTGTTATGAAGAAGGTATTGTTTTGGATTTTGGCAGTTGTTATAACATTGTCTGCCAGCATTTATCAGAGAAAGACCGGTCCCACAAACCCCAAATATGAAACCGTATTTCTTGCAGGTGACGAATACAGGTTCAAACTCCCCCGCAGCGGTGGTGAAACGGACTGCAGCGTAGTATTGAAAGGTTTTGGAACTCCTCAGATGATTGATTCTCTGGGATTGGATATAAATGCCGTAATGCACTGGAGAAAATATCCCGGTGGGGGGGAATATACTGCCGTACAGATGCTCCCTGCAGCAGAGGGGCTTACCGCATTTCTTCCGGTACAGCCTGCTGCCGGCAAACTTGAGTATTATATAGAACTTGAGACCTTCAGAAAGGATGATGACACTTCTCTAAAGACCCGTACAATGATTTGCTATGACGAGCCTCTGATAATCCGTTTCAAAGGGGATGTTCCGGCGTGGGCCCTCATACCGCATATCCTCTGCATGTTCATTTCAATGCTCTTTGGAGCCTATGCATTCCTGTGTGCCTTGGCAAATATGCCCCAATACAGGAGATACACTCTACTCTCATTCTGGCTGCTGGTGCTGGGAGGCTTTGTATTTGGCCCTATAGTGCAGAAATACGCCTTTGATATATTCTGGAGCGGCTTCCCGTTTGGAGGGGACCTTACAGACAACAAGACCCTGTTTGCCGCTGTAGTGCTGTTGTTTGCTGTGGTTACCGGCAAAAAGAAATGGAACAGATGGGCGGTTGTAGTTGCAATTGCGGTAATGTTTGCAATCTTCTCAATCCCCCACAGTATGAGGGGCTCTGAACTCAACCATGAAACAGGAGTTATAGAGTCTGCAAAATAAATTTGTTTGTGTCAAAAGTTGTCAAAACTGCACCCTAATTTTGCAGAAAAATAAGACAATAACTAAAAATTTTGACGCTATGAATACAAATTTATCTTTGGCAATGAACCTTCCTTTGTATGTAATCAACAAAATGATGGAGATAGCAGGACGCAATCCCCAATATCAGGAGTGCAGCGAGATTGAACTCTTCTGGGCAGCCGAAAAGGAACTGGCCCTCGACTAAAGGAAAATGGCAGCCGTCGGTGATGATGGCTGCTTTTTTTATTGTGTAATTCACTCCCCCCCCTGCTTCCGGCCCTTACTCTTTATGTGGGGAGACTACGGTTTTGGATGGATTATTGGCACTTAAACCTCCCTGATTGCCTCAATGTAAAAACTCATTGGACGGAAACCGTCATTGCAACTTATCATTGCGCTCATAGGGTCTTTCATCCATCCGTCGTAGAAATTGCCTTCCCCTCTGGCAAGGGATTCCACAAATTCCCTCATTGAAGACCAGGCCGAAGGACACATCCCCTCCGGACATTTCCCCTCTTCTGAAATCCATTGCTGCCCCACCTTAATATCACAGGTGTGTTCAATGGGGTTCTCATATTTTGCCATAAGGTCGGGATACACACTCTGGCGTACTGCTGTTATACGTATGTTCATGGTGTCAAAAATAATCTTCCTGCCACAAATTTATTAATTTTGCGCCAACAGATTCAATATAGGTACAGGACGGTGGCATTTTTTACAGAAAATATTCTACAGATATTCCTGCTGGCTGTTGGGGCCAGTTTTGTACAGAGGACAACGGGGTTCGGGTTCGGCATTTTCATAATGACATTGCTCCCGTTCCTTATGCCTTCGTATGGGGAGGCAACGGCTTTGTCGGGATTATTGGCACTTACAACATCATTGATTGCCTTAATAAAATACAGAAGGTTCATAACCTGGAAGAGGCTCATTCCAATCCTCTCCATTTTCCTGATAACCTCCACCGCTGCAATATGCCTCCTTAAGGTGATGCAGGATGGCACTATTAGGTTCATACTGGGGTTCATACTCATTTTTGTGAGCATCTATTTTGCTTTCCTCAACAAGAGGATAAAATTTGGAACAACATTGCCGTACCAGTTGGGCGCAGGCTCTTTGAGCGGCCTTATGGGGGGCTTCTTTGGGATGCATGGCCCTCCGGCTGTGCTCTATTTCATCTCTGCAGAGCAGGACAAGGAGCATTATATGGGGATGATACAGACCTACTTTGTAATTACAAACGCAATGATGACAATAGCCAGGGCGGGGAACGGATTTGTAACCCCGGCTGTTGGGAAATGCTATATCTTCTGTCTTGGTGCTGTTGCAATAGGCTCCACATTGGGGGGCTGGGCCTTCAGCAGAATCCCCGGCAAGAAGTTCCCGTATGTGGTTTATGGGTATATAGGAATCAGTGGAGTGATAATTTTGTGCAGTGCAATGTAGTTTGCATTTGAATTCAGACCGTATTATGGAGATTGCAATAAAGAAAGCCAGCCGGGAGGATGCCCCAATAATTGCCAGAGCAGTTGCAATGGCAATAGGGGAGGAATCTGTGGCAGAGTACTGCGGGGAAAATTACCTCGCAGTGCTGGAAGAGGTTGCCAGTACTGAGGGGACCCAATACAGTTACGCCAATTCCCTTGTGGCATTTGTAGAAGGGGAGCCTGCCGGAGCAATTGTGGGGTATGACGGGGCACTCCTCTACCCGTTGAGGGAGAATACCCTCTCCATTGTGGGAAAATACAACCCTGCTGTTCCCCATCTTCCCGACGAAACTTCGCAAGGAGAATTCTACCTCGATTCCCTTGGTGTGTTGCCCCAGTTCCGCGGCTGCGGAGTTGCCTCTGCACTCATCCGGGCCATCTGCTCCGTTGCATCAGATGCAGATTGCAGTAGGGTGGGCCTCATAGTTGAGGTAGAACGGCCCCATGTGGAAAAACTCTATGCCTCCCTGGGCTTCAGGCGTGTTGGAACTAAAGAATTCCTGGGCCACCCTATGTGGCATATGCAGATGGAGTTGACTGCCCAATGATGGGTAATGTGTCTAAAAAATAGTACTTATTCCCGACAATTGTGTTGCGGCCGGCAACCCTTGCCGGGTAATCAGGCCCATCACAGATGCGGATAAAACCAGAAACTGGGATAGGTAAACCTCTCTCCAACACTCAGACTACAAAGCAATGCGCCCATACATTGACATAGCAGAAAAAACAAAATCCGACGCAATGAAACTCATAGATGGTGCGTGGGGAATGTAGGAAAATCAGTAAATTTGCAACAAGGAGATTATGCTTATGAAAGGAACAGAAATTACAGAAGTTAAGGTAGATGCCCTATTTGAAAAAATAGCAGGCTTGATTGAAGAGTCAAGGAAGAAGGTAAGTTCTGCAATAAATATTGCTGAGGTGTACACAAAGTATAATGTTGGAAGATACATCATAGAGCATGAGCAGGAGGGAAAATATAAAGCTGCCTATGGTAAACAGGTCCTTAAACAACTCTCGGAGAAGCTGACTAACAGATATGGGAAAGGTTGGTCAGTAGAGACATTAACGACAACTAGAAAGTTCTATCAAACATATTCAAATTCCGTAAACACCGTTTACGAAATTCCAGCTGAGGCCAATAAATCTGAAACATCAAAAATCGTAAACACTGTTTACGATTTTCAAGGTACTACACCTGTAACTCATAAATTTGCCCTCTCCTGGTCTCATTATCTGATACTTATGCGTATCTCCGATGCCAATGCCCGCAGTTTCTATGAAATAGAATGCGCAAAACAGAACTGGAGTGTACGTTGGTTACAGCGTCAGGTTAACAGCAGCTTGTATGAGAGATTGGCCCTTAGTAAAGATAAAAGCGAGGTGCTGCGCCTTGCTCAGGAAGGACAGACAATAGAGAAACCTGCAGACATCCTCAAGAATCCAGTAACTCTGGAGTTCCTCGGCTTGAAACCTGAAGCAGTTTACTCAGAAACAAAATTGGAGTCTGCAATCATTGATAAAATGCAAGAGTTCCTGTTGGAGATGGGAAAAGGCTTCCTGTTTGAAAAGCGCCAAAGACGATTCACATTTGATGAAGACAACTACTATGTAGATCTTATCTTCTACAACCGTCTGCTCCAGTGCTATGTTCTCATTGATCTGAAAATTGACAAACTTACTCATCAGGATCTTGGCCAGATGCAAATGTACGTCAACTATTATGACCGCTATGTGAAACAGGAGTTTGAAAAGCCAACCATAGGCATCCTGCTATGTAAAGAGAAAAAAGATACACTCATCAAACTCACATTGCCAGAAAATGCCAATATCTATGCAGCAGAATATGCCTTGTATCTTCCCGATAAAACAGAGCTTCAAAACAAACTCAAAGCATGGATTGAAGAGTTTGAAAAGAACGAAAATTAAATTCAAATTACTATAATGAATGTCCCGTTTTGTAAAGAGTCGGGACATTTATTAATTTATATCTACACTATGCCGTAACCTCATAGATCCTATCCTCAACCAACTCCGCATACTAAACATTGCCGAAAAAGAAGAATACAAAACCAAACTGAACGATCTCCCACATCCGCCGTAAAGACAAAGAAACATAAGCATCCCCAATCCGCACTCTGGGCGAGGAGTTCTATTCCCTATACCAGTTCTTGCAGCCAATTGGCCCCATCCGCGTAGAAATCTGCACAGATGAAAACTTTTCCACCGCCCTCACCATCTGCAACACCCTAATGGAACACACCGGTAAAATCTTCAGCACCTTGCCTAAAGTAGAAGATAACCCATCGGGCCCCCTCTCTTCTTCCCGACAGCAAATGTTCCTCATCTCCCTGCCTGAAGATACAACCTTTCCCCGCCAGATCTACCTGCAGGTTGCAGAGACTTTGGGTATTCCTGTACCTTCTGCCGACAGGTATATTAACCGCTGGGTAAGCAGTGGAGTGCTTGAGAAAGTTGGGCATGGGGAGTTTAGGATTAAGGCGATAGTTAGTTTGCCACATGGTAGGAATGAGAAAGTGTGATTTGTGTGCTATATTTGTATAATGAAAAATTATATAGTATGCGCTGTTTGTTATTTCTATTGTTGATTGCTCATCTATTCTGTGCATGTTCTGTTAAGAGTAATCGGGTAAAATCAGAGTTGAGGAGGGCTGAAGAACTTATGATGAATTCTCCTGATTCGTCGTTTATAATATTAAAAGGGATAGATCCAATGAAGATTACAGGAAAAAAATCCCAGGCTCTGTATGCTCTGTTGTTGTCCCAAGCTATGGATAAGAATTGGATAGATGAAGTAGATGATTCTTTGATAATGGTTGCTGTTGATTATTATAGAAATTCAAATGATGCTGAGCACAAATTTCTCTCATATTACTATCTTGGTCGGATTCAGCAGAATAGTGGTAATCTGGCAAAAGCCTTGGTCTCTTTTGCTGTTGCAGAAGAAATGGCCGGACAGATATCTGATAATTATAGTATAGGCTTACTTTATGCCCAATTAGGCCTTATTTACCAGACTTTATACGATTACCCAAAAAGTATTGAGGCTTTCAGTAAAGCGAGCCATTTCTATGATCTGGCAAACAAGTCATCCCATAAAGTATATGCAAAGCTCTCCTTGGCGCAATTGTATAAAAGTGTGAAGCAGTATGATAAGTCTCATGAGATCATTTCTGAAATTATTACTGCAGCATATGATAGCAAAGATGTATATCTTACCCAACAATGTGTGCAGTTGCTGTTTCATATTTATGAGCAACAGGGTGATATGCAGGGTGCGAAATCATTGCTAACAAGCAAATATGTTAAATTGTGCAATGATGACCTTATGCTTATGCAGGCTAAGGCATACGCTTATGCATTGCAAAAGAGTGACAGTGCAAAATTATACATGAGCAGAGCTTGGAAGCTGGCAAGAAACAGTTCAGATTCAGCGCAATTGTATTTTAGGGAGTATAAGATCAATAAGCTTGTGGGAAAACATGATGTGGCGCTAAAAAATCATGAGAAGGTCTTATATATACAGGATACCATTGTAAGGAAGAACCTACAACAACCTATATTGACAGCTCAAAAGGATTACTATCAAACAGAGTACAAAGTAAAAGCGCAAGAATTGAAGCAAAGCAAGCACAGACTGGCTGCCTTTATATGTGTTTCCATAGTGGTAATTATCATGCTGGTTGTTGCATACAGATACAGGATAAGGGTAAAACAGAAACAGATAGAGAGTTATATTGATAAAATATATAATCTGGAAAGTTCTCTGCTGGCTGTCAATGAAGAAGCAGATAGTGCAATTGTAGAAAATGTTGAAATGAGAAAGAAGATCAACAGCCTTTTTGGCTCTCAGTTTAATCTTATAGATAAGCTATGCACAACTTATTATGAAACTCAAGCTGCAAATAAAGACAAAGATGCAATATATACCCAGGTGAGGAATGAGATTGAGAAATTGCAGAGCAACAGGAAACATATTATGCAATTGGAAAAGATCATTAACCTTTATATGGATAATGTAGTGGCCAGAATAAGAGAAACAGTTCCTCAAATGACGGAGATGGAAATAAGGCTATGCTGTTTTTTTCTGGCAGGCTTTTCGGCCAAAGCCATCAGTGTTTTTACAAATGATTCTATTGGCAATATTTATATGAAAAAGGTACGTATGAAGACTAAAATATCAGAGTCTGACTCAAAAGATAAGGATGTGATATTGGAATATCTTTTATAACTGTTTGATAAATAATGTGGTATGGCCATTTAAACTTGATTTGCATAATTAGGGGGGGGGTAATATGCTGTAAATCAGCTTATTGTATTATAAATAAGGGCGATGTTAGGTTCTGAAGTCTAACATCGCCTTTATTTATTTGAAAAACAGTGGATTATAGGTGTAAAATGTTGTGAAGAATTTAGATGAGTTTTTCTTAAAACAGATGAATTAGTTGCAATTTTGCTATGAATAAAGTGCCGGTCAACGGCCGGACTACTTTTACATGTGATGGGCAAAGTCGCCATCGCGTTTATAACGTTAATTTTTAACTACTGATTCAAATTAAGTAAGATGAAAAAAATATTGAATGTTCTCCAAATATTCTGTGCAATAATATTATTTTCTTGTACAGAAAAAGTAGATCTTGATCCAAGAGAGAGGGCCGTTGTTGTGCATGCAATACTTGAAGATACCATAGTTCAGAAGGTGAATCTTTTTTACACCTCGTATGTTTCGGAAAACTATAATCCACCGGTAGAAGATGCTCAGGTGTATATTGAGAGAGTATGTCAAGATAGTATGGTTGTTGAAAGACACGATTTCTATAAGGTCAAGGATGGTGAGTGGAAAGGGGATTTTTTGCCTATTCAAAATGCAATTTATAAGTTAACAGTATTAGTACCAGGCGAGGAAACGATTACTGCTTCAACAAGATTCCCATTGCGAAATGAATTTATACGGTTCAAAAGAGTCGCGAATGCGTCGGATGATCAATATTTTCATACGAAGAGCAGTGGTAAATACAATTCGGAAGCAATCACGCTATTTTCTTTTATGGATTATATTCCAGAGACAAAAGATTACAGGATAGCAAGTAGTCATAGATATATATCATATAATCATGACGTTAATACAGAAGAATCAATTTTTAAAAAAAAATATCATACGTGGATGTTTCAGGATTTTGAATATAATGGAATATATGCAATATGTAGAGATAGTCTTTATATTTCGTCTATAGATAGTCTGAATATGACTAATCAGTCTTATAGAAGGAAAGTATCAGTTGTTTTGCCAGGAATTGACTTTAATCAAATAGGAGCAATTCAAATTTGGTTTTCCCCCCATAGAAGTTATAAGGAAGGAAATATTAGGTGTATTCATCCGCTGTCGTATCTGGTGGTCCAGAATATTAGTAAGGATTACGAAATGTATATTAAGGATATCATAGCAAAAAACTTGGGCCTTAACAGGAAAGAAGAATCTGATTTGACCCATCTATGGGAAAAGGATGAAATATATTCAAATATCAAAAACGGATTGGGAATATTTGCAGCAGAATGTAGATATGAGCTGATGGTTAAAGATTGGCAATATCTGGATTTCCCTGCTGTATGGGATCAATATAATATAACTATCCCTGGTTGGAATGATTAAAAAATAGATGTTATGAAGAAAAAATATAGAATTCTGGTATCTGTAGTAGTGCTCATTCTAAGCTCCATAAATTTGTCTGCACAAAACTTTAATGAGAACATTAAGGAGCGCTTGGATACTCTTCAGTCTATAACTGTAATAGCTGATTCATCAGTAGTAAGGGCTGCAGGAGTTGTAAAGGTAGATCTTCCCAAGATGCAGCATATGGTAACAGCACTGGGAGAAGGTGATGTGATAAAATA
The DNA here is from genome assembly GCA_015060445.1 of Bacteroidales bacterium. GTDB lineage: Bacteria > Bacteroidota > Bacteroidia > Bacteroidales > UBA932 > Egerieousia. The sequence continues at coordinate 44,050 of SUYL01000037.1, forward strand.
TATCCAGACAATGCCAGGTATTGCTGTAGGAGTGGAGGGTACGTCATCTTTCTATGTGAGAGGTGGTAATCTGGGAAATAATGTTGTTACAATTGATGGAGTAAGGCTTTATGGTTATGGGCATCTGTTGGGAATTACATCAGCATTTTCAAATGATATAGTGGGCAGTGCTAACTTTAATGTGGGAGGTTTTGGAGCGGAGAGCTACAATATGCTCGCGTCTCATATAAATATTGTTACCAAGGATCCCAATTTCAATGAGTGTGAAGCCAAATTTGGAGTAAGCAATTTTATGGTTAGCGGATATGCTTCGGCTCCAATAAAAGAAGATAAACTGGCTTTAGAGGTGGCAGCCAGAGTCTCACCTCTTTCATTGGAATATGAGATGGGGAAAAAATGGGTTGAGGACAAACTTACCCTTTTCAATAACCTGGAGGCTGGGGTATATGATATATATAGCAAGCTATCCTATAAACCTGATGCCAAGCATACTGTAAACGCTTCTTTCTTTTATAGTGTGGATGATTTTGGATACGGAGACATAAATGTAAGTTCATATGACAAGATGAATTGGCATAATATGATAGGCAACTTGGAATGGAACTGCAATATATCTCCTAAATGGAGTGTGAAAACAAATGCTTCATACAACAGTTACCAGAGTGGGCAGACACAGGAGAGGATTATGCAGGATAAGTACAACAAGCTTTCTATAACTTCCAGCATAGAGGAACTGTCATTGAATACAGCGTTCAGATATAAGATATCTGACAAATGGAATTTGAAAATGGGAGTGAGGGTAACAACCAGCACTTTCAACCCGGGATCATCCCAAGAATATGCATCAGCATCAGCCGAGCCTGCAGGGAAATCCAATAAAACGGAGAACTTTTTGGGAAATCTGTATTCAGAACTCAAATACAGCAATAAAGACAGACTGCAAATGGCTTTGTCTTTAAGGGGCAGTTATTTTATAGGGGAGAAATCCAAATATGATGAGTATAAAGGATTTGAGCCGGAGGTGAGTTTCAATGCAAGTGCAAGACTTACAAAATGGATGGGTATTGAAGCAACCTATGACAGGCTGGTGCAGTATTATCACACCTTGGAGGGTATCCCTTTGGGATGGTCTTTGGATATGATTGTGCCATCTTCCAGGCAACTGCATCCAGAAACTGGAATCCAATATTACGGTGGATTATACTTCAAGTTGGCAAAGGACCACAGACTTTCTGTAGGTGCATATTATAAGGAAATGACAAATCTTATTTACTTTGAAAAGGCAAGCGAGTTCTTTGGACAACAGGCAATGAGCGGATGGAAAGATTTTATAAATGTGGGAGAGGGCAAGAGTCAGGGAATAGAGTTCCTGTATCAGAAGAGCGGCAAAAAACTGAATTATAAAGTAGCCTATACTTTTTCTGAGACTACCAGATTCTTCCCTGAATTGAATGATGGCAAGGAGTTCAAGGCAAAATTTGACAGACCTCATGTGTTGAATGCAACAGCAGATTACCTTTTCTATTTAAAAGACAACAAAGAGTATGGCGCCAACCTGCTGTTGAGTTATCAGAGCGGCAATATGGAAAGTGTGAAATCCGGGACTTATCCAGGATTTGTTCCAGGTTATGATGTTTCGCTTGACTACTATAGCGGCTTCAACAATAAACGTCTTGAGCATTATATGCGCGTTGATGTAGGTGCATATGCCAAATGGAAAAAGCCAAAAGCTATTCATAATCTGCAACTGGGAATATATAACCTTACTAATAGGCACAATATCTTCAGTCTGTACTATGATGTAGATGAAGATACCTGGAAAAAGGTGTATGTGTTCCCTATAATGCCTAGTATCAGCTATAAGGTTGAGTTTTAATATTGTACCAAGATGTTTAATATTAAACACGACCTCGGTTATAGTTTTAAAACTATAACCGAGGTCGTGTTTAATATTAAACATCTTGGTACAATATTAAAACTCAACCTTATAGCTGATACTAGGCATTATAGGGAACACATACACCTTTTTCCAGGTATCTTCATCTACATCATAGTACAGACTGAAGATATTGTGCCTATTAGTAAGGTTATATATTCCCAGTTGCAGATTATGAATAGCTTTTGGCTTTTTCCATTTGGCATATGCACCTACATCAACGCGCATATAATGCTCAAGACGTTTATTGTTGAAGCCGCTATAGTAGTCAAGCGAAACATCATAACCTGGAACAAATCCTGGATAAGTCCCGGATTTCACACTTTCCATATTGCCGCTCTGATAACTCAACAGCAGGTTGGCGCCATACTCTTTGTTGTCTTTTAAATAGAAAAGGTAATCTGCTGTTGCATTCAACACATGAGGTCTGTCAAATTTTGCCTTGAACTCCTTGCCATCATTCAATTCAGGGAAGAATCTGGTAGTCTCAGAAAAAGTATAGGCTACTTTATAATTCAGTTTTTTGCCGCTCTTCTGATACAGGAACTCTATTCCCTGACTCTTGCCCTCTCCCACATTTATAAAATCTTTCCATCCGCTCATTGCCTGTTGTCCAAAGAACTCGCTTGCCTTTTCAAAGTAAATAAGATTTGTCATTTCCTTATAATATGCACCTACAGAAAGTCTGTGGTCCTTTGCCAACTTGAAGTATAATCCACCGTAATATTGGATTCCAGTTTCTGGATGCAGTTGCCTGGAAGATGGCACAATCATATCCAAAGACCATCCCAAAGGGATACCCTCCAAGGTGTGATAATACTGCACCAGCCTGTCATAGGTTGCTTCAATACCCATCCATTTTGTAAGTCTTGCACTTGCATTGAAACTCACCTCCGGCTCAAATCCTTTATACTCATCATATTTGGATTTCTCCCCTATAAAATAACTGCCCCTTAAAGACAAAGCCATTTGCAGTCTGTCTTTATTGCTGTATTTGAGTTCTGAATACAGATTTCCCAAAAAGTTCTCCGTTTTATTGGATTTCCCTGCAGGCTCGGCTGATGCTGATGCATATTCTTGGGATGATCCCGGGTTGAAAGTGCTGGTTGTTACCCTCACTCCCATTTTCAAATTCCATTTGTCAGATATCTTATATCTGAACGCTGTATTCAATGACAGTTCCTCTATGCTGGAAGTTATAGAAAGCTTGTTGTACTTATCCTGCATAATCCTCTCCTGTGTCTGCCCACTCTGGTAACTGTTGTATGAAGCATTTGTTTTCACACTCCATTTAGGAGATATATTGCAGTTCCATTCCAAGTTGCCTATCATATTATGCCAATTCATCTTGTCATATGAACTTACATTTATGTCTCCGTATCCAAAATCATCCACACTATAAAAGAAAGAAGCGTTTACAGTATGCTTGGCATCAGGTTTATAGGATAGCTTGCTATATATATCATATACCCCAGCCTCCAGGTTATTGAAAAGGGTAAGTTTGTCCTCAACCCATTTTTTCCCCATCTCATATTCCAATGAAAGAGGTGAGACTCTGGCTGCCACCTCTAAAGCCAGTTTATCTTCTTTTATTGGAGCCGAAGCATATCCGCTAACCATAAAATTGCTTACTCCAAATTTGGCTTCACACTCATTGAAATTGGGATCCTTGGTAACAATATTTATATGAGACGCGAGCATATTGTAGCTCTCCGCTCCAAAACCTCCCACATTAAAGTTAGCACTGCCCACTATATCATTTGAAAATGCTGATGTAATTCCCAACAGATGCCCATAACCATAAAGCCTTACTCCATCAATTGTAACAACATTATTTCCCAGATTACCACCTCTCACATAGAAAGATGACGTACCCTCCACTCCTACAGCAATACCTGGCATTGTCTGGATATATTTTATCACATCACCTTCTCCCAGTGCTGTTACCATATGCTGCATCTTGGGAAGATCTACCTTTACAACTCCTGCAGCCCTTACTACTGATGAATCAGCTATTACAGTTATAGACTGAAGAGTATCCAAGCGCTCCTTAATGTTCTCATTAAAGTTTTGTGCAGACAAATTTATGGAGCTTAGAATGAGCACTACTACAGATACCAGAATTCTATATTTTTTCTTCATAACATCTATTTTTTAATCATTCCAACCAGGGATAGTTATATTATATTGATCCCATACAGCAGGGAAATCCAGATATTGCCAATCTTTAACCATCAGCTCATATCTACATTCTGCTGCAAATATTCCCAATCCGTTTTTGATATTTGAATATATTTCATCCTTTTCCCATAGATGGGTCAAATCAGATTCTTCTTTCCTGTTAAGGCCCAAGTTTTTTGCTATGATATCCTTAATATACATTTCGTAATCCTTACTAATATTCTGGACCACCAGATACGACAGCGGATGAATACACCTAATATTTCCTTCCTTATAACTTCTATGGGGGGAAAACCAAATTTGAATTGCTCCTATTTGATTAAAGTCAATTCCTGGCAAAACAACTGATACTTTCCTTCTATAAGACTGATTAGTCATATTCAGACTATCTATAGACGAAATATAAAGACTATCTCTACATATTGCATATATTCCATTATATTCAAAATCCTGAAACATCCACGTATGATATTTTTTTTTAAAAATTGATTCTTCTGTATTAACGTCATGATTATATGATATATATCTATGACTACTTGCTATCCTGTAATCTTTTGTCTCTGGAATATAATCCATAAAAGAAAATAGCGTGATTGCTTCCGAATTGTATTTACCACTGCTCTTCGTATGAAAATATTGATCATCCGACGCATTCGCGACTCTTTTGAACCGTATAAATTCATTTCGCAATGGGAATCTTGTTGAAGCAGTAATCGTTTCCTCGCCTGGTACTAATACTGTTAACTTATAAATTGCATTTTGAATAGGCAAAAAATCCCCTTTCCACTCACCATCCTTGACCTTATAGAAATCGTGTCTTTCAACAACCATACTATCTTGACATACTCTCTCAATATACACCTGAGCATCTTCTACCGGTGGATTATAGTTTTCCGAAACATACGAGGTGTAAAAAAGATTCACCTTCTGAACTATGGTATCTTCAAGTATTGCATGCACAACAACGGCCCTCTCTCTTGGATCAAGATCTACTTTTTCTGTACAAGAAAATAATATTATTGCACAGAATATTTGGAGAACATTCAATATTTTTTTCATCTTACTTAATTTGAATCAGTAGTTAAAAATTAACGTTATAAACGCGATGGCGACTTTGCCCATCACATGTAAAAGTAGTCCGGCCGTTGACCGGCACTTTATTCATAGCAAAATTGCAACTAATTCATCTGTTTTAAGAAAAACTCATCTAAATTCTTCACAACATTTTACACCTATAATCCACTGTTTTTCAAATAAATAAAGGCGATGTTAGACTTCAGAACCTAACATCGCCCTTATTTATAATACAATAAGCTGATTTACAGCATATTACCCCCCCCCTAATTATGCAAATCAAGTTTAAATGGCCATACCACATTATTTATCAAACAGTTATAAAAGATATTCCAATATCACATCCTTATCTTTTGAGTCAGACTCTGATATTTTAGTCTTCATACGTACCTTTTTCATATAAATATTGCCAATAGAATCATTTGTAAAAACACTGATGGCTTTGGCCGAAAAGCCTGCCAGAAAAAAACAGCATAGCCTTATTTCCATCTCCGTCATTTGAGGAACTGTTTCTCTTATTCTGGCCACTACATTATCCATATAAAGGTTAATGATCTTTTCCAATTGCATAATATGTTTCCTGTTGCTCTGCAATTTCTCAATCTCATTCCTCACCTGGGTATATATTGCATCTTTGTCTTTATTTGCAGCTTGAGTTTCATAATAAGTTGTGCATAGCTTATCTATAAGATTAAACTGAGAGCCAAAAAGGCTGTTGATCTTCTTTCTCATTTCAACATTTTCTACAATTGCACTATCTGCTTCTTCATTGACAGCCAGCAGAGAACTTTCCAGATTATATATTTTATCAATATAACTCTCTATCTGTTTCTGTTTTACCCTTATCCTGTATCTGTATGCAACAACCAGCATGATAATTACCACTATGGAAACACATATAAAGGCAGCCAGTCTGTGCTTGCTTTGCTTCAATTCTTGCGCTTTTACTTTGTACTCTGTTTGATAGTAATCCTTTTGAGCTGTCAATATAGGTTGTTGTAGGTTCTTCCTTACAATGGTATCCTGTATATATAAGACCTTCTCATGATTTTTTAGCGCCACATCATGTTTTCCCACAAGCTTATTGATCTTATACTCCCTAAAATACAATTGCGCTGAATCTGAACTGTTTCTTGCCAGCTTCCAAGCTCTGCTCATGTATAATTTTGCACTGTCACTCTTTTGCAATGCATAAGCGTATGCCTTAGCCTGCATAAGCATAAGGTCATCATTGCACAATTTAACATATTTGCTTGTTAGCAATGATTTCGCACCCTGCATATCACCCTGTTGCTCATAAATATGAAACAGCAACTGCACACATTGTTGGGTAAGATATACATCTTTGCTATCATATGCTGCAGTAATAATTTCAGAAATGATCTCATGAGACTTATCATACTGCTTCACACTTTTATACAATTGCGCCAAGGAGAGCTTTGCATATACTTTATGGGATGACTTGTTTGCCAGATCATAGAAATGGCTCGCTTTACTGAAAGCCTCAATACTTTTTGGGTAATCGTATAAAGTCTGGTAAATAAGGCCTAATTGGGCATAAAGTAAGCCTATACTATAATTATCAGATATCTGTCCGGCCATTTCTTCTGCAACAGCAAAAGAGACCAAGGCTTTTGCCAGATTACCACTATTCTGCTGAATCCGACCAAGATAGTAATATGAGAGAAATTTGTGCTCAGCATCATTTGAATTTCTATAATAATCAACAGCAACCATTATCAAAGAATCATCTACTTCATCTATCCAATTCTTATCCATAGCTTGGGACAACAACAGAGCATACAGAGCCTGGGATTTTTTTCCTGTAATCTTCATTGGATCTATCCCTTTTAATATTATAAACGACGAATCAGGAGAATTCATCATAAGTTCTTCAGCCCTCCTCAACTCTGATTTTACCCGATTACTCTTAACAGAACATGCACAGAATAGATGAGCAATCAACAATAGAAATAACAAACAGCGCATACTATATAATTTTTCATTATACAAATATAGCACACAAATCACACTTTCTCATTCCTACCATGTGGCAAACTAACTATCGCCTTAATCCTAAACTCCCCATGCCCAACTTTCTCAAGCACTCCACTGCTTACCCAGCGGTTAATATACCTGTCGGCAGAAGGTACAGGAATACCCAAAGTCTCTGCAACCTGCAGGTAGATCTGGCGGGGAAAGGTTGTATCTTCAGGCAGGGAGATGAGGAACATTTGCTGTCGGGAAGAAGAGAGGGGGCCCGATGGGTTATCTTCTACTTTAGGCAAGGTGCTGAAGATTTTACCGGTGTGTTCCATTAGGGTGTTGCAGATGGTGAGGGCGGTGGAAAAGTTTTCATCTGTGCAGATTTCTACGCGGATGGGGCCAATTGGCTGCAAGAACTGGTATAGGGAATAGAACTCCTCGCCCAGAGTGCGGATTGGGGATGCTTATGTTTCTTTGTCTTTACGGCGGATGTGGGAGATCGTTCAGTTTGGTTTTGTATTCTTCTTTTTCGGCAATGTTTAGTATGCGGAGTTGGTTGAGGATAGGATCTATGAGGTTACGGCATAGTGTAGATATAAATTAATAAATGTCCCGACTCTTTACAAAACGGGACATTCATTATAGTAATTTGAATTTAATTTTCGTTCTTTTCAAACTCTTCAATCCATGCTTTGAGTTTGTTTTGAAGCTCTGTTTTATCGGGAAGATACAAGGCATATTCTGCTGCATAGATATTGGCATTTTCTGGCAATGTGAGTTTGATGAGTGTATCTTTTTTCTCTTTACATAGCAGGATGCCTATGGTTGGCTTTTCAAACTCCTGTTTCACATAGCGGTCATAATAGTTGACGTACATTTGCATCTGGCCAAGATCCTGATGAGTAAGTTTGTCAATTTTCAGATCAATGAGAACATAGCACTGGAGCAGACGGTTGTAGAAGATAAGATCTACATAGTAGTTGTCTTCATCAAATGTGAATCGTCTTTGGCGCTTTTCAAACAGGAAGCCTTTTCCCATCTCCAACAGGAACTCTTGCATTTTATCAATGATTGCAGACTCCAATTTTGTTTCTGAGTAAACTGCTTCAGGTTTCAAGCCGAGGAACTCCAGAGTTACTGGATTCTTGAGGATGTCTGCAGGTTTCTCTATTGTCTGTCCTTCCTGAGCAAGGCGCAGCACCTCGCTTTTATCTTTACTAAGGGCCAATCTCTCATACAAGCTGCTGTTAACCTGACGCTGTAACCAACGTACACTCCAGTTCTGTTTTGCGCATTCTATTTCATAGAAACTGCGGGCATTGGCATCGGAGATACGCATAAGTATCAGATAATGAGACCAGGAGAGGGCAAATTTATGAGTTACAGGTGTAGTACCTTGAAAATCGTAAACAGTGTTTACGATTTTTGATGTTTCAGATTTATTGGCCTCAGCTGGAATTTCGTAAACGGTGTTTACGGAATTTGAATATGTTTGATAGAACTTTCTAGTTGTCGTTAATGTCTCTACTGACCAACCTTTCCCATATCTGTTAGTCAGCTTCTCCGAGAGTTGTTTAAGGACCTGTTTACCATAGGCAGCTTTATATTTTCCCTCCTGCTCATGCTCTATGATGTATCTTCCAACATTATACTTTGTGTACACCTCAGCAATATTTATTGCAGAACTTACCTTCTTCCTTGACTCTTCAATCAAGCCTGCTATTTTTTCAAATAGGGCATCTACCTTAACTTCTGTAATTTCTGTTCCTTTCATAAGCATAATCTCCTTGTTGCAAATTTACTGATTTTCCTACATTCCCCACGCACCATCTATGAGTTTCATTGCGTCGGATTTTGTTTTTTCTGCTATGTCAATGTATGGGCGCATTGCTTTGTAGTCTGAGTGTTGGAGAGAGGTTTACCTATCCCAGTTTCTGGTTTTATCCGCATCTGTGATGGGCCTGATTACCCGGCAAGGGTTGCCGGCCGCAACACAATTGTCGGGAATAAGTACTATTTTTTAGACACATTACCCATCATTGGGCAGTCAACTCCATCTGCATATGCCACATAGGGTGGCCCAGGAATTCTTTAGTTCCAACACGCCTGAAGCCCAGGGAGGCATAGAGTTTTTCCACATGGGGCCGTTCTACCTCAACTATGAGGCCCACCCTACTGCAATCTGCATCTGATGCAACGGAGCAGATGGCCCGGATGAGTGCAGAGGCAACTCCGCAGCCGCGGAACTGGGGCAACACACCAAGGGAATCGAGGTAGAATTCTCCTTGCGAAGTTTCGTCGGGAAGATGGGGAACAGCAGGGTTGTATTTTCCCACAATGGAGAGGGTATTCTCCCTCAACGGGTAGAGGAGTGCCCCGTCATACCCCACAATTGCTCCGGCAGGCTCCCCTTCTACAAATGCCACAAGGGAATTGGCGTAACTGTATTGGGTCCCCTCAGTACTGGCAACCTCTTCCAGCACTGCGAGGTAATTTTCCCCGCAGTACTCTGCCACAGATTCCTCCCCTATTGCCATTGCAACTGCTCTGGCAATTATTGGGGCATCCTCCCGGCTGGCTTTCTTTATTGCAATCTCCATAATACGGTCTGAATTCAAATGCAAACTACATTGCACTGCACAAAATTATCACTCCACTGATTCCTATATACCCATAAACCACATACGGGAACTTCTTGCCGGGGATTCTGCTGAAGGCCCAGCCCCCCAATGTGGAGCCTATTGCAACAGCACCAAGACAGAAGATATAGCATTTCCCAACAGCCGGGGTTACAAATCCGTTCCCCGCCCTGGCTATTGTCATCATTGCGTTTGTAATTACAAAGTAGGTCTGTATCATCCCCATATAATGCTCCTTGTCCTGCTCTGCAGAGATGAAATAGAGCACAGCCGGAGGGCCATGCATCCCAAAGAAGCCCCCCATAAGGCCGCTCAAAGAGCCTGCGCCCAACTGGTACGGCAATGTTGTTCCAAATTTTATCCTCTTGTTGAGGAAAGCAAAATAGATGCTCACAAAAATGAGTATGAACCCCAGTATGAACCTAATAGTGCCATCCTGCATCACCTTAAGGAGGCATATTGCAGCGGTGGAGGTTATCAGGAAAATGGAGAGGATTGGAATGAGCCTCTTCCAGGTTATGAACCTTCTGTATTTTATTAAGGCAATCAATGATGTTGTAAGTGCCAATAATCCCGACAAAGCCGTTGCCTCCCCATACGAAGGCATAAGGAACGGGAGCAATGTCATTATGAAAATGCCGAACCCGAACCCCGTTGTCCTCTGTACAAAACTGGCCCCAACAGCCAGCAGGAATATCTGTAGAATATTTTCTGTAAAAAATGCCACCGTCCTGTACCTATATTGAATCTGTTGGCGCAAAATTAATAAATTTGTGGCAGGAAGATTATTTTTGACACCATGAACATACGTATAACAGCAGTACGCCAGAGTGTGTATCCCGACCTTATGGCAAAATATGAGAACCCCATTGAACACACCTGTGATATTAAGGTGGGGCAGCAATGGATTTCAGAAGAGGGGAAATGTCCGGAGGGGATGTGTCCTTCGGCCTGGTCTTCAATGAGGGAATTTGTGGAATCCCTTGCCAGAGGGGAAGGCAATTTCTACGACGGATGGATGAAAGACCCTATGAGCGCAATGATAAGTTGCAATGACGGTTTCCGTCCAATGAGTTTTTACATTGAGGCAATCAGGGAGGTTTAAGTGCCAATAATCCATCCAAAACCGTAGTCTCCCCACATAAAGAGTAAGGGCCGGAAGCAGGGGGGGGAGTGAATTACACAATAAAAAAAGCAGCCATCATCACCGACGGCTGCCATTTTCCTTTAGTCGAGGGCCAGTTCCTTTTCGGCTGCCCAGAAGAGTTCAATCTCGCTGCACTCCTGATATTGGGGATTGCGTCCTGCTATCTCCATCATTTTGTTGATTACATACAAAGGAAGGTTCATTGCCAAAGATAAATTTGTATTCATAGCGTCAAAATTTTTAGTTATTGTCTTATTTTTCTGCAAAATTAGGGTGCAGTTTTGACAACTTTTGACACAAACAAATTTATTTTGCAGACTCTATAACTCCTGTTTCATGGTTGAGTTCAGAGCCCCTCATACTGTGGGGGATTGAGAAGATTGCAAACATTACCGCAATTGCAACTACAACCGCCCATCTGTTCCATTTCTTTTTGCCGGTAACCACAGCAAACAACAGCACTACAGCGGCAAACAGGGTCTTGTTGTCTGTAAGGTCCCCTCCAAACGGGAAGCCGCTCCAGAATATATCAAAGGCGTATTTCTGCACTATAGGGCCAAATACAAAGCCTCCCAGCACCAGCAGCCAGAATGAGAGTAGAGTGTATCTCCTGTATTGGGGCATATTTGCCAAGGCACACAGGAATGCATAGGCTCCAAAGAGCATTGAAATGAACATGCAGAGGATATGCGGTATGAGGGCCCACGCCGGAACATCCCCTTTGAAACGGATTATCAGAGGCTCGTCATAGCAAATCATTGTACGGGTCTTTAGAGAAGTGTCATCATCCTTTCTGAAGGTCTCAAGTTCTATATAATACTCAAGTTTGCCGGCAGCAGGCTGTACCGGAAGAAATGCGGTAAGCCCCTCTGCTGCAGGGAGCATCTGTACGGCAGTATATTCCCCCCCACCGGGATATTTTCTCCAGTGCATTACGGCATTTATATCCAATCCCAGAGAATCAATCATCTGAGGAGTTCCAAAACCTTTCAATACTACGCTGCAGTCCGTTTCACCACCGCTGCGGGGGAGTTTGAACCTGTATTCGTCACCTGCAAGAAATACGGTTTCATATTTGGGGTTTGTGGGACCGGTCTTTCTCTGATAAATGCTGGCAGACAATGTTATAACAACTGCCAAAATCCAAAACAATACCTTCTTCATAACACAATTTTATAGTTGTACATCAAACTGCATCTCTTTTCCCTCCCTCAGCACCTTTACCTTTACCAGATCACCTTTCTTGAGTGTTCCAAGAGCCTGCATATATACCTGAATATCCTTAATTGCAATATCATTCACCTGAATTATCACATCCCCGTTCTTCATTCCAGCCTTATAAGCCGGTTTCCCCTTTACAATTATCTCTGTCCTCAGGCCGTTCTCCACCTGCCCGGTAACATCGGGCATAAGTCCCAATGACACCTTGAACCCGCCCCTCATTGGCGATGCTGCCGGTGCGGCAGTCTCGGTGAATGTCAATCCTTCAGGGTATCCCTGAACCTGCTCCACAAGCAGGGCTGCAAATGTTGCAACGGAATCAATTCCCCCAAAATTTATCTTGTGGGAATCATCGTCGGGAGTATGATAATCTTCTGTTCCTCCTGTGGTGAGGTAAAATACCGGAATATTTTTAGCATAGAAGGCTGAGTGGTCGCTCGGGCCGTGTCCCTGCTCAGAACGGGTTACCTTAAGGGCATTCCCCATTCGGTGCGATGCTCCGGCAATTATTGCATCCATCTCCTTTGCTGTTCCGGTTCCCCCAAGGGTAATTGCCTTACCGCGCAGGCGCCCTATCATATCAAAGTTCACCATTGCCACAATATCATTCACAGAAACCCATTTTCTTCCCGACAGTTCCAATTCATGCAGGTTCTCCACCATATTCTTGCTCCCCACAATTCCCCTCTCCTCTGCACCGAAAGCGGCAAAGATTATTCCATGCTGCAGATCCTTCCTCTTTGCAAAATGCTTTGCAAGATGAAGTACTCCTGCCACCCCTGAGGCGTTGTCATCTGCCCCGTTATGTACAGCCAAGGTATCCGGTCTGCGGGAGCCGCTCCCCTGCCCGCCCATTCCAAGATGGTCATAATGGGCCCCTACCACAATGTATTTTCCACTGCGACCCGGAATGCTTCCATACACGTTAAAGGTGTTTATATTGCCCCTTTTTACTGTAAAGGGGTGCTTGTGCGGATTGAGTCCCAACTTCTCCAACTGCCCCAAAATGAAATCCGATGCAAGGGTATCCCCCCTTGTGCCGCCATCTCTCCCCTGAAGGGCATCATGGGCAAGGTATTCTACCACCTGCTGCGAGGAAAGTCTCTTGCCCAACTTTGGAGACTTTATTTCCTGGGCATTCACCATTACACATAAGGCCAATGCCGCACCGGCCAACAATATTCTTTTCATATATTCTATTCCTGTTATTTGAAACTTTAAATGTAGCATAAAAAAAGTATCTTTGCCCGCTGTAAACATGTTATTTTTGGTTCAGCAGACAATATGAAGATTTTTCTTACGATATTGGGAACAATTTCACTGGGATTGGGAATACTCGGGATTTTTCTTCCCCTGCTCCCCACAACACCCCTATTGCTTCTTTCTGCGGCATTATTCCTCAGAAGCAACAGAAGATTGTATGACTGGCTGATGAACCATCCCCGTCTGGGGCCCTATATAACAAACTTCCTAAAGCACAAGGCTATTCCATTGAGAGTAAAGATAATATCAGTAACTACAGTGTGGATTACACTGCTTTATTGTGCATTTGGCATTGCAGGGCACTGGGCGTTGAGTCTTTTGTTCATCCTCCTTGCGGCAGGAATCACAATACATATCCTTTCGTACAAGACATTAAGGTAATTGTCTCTTGTGGCCCGGGCCTTCAGGGAACCACCCTTTCTTAACCCTCTCTTTCTGTTCAAAGAGTTCAAGGATGCTCCAGAATGAAGAGAATGCCGTAACACCAAACACTGTGGACAGAATTACATTAGCCACTATAAGGGACAATCCGCAGAACAGGATGCCGGCGAGCAGGAAAGCCCACCAGCATTTTGTTCCAAGGTAATATTCTGCCTTAATTACTATAGGATGAAAAAGTCCTATAATAAGGAAGGTTGCAAGTCCTATAAGTATTCCTGTAAAATACATATCGTTTTATTAGAAAGTCCATTTTACGCCAAGTGCAGGTATTGCCTTGAACCCTTTCTCAAAGAAATTTGAAGAGAGTTCCAACTCGCCGCCAACACTCAGGTTAACATCTTTCCACCCCTCAATCTTGTTGAGGTTAACCCAGAACTGAGGCTCTGCCAGGAAGATGTACTCTGTATCCTGCCAAGGTCTTGCCTCCCTCCAGAAATCTGCAAATCCGCTGAAAGAGCACCATCCGTCGGCGAAGGTAATTCCCCATACTCCGGTAATCTGGAAATTGCTCTCCTGCTCCTCTCCATCCAGACCTATTGTATCCGGAATGAGTTTGTACATTGCAGAGAGTGACCAGGTCTTGCTGAAATCCTTTGAGTGTCCAGAGTATGTAAGACCTGCAAGCCAGGCATTATTGAATGATCCGGCAACATTATTAAGACCTCCATTGAACTCAAGGTGCAAAGAGAGCCATGAAAGGTTGCTCTCTTTCCAGAAGCACAACTCCCTTGAAAGTTCCCAATATGCTCCGCTCACATTTGGGGTGTAATCCAAATCAACAAAGAAAAATGTGCTTCCCCATGCATCCGGACGGAACATCTCTATTGTTGAAGTTACACATTCACGCTCTGTATCATACAGAACCTGTATGTTCTGAGCCTTAGCCTCACTGGCAGCGGCAAAACTCAATGCCATAATGGCAATACACAATACAAACAGTTTTTTCATAAGTATAGTTTTTTAATTGTTGTAGTCCAATCTGACATATTTCCTTATGAACCTTATTGCCGCATAAGCCAGCGGAGTTCCAAACACCGTTTCTATGAGGAGTTTGCTGCAATACTGGAAGGCTATCATAAGGAGCAGTTCCCTTACAGATACCGTTCCCGCAAAAGCAATAAGCACAAACGGCAGGCTGTCAAAGACATATCCCACTGCAGAACTTCCTATAGTACGCACCCACAGATGCTTTCCCTTTGTCTTCTCCCTTATCTTTACCATAAGCCAGGCATTGGAGAGTTCTCCACACAGGAATCCCACCAACGAAGCCAACACAATACGGGGCACATAGTTGAAAATGTGGTCATATGCAGCCGCTGTCTCACCAAGATGCTCCGGAGAAGGGAGACAAACCCCTATTTGGGTACACACCACCATAAGGATATTGCAGAAAAAGGTTGTCCATATCACCCTCTTTGAAATTCTGAAGCCCCAAATCTCAGTAAGCACATCACCAAGCATATATGCAAAGGGGAATGTTATTGTTCCGGCATCAAAATAGAAGATATTGAAAAGGCCTATAACCTTTACGGCCATTGTATTTGAGATGAGATAGGAGGATACGAACAGCGCCGTAACCACCATAAGTGCAGTCTGGTTGCTCACAGACTGACCTCCGGCACGCAGACGTGCTTTCACTCGGTTTTTTAAAGGGTTTCCCGATACCTTGTCCATAATTTTCAGTTTTTATAGGGGACAAAGATAAGAAACATTGAAAAAATGCCATAATTGTGTGGAAGTTTGCTTAATTTTGAACCAAAATAAATTCTATCTTTATGAAAAAACTATTCAATCTTGTTGCTGCAGCACTGCTGGCTGCAATTATTGTTTCCTGCGGCAACAACCCTTCTCAGAAGTATTATAAATCCATTCCCGACGGATTTGACGCAATGTGCCAGCGTGCCATTGACGAGTGGAAAGTTCCTGGAATGGCCGTTGCCGTTGTAAAGGACGGTGAGGTGGTTTTCATGAAAGGATATGGAAATGCCCACCTTGGAGACTCTCTTACAGCACCGGTACCGGTTACCCCACAGACCCAGTTTGTAATTGCATCAACCTCAAAGGCATTTACATCGGGACTATTGGCAAATGTAATGGATGAGTATCCCGAGATAAAATGGGATGCCCCGGTTATCAATTACCTGCCTGATTTTAAAATGTACGACCCTTGGGTTACCAAAAATTTCCAGGTAAGGGAGATAATGTCGCACCACAGCGGATTCAACAGTTATGCCCTTGACGACCTTCCACCTTGGGGCTATGACAGGGATGACCTTTACAAGATCTACTCTGTACTTCAGCCAACCTACAGTTTCCGTACAAAATATGCCTACAACAACAGCATGTACACAATTGCTGCCAAAATCATTGAGAAATATACAGGGAAAAGTTGGGATGAGGCTTTGATTGAGCGCATCTTCACCCCTCTTGGAATGAAAAACTCCACAACCGGAAACATCTCTTTCTACACCGCTGAAAACCTTGCCCAGGGTTACAGGATGAGGAAAGCGGAGGAGAAGGACGAGATTGTTGTTGTACCCCGTACAGACAAGGAGGATGCATTTGCATGGCTTTCTGCGGTTGCCCCTGCAGGTTTTGTAATCTCTACAGTTGAGGATATGGCAAACTGGGTAAAGATGCACCTTAACCACGGTACATTCAACGGCAAGGAGATTATCTCACGCAAAAATCATGATATGCTGTGGTATCCTCAAACCATTACCGGAAGTGACTCTACACGCCTTACCAACTACGCCCAGGGTTGGACAGTTGAGTTTGGAGAGCAGGGACGCTACATTAGGCATACCGGTCTGGCATACGGCTATACTGCATTGGTGGGAATGGTTCCTGAAATGGACCTTGGATTTGTATTCCTTACAAACAACGGAAGTTCTTCAGACCCTCAGTCTGCCATAGGCCGTGACCTGATTGAACTTTACAAAGGGAACAAATCATCTTATTTTGACGAGTATTTTGCAGACTATAAAGAGGATCTGTTCAGCAAAGATGAGCCTAAGGCAAAAGAAGAGGTTACACCAGTTGCCGCACTGGCAAACAAGGCTTATGTAGGCAACTATACCCTTGAGCCTTTTGGTACTGCCAAAGTTTATGAGAAGGATGGGGAGTTGTATTTCAACCTGCGCAAGGTAGACAGCCCTCTGAAACATAAAAACGGTAATGTATTTACCTTCTACGCAAAAGGCTCAGGTACATTTGACCTTACATTCACAGTAAAAGGGAACCGCGCCCAGTCACTAACATTTGACATAGTGGATCCTGTAGGTGAGTTTGTAAGAAAGTAACAGTCCCCGGCTCCGGCCATGCAAAGGTGCTATGCAAAGGCGGTTTCGTGATGGCGGCCATGCAAAAGCAACCCCGCACCAGGCACTGAAAATATGAATTCCTCCACAAAAGCGTTATGTTTTGTGGAGGAATTTAATTTTTGCCGCTATCTGTCCACAAAAGAGGTATCCGGTGTGGATGCAAAACGCCCAGAAGAAACTTTTGTCCTCATTTTAGCGCAGTTTTGTGGAAGAACAGCTCAATTCTACCGGAAAAGCCGGGTCAATCCATCACTCTTCCACCTCGTATGGAAGGAAGTGGAATTCTTTTTCCGCCTTTTCTCGGGAGAAACAATAGTAAGTTGCTTCTGCTGTGGAACATAGCGTACCGTTTGCAGTTAGGGTAATCTCCATAATTACAAAATTCCATCTTTAAACCGCACGTATTTTCAGGGGCGCAAGCAAAGCAGTTGTAGCCCAGACCTTCAGATGTCCCTGCATATGGATTGATTATCTTTTTCACTTTCTATCTTTTTACAATAAAACTACTCGGTATCCTCATTCACCAGCACATCTCTCTTGCTGTTTCCATCCTTTTTTGGAGGATATGCAATGCGGGCATGGTATATTTCCTGAAGATGTTTCTTGAATACTGCCTTAACTACATTTATCTCCTTTATTGAGATGTCTGCCATAGCGAGTTGGGAATCGTTGATCCTCTGGCTTGTAATACCTTCAACCAATTTGGAGATACTCTCGGCAGAATAGTCCTTAAGGGTGCGTGAGGCTGCTTCAACGGCATCTGCCATCATTACCACCACCTGTTCTTTTGCAGTTGGAAGGGTCCCCTGATATGTAAAATCAAAGGTATTGGCAGGGTCTCCGCCGTTATTGCAGTACTGGGTATAGAAATATGCCGTCTGCGAACGTCCGTGGTGTGATGTTATAAAGTCAACCACTATCTGCGGCAGATTGTGTTTCCTTGCTATCTCCACACCGTCAGCCACATGCCTAATTATCTCCTTGGCACTCTCCTGTGGAGAAAGCCCTTTGTGATACTCCACTCCCGGAGCCTGGTTCTCAATGAAGCACTGGGGATTGTTTATCTTTCCTATGTCGTGGTACATGGCACCTACTTTAACAAGTCGGGAGTTTCCACGTATGGCAAGAACAGCCCTCTCGGCCATATTTGCAACCTGCAGAGAGTGCTGGAATGTACCCGGTGCCTTGCGGGCCAACTCCTGCAGAAGTCTGTTGTTGGTATCGGAAAGGTCCTTGAGTGTTGCTACAGATACCAGCATGAATATCTTCTCAAGGAGGAATACAAGAGGATATGCAGCCACAACCAGAAATGCATTGCAGAAGATGAAGGCAATTGTTGTATAGTTTGCAGCATCAAAGACACCACCCTCCATCATCCTGAAAGCAAGATGCAGGATAAACATTCCCACAAAGATTATGAAGGAATTGAGGAACTGCAGCCATCCCCTGTAAAGGAACGAGAATGAGACAAGTGCTATACCGCCGGCAACAGCATTGAGCATATAGAGTTCTATTCCATTTTCTGATATTATAAGCAATGGCAACAATGAAATCATGTATATGGGGAATACCAGTTTGTTCCTGAAGAATGCCATCATATAGAGGGCAAAAACCGCATAAGGGACCATAAACATGAACTGAGGATCGAGCCTTCTGGCAAAGACTGTTATGAGGAATGCCATAAGGACAACCAGCAGTATGAAATTGAAACGGTTGCTCTCGGTAAGGATATTGAAGTTCACAAAGTAAATTGTAACGTAAACCAGCAGCAGTACAACAATGCATACAATGGCATGTGCAATATAGAGTTGCCACAAATTGCCGGTGTATCCATAACTGATCTCATACTCTGCCTTGTAGGAATCAAGCAACTGCTGAATCTCAGCAGTTATTGTCTCACCTTCTGTTACAATAAGTTGTCCGGAGTACACCATCCCTTTTGTAGGGGAAATGAAATCCATCGCCTCCTTGTGCAGAAGATCTGTATTCTGCTGGCTGAAGATGAGGTTTGGCTGTACAAGGTTGTCTATCCCATACAGTGCAAGGAGCGAATCTGCATTGTACTGCGGAAGATTCAGTTTTATATCTGATTTTATATACTGCTGCGCAGAGGAAACTGTGAAGAGGTCCTGCAGAAGTTGCTCTGTTGCCCTCCTCTCCTTCTGCACAATTACATAACTTGTGCGTCCTGCAGGGAGGTCGGAATTGTCGGGAATAATACCTGTTTCATATACATGCTCCAATACCCCTGCAAGTTCCTTTTCCATATCTGACGGAATTGAATGGCGTATCTGCATGTGCGCCAGGGTTCCCTGCTGCAGTGGCGCCACAGTTTCATCATAAATGTAGTAAGGTACCACCTTTGCGGCTGCGGCATCCCTCTCTGCAAAGAGTTCCGCTTCTGTTTTGAGGATTGGAAAATCTATGGGTGCTATAAGTGTTTCATACATCCACGGACGCCCCTTATGGTATTCATATGGGAATTTTCCCTCATTGGGGAAAAACAGCATCATTACTATAAAAGCCAGCGAGAGGCTCACATAAACGGACCTTTTCTTTAAAATGGCCTTCGTTTTATTTACATTTATAATATCCATATCACAAAAATACACTAATTTTGCGCTTATAACCAAAAAATAACTTTTAATATTATGATTCGTTTTGCAGTTGCATTATTGCTGTGCATTATGGCAATGGGCAGAGCAAGTGCCCAAGAACTTATTGTAATTGAGAGTCCTAACCTCAAATGCAATGATTCAATTCTAGTTTTTACCCCAGAAAATGTAAATGACCAGACCCCTACCCTGTTCCTTCTTCACGGATGGAGCGGATGCTACAAAGACTGGAGCAAGAAACATGACATTCAAGAGATAAGCAACAGAACTAATTTCCGTATCATTTGTCCCGACGGTTTCTACAACGGATGGTATCTGAACAATACAGATCCCCAGAAGATGCAGTGGAGAACCTTCTTCTGGAGTGAACTTTTCCCTATGATGCAGAAAAAGTTCAACCTTGTTCCGGAGAGGACATTCATTACAGGTTTGAGCATGGGAGGACACGGCGCAATGAACCTTTTCCTTGATAATCCCGACATGTTCAAGTCTGCAGGAAGTATGAGCGGCGTCCTTGACCTTGAACTTACTCCACTAAAAAAGAACCAGATACCTGAGGTTATTGGCGACAAAGTTGAGAGACTTGCACAGGAGAGTGCAATAAACAGGGTACACAAACTTGAGGGAAAGAACAAACCGTTCATAATCAGTTGCGGTTATGATGATTTCTATGTAAGATGTACAGACCTTTTCTCTGAGAAATGCCGCTACATGGGAATACCCCATTTTGCACTACTCACTCCCGGAAAGCACTCGTGGCCTTATTGGGGATTTGCCCTTGAGCAGCATATCGCCTTCTTCCAGAAACTTATGAGGGGTGACAATCTGGGATATTAAAATTTTTTGCAGAAAATTTTCTTGTGTCAAAAGTTGACAAAACACCAGGATATTTTTGCACTGTAAACAAAACAGTACAAACTAAAATATCAGGTGTCATGAGAGAATTTTTACTTAACGCAATGGGTTACGCAACAGTTGTTGCAATGATTGTTTCAGTTGTTTATACCTGGAGTTGTATAAACAGGGAAATAAGAAAAATGGAGAAAGCAAAATAATGCTTTGGAACAGGAACTTCATATTGGTAAACTTGGGCAACTTCTTAATGTACAACGCTTTTTACATGTTGTTGCCCATTTTGCCACTATATCTGGCAAACCATCTTCACGCAAGTGAATCAATAATAGGGACAATATTGTCCCTTTATACTATAGCGGCACTCATAACAAGGCCTGTAGCAGGATTCTGGCTCGACAAAGCCTCCCGCAAGCCCCTTATGATGTGCTTCTATCTTTTCTATATCTCAATGTGCCTGAGTTACACACTGGCAGCCACATTGGGACTTTTCTTTATAATCCGCTTTGTACACGGCATAGCCTTCGGGTGCTCAACCGTAGGGATAAATACAATGGCTGTAGATATCATCCCCTGGGAACGGAGAGGAGAAGGATTGGGAATCTATACCTCATCTACCTCCCTTGCCATGGCCACAGGACCGCTTATCTCTCTTTTTATGAATGAGAACGGTATTGAATTCAATACCATTTTCATTGCGGTATTCTGCGTTGGCCTGACAGGATTTCTGGCCACAGCAAACATAAAGCCTGGCAAGGATGTGCAGCGTTCTAACAGAAAATTCAGCATCTCCAGCCTGCTCCTGCGGAAGGGTCTTCCGGTTGCTGCCGTAATGGTGCTCCTTACATTCGGATACGGAATAATTACAGTGTATCTCTCAATATACGCAAAGGAAGAGGTTGGACTTACCCAAGGTACAGGATACTACTTTACCATATTCTCCGCCGGTCTTGTAGCCGCACGACTCTCATCATCAATGATTCTGCGGAGCGGGAAATATATAATGGTATTTGCACTGGGGATAATCTCCCTCATTATCGGGTTCTTTATAGTGGCATTCATACTTAACCCCACAGCATTCTACTCCTCCGCCATCTTTATGGGCATAGGCTACGGACTCATCTCCCCCACTGCCCAAACAATGATAATAAACCTGGGTGAAGATACAGAACGGGGAGCCGCAAATGCCACCTATCTCACATTCTTTGATCTAGGAGTGGGAGCAGGAGTTTTCTGCGGCGGCATAATTGCCCAATACTCAAACTATTCAACAGCATACGCTGTAGGATTTGCCCTCACAATCCTGGGGCTTGTTTACCTCCTCACCCTAATCCGCAAACACTTCTACAAATACAGGCTCAGATAAAATGAAATGAAAATAGACGTAATCATTGATAATCAGGCACCAAGCCAGCAAGTCGGTCCCCGACTTTTGCGAAAAGTCGGGGACCGACTTTCCGCTGAGCACGGCCTGAGTTTCCACTTTTCATTGGACGGAAAACATTATCTTGTGGATACCGGAGCCAGCGGAGCATTCATAGAGAATATGGAGATACTCTCCGGAGATGGAGTATGCAATGTGGAGGAGATAGATGCAGTATTCATCTCCCATGGGCACAATGACCATACAGGGGGGCTGAGGAAGTTCTTTGAGCACAATTCAAAGGCACCGGTATATCTGCACAACTCAATAAGGGGAAACTTTTTCTATTCATGCCGTCCAAAGAATGGGGTGCGCGAAGCCCGCAACATTGGAATGGAGCAGGCCCTTTTTGCAGATTACGGTCACCGATTTACTGAGATTGGAGAAACAACCAGCATTACAGAGAAGATTACCCTCATTCCATTGTCGGGAAGAAGGGATTTCCCCACCCCAATGGGAAATGAATTCCTCTACTGCAATGATCTTCCCGACAACTTCACCCACGAGATTGCCGTTCTGGTTGAGTATGCTCCGGAGGAATTTGCAGTAATCTCCCCATGCAGCCACAACGGGATACTGAATATCCTGGAGGATTGCAGGGAGTGGATTGGAAAGGGGTGCATAAAACATTTCATTGGAGGGCTCCACTATGTGGATTATCTTCTTATGGGGCAGGGCGAAAAAGAGGCCGCCTCAATACTTGAGACGGCCAGTATCATAAAAGAAAAATATCCTCATTTGAAAATCCACACGGGGCATTGTACATGTACCCGCGCAGCACAACTGCTTGCTGATGCCCTGGGAGAGCAATGCTCCATTTTCTGCAGCGGATGCACAATAAACCTGCTGTAACTACTCAATCTTCTTGAGCAAAAGTTCAGTAGAAACCATTCCTCCCATGGCAACGGTAGCCTGTTTTACAAGGCCTATACCTTTGCCGTACCAGTAGGTTACCTCAGATACCTGCTCCTGGCCCATTAGGGAGATAACCTGCTTTTCGGTCATCTTAAGGCAGGTGAAAGTTCCTGCAGGGGTGGTAATTTCCTCTGTTGATGCGGTCTTCCTCTCTTTAATTGAAATGGTCATATCCAGATCCATCCCCTGAATATTTACCTTTATACGCATGGTGGCAGGTTTAAGTTCCGAATTCTCTGAAAGGGCAACAGGGTAGTGAAGGTCTGTAGCCTCAAAGATCTCCAGGTTGCCACCCATTTGTGCAAGTTGGTCGGCAAGGACCTCCTTTACAGATATGACATATTCTCCATCTGCGACAGAATATGTAAGGGAACTTTTCTGCCCCTCTACCCCTTCTGCAGTGGAAGCGGAACTGTTTACAATATATTTGCCGTCATCGGTTTTCTCCAGTGTTTGGGTAACATACATTCTGGTAACGCCCATTGGGGTAACGGCATTAACCTCATAAGACATTTTTTTGCCCGGTTCAGGCATTACCTGGTACTCCTGAGCAACGGCAGCCATGGAACATAATACTAGGGCTGCAAACATCATAAATCTTTTCATTTCAATATAGTTTTAAATGTTTTACAAAAGGATATCATCAACTCCCAATTTAGGTACAAAATGTACGCCATCTTTACGGTAGTATGCCTGCTGTTCTCCTGGTTTTATACGGGTCAACTGTATATTCTCTGCCCCTTTGCCAATGGCAAGTACCAGCAGAGGCTCATGCTCAAGTGCAAATTCATTTACTGTCTCCACCTTGTTGAAGGCGCCAATACAGATGCCGTTCAATCCCAATTCCACAGCCTTGAGGAGCATGCTCTGGGCCGCAATTCCCAAATCTATATCTACCCACTTGTTCTCCGCTACAGTTGAGCAGATTATTATGAACGCTGTTGGCTCTGTTCCCTTGAACGGCAGATTGAGTTCAGGCAACGCCCCGCCCCATTTTGTATATTGATGCATCCTTGGAGCATCCTCCCCATAAACCAGTTTGAACCTCAATGCCTGCTGGTTCTTTGCACATGGGGTCTTTGTACACACCTCCACAATTTTGACCAACTCCTCCCTGCTCACCTTATATGAATTGTCAAACCCCCTGTAACTTCTGTTCCTTAGCAACAGCGAATCCAGGCTCGGATTGCTTGCCGCCACTTTATGCTTTGTTCCACCTTTTCTTGCGTGCAACTCCTCAAACTTCTTCTCAAGATAATTGTCTGCCATAATCAAAAGTTTTACCCAAAGATAGCAATTTTTTTAATCACGTCGCAATTATGTACAATTTGCTGAGTATCAGCAAATAAAAAAAACATCTTCCGGGAATCCACGGAAGATGTTTTTTTAAATCTATTGAGAATCAATAGATTGTACATAATTGCGACGTGATTAAAAAGTAATCCCCACCGACAATCCTGTATAGGTTCTCCTGTCAAAGTCTGAGTCTTTAGGAGCCCAATACTGGAACTGGGCCTTTACAAACAGAGAAGTCAAATCTGAGACAAATGTTGAATAAGTTGCCTCAGCGCCAAATCTGTAGTAGTCAGAAACAAGATACATGAAATCATTCCTGTACATGTTTGTAACAGTTTCTGAAGTTTCGTATGCACCGGTATAGTTGTATTCACCATCCAAATTGGAATTGTAACCAACATTTACACCTGCAAGAAGAGAACTCTTTTCACACAATTCAAAATTCTTCTTTGCATAAAGATTCCAGAAACAGTTGTCTGCCTCAAGAGTAGATACCGGCAAAAGATATTTGTCTGACTGCTTGGAGTGTTTCATCTCCACACCTGCCATCCATGAATAGCCGGAACCCTTCTTGGCATACATATCATAACGGAGTCCCAAATTTCTGAAGGAGTATTTGCTCCTCACATATTTTGCAAGGGTAACCCACTCTGCCACATCAAAAGAAGAATCCAGTTCCTGAACATACTCAATACCCTCAGTCTTCCTGTCAAGGAAAGAGATGGCCAATTTCTTCATATAAACCTCGCCGTCATTGAGCAACTGAACATCCACACCCCACAAATCCTGTTTGGTAGAACCCATATTCTGCTTTTTGGTAGGGGTCTGGAATGCATCCTCAACCTTGTATGAGTATTTCACATCTACAAGGGCAGAAAAATCATCATTATTGGTATAGCCGTACTGCAATCCTCCTCCAATCCTGTTACCTTTGTAGAAGAATGTTCCCACACCTACAGAACCGGAAACAACCCCTGAAGTATAGTTGCCCAATCCTCTCATAATGAATACAGGGTAGTCAACCTCCGTATCACTTCTGTTGAAAGTACTTCTCTCATACAGATACTCATAATTGAAGGTAAGTCCCAAACTGCTTCTTCCCGACAATTCAAACAGCAACGACGGTGCCGCCTTTACTGTGAGGTAATATGTAACCGAACGGGGATCCCTCTGTTTGGCACCTGTCTGGGTGGTATATTGCAAATCCATACCGGGAGTAACCACCCCCCACAACTGAGGGAATGCAGCCTTTACACCAAGGTCATACGACTGTTTCTTGAATTTGCTCATTACCTCATCAGCCACATAATAAGGCATATCCCTATGCGGGTCATAAAGATTTGTAATGAAACTTGCATCCTTCTCCACAATATTCCTGTAGTCAAAAGTACCCCATAGTTGTGTCTGTCCAACAGAAGTGGCACCATTAGTCCCAAATCCTACAGCATTCTCCTTCTCCCCATCCTGGGTAAGTTTGAAATCACCAGAGGTCATCTCATAGCCCAATCCTACAACACTGTATTTGTTCAGAGGCATTACACTCATACCTGCAGCATTGTTGCTGCTCCACCATAGGCTGCGGGCAAGGTTCATCTCAATCTGCGGCTCCCTTACAGCCTCCTGCGCAGAAACTGTTGCAGGGAGAGACAAACCAAATGCCATCAATAGTATATATAATCTTTTCATCCTATTCCGAATTTAAATTCTACAATCAGTTTGCCCAAGTGTTCCATGAAGGTATTTTGGCTCCTTCACGTCTTGGAACAGGCTTGTCATTAACCTGGAAATCCTCAAGGCTATTGTTGGTGTCAACATACACAACAGTGCCATCCTCCCTGGTTTCTTTAATCTTACGGCTTACACTCATAGCCTTGTATGTACCGCCAACCCATGTTGCACCTGCATCAAGCACCGCAGGCATACGTTTCTGGGTAATCTTTGACTCATTGAGCATAAGTTCCACAGCATCCACAATGCAGTCAATAGGGACATCCTTACCTTTTGTAGAATAGCCTACAGGGGTAACCCATGATCCTGAATATATCTTCTCATAATCCGGTTCATACATCACAGAAGCCATCTGCTCGTCGGGATAGAAGATTGCAAAGGCACCACCGTTTACAGTAACCAGCCACCACGAGGTAGTGAGTTTCCAGAAAGCACCAATCATATTGTGGGCAGGATTATCCTTTGTGTATGCAGTAGTCTTCAAATAGAATTCAAACTCTGCTCCCGACAAATCTACAGGACAGTCAGGATTAAGGTTTGCAGCCCTATGGTCATGGGCCATCTGTGCAAGGATTACCGACTCACCCGGCTGAAGCGGATAAAGTTTGTTGTCGGGATTCTCCCTGTCAAAAGGGATCTGCCAAATGGTCTGGAAATAAATGTAATCCTCCTGGTTCTCCCTGTTCCACACATATTTTATTGAAGAGGTTCCGGCAGGGTTGATATTTCCAATGCAAAGGCCATCCAAGTACTGTACCTGGTTGCTGTTGTTGTACAGTTCATAGTACTGGTCCCTGAAATACGAGGTCTTGCCTCCAATCTTGCTGCCGCAATAATAAACCTCCTTAAAGATGATGTTGCCTGATTTTGCAGCAGTCATCTCCAATGAGAATTTCTTGCCGTTCTCTGTAACATTCACATTTGAAAGGTTACCGTTAAAAACATATGTAAAGCCGTTGGCAGAAGACTCGCCTGAAACAGCAATTGTGTATATGCCGGGAATTATATCCTTAAGTTCCACAACATCGCCGGCTTTTACCTCCTGCACCATCTCAATGTTCTCCGCGTAGTTGTTGAGCTTCACTTTATATGAAGCAGGAGAAGGGACATCATCACCTTTATCCAACGAAATCTGTATTCCTACAGATATCTCCCCTATCCTGTCCACACTCTTTACATCCTCAAACTGCTCACATGCAACAGTTGCAAGTGCAGCCATCATAAATAAAAATATCTTTTTCATCTCACTCTCCTCCTATCTTATGTTAATTTTAAGGTCAAAGCCGAAGAATGTAGGCATTCCCAACTCAAGGTATGAACCGGGATACATTTTTCTCTCGTACAACGGTCTTGTATTGAAGATGTTGTTTGCAAAGAAAGATGCTGTAAGGAAATCTCCAATCTCCTTTGACACATTTATATTGAAGATTACATAAGGATCATATTTCTCCTTTATGAATCTCCTCTCATTTGGAGTTTCAAACAGGTTTGCAAACTCGGGATCATCCTTCATTGAAGGGAGAAAATCCTTCACCTTACCGTCTTTGTAGTCTATGTAGTACTGGAACATGGTGTCGTTGCCGTACTCGGTCCAGGTCTTGGTAAACCAGTTGGCCTGGGCAGCAAGAGTTACTACAAAACCTACCTGAGGGATATTGTGTGTAAAGCGGAATGTTGTATTGAACACCTCATTCAAATTGCGTGACACACCTTTCTCATAAACTCCTATATGGTGTTCCAGATTGTTGGCACTGGTACCTGAACTGTATGTGTGGTTATTGTTCACCTTCTTCACATGCATGTAGGCACCATTCACATTTATGCTGGTACGGATAGCATCAATCCTGCCAAGGTTAAGTTCATACTCAACACCTTTGTTTACAGTAGAGAGTGAGTTCATTGGGGTAGTGTGGCTCACAAAAATGTTGTTTACCTCATCCACCTCCAGTGTATATCTGCCCTGTGCATCTTTCTGCAGGTTCTTGTAGGTTACATATGGGATAAGGTGGAAACCCGAATAAAGGTCTGTACCCATTGAATAACCGTTCTTGAGTTCCTCATGGAAACCGGTAACGGAGAATCCCATTTTTCCGCCATTGAATTTGAGGTCAAATCCAACCTCAGATTTTGTATTCCTGGCAATCTTCAGATCCGGATTTTCAGTCTTGAATACTCTTGTTGTACCCAACAGCAACTGCTGGTCTGCAGACAATTTGTCATCGCCCAAAGTGTTGTAGTTTACAAACTCATAATATGCCTCCTGCGGATACAGGTACAGAGATGTAGGAGCCTTTGCAAGGACACCCCAGCCACCCCTTACAAAGAGTGTACGCGGCAGAATCTCAAATGATGCATTCAGACGTGGAGTAAGGATATTCTTGCTGTTTATCTGGTCGAAACGGGCACCTGCAGTAAGTTTCAGTTCATGGTTTCCGAACGAGTGCGAGAACACATCCTCTACATATACGCTCAACTGGTTGATGAACGGAATATCCTTGAATGCCCTCGGACGGTATGCAGATGAACTGCTGTTGCTCTGTGGAGGGGTACTTATATTGTAAACTGTACCTCTACCAAGGTTACCGTCTGTCTTGTAGTCAACACCCACAAGGATACTGTTGCTGCTGTTCTCCCATCTCTTGTTGAAATGAGCCTTCACTGAGGCCTGGAAGTTCAACTCCTTGCCGTAGATGTCATACCTTGAGAAATAACTGTAAGGGAGATATGTTCCATAGTATGACTCCTCTCCTACAGGAATATTTGTAATCTCCTTTCCATCCTTGTCATAAATCTTCAGGCCAGGGATATTGGTAAGTACAGAGCCGTCAGTAGAAGACATAAGGTATGGTGCGTATGCATTTGAAAGCATACTCTCCCTGTAAGACTGTTTGTCTGCATAAGAGAAAGAGAGCGTATAACTCAACCTCTTCAACCATCCTGCATCCGGAGTAGAATATGAACCGTTGCTGTTGAGTCTGAATCCTATCTCGTCTGCTCCATAGGCAATCTGCGAACGCTCATCGTCGGGATTCTTCTCACGGGTATCCTTGCGGAATTTCAAATCCAATGAGGTATTGGTAGAAAGGCGGTCGAAGAATGTCTTTGTCCACAAACCCCTCAAAGTGAATCTCTGGTAATACTGGTGTGCCATCTCCTGCTGGCGGGCATCATAAGCATAATCTCCGCTGATTGAAAGGGCACCCCCCTTCTCTCCCAACTGCATACCTTTTGATGCAGAAACAGAATATGTGTAAGGGTTAAGGTTGGCCTTTATCCTCAAAGGCTCCTTTCCTGCCTTTGTCTTTATGATTACAGCACCGGAAGTAAGGTCTCCATACTGTGCAGAAGGGATACCCCTTATCACCTCAACACTCTCAATGTTGTCTGTAGAGATACCTCGCAAATCCACACCTGCAGCAGGGGTAGAGCCCACTCCCACATTTGAGTTGGCACCCTGCATTGTTCCCGACAGCAACTGCATGTTTGCGTTATTTGAAAGTGCCGCACCATCCATAATCACTGCAGTACCCAAACTGTTCATGTTTGCATGGGCATCGTCAGTAGCGGTGGTTGCACTGCGGGAGGTTGATGTAGGGGCAATTGTCCTTATATAAATATTGTTTGCCACAGACATGTTGGAGTTCTGCAATGTGGCACCAGGCAACAACTGCATCACATCCTTTATGGTAGCCGCCTGGAGGTGGTCAATTGCCTGTCGGGATATGTTTGAAGCGGTAGCCTCACCCGCCTTGCTCTGTTCGGCAAGCACTGTAACCTCACTCAGTCTGAAGTTTGTCTCCTTCATGGTAAAATTGAAGGTGTGTGTAACCCCTGGAGCAAGGTTCACCAATGTATCTATAGTCTCCATACCCACAAACTGTATGGCAATGGAGGTTTTTCCCGGCTCAACATTCTTGAGCAAATATGTTCCGTCCAGTTCTGTAGATGTATATACATCCTGTGGCAACAAATGTATTGTTGCAAATCCTACAGGTTCCCCCTGCGGATTCTCCATTACAACCTTTCCCTTTATCTGGGCATATTTGGCCGCATCACTCCCCTGCTGGGCAAAAAGGGCGGCAGGCAATACCAGCAAAAGGAAGGCTGCTATAAAACTGCATCTTTTCATAAAATATGGTTTTGCAGGTTATTTATTTTAATCTGTTAAGGGTCTTGAGAAGTTCATCCTTGGCTGCGCCATCACCCTCTGCATCATACAATGCCTGGCACTGGGCAATGATGTCATCCTTTACACATGAGTACTCATACCATCCCAAAGCCTCAATTGCAGTGAGTTTCAACTCCTCATCCTTGGCAGTTTTTATAATGTGCATCAAAGACTCCACCAATTTTGGCTCACAGCCGTTACGTCTCCCACGGGCGAAACTCTTCTGCTCCTTCAATGACATTGTTCCGTCCATTACACCGGCAATCTCCTCCTGGAACGACTTGTCATAATTGTTTATCATCTTTATCAGTTTCCCGAAAGCCTCCTGGCCCTCCCAATAAGGATTTGCCTGATTCTCCTTATTGAACTGGGCAATGAGTTTCTGTGCATCATAACCTTTAAGGTTACCACTCAACTGGAATAGTACACGGGCAGAGGTCATAGGGTCCATATAGGTCTTCACAACTGCAGGGATAAGTTCCTCAGAGAAGTTCTTGCCCACATACATTGCACTAAGACGCTGTGTAAGTTCATAATCATCTGCCAATCCAAGGATAATTGCCTTTGGAAGATTCTCATCAGCAATTTTCCTGTTGGTATTGAAAGCAGCCAGACGCAACACCTTGCTGTTGCTGTTTTTCTGGATATCGAGCAACTCCTGTGAAGTTATTGCATTGTTGTTGTAGAGCATCTTTATTGCCAGAGATTTGAAGTCACAAACCAACTCATCATCCACAGGGGCATCAAGGACTTTTTTCCAATATCTTACATCATTCTTTCTGGATGCAATCACCTCATTGATATTGAATCCTCCCTTGTTGAAATACTCCACATCCTGGGCACCGAACTCAAAAGTAGGGTCTCCAATAAGGTGTGACTCAAGGGTCATCTGCCCTTTTGCCCAGTTTCCGGCAGAGATACCCCAGTTGAGCAGACCTATAAGTTCAGTTGTCCAGGTATCCTGAAGTGTATTCACACTATTACCTTTAACAACTACTGTATTTCCAGGATTAAAGATATAATGGCAGGCAATGTAATCATCCTGGTTGAAGCTGCCGTTATAGCACGCATCAAATATAATCATTCTGGCACCTGACTCGTAACCCTCAAGATCTGAAATTACAATATCCATAGAAGCTGCATGGAGGCTGTCTTCCTGAATGCGTGCAGGGTCAAATGCGTCATTTACCCATGATCTTGGAATATCATAGTTCTTTACAAAACGGGCTTTTGTCACCTCGGCATTCTTTGCAGAACGCACCTTGCCTCTGAAATAGTTCCTTGCAAGATTAATCCATCCTGTAGGATCAGCAACAAATGGCGAGCCGTTCAGATATTGGGTATCATCTGCACCGTGGTGGTGAAGGACAGCAAGATCCAACTCCTTGTCTGCCACTGCAGCCAACAGGCGGGTTTTCACATACTCGTCAAATGTAAAGTCTATATAATCGAGGTCCCCACCCTTGCGGTTAAGGAACTGGAAATGCTCTGAAAAGGCAACAGCCTCATCTATACGGGCGTTCATACTCTCAGAGTTGTAACCGTGTCCTCCAAAATGAAGCATCTTGTCCATTGGGGCTGAGTCCTGTTTTGCTGCAACCGCCTTCTGCAGATATGCTGCAAGGAGTTCATATTTGTTCTCCACTTCAGGAGCCTTTATCCTTGCAGAATATATGTCGCACTCTATTTCCTGTGCCCCGTCTGCAAGGAGAGAATAGTAGAAGTAGAGTTTCTTCTGCTCATCCTGCTTCAGGAACTTGAATTTGAGGTCAAAATCATCATAGAAACGGTCAGAAGGGACAGATGATCTCTTCATATCCATTCTCTGGTTCATCTTGAATGCTGTTGTAAAGTGCTGGGCATCCCTCAACATTGGAATTGGAATATCTCCAATGAATACTGCACCTTCAAGATTCTCATTTGTGTACATGTTGTACAGGTGTGCCTTTATAGAATCCGGGTTGAACCATTTGTCAACCACAAGAACACCCTTTCTGTAGTCATTGTCTACAGATTTCACATAAGCGTCAATCTGCTCTGGAATGGCTGCATAAGTCTTTTCATCTACAACCACAGCCAGGGTTGTATCTGCATTGCTGCAGCAACTGCTACCGCCCATTACAAACAGTGCAGAGCATACAGCCAATGCCAATTTCATTGTCTTTTTCATATATATGCTATTAATTACTCTTCAACCAGTTCAAGTCCCATATCAATTCCCTTGTGGGTTGCCGGAACTCCATATTTCATCCACACAGGCATAGGGGCCCCTTTTAGGAAGTGGTCCATAAACTGTGACAATCTTATTGTGTAGTCAAGGGCATTCACCCTCTTGCTTATATTGTGGCTCTCGTCGTTATACTGGAGCATCCAAACCTGTTTGCCAAGTCTGCGCAATGCTGTGAAGTACTCAATGCCCTGATACCATGGAACTGCCTCATCCTTGTCGTTGTGCATTATAAGCAGAGGTGTATTAACCTTGTCGGCGAAGAAAAGAGGTGAGTTCTCTATGTAAAGGTCAAAGCCTCCCTCATCCCAAAGGGTCTTGCCAATACGGCTCTGGGTATGCTCATACTGGAATTGTCTTACAACTCCGCTACCCCATCTTATACCACCGTATGCGCTGGTCATGTTGGCTACAGGGGCACCTGAACCGGCACATTTGAACATATCTGTCTGGGTAACAAGGTATGCAACCTGGTATCCGCCCCAACTCTGCCCCTGGATTGCAATGTTCTCCCTGTCAACCCAAGAGTTCTTGCAGAGGGCTTCAACACCGGAAACTATACAGTTATAGGCACTCTTTCCAGGGTGTCCTACGGTGTAGTGGATATCCGGCATAAATACAAGGTACCCGTTGCTGGTAAAATATGTGATATTTATTGTAGAACGGCTTACAGCAGGTTTGCGGTACGCATGTTTGTACTGGCTGGATGTCTCATAGAAATAAACCACCATAGGATATTTCTTGCTGGCATCAAAATTCTCAGGCTTGTAAAGGAGACCTTCAAGTTCGCGTCCGTCAAAGGCTGTCCAATATACAGACTCACAGGTTCCCCAATTGTAGTCTGCCTGCTGCGGATTTGAATTGGTAAGTTTCTTTGAGGTCTTGAACAGGTCTTTGGTAACCCACATGTTTGTACTCTCCACAAAGTTGTTCTTTGTATAAGTGATCACATTTGCATCTTTGGCCTTATTCAGATATCCCAAAGCAAAATCGGGCTCCATAATGAGTTCCCTCATTGGGAGGAGTTTGCCCCTGCGGTTCTGTCTCATATAATATCCGTTGCCCTTTGATTTATTGTCAAATGCTGTGAAATATACATTGTCCTTCTTCCCGACAGGTTCTTTCTTTATACCTGGAGTACCGTCGGGAAGCTGAAGGGCATCCCATCTCATCATCCTGAAGGTATAGCCTTTCTCCCTTCCCAATCCCTGGGTAAGCATCTGTGGAACTTTCTGCACAAGAGGGTCAACCTCCCATACATCATATTTGTCATATACGTAGAAAGTCCTCTCATCTGCACTCCAGCCGCCATTGCCGTATGCAGGGGCCATCTGTGGCTTGTCATGCGACTCTTTCCAGAGAGGGAAATGGATTCCGTTGGAAATAACCAACGGCTCAGCCACATTGCTTATGCCAACCCCTTTCTCTGTGTTTGCTACGCGCATATCCAGTGAGAAGAACTGTTTCTGCTCAGGATTGTACCATACAAGGAAATTACCTTTTGGAGATGCACTTATATTGCTGGCATAAATCTTCTGAGCAACCATTCTTGAAGAGCCGTCCTTCAAAGAGATAAGGTAAAGGTCACAGATTGGATTTGCATCCCACTGGCTCTGAATGTTGTATCTCTCACTGCTGAATGCGTAGGCATAATCTGCGCTCCACTCTGCAGGTACTGTAATGTTCGGATACTCAGGCTGAGCCAAGCGTACAAGTTCCTCTCTTGCCGCAGCATGGGACACTGTATCCAAATCTATGGTACTGAGGTAACTTCTCTTGGTGAGCATACCCCTCATGTTCAACTGCTGGGTTGAGATGAAATCATCATTGTAATGCCATACATCCACCTTGGCCTGCTCCTCCTTGATGGTGGTATCCTTCTGTGGAGGTATTACTGTAATTCCAAAGAAGAGACGGCTGCCGGCCTTGTTGGTATTGAGGGCACGGTTACGGGTTACCCTCATCCCCTCAGGGATGCCCGCCATTGAGTTGTCAACAACTTTCTGGGCCTTTGCCCCTTTAGCATAAATATTGAATGTATAGATCTCAACATTCTCATCAATCTTCCTGGTAGTATCTGTATTGGCATAGAAGATTATGAACTTCTCATTTGCTGAGAGATAAGGTTTGATAATCTCACCCTTCTTCCCTGTCTGGAGAATCTCATCTGAAGATTTTGTTGCAGGATTGTAAGAATAGAGTTTCTTGTACTTATCCCCTTTTGCTATACAGAAAAGACGGTCACCTTTCTTGTTGAATGAAAGGACATCCACCTCCTTGAGGGTATCGGCAACAGAGTTTGTTGAAAGATCATAAATGATGGTAAGAATCTCTGTCTTTGGCTTAGGCTGTTTCTTTGCACTCTTTTTCCCTTCGCCGGCAGCCACTTCTTTATTGTCGGGAAGAGACTCCTTGTGCTCCACTTTAAATGCAATGAAATTTCCCCCCTCGCGAGGAATCTCAACCCCTTTGAGAGCCGGAAACTTTACAATATTTCCTGTAGCAAGTTCAAGGATACCCAAAGTATCCTTTGGAGCCTTGTCCCCTTTGAGTTTCTTCAGTTTCGCCTCCTTCTGCTGTGCATGGGTAGGCCTGATGGTGAAAACCAGATGATTCCCTTCAGGTGAGAACTTCATCCTTGCACCCCTTGGGATGGTTATGGTTTTCTCAGTTGTAAGATTGATGACATTCACAGAACCGTCATTCTCCTCCCTGTTGCAATAATATGCGGCCCACTGGCCGTTATCCGTAATGGCATAGCCTCCAAGTGTCTCCCACTTGTCATAAACCGAATGGTCCAGGGCCGGCTTAACTGCACTCTTGGGCTGCAGACTTTTATTCTGCTCCTGGGCATTTGCACTCGTGCCCATGCCACAAGCGGCCAATAATGCCGCACACATAAGAGTTCCTAAAAATAATTTTCTCATATATGGTATACTTATAAAAATAGGGTGCAAAACTACATAAAAGTTTTACACCCTACAATATAAAAAAATACCCAATTTAGATGAAAATGTGGCTATTGTTTCACCTGATTCCCATTATCATCAAGTATCACACCTTGCGGCTGGCACAAGTATCTGTTTGCGGCAATGGCCTCAATCTTTGTGTAGATTGGAGGAGTAAGCCGTTTCCCCTGGGGACTCAGCAGACCATAATGCCCCCTGGCATAAGTTGCCCCCACTTTATATGACATGCAGTTTGCAACTGCATACACATGGTCAATAAGTTCACCTTCCTCCTCATCCTGCACTATATGATATTTCTTTGTAGGGTACTCCAACACCTCAACATCATCTATTACCATTGGGTGCAGTACATTCCCCTCCAGATCATAAATGGCGGCAATATCATCTGTCCCTCTTGCAACAATTGTACTGTCTGTCATATATATTTCCTGATATTGTACAGCAAACATCTCTTCCATCTTAATTGAATACAACCCTTCAAGGTCATCTTTATAAACTCTCACAAAAGAATCCATAGGATGAATATTGTCAAACTCAGGCTCCAATACCCATTCACCTTTCCTGTCTATAAGGCCAAACTTTCCGGTAACCTTGTCCCTTATTATACAGTATCCATTTTTAAAGCCGTATGCATCATCATTGAAATAGACCTCAAAACCTTTGTCAATTACAACATTGCCGCTATGGTCTATAAAAATCAGTTGTCTATCCTTCTCCACAGCCGCAAGCCCCTCACAAAATACCCAAGCCCTTGTATATTGCGCAGGAATGGCAATCTCACCGGTAAAACGGTTTACATAGCCCCTTTTGCCGTCTTTTGCAAATACGGCAAGGGAATCCTTGTCATCTGAGGTGACAACCCAATCCAAACCTTCAATCATCACTTTTCCGGTTGCCTCATTATACAGGCGCGACTTTGCATTATAAAACCTCTGATGCACAACATTATTGCTTATGTGAATCTCCTTCCATGGCTCCCGCTTGCACAACCCCACAGACTCGGCAAATTCATCTATAACAATCTCTGTAATGAATCCATACAGCATCACACTTGTAAACATCAGCAGCAACAGGGCACCACACCCCGCAAAAATCCTCCATACAACTTTGGCAAAAGAGCCCTCCCCCTTATAGCCAAACAGTTTCCCGACAGATTCTGCCATCTGGCACAAACCCCTCCAGACAACAGTACGGAAAAGTTTGAATGAAATTCTCTTCTTCATTATCTATTCCTCCTCAAAAAAAGTATTGTTTGCCTCCACCGGATTGAAATCATCTTCAGCCATCCTGTCATACATCCTTTCACGGCTACGTCTCACCCTACTGTTCATTGCCGCTGTTCCTTCCCATGTACTGTGGAAACACATGGTATTAGTAATTGAAATACTGGCTGCCACCTTCATAACATCCTGGTTTGCCCCAATATATGCAAACACCCATCCTCTGGCCTTAAGGGAATCTACAAGTGTACTGATTGCGTCATTTGAGAACTCTTTGGATGCGTTCTCCATACCGTCGGTGATTATGGTAACAAGGACCTTGTCATTCTCAGCCACTTTAGGTTTAAGGGCATTCAACGAAAAACCCATTGCATCAAAAAGGGCTGTGCAACAGTCCGGATTATAGTCACTGCTGCCAAACTCCTTGACCTCATTTGCCGCAACACAATCATATACAGTTCTGGAATCATCATTAAATGTAACCACAGAAATATAATGCTCCTGCTCAGGATGCTTCTCTTGTGCCTTGCGGATTGTCTGGATTGTCTCGTTAACACCATCAACCGCCTGCTTCTCAATGCTCCCCATTGATCCGCTCTCGTCCAGAATGACGAGATTGAAAATTCTCTGTTTCATAAAAAAATCTCTCTATTAGGTTTGTATATACTAATAGAGAGATCTATTCTGGAATTCTATCAAGTCACTTTAAAATTTGTACCGTTTTTTATCCAGTGCTCCAACAGTTGAAAGGTCATCGGCAATGGCGAGTATCAAATCTGAAAGTTCAAGAGTCTCTTCAAATAGATGACCGTCGGGAGTGAAAAGATTGCATTCCTTCAAATGTTCATACCCGTAAATTGCCCCCATGATATTTCCGGTAATTGAGCCTGTGGAGTCACTGTCTCCATCATGGTTCACCGCTGCAGCAATTGCATCCTCCACACTGGTTATATGGCGGATGGCACAGAAAAGGGAAATGGTCCATGCCTCCTCTGCTGTCCATCCCTCCCCCAGTTGGAGAATTGCCTCTTCGTCGGGAGTATTGGAATGGGCCAAAGCAATGGCTTTCAAACTCATTTGGCGCAAATCATTTTTGGAGGCCTCATATTCCCCTTTGTAAACCTCATCAAGCAGGGCAAGAACCTCTTCAACAATAGTATCCATATTCTCCTGCACATATTGAGGAGTCTGAGGTACAACTTTATATACCAGCACTGCCAACAATGATGCAGGAAGAAACCCCAAAGGGTGCTGATGTGTAATCTCTGCAGCATCACCTGCCAATTGCGCCACCTCAAGTGCTGTCATTCTATTCCCGACAGCACCATACAACCCCACAGGTGCTACCCTCATAATACCACCACATCCTTTGCTGCTATTGGAGGCA
Organism: Bacteroidales bacterium; assembly: GCA_015060445.1. GTDB lineage: Bacteria > Bacteroidota > Bacteroidia > Bacteroidales > UBA932 > Egerieousia. Next base: position 82,061 of record SUYL01000037.1, read on the forward strand.
TCCCTTCCTCTAATAATTGAATCCAAAGCACTGAGACATGTATTTCCCGGAGCCCTCCTATCATACAATCTTTCATCTCCACTGATCCAGCAACTCTTCGCCATTTTTTTGCGGGTGTAATCCTGTGTCAACAGCCATTCGATGTATGCCTTTGCTATAGCATACTTGGGTGTCTCCCTTGAAGTGACTGCATTCAGGAGCCCATTTGCAGTAAAGAGGGTCATCTGGGTATCATCACTGATAAGGGCCTTACCGGTACCCTCCTCAAGATAACACCCTTTATCCAACTCAAACTTTACAATCCCCCTCTCTCCATACTGCTTCAGGATTGCTTTCCTGCTCCAAAACTCCACTTTATAACCTAGGGCATCTCCTGCAGCACCCGCCATAAGAGACCCGCGAACCTTGTCTTTTAGCATATCAGTCATAATTATTCCTTGCCTGTAGTCCGTAAAGTCTGAACACATTGCGCATCTCCTCATCAACACATTCCGATGCCATTTCATCAAACTTGGCACGTGATTTCTCCGATCCCCTTACCATAGTTGCAACTTCAACCAGTCTGGCAGTCTTATGCCCGCTGGAAAAAGGCACACTATCACCAAAAGCCACAATATCAAGTTGCAAGTTTTCATTGTCTTTGAACAGACCAGGTATAAGTTCTGCAACCTCCTGCCTCACTGCATCTATATAGGCTGCCATTGATCCTGTTGTATCAAATGCAATAACCATATCCAAAATACCAATCTCCTTTTTAACAACTTCATTCCATTTCATAATAATTTATTTTTAGGGTTAACTTCTTTTTCTTTTCCAAACAATACCGGATACATTACTGCCCTTACCACCTCATAAAAAAGGCAGATTGTTCCAATCATAATGCAGACAAGCATTCCACAACAGCCAATTGACTCAAAAACATTCCACCACTCAGGTGCAACCAATCCATTCTAAAATCCCTCTTTCGGACAAGCCATATTACCCATGGTACCAGTGTTACCGACAAAACCAATTGGAGTATCAACAGCAACGGCACATCTATATTCCTAAAAGAAAAATCATATCCATAATAGGAAACCGCTATATCATTAAGTTCATCATATCCCGTTTCCACTCTCCCCCAATTATATGTTCTCAACAAAGTACACAAAAGATACAGGATTAGGCATAGCACAAGTGCAATACGTTTATTCATAGATTTCAAGTCCTTCTTATTTATTTCACTACGCTATATTCAACACCAAACCATTCATTAAGTGTATTTTCAACTCTTTCCTCAATTTCTGGAGTAATATTATCTTTTATCTTCCTATAAACATACAGAATTGCCACTCCATCATCCAGGATACCCAGCAACTTATACACTGCCCTTGGCAATAAATCCGTTGGCAGAACAGTATAAGCTATTGCAGCATAAATCATCATACGGTCAGCTGTTGAAGTACTTTCATCCGACAATACAAAATAGAACTGCAATAGAGGTTTGGCGGCAACTCGTCCAGCCTTGAGAGCCCATGGCCTCATCTTTTCCAATAACTTCTCTATCTCCCAGCGCCATTCAACACGTCTCACACGCTCCAAAAGAGGTTTAATATCCTTACCCATAATCGCATAGGCTAACACCATAAAAGAAATAAGAATTAACATAACAGTAAAAATTAATGATCTTTTATGTATAGAGGGAGAAATACAAAAAATCTATCTTTTTATAGTGCAAAAAGTTGCACTACTTTTTGAGGCTGCTACAATTCATCTGTTTATTCGTTCTAAAAAATGTTGCCATACAGAATTATTCGCCTGAAAAAGTGTAACTACATCTTGATTATTCGCTTAAAAAAATGTATTTTCGCACTCAAACAAATGTATAATACGATGCTGAAAAGAAAAATCGAGTCAGTTTTGGTTGAGTGGAAAGCCTCCGGTTCCAAGAAACCGCTTGTGATAAAAGGTATCCGTCAATGTGGCAAGACATATATTGTCCAAAAATTCGCAAAGGAGAATTACGAGAATGTGGTTTATATGAACTTTATTCTTGAACCTGATAAAAAGTCTGCCTTTGCCGGAAATATTGATGTTGATACCATTATTCTTAATTTGTCTGCATTGATTCCTGGAAGTCGTTTCATTAATGGAAGAACTTGCATTATCCTTGATGAGATTCAGGAATGCAGAGAAGCAAGAACAGCATTAAAATCATTCCAAATGGATGGGCGTTTTGATGTTATTGCGACAGGCTCCCTCCTTGGTGTAAAAGGATATGGTAAAAACAACAAAACACCGGAGGAGGGACAGGACTCTATCCCCATAGGATATGAGACTGTGGTTGAAATGTACCCGTTAGATTTTGAAGAGTTCCTGTGGGCAAATGGAATCAACGACAAAGTAATTGATACGGTGAAAGTGTGTTTCGAAAATGAAACGGCTGTTCCCGACGGTATTCATAAGGTAATGATGGAATTATTGCATAGATATGTAATAGTCGGAGGGCTGCCGGAGGTGGTAAACACATTCCTTGAAACTAAAAATATCGAACTCACATACAAAACACAGCGTAATCTGATTGATGAATACGAAGAGGATATGGTCAAATACGCAGATGACGCAGACAAACCCCGTATCCGTGAATGTTTTGAGTCTATTCCCAAGCAATTGGCTAAGGACAATAAAAAATTCCAGTATTCAGTAGTAAGAAAAGGAGGACGTTCTTCGCAATATATAGGCAGCATCCAATGGCTTGAAGATGCAGGAATAGCAAAGAGATGCTATAATACACTGATTACAGAACTGCCACTCGAAGGCAATTCCATTAAGGATTGCTTTAAGTTATACACCACAGATATAGGTATTCTTGTAGCTATGCTTGATTATGGTACTCAAGCAGACATCCTCAAAGGAAATCTTTTGGGATATAAAGGAGCTATATTTGAGAATCTCATGGCCGATTTTCTTTATAAGTCCGGACAGAAACTGTACTACTTCCAGAAGGATAGTGGTCTTGAATTGGACTTTCTTGTACGCTACAAGGGCGAATGTGTTGTACTTGAAGTCAAGGCGAAATCCGGCAAAACAAAGAGTCTGAAAACGGCCTTGAAAAATAAGAATGTTTACCACCTCAATAATGCAATCAAACTTGGGCAATATAATGTAGGTCGCGAACAAGAGATCCTTACAATACCTCTTTATATGGGATTTCTTATTAAGGATAAACTTACGGAGGTTATTGTACCTGACATTGATTTGAGTTTACTGAATTAAAATTATGATTCAGTGTAACGTTATAATTCAATATCCGGAATTAAGATAAAAACTCTTGGAGTTCGCTTATAATATGACTATTTTTGTTTGGATCAATAAAAGTCTTGTGATATTCATTATATGGAAAGAACTTACAGATACAACAATTCAGAAGTTACTATACGAATTGGGAACATCTTGGATTCGAATGCAGACATACTTGTAAGCAGTGATGATTGTTTTGTCACAATGGGAGGAGGTGTATCTGCATCTATCCGCCGCAAAGAGGGAACTGGTGCCATAGAAAATGATGTAAGGAAACATGTTCCTGCAAAAATTGGTGACATTATTGTGAGCACTTCGGGGACACTACCCTATAAATATATTTTTCACGCCATTACAATTGGATTCATCGGGAACAGTACACTAAAAGATCTGCCTACTGAAGAAGTTCATGAGTACATTATTGGCAATTCAGTAACAAAATGTCTCAACATTATGCGCCATCTTAATGTTTCTTCTATTGCTTTCCCTACAATAGGAGGTGGCACTGCGCGTATTCCTTATCCTAGAATAGCACTCACTATGTCCCGCGCCATATCTGACTTTCTTAAACGCACCAATGCCTGCTACAAAGTGTACTTATACATATATGACCAAACTGAAAAACCTGATTATATAAAGTATATAGACTTCTATGAGCAGTTTGCCGCATGCGTAGAGAGAAACATTAAACCTGCCATAGAAAATAAATCTGTAAAACAAGCACAGACAAGCATTGACGAGTATGATTTATTTATAAGTTATTCAAGGATTGACAGCGAAAAGGCAGACGAACTGGCAGAAACATTGAAGCGTATGAATCTCAAATTCTGGATTGACAGGACAGGAGAATATAGTGGCCGCAATTATAAATCTGTAATTGTAAATACTATCAAGCAATCACAGATGGTTCTGTTTTTATCATCTGAGAACAGTAATAAGTCTGAAAACGTAATAAAAGAGATATCCGTTGCCGTTGAACATGGGAAGATGATAATACCGATAAAACTTGACAACTATCCATACGCAGATAGTATTGCATACGATCTCACTGGTATTGATTTTGTCAATTATGAGAATGAAAAGGAAGACCTTGAACGAAAAATCATCTCACAATTAACACTTATAAAAAATTCAAAAAAAGAATAGACTGATAATATTCCCTATAATATTAAAAATTATGACATCTAAAATTGTAACTTTTAATGCCGATAGCATTGCAGAACGTGAAGTAGTTTATTTCCGTTACGAATTAAAACAAAAGACAGACATAGAAGGCCAGCCTATAGGATCAATTAGAGGGGGATATATCTACCTTAAAGTCAAATCCAAAGATAACGGGGAGGAGGATTTGATGGAATGGATGTGCAATACATATCTGAGCAAAAATGGATTTATTTCTATTGCAAATGATCAAGGTTCAGAAATAAAAAAAGTCTGTTTTAAGGAGGCTTACATGATTGAGTATGCTGAGACCTATGACAAAAAAGATGAACTGCAACAATATGAAGAATTTACAATTACATGTAAAGAGATTCAAGTTGGCAGTGCCCACTATGACAATGGATGGACAATAGTTTGATACAATTACGATAAATGTATGATTTAGCCTTATCATTTTAAAAATTTAATACAACTCAAGATACATTATAGAATAGAAATAACACTTATACACAATAAAATTTAATGAAGATATTTATATCATATACAGAGATTTCAAACATAATTAAGGCTAAAACAAAGTTGGCAAATACCCTTTCATATATTTCTTCAGATAAAATAAATATAAAAATTATCCCACACCAGAATATAGGAGAGATTTATGCGGACATGCTTTTTTATTACTCACCAACGGGAGATTTAAGTTTATCTATTAACAGTGATTATCCTGGAGTTGAATCATTAGTTAATGGTATTACAACCATACTTTCAAACAAAGCCGATATTTTCCCATTTATTAACTTCTCGACAAAACATATCAAAATATGTTTACCTAAGATACCGAAGTTAGGAAACATATTTGCGTCCGTTTCAATATCCTCATTGGAGGCAACTCCAAATGGATTCAATCTGATATTTAACTTATAAAGGCTACTACATTTATGCAACTTAAAGCTAATTATCACGAAATCAATTCTTTTATTTCAAAGAAAATAAATCAACCTATTCATTTGGAATATGGTTACAATGGAAAAATTAACATCACATATACATATAAAACAAGTTTATTCCTCATTGGAGAAGTAAAGAAGGACATTTCAATATCACTATCGATTTATAATGTTTCTGGAAACAATATTGTGCTTAAAGCAGATAGCAGCACACTTGTTAACACATTCCTTCCTACTATCCTTAACTCTATTGCCGATATGAAAAACCTTGCTTTCATATCGGCTAATAATAACAAGATTACTCTATCACTTAGTGATATACCAGAATTATCTCTGGTCCATAAACTATTAAATCTCAATCAAATTAATATTTTAAGTGATGGCATTGAGATTAATGCAAATATCAAAATAGAATATTAAACCTGACGAATCTAGTAATCATCTATCTGGAAAAAGTAATTAATTTTCAATTTTTATAGGAAGCACGTTATTATGCTTAAAAGAAGAGAAGTGTCATGAAAAATAAACTCAGGATATTTATCTCATCCCCTTCTGATGTGAACCTTGAAAGGGGTATTGCAAAAAGAGTAATTGAAGAGTTGCAGACCATATATAGGGGGTATATTGAACTGGAAACTTTGATGTGGGAAGATTTACCTCTGGCAGCAACCAATTCATTTCAGAATGGGATTGACTATTTCCTTAATGCTGCACCCGTAGATATTGCCATTTTTATTTTGTGGTCGCGTCTGGGAAGTACATTAGGGCATACTTTCCGCAAACCGGATGGCAGTGAATATTTGTCGGGAACAGAGTATGAGTTTGATACTATGTATACTTTGTGGCGCACAACCGGGAATCCAAAGATAATGGTTTATGTTAAGGATGTAGAGGTGCAGTTTGCAAATGGAATGTCTACAGTGGCCATAAAAGATGCATTGAAACAGCAAGAGATGCTACATTCCTTTATTGGCGAGAAATTCCATGATGCAGAAACAAATACCAATTATGCGTATTGGCAGTTTGACAAGCAGCAGACTTTTGAAGAAAGACTCAGGACCCATCTGAAGAAACTTATAATAGACGCTATTGGCAAAAATGTGAATGTGCGGGAGTGGGAAGGCAACCCTTATGTAGGACTTAATTCTTTTACTTTTGAACAGAGCGCAATCTACTGCGGGCGTAAGGATATGGTTTATGAAGTTGCCCAGAAATTGACGCTTATGGATCAGAAACTGAGACAGCCGCTACTTGTTTTGGGAGAAAGCGGTTCCGGAAAGTCATCATTTATTAAAGCGGGACTCCTGCCGCATTTTGTTAATTACGGCAGCACTGTTACCAAGGAACATGTTAATGAAATAATCCCTTCTGTATTCCATAACAACATTTATAGCGGAATTATTAATATCCTGGTCAATGAATTTCCTTACCTAAAAGGAAATCCTGTTCTTGATGAACTTAACAACGGAATAGAGGTGGGATACAATTTCAGCCATCTCAAATATGCATTGGATAATTCATGTAGTGAACTTAAGACGGTGTTCCTGTTAGACCAGTTTGAAGAGCTTTTTAGCGATAATGAAATTCAGGAACAGGAAAGAATCCGAACCTTCATTCTGTTGCGGGGATTATGTGAAATAAGGTGCATACAGATGATTTTCTCTATGAGAAGCGATTTCTATAATGTTTTCTCCAGATACCCGGATCTGCATCTTATAAAGAATAATGCTATTGTGGTGGATCTACCTAAAGTTTTATATGAGGGTATTATAGAAATTGTAGAAGAACCGGCAAGGAAAGCGAATTTAAGTTGGGAAATCAATGACAAAGGTGTAAAGCTGAGCAGGCAGATAGCTCAGGATGCGTTTGCTTTGGGCGAACTGCCTTTGATAGAGTTCGGACTCTCTGAACTTTACAATGCATGCAAGTCTACCCAAATACTTACTTATGAGGCATATGAATCCATTGGCAAACTTAATGGTGCAATTATAAAATATGCAGACAAAGTGTACAATGGATTTACAGAGCAGGAGAAGAGTGTGTTCTCTGATATGCTAGGAACTGTAATAACTATTTCAGACAAGGAAGGGAAGCTTTTTGTAAGGAAAACATCTTTGATGAAGGATGTGGCCAGATCCAAATTGCGAAAAGATGTTCTGCAGCAGTTGGTGGATGCCCATCTTTTTGTATCGGGTAAGAATTCTGCTGGGGAGGCAACCATTACAATAGTTCACGAAATGCTTATTAATTTCTGGTCAGTAATTAGGGAGTGGTGCAATACTAAAGCACAATTCCTCAAACAGAATGATTATTACCAAAAGCAGGCTGGCTATTGGGCAGCAGACAACAAATCAGTCAAAGGACTTATTCAGGAAAGGTCATTGCTGTTGCAGGCGGAATACTTTCTGTTCAAGTATGAAAAATTGCTTACTCCACTTACACATGAATTCATAACAAAATCCTTAAAAAAGCAGCGTAGGAAAGGGTTAGTAAAGCATTGTTTCCTATTCCCGTTGATAATATTGGTTGCTCTTTCAACAATTGTCTCTATCTTAGGAATTCTTCCAGTAGACCATGAGATGAAGCAATGGTATGAAGGGTTGACATTATGGGATATACTAATACTTGTTTCAGGTGCTATAGCTTTATCAGGGAGAGCCCTTTGGTTAAGGATAACAGGCATTCCTGATTATAAGACTATTGGAGCCACCATGGCTATGTGGTGGGTATTTACGGCGCTATTATTTGCAGAAGCACTATTCGAGATGTTTAAAGGTGTATCGGACTGGTATGCTTTATTGATACCACTGATATTTTTTTTAGTAAGCATTTCAATGTCTATAGAGTATTACAGAAGACTATTTTGGAAAAAATCCATCTTTAAACCCTATTTAATTTCTGACAAGTTTGCTATTCTAAAGAATATTGTCATATATTCTTTATCCATTATATTTTTACTGGGGTTATTGTTTCTCTATGTTAATGTGCTGACAACAAAGAATGAATCTTTGGAAAGTACTATAGCTGTTGCAGATGATCTTTTTTATGGTCTTAACAATATCAGCCACCAACTATCACCTGCAGACAATATTTATGTGAATGAGAAAAGATTGAATTACCTATATGTTGGTTTTAATGAACAACTGACAGATGATATTCCCGATGATAGAGATTTTGAATATGCGACATGTCTATATAACCTCAGTATGCCGTTAGAATCAATGAAAAACCTTTATCCCGACAAAGGGTACTCTGAAGATATATTACTTTATATTCTCAACTGCGCAAAGATAGGGGATATGCATTCGGCAGATTATTATCTTGAAAAATATATAGAAGCGGAATTTTATGACAATCTAAATTGGGCATCCCCTGTAAATCTCAGTTGGATTGCAGAGAAATGCGGCCGTTTTGATTTGGCCGAGATATTGTACGGAAGGATTGAGTCAAATGGAATTGATTGGAGAACTGCAGATGAGTCGTTTCTTGTAAATTATGGGCATATCTGTTTATCAAAAGGAGAGTTTCAGCAAGCTTACATCTACTATGATTCTGCATTGGAACTCCATAAAGCAAAGAATCCGTATATAAAGACAGATATTATAAAAAGTAATATTGAAAACAGTATTCTTCAGGATCTGAATTACTTCGCATGGGCGGAAGTATTGGCCCCTTCAATCCTTGATAAAGTTTTCGCAGATAGGAAATACAAAAAAATGAATTTTTACACATCATCTTCTGATGTATCTGAAACAGAGAAATATAAAAGCCATGTTGCCGGCCAATGGTTACTGACAGATTCAACCATTATTATGACATATAGTGATAATCACCCCATTTGCCAATATAAGGGATTAGCGAAAGATTCTCAAGGGAATGTGGTTGAAACAGGGCGTAATCTCACATATTACAGGGTATCATCCAAAACCGGAACCACATATATTGAAGAGTTCTGCGAGCAGACAGGCACAATATCTCAAGGTAAGGTGTTACTTTTGACGGAAGACAGGCTTGAAATTAAGATAATAGAAAACGGCATTCCTGAAGACAAAGAAAAAATAAGAGTTTATACGAAGTATATTCCATAAGAATAGTCGTTGTCTCTTTGAAACGACAAGTGGAGCGACACTGCCTTTTGAGACACTATCCATAAAATTTGACTATATCACATTGAATGTACCTCCTAGAGCGTTTTCAAATGTACCACCTCAGATATGGTCGCTTTAGGTTCGGCAAAGTTATTATTTTTTCTAATTTTTTCTTCTCATCGAGTCTCCTTTCAGTTCAACCCGAACCGCATTGGCGGTGAGGCGGTCCATGATGGCGTCAGCCAAGGTCGGCTCATTGATATAGTCATACTGTCGCCTTCCCCTTTTTTGGACAGCCTATAATTAGACTGGTTAGTTAATAATTTTGTATTGTTAAGGTTCTGTGGATTGTCTCAGATAGGCCTCAAATAGCGTTTGCAGGATTGTTTGGCAAGGCCGCCCTTAGGCGTT
>SUYL01000003.1 GCA_015060445.1 Bacteroidales bacterium
CGTATTTTCCTTTATGCATATGCCATTCTACGTTAGTCTGGCAAAGATAATTTCAAATCGGCGCGCTCCAAAAACCTCTGTAACTACCTAACATTCAATATTTTCAAAGAACTTTTATAAATTTTTACCGGACACTAATGCACAAATATAATCATTATTCATTAAATTTGCCGTAACGAGATGTAATGTGCTATGGCAAAAATTAAAAAAGCGTGGTTCTGCAGTGCATGCGGGAATGAAAGTGCAAAATGGATGGGCAAATGTCCTGCCTGTGGAGAGTGGAATACAATGGTTGAGGAGATTGTAAGCAAGTCTCCCGACAGTGCATCCCTCACATCCAGGGTACAGTCATACCTTCAGGGATCCGGCAATTCCAAGCCTCAGCCCCTGCCGCAAATTGAGAGCGGACAGGAGAGCAGAATCATCCTGGGAAACAGGACAAATGCACAGGAAGATATTTGTGACGCAGGAAATGAATTGGACCGCGTACTTGGAGGGGGAATGGTAAAAGGCTCCCTGGTACTTCTTGGCGGCGAACCGGGTATAGGGAAATCTACGCTGAGCCTCCAGATACCTCTCATGAATGATACGCTCCGTACATTGTATGTTTCCGGAGAGGAGAGCGCCAAACAGATAAAGATGCGTGCCCAGAGGCTGGGAGGGACACATGACAACTGCCTTGTCCTCTCAGAAACCCTGTTGGAGAACATACTCAAAGAGGCATATGCAGCCTCCCCGCAACTTGTAATAATTGACTCAATACAGACAATATATTCCCAGAATATTGAATCATCTGCAGGAAGCGTCTCCCAGGTAAGGGAATGCGCGGCAGCCCTTCTCCGCTACGCCAAAGAGACAGGCACACCGGTTATCCTCATTGGACATATAACAAAAGACGGAAGCATTGCCGGCCCAAAGGTGCTGGAACATATAGTAGATGTAGTGCTGCAATTTGAAGGGGACAACCGCCACGCCTACAGAATTCTCAGGAGCATAAAGAACCGCTTTGGCTCTACAGCAGAACTGGCCGTTTACCAGATGTGTTCAGACGGTCTGAGGGAGGTTCTGAACCCTTCCGAGATGTTCATCCCAATGCACGGGGCAGAACTCAGCGGCATAGCAGTATCAGCCATGCTTGACGGAAGCCGACCCTTCCTTATTGAGGTACAGTCACTTGTAAGTACTGCAGCCTACGGCACCCCGCAACGCTCGGCCACAGGATTTGATGTGCGCCGCATGAACATGCTCCTTGCCGTTCTGGAGAAAAGGGTAGGGTTCAAACTCTCCCAGAAAGATGTCTTCCTGAACATTGCTGGAGGATTAAAAATTACAGACCCAGCATGCGACATGGCAATAGTTGCAGCAATCCTTTCATCAAACTTTGATTCAAGCCTCCCTCCTAACGTGGCTTTTGCCGGGGAAATTGGTCTCAGCGGAGAAATACGCCCTGTGAGCCAGATTGAAAAGAGAATTGCCGAAGCGGCAAAACTTGGCATGAAGAAGATCTTCATCTCTTCATACAACACCCCTCAGGGAAAACCGCACAAAGGAGTGCAGGTAATACAAATTGCCACAGTAGCAGAACTGGTGAAACAAATTTTTTAACAAATTATGAAAACAACAAAGAAAATCACATTGCCGGAGGATGAAATTCCAAAACAATGGTACAACATATTGGCAGATATGCCAAACCAGCCGCAACCCCTGCTGAACCCAAAAACCAGGGAGCCCCTCAAGAAAGAGGAGATGGAGCAACTGTTTGCAAAGGAACTTGTTGCACAGGAGTTCTCAAAGGAGAGATTCATTGATATTCCCGACGAGGTGCGTACACTTCTGAAGATTTACCGTCCCACCCCATTGGTGCGTGCGAGCGGACTTGAGAAGGCTCTGGATACCCCCGCAAAAATATACTTCAAGAATGAGAGTGTAAGCCCTGTAGGATCCCACAAACTGAACTCTGCAATTCCACAGGCATACTACAACAAGATTCAGGGGATTACCCACCTTACCACCGAGACTGGAGCCGGACAATGGGGCTCATCAATGAGCATTGCCTGCGAGCACTTTGGACTGGATTTGAATGTCTTCATGGTAAAAAACAGTTACTATGCAAAACCATACCGCAAACTGGTAATGCGCACTTATGGCGGCAACGTACACGCATCACCGTCTGAAGTAACTGAGTTTGGACGCAATATGCTGGCAACCCAGCCAGATTGCGGAGGGAGCCTGGGTATAGCAATCTCAGAGGCAGTTGAGATGGCATCCAGAACCCCAAACTGCAGATACGTGCTTGGAAGTGTGCTCAATCATGTACTGTTGCACCAGACAATCATAGGACTTGAGGCCGAAAAGCAGATGGAGATTGCGGGAGACTACCCAACCAAAGTGATTGCCTGTTTCGGTGGCGGTTCAAACTTTGCCGGAATAGCATTCCCATTCCTGCGCCACAACCTCACAGAAGGCAAAACAACACAATTCATAGCCGCAGAACCTGCCTGCTGTCCAAAACTATCTCAGGGTAAAATGATGTACGACTTTGGAGATACTGCCGGAACCACACCGCTCATTCCAATGCTCTCACTCGGAAGTGACTTCCAGCCTGAGCAGATACACGCTGCAGGTCTCAGATACCACGGAGGTGGACAGATTGTAAGCCAGTTGGTTCTCGACGGCTACATCAACTCAGTGGCAATACCGCAAGACGAGACATTCAGCGCAGGAATCCTATTTGCAAGAGCAGAAGGAATAATCCCGGCTCCAGAATCCACCCACGCCATTGCAGCCACCATCCGGGAGGCCCTCAAGGCAAAAGAAGAAGGAAGGGAAGAAGTGCTCCTGTTCAACCTCAGCGGTCACGGTCTCATAGACATGGCAGCCTACGAGAAGTTCTTGTAACCCAGCACTATCCTCTCCTTTCCAAACATATCCTGCAGCACCTGACAGTTGGTATAGCCTACCTCCTGCATCAGGTGGGCAGTTTGTTGCCCAAACCTCTCATTTATCTCAAAGAGCAGTACCCCACCCGGGTTAAGTATTCTTCCCGACAACTGTGCAATTGCCCTGTAGAATCTCAAAGGATCATTGTCGGGAACAAAAAGGGCCAGATGTGGCTCATGCTCCAGCACATTGGCCCGCATCTGGGATTTTTCACATTCGCATACGTATGGCGGATTGCTCACAATGATATCAAACATCCCGCCAAGATGCCCCTCCATCCCTGCCCCCCCGGTCTTCACTGCCTCATTTACCTCTCCGGTCTTCTCTGCCTCATTTGCCTTCACAGCCCCCCCGGCCTTCACTGCCACATTTACCTCCCCGGCCTTCTCTGATGCAGCACATTGGAAAAGGATCGTCTGCTCCGCCTCAGGTGACAGGATATCACACTCAAAAAAATTCACCCGTGCCGGCGTTCCGCATCCCGTCTGCTCAAATATTCCGCAATTTTCCTGCTCAGATGTTCCACCAAAAGTAAAAATACTTTGCGAGCGGGCTATCTGCAATGCTTGCCAAGAGATGTCGCAAGCATAAACCTCTGCCTGGGGAAGTGCCGCTGCCACACTCCAGGCAATACATCCGCTGCCAGTACAGATATCAAGAATCCGCAGTGGCCGCTGAACTGTTGCTGCAGATGATTGCCGCTGAACTGTTCCTGCAGATGAAAAACTTATTTCAGTCTTAACCGGATTATATGAAGTACCTGCTACAGCAACTTCAAGCACCTTGTTCACCAGTTCCTCAGTCTCCGGACGGGGTATCAGCACCCCTGGAGCCACATTGAATTTGTGCCCACAGAACCACTCATATCCCAATACATACTGCAACGGCTCCCCCGTTGCCAGACGCGCAACACATGAAAGGAGATACTCTTCGGCAGCGGGTACTTGCTGCAACAAAGGAATCTCTTCATTTGATGCCTTCTCCTGAGTACACAGGCACTCTCTATACTCACTTTTGCAGAAATGCACCGCCAACTTAAAAGTAGCCAGTTCTGTTCCCGGCTCCACCAAATGCTCATACCCCTTATACCCTGCCAGAAGTTCCTTGAGCATACGCACAGCTATCGCCTTGCACTCCTGCTGCGGGTAAAGGGGAGCAAGTTGCTCCAGTGTATAATCTATGAAATTGCGTAAAGTCATTCTATTGTCACAAAAAACTACATAAATGTGACAAACCCGCTCTATTTGCATGCATTTGTCACAAATACCCTCCAAAACGTGCCCACCACCGGCAACCCGGGCACAAATGGCACCCAAAACATGCCCGGCAGCAAGGAAAATGCTTCCTCGGGCACAAAATCACCTCTCAGCGTGCCCACCACCGGAAACTTGGGCACAAATGGCACCCTAAATGGCCCGGCAGCAGGAAAAATGCTTCCTCGGGCACAAAACCACCTCTCAGCGTGCCCACCACCAGCAACCCGGACACAAATGGCACCCAAAACGTGCCCAGCAGCAGGGAAAATGCTTCTTCGGGCACAAAACCACCTCTCAGCGTGCCCACCACCGGCAACCCGGGCACAAAGGCACCCAAAACGTGCCCGGCAGCAGGAAAGCAGAAAGATACCTGCTACCTTATATTTTCAATGAGGGTACTGAAGAACTTGCTCATAGGGATACCCGCTGCCCTCACTTGGGCCGGTACAAGGCTCATTGGGGTCATTCCCGGTACGGTATTGGTTTCAAGGAAGAAGATTTCCTCCCCACGTACAATGTAGTCCATCCTCACCAGGCCGCTGCATCCCATATATCTGTAAATCTTCTCCGTTGTTTCCTGAATTCTCAAAGTGAGTTCGCAAGGGATCTGGGCAGGGCAAATCTCCTGGCTCTCACCAAGGTATTTTGCCTCATAGTCAAAGAATTCCCTTGTGGTTACAATTTCAGTTACAGGCAATTTTACCAATTGTTCACCATCCTGATATATGCCGTTGGTGAGTTCCCTACCCACAATGCTCTCCTCTATAATTACAGAATCGTACTCCCTGAATGCCAGTTCCACCGCAGCCTCCAAATCCTCAACCCTTTTCACTTTGGTAATACCAAAACTGCTGCCTCCGTTGGTAGGTTTCACAAATACAGGCAGCCCCAGTTCTTCAACAATCTCCACGGCATTGTAGGCAGTACCCCTGCGCAGGAATACATCCTTGGCCATTTTTATCCCCGCATGCTCTATGAATCTCTTGCAGGAGTGCTTGTCAAATGTTATTGCCGACACATATGCACTGCATGTGTTGTACGGAACCCCCATCATCTCCAGGTATCCCTGCAACAGTCCGTTTTCACCCGGATTGCCATGAATCATGATGAATGCCATGTCAAACTTCACCCTCTTTCCTTCCCTTACAAAAGAGAAGTCTGTCTTGTCAACTTCAACTCCCACTTCAGAAGGATTCTCCAGTCCACGTTCTGCAAGCCCCTCTTCCACCACACCGCCTGAAGGATTGAGCACCCTCCAATGCATCCCCTTCAACAGCACTTCATAAACATCATATTCTTCCCGACAAATATTTCCGGATACATTTTTCCCGCTCTGTACGGATATTCCGGCCTCCTCCGAGTTTCCACCGTATATCAACGCAATGCTTTTCTTCATATACTGCAATAAATGTTAGAATCCAAAATAGTTTTCCTCGGCAGATTTCTCCTGGGCTGCAATGTCGCTGTCACTGCCGTCACAATTCAAATTGAGGTTGAAACCCTGGGGCGCCACAAACTGGTCGTACGGTGTAATGCCCAAAGTACCGTCTTCCAGCACCTTCTTCATAAAGATACCCCATATAGGGAGGGCCATATTGGAACCTCCTCCCAAAGCCAGGCTATTGAAATGCACCTGCCTGTCTTCAGCACCTACCCATACTCCGGCGGTAAGTTTAGGGGTGTAGCCTATGAACCATCCGTCAGACTGGTCATTTGTGGTTCCGGTCTTGCCCGCAACTTCACCCTCCTTCACATACTTGCTTCTGATACGCGCTGCAGTTCCCTCATTCACCACACCTTTCATAAGGTTTACCATAAGATAGGCAGTCTGTTCACTTACTGCCTCCTTGCGGCGCGGCGAGAAGGTTGCCAGTACATTGCCCATCTTGTCCTCAATTCTGGTAACATACACCGGCTCTGCATATACTCCTCTGCCAGGGAAGGTATTAAAGGCAGAAACCATCTGGTAAACCGGCACATCTGCAGACCCCACACACAATGACTCTACAGGATCGAGCCAGCATTTCACACCCATGGTGTGGGCCATATCCACAAGGGCTTTAGGGCCAAACTGCTTCATCAGGAATGCGGATATGTTGTTGGAACTCTTTGTAAGGCCCCACTTGAGGGTAACGGTCTTGCCTATCCACTCTGGCTTGTCTGTACTTTTAGGTGTCCAGATATCTTCCCCAATAACAAATGACTGCGGCACATTAACCACTTTGTCACAAGGGGTATAACCGTTCTGCATTGCAAGGGTATAGAGGAATGGCTTGAATGTTGAGCCCACCTGCCTCTTGCCCTGCTTAACCTGGTCATATTTGAAATACCTGTAGTTGCCGCTCCCCACATAAGCCTTCACATAGCCGCTCCCCGGCTCCATGGCCATGAATCCTGCCCTTAGGAAAGACTTGTAGTATCTTATGGAATCGTTCGGAGTCATTACTGTATCCACATAACCCTTGTCATTCCATGCAAACACCCTCATCCTTACAGGGGTTTCAAAACTCTTGAGTATCTGTTCATCTGTTGCGTTGTCCTTCTTCATGGAGCGGTAACGGTCGCTCCAGCGGCGGGCCTGCTTCATTATTGACTCAATCACATTCTTGGGCACATCATTGGCAAACGGCCTGTTGTTCTTCCATCTGAGTTCCCTGTTGAACTGCCTCTGCAGGTCCTTGCCCAAATGCTCGGCAACTGCCTCCTCCGCGTACTGCTGCATCTTGGCATTTATTGGGGTATAGATTTTCAGTCCATCCTTGTCGAGGTTGTATTTTGTTCCGTCGGGCTTCAGATTCTTGTTCAGCCAGCCATACAAAGGGTCATCCATCCATGCAATTGAATCTGCACGGTAATCCTCCACATTGTAGTAGTTCTTCCTCTGCGGTTCCTTGGCATTCATCACCCTCTTTATCATATCACGGAAATGAGGTGCAAGTCCTGAATTGTGGTCTTGTCGGGAGTATGAAAGGGTTATTGGAAGTTCCCTCAGAGAATCCCTCTCCTGTTTGGTTATATACCCGTATTTGCACATCTGCCCAATCACATGGTTGCGGCGGACAAGGGACTTGTCGGGATTGCGCACAGGGTTGTAACGGGTTGGCATGTTCACCATTCCCACAAGGAGGGCACTCTCCTCTACATTAAGATCTATAGGAAGTTTCCCAAAGAATGTCTGCGCCGCCGCCTTTATTCCGTATGCATTGCTGCCAAAAAAGACTGCATTCATATACATGCTCAGAATCTCCTCCTTGGTATAGTTCCGCTCAAGTTTTACCGCTGTAATCCACTCCTTGAACTTGTTTGCCCCCAATACAAAATATTTGGCTCCAGGGAATTTTGACCTTACGGTATCCCTTGGGAAAAGGGATTTGGCCAACTGCTGCGAAAGGGTACTTCCACCTCCTCCCTGCGAACGGTTACCCATAAGGAACGACTTTACAATAACGCGGGCAAGGCTCTTTGCATCTATTCCGCTATGGTTGTAGAACCTCACATCCTCAGTTGCCACAATGGCATCCCTGAGGGGTTGCGACAATTCATCAAAGGTTACATACGAACGGTTCTCTATATGGAAAGTGTTTATGACCGTACCGTCTTCAGAGATTATCTGAGTTGCCAGATTGCTCTTTGGGTCCTCCAGTTCCTCAAATGAAGGTATGTCTGCGAAAATGCCTACACACAGCAATGCCGCAAGCACCATGACCACCGGCGAAAAGGCCAGAATCCACACCCATTTCACCACTCTTTTCCTATTTTTTATTTCCATAATAATCCTCCCGACAGTTTGTTGTAAAACATAACAATTTGGCAAAATTAACAATAAAAATTTGCATTTTAACCTACTTTATGGCTTACTTTGCAAATTCATGTAAATATGTATGTAATGGGAGAGAATCTGGTAATTGTGGAGTCGCCTGCAAAGGCAAAAACTATTGAAAAGTTCCTTGGAAAAGGGTTTGTTGTAAAATCGAGTTTCGGCCATATCAGGGATCTTGAGAAGAAGAATCTGGGCATAAATATAGAGAATGGCTTTGAGCCTGTTTATGAAATTTCTGATGACAAGAAAAAGGTTGTTTCAGAACTCAGGAGCCTTGCAAAGAAAGCAGATACAGTGTGGCTTGCATCCGATGAGGACCGCGAGGGAGAGGCCATAGCATGGCACCTTTTCCATACCCTTAACCTCAAGGCGGAGAACACAAAAAGGATAGTATTCCATGAGATTACAAAAGATGCCATCCTCAATGCCATTGAAAACCCGCGCTCAATAGACAACAACCTGGTAATGGCCCAGCAGGCCAGGAGGGTTCTGGACAGGCTTGTAGGATTTGAACTCTCCCCAATTCTGTGGAAAAAAGTGGCACCAAAACTCTCTGCAGGCAGGGTACAGTCTGTTGCTGTAAGGCTTATAGTGGAGAGGGAGAGGGAGATAATGGCATTCAACTCAACCCCATACTTTAGGGTAAACGGCGTTTTCTACCCTACCGGGGCCAAAAAGAGTGTAAAGGTGAACGCCACATTGGACACAAGGTTCAACACCCAGGACGAGGCTACAGCATTCCTGCAAAAATGCAAGAATGCCGCATTTACCATTGAAAATGTAGAAAAGAAACATATAACCAGAACTCCTGCACCTCCATTTACAACTTCAGCACTGCAGCAGGAGGCGGCCCGCAAACTTGGCCTTTCCGTATCACAGACTATGCGTATAGCGCAGAAACTGTATGAGAGCGGACTTATCACATATATGAGAACAGACTCCACCAACCTGTCCCAACTTGCAATAAACAGCGTTAAGGCTGTGATAGCACAGGAGTTCGGTGCAGAATACTCAAAGGTAAGACAATACAAGACCAAGAGCAAAGGGGCACAGGAGGCTCACGAAGCCATAAGGCCTACATATCCTGCAAACAGCGCAATTGAAGGTACCCCTCAGGAGAAGAAACTCTACAACCTTATCTGGAAAAGGACCGTTGCCTCGCAAATGGCGGATGCGGAACTCGAGAAGACCGACATAACCATTGGGAGCAGCAATTTTGCAGAGAAATTTCTCTCTCAGGGTGAACAGGTAGTATTTGACGGATTCCTCAAACTCTACCTTGAGAGCAGGGATGACGAGGAGATGGAGGATGAGAACCAGATGCTCCCAGCATTGCAGGAGAACCAGACAATGGAGAATCTGGAGATTACTGCAACCGAACGCTTCACCCAGAAGCCGCCAAGGTATTCAGAGGCTTCCCTTGTAAAGAAACTGGAAGAACTTGGCATAGGAAGACCTTCTACATACGCCCCTACAATCTCCACCATAACCCAGAAGAGAGGTTATGTAGTTAAGGAGAACCGCGATGGCATTGAGAGGAGATATACAAAGATCACACTCAAGGGTGGTGAGATATCTGCAGTACCGTTCACCGAAACAACAGGTGCCGAGAAAGGGAAACTCTTCCCTGAAGATATAGGAATCCTTGTAACAGACTTCCTGAGCAAAAACTTTGAAAACATCCTCGACTACGGCTTCACTGCTAAAGTTGAGGAGGATTTTGACAAGATAGCGGCGGGCAAACTGGTATGGAACAAGGTTATTGAGTCATTCTACAATCCGTTCCACAGCCAGGTTGACATCACTTTGCAGGAGAGCACCCACACCAATGCTGAAAGGGTATTGGGTACCGACCCTCAGAGCGGAAAGACAATGATTGTACGTCTGGGCAAATTTGGTCCTCTTGTACAGAAAGGGACAAATGATGATCCCGACAAACAGTTTGCCTCACTCCAGAAAGGGCAACTGATTGAATCCATAACCCTGGAAGAGGCCATCAAACTCTTTGAACTCCCCCGTACAGTAGGCGAATTGGATGGCAAAAAAATTGTTGCCGCAGTGGGAAGGTTTGGCCCATATCTCAAATATAACAGCAAGTTCGTGTCTCTTGGCAAAGGGTATGACCCCCGCACTATAGATGAGCAGACTGCCATAGCGCTTATTGAGGAACATGCACGTAAGGAGGCGGAAAAATTCATAGCGCATTTTGATGCTGAGGATATCCAGGTACTCAACGGCCGTTTTGGCGCATATATCAAACATGCCGGCGAAAACTACAAGATTCCAAAGGGGACAGATGCCAAAACACTGGATGCCGCTGCATGTCTGGAGATAATAGCCAAGACAAAACCGTCGGGAAGCAAAACGGCTTCAAAAAGAAAAAAATAGTGGGTGGGAGCAGAAAATATTCCATTTTGTAAATTATTTTCATATTTTTGTAGAGATTACTAACAAATCGTTACAAAAATGCTGAAACACCAGATAGACGAAATTGACCAGAAGATCCTTTCATTCCTGGTTAAAAATGCAAGAATGCCTTTTCTGGAAATTGCCAGAGAATGCGGTGTCTCAGGTGCCGCAATACACCAGAGGGTAAAGAAAATGGAGACCCTGGGGATAATTACGGGCTCAAGGCTGTTGGTTAAGCCACAGACTCTCGGACTCAATGTTTGTGCATTTGTAGAGGTAAGCCTCTCCGAGGCCAACAAATACCCGGAGGTTATTGATTGTCTGAAACAGATTTCTGAAGTTGTGGAGTGTCATTTTGTTACAGGAAAGCACTCTTTGCTGCTGAAAATATACTGTACCAACCACGACCACCTTATGGAAATCCTGATAAACACCATACAGAATATACCTGGCGTCCTCAAGACCGAGACAATGGTTTCACTGGACCAGGCCATAGAGAGACAGGTGTGGGTAAAGAGTTATCCTGAGAAGAAGGGGGGAAGCAAAAAGAAATAGCACTATTCCTCCTGTTCCAATGACAGGAACATCCTTGCAAGCAACAGATCCTCGGGAGTTGTAAGTTTGATATTGAACCTGCTCCCCTGTGTTGTTGCGACCTTATATCCGCTGCTCTCCACAACTGATGCATCATCTGTAAATGCTGGAGAGTACGGTTTTTTGTAGCACTCCTTAAGTATAGTTGAATCAAACACCTGGGGTGTCTGTACAAACATGTATTCATCCCTGTTTACAGTCCTTGAGCCATCCGGCATCCCGTCTGCCCCATAAGTATATATACGCATTGACTCTATTGACGGCATTACCGGAATCACTCCTGCCACACCCTCCTTTGCAAAATCAAACCCGAACAGACAGGCAAGCACCCTTTTGGGGACAAACGGCCTCACTCCGTCATGTACGGCAACGAGCGCCCCATCCGGAACATACTCCAGGGCATTCTTGACCGAATGGAACCTGGTAATACCCCCCGATGCAATAATGTGCTTGAACCACAGGTTGTTCTCAAAGCAATAGTTCCTCCAGTACTCCTTGTACTCCTGAGGCAGGGTAAGTATTATGTTTGCATTGGGATACCATTTCCTGAACATATCAATTGTCCTCAGCAATACAGGTTTCCCCTCAAGTTCTATAAACTGTTTGGCGGTTTTTCCTCCCATCCTGCGGCCAACGCCACCTGCTGTAATGATTATATAGATATTGCTCCGGTCCATTATTGCCATTGTTTATAATATTGTAAATAAAATGCATGCAAATATACCAAATAATAGGTTATTTTTTTGTAATTTAGCAACCTGTAACAGTTTGATTTTTTAAACCTTTAAATATAAAAATACAGTGAAAGAGATTAAAAGGGCCCTAATTTCCGTTTATTACAAGGACGGATTGGAAGAGATTGTGAAAATCTTGGCAGAGAACGGTGTAGAGATTCTCTCTACTGGTGGAACCTATTCATTTCTGGAGAGCCTTGGCATTCCGGTAAAAAGCGTTGAGTCAGTTACCGGCTACCCGTCAATTCTTGGCGGCAGGGTAAAGACACTTCACCCGAAAGTGTTTGGAGGTATCCTCAACAGAAGGGAGCACGAGCAGGATGCCAAGGAGATTGTACAGTACGAGATCCCTTCAATAGATCTTGTTATTGTTGACCTTTACCCTTTTGAGGAGTATGTTGCTGCAAATGCATCGCATGCAGACATTATTGAGAAGATAGATATAGGAGGCATCTCCCTTATCAGAGGAGCCGCCAAAAACTATAACGACGTTGTAATCATCCCTTCAAAGGATTCTTACGGCACCCTGCTTGATATCCTTAAAGAGAGGGGATGCAGGACCACATTGGAAGAGAGGGAGTATTTTGCAGCCCAGGCATTTAATGTAAGTTCACATTATGACACTGCAATCTTCAACTATTTCAACAGAAAGTTTGAGATTCCTGCCTTCAAGCAGAGCCAGCAGAAAGCCCAGACCTTGAGATATGGAGAAAACCCTCACCAGAAGGGAACCTACTATGGCGCTGAAGGCTCCCTTCCAAAACAACTTCACGGCAAGGAGATTTCCCACAATAACCTGTTGGACATTGAGGCTGCAGTTGAACTCATCTCAGATTTCCAGGAGACTACAGTTGCAATAATCAAACATAACAATGCTTGCGGATGCGCAAGTGCTGCCACTGCCCTTGAGGCATGGGAAAAAGCCCTTGCAGGTGACCCTGTATCTGCTTTCGGCGGTATAATTGTTACCAATACCGAGGTTGACAAGGCTACTGCAGAAGAGATGAACAAGATTTTCTTTGAGGTTGTGATTGCCCCTTCATACAATGCTGAGGCCCTTGAAATCCTCAAATCAAAGAAGAACAGGATTATCCTTGAGAACAACAATGTAACCCCTACCCCTGTAAAATTCCGTTCACTGCTTGGCGGCGTGCTTGTTCAGGAGAGGGATTCACATGTTGAGACCCCAGAAGAACTTAAACCTGCAACAGACAAACAGCCTCGTCCCGACGAGATTGAGGACCTTATCTTTGCAAACAAACTTGTGAAACATACCAAATCCAATGCAATTGTACTTGCAAAAGGAAAACAGTTGCTTGCCAGCGGTACAGGCCAGACATCCAGGGTTGATGCCTTGAGACAGGCCATTGCAAAGGCAAAATCGTTCGGATTCTCACTTGAGGGGGCAGTAATGTCATCAGATGCATTCTTCCCGTTTGCAGACTGCGTTGAAATTGCAGCAAAAGAGGGGATAAAGACAGTAATCCAGCCTGGCGGTTCAATAAGGGACAACGAGAGCATTGATTACTGCAACAACAACGGTATAGCAATGGTAATAACTGGTGTAAGACACTTCAAACACTAATTTATGGCATTTTCATTTTTGACACAGGAACTGGCCATTGACTTGGGTACCGCCAATACTGTCATCTTTATGAATGACAAGATTGTGCTGGACGAGCCTTCCATAGTTGCAATTGACCAGAATACCAACAAACCTATTGCTTTTGGCCAAAAGGCAAGGCTGATGCACGAGAGGACACATCCCAACATAAAGACCATCAGACCACTTAAAGATGGTGTAATTGCAGACTTCAACGCTGCAGAGCAGATGATCAGGGGATTTGTGAAGATGATAAACAACAAGAGGTCATTGTTCAGCCCAAGCCTGAAGATGGTTGTCTGCATTCCGTCGGGAAGCACCGAGGTAGAGATAAGGGCCGTGCGTGACTCTTCTGAGCATGCTGGCGGTAGGGATGTATATATCATATATGAACCTATGGCCGCCGCTTTGGGAATAGGTTTGGATGTTGAGGCCCCTAGCGGGCATATGGTTGTGGATATTGGAGGCGGTACTACTGAGATTGCCGTAATTTCCCTTGGCGGCATTGTATGCAAAGAGAGCATAAGGGTTGCCGGTGATGTTTTTACAGCGGAGATACAGCAGTATATGCGCCAACAGCACAATATAAAGATTGGAGAGATTACAGCAGAACTCATAAAGATTAATGCGGGCTCTGCTCTGATAGATCTTGAAGACGGTCCGGAGCCATATCTTGTAAAGGGTCCTAACCTTATGACTGCACACCCTGTTGAGGTTTCGGTAACTCCGCAGGAGATTGCTCACTGCCTCGACAAATCTCTTGCAAAAATTGAGGCAGCAGTGCTTTCAGTTCTTGAGCAGACCCCTCCTGAACTCTACTCCGACATTGTTGACAGGGGTATATTCCTGTCGGGAGGAGGAGCACTTATAAGAGGTTTGGACAAGAGGCTGCAGGATAAGATAAACATTCCTTTCCATGTTGCTGAAGATCCGCTCAGGGCAGTTGCCAGAGGAACCAGCATTGCTTTGAAGAAAGCAGACAAACTTACATTCTTAATGAGATAAAATAAATGAGAATACCTCCTTCATTACTCTTGGGGTTGGGGAGGTTTCTCCTTTTTATCCTGCTTGAGGCCGCATGCCTGTATATGGTGAGCAACAACGGGATAGTACAGAGATACAGACTCATAGGGAGGCTGCGTGAGGTACAGGGATTTTTTTGGGAGAGATATGCTGCCATTGATGAGTACTCTTCCCTCAAAAAGACAAACCTGAGACTTGCCGACGAAAACACCCTCCTTATGCACCGCCTGTACATGCAGAAGGAGAACCTTGACACCTCGCATACATATTTGGCAGAGCCGCAATTCTCCTTCATTACAGCCAAGGTCATAAGGAATACTGTGGGCAGTTCCCACAATTATCTTATATTGGACAAAGGTTACAAAGACGGCATTACTGAAGATATGGGGGTAATAACTCCCGTTGGGACCATTGGAATTACCATGGCAGTGAGTGAAAACTACACCTACGTACTCTCATTTCTCAATACCAACCAGCAAGTGAGTACTAAAATTGGAAAGACTGGGATTTTTGGACCACTTTCATGGAATCCCCAAAGCCAGGGAATGGCCCTTTTGAGTGAAATACCGCAACACACCCAGGTAAACCTCAAAGACACCGTATATACCAGCGGTTTCTCTTCATATTACCCTCCCGACATACCTGTAGGTACAGTTGAAGGGTTCCGGGTGGTAAATGGGATACACCTTGAGATAGATGTGAAACTGCTCCAGGAGTTCAGAGGCGTAAGCCATGTTATGGTAGTAAGGAACAACAGGAAAAAAGAGATTGATTCACTTGTAAAGAGCGTAGAATAGATGCACGGAACACTCAAATACATTACATTGGGGGCAATTATGATAATTTGCCAGATTCTGCTGAGCGAATATGTGAACATCTGGCCTGTACTCTACATTGCCATTTTCCCTCAGTTCATAATTCTACTTCCCCCAACAATGAACAGGTTTCTGCACCTGCTCACAGCTTTCATCCTGGGATTGGGTATTGATATCCTGTGCGACGGAGTTGCGGGACTCAATGCCGGGGCTCTGGTGGCAATGGCATACGTTCGTCCCCTGGTGCTTAAAATTACAATCCCCAAGGCAAGTTTTGACATATACGAAAACGCTCCGCTGATCCCAAGGACGCTGGATCTTCCCAAACTTGCCCTCATATATGCATTGATGCTCACTGTTTTCTTTACCGTATATATGTTGCTGGACTCGGCTGCATCCTTCACCTTTGGCTACACAATGTTGAAACTGGCTGTATGCATCATTGCCAACAGTATAATTGCCTTGCTGTGCAATATAGCCCTGCTGGATAAAATCCTCAGATAAGATGGAAAAGAAGAATGTTCTCATCATAGGAGTACTGGTTATTGGGCTAATCCTCATTGCCCAACTCTTCAATCTGCAGATACTGCAGGATGAATACAAGATTACCGCAGAAAACAATGCATACAAACATGTGACACGATATCCTGTACGTGGCCTTATCCTCGACAGGAACGGCAACATCCTGGTAGAGAACAAGAACACCTATGACATTATGGTTACCCCCATAGAGGTTAAGGAGTTTGATACTCTCGACTTCTGCTCAATCTTTGAACTGGATCCCGAGTTTGTAAAGGAGAAATTCAGGGAATACCGCAAATTCCGCAGGAAGATAGGATACCAGGCCCTCACATTCCTTAAGCAGGTACCCTCTGTACAGTACAGCATCTTCATTGAAAAATCATACAAATTTCCCGGATTCAGTGCCGTATCCAGAAATTCCCGCAACTACCCATTTGCCGCTGGAGCAAATCTGCTCGGATACGTAACTGAAGTTGACCAGAACTTCATAAAAAGGAATCCCGAATACAAAAGCGGTGACTATGTAGGGGCCAGCGGACTTGAGAAATCCTATGAGAATGTCCTGAAGGGGGAGAAAGGGTACAGTATCCTTCTGCGCGACGTACACAACAGGATACAGAGCAGTTTTGAAGATGGGGCATACGACAAGCCTGCTATACCGGGGAACAATATTGTATCAACCATAGATGGCTACCTGCAGCAATACGGAGAAGAACTTATGAAAGACAAAGTGGGAAGTGTTGTTGCAATTGAACCCTCTACCGGTGAAATACTGGCTCTCATTTCAAGTCCCGGCATAAACATAGAGCAGTTGGCTTCAATAAACAAACACTATAAGGAGATAGTGAACGACCCTTACAAGCCCATGTTCAATAGGGCAGTAATGTCTGCATACCCTCCTGGATCTGTATTCAAACTGGTTAACGGCCTTATAGGACTGCAAGAGGGTGTAATAACCCCTGAAACCAGGTACAACTGCAGCATGGGATACCATTACGGCAACAGGAAACTGGGATGTCATGCACACCCCTCCCCCACCAATCTTACACAATCCATAATGATGTCCTGCAATGCATATTACTGCTACACACTAAAGGCTATCCTTGAAAACGACAAATATGGCAACATCTACGATGCATTCAACAACTGGCGTGAGATGGTGATGAGTTTTGGTTTCGGACGCAAACTTGGAAGTGATTTTCCGTCGGAACTTGGTGGGACACTCCCCACAACCTCCACTTATGACAAAATACACGGCAAGAACCGTTGGAAGGCCAACTCAATAATCTCCCTCTCCATAGGTCAGGGTGAAATAGGGGCAACACCTCTTCACCTTGCCAATCTGGCTGCAACCCTGGCCAACAGGGGATACTATTATATACCCCATCTGGTAAAGGAATCGGAAGGAAATCCAATAGACCCCAGATTCAAGGAGAAGAATTATACCCTTGTTGATACCTCCCATTTCCATAAGGTAATTGAGGGGATGTATCTGGCAGTAAATGCCGCACCTGGGGCGGGAGGCACGGCAAGGGGGGCATTTGTTGAAGGTCTGGATATATGCGGCAAAACCGGGACCGCCCAGAATCCTCACGGAAAAGACAACGCCGTATTCATATGCTTTGCACCAAGGGAAAACCCTAAAATAGCAATAGCCGCCTATATAGAGAATGCAGGATTCGGAGGGACATGGGCTGCCCCAATTGCCTCCCTGATGGTAGAAAAATACCTTAACGGAGGCTCATCCAGACCTGATGTAGAGAAAAGGATGAAGGATGCCAACCTCATGCAGAATGTACCTGTAAAAAGGAGATAAAAATGGGAAACAACAGATTTGGCAAAATAGACATACCTTTGGTAATATGTTATCTGCTCCTGGTATTTATAGGGTGGATAAACATATTTGCATCTGTATATTCAGAAGAGCACAGTTCCATCTTTGACATGAGCCAAAGATACGGAATGCAGTTTATCTGGATACTCACAGCCATTGTACTTGCTGTGTCAATACTATTCCTGCTCAACCCTAAAATATACTCGGTTCTCTCCCCCCCAATATACCTGTTTGTATGTGTGCTGCTCATTGCGGTAACATTTCTGGGAAAAGAGGTAAACGGATCACACTCCTGGTTCCAGATAGGCCCTGTAAGTTTCCAACCTGCAGAGATATCCAAAATAAGCACCTCCCTCTTTCTGGCCTACATAATGAGCAAATACAACTTCAGGCTGGGAAAAATGCAGGATGCCCTCTCTGTAGCCATAACAATTCTGGTCCCCATGGCCCTCATAATACTGGAAAAGGAGACAGGTTCTGCACTGGTTTACTGCGGATTCATTTTCCTGCTCTACCGCGAAGGATTGAGCGGATGGGTACTTGTTTTCGGGATGCTTTCAATATTGCTGTTTGTGGTAACCCTTGCAATATCCCCCCTTGCCGCCATTATAATACTCTTTGCTTTGTCGGGAATAATAAACGGCATATATACCGGCAGGATTCTACAGCATCTGTGTGTAATAATTCCGGTATCTGTTCTGCTTGGATTTATGCCTGCCCTCTCCAGGGAGTTTATCCCTTCGCTGGCACAATTTGGGTTTGAGTACATTGCATTGGGGATTACAATGGGAATAGCCCTATTTACAATTGTAAAATTCAAAGGGAAAAGGGTACGGCACCTCAAATACCTGATGCTGGGATTCGTCTGCTCTATAATCCTCATTTTCTCCGTACAGTTCATTTTCAACAATATCCTTCAGCCACACCAGAGGTCCAGGATTGAAAATCTGTTGGGCATTAAAGAGGACCTTATGGGGGCAGGCTACAATGTTCACCAGTCCAAAATAGCAATAGGCTCGGGAGGATTCATTGGAAAAGGATTCCTGAAGGGTACCCAGACAAAATTTGATTTTGTACCTGAGCAAAGTACAGATTTCATATTCTGCACCGTAGGGGAAGAATGGGGGTTCCTGGGCTCCGTTCTGGTAATATCCATATACATGTTCCTCATAACAAGGCTCATAATACTGAGTGAAAGGCAGAAAGACCGCTTTGCGCGGATATATGGCTATTGTGTAGCCTGCTGTTTCTTCATGCACGTATTCATAAACATTGGAATGACAATGGGTCTTGTGCCTGTAATTGGCATCCCGCTGCCCCTGCTCAGTTACGGTGGCTCATCGCTGTGGAGTTTCACTGTCCTGCTGTTCATC
Organism: Bacteroidales bacterium; assembly: GCA_015060445.1. Lineage (GTDB taxonomy): Bacteria > Bacteroidota > Bacteroidia > Bacteroidales > UBA932 > Egerieousia. The sequence goes on from SUYL01000003.1 coordinate 18,924, forward strand.
TTCATAAAACTTGATATGGAGAGATGGAGGCACTAAAAAAGGCAATTGCCCAAGAGCAACTGCCTTAAACTGTCTGAGTGCAAAGCACTTTTATCTGACCTTACCAAGAACCAGGCAAGAATTGTGGCCTCCAAAACCGAAAGTATTGTTCATTGCCACTTTAACCTCCCTATGCTGGGCCTTGTTAAGTGTGAGGTTCAATTTATAATCTATCTCAGGATCCTCCTCTTTGAAATTGATGGTTGGAGGAATGATACCGTTGCAGATTGCATCAATACATGCCATTGTTTCAATGGCACCGGCACCACCCAACAGATGGCCTGTCATAGATTTTGTAGAACTGATGTTAAGTTTGTAGGCATGCTCACCAAACACTTCCTTAACAGCCTTCAACTCTGCTCTGTCGCCAAGCGGAGTAGATGTTCCGTGAACATTGATATAATCCACATCCTCAGGTTTGATACCTGCCTCTTCAAGGGCAAGCCTCATTGCCTCAATGGCACCCTCACCCTCAGGATGAGGAGCAGTAATATGATGTGCATCAGCCGACATACCTGTACCATATACCTCTGCATAAATCTTGGCACCCCTTGCAACAGCATGCTCATACTCCTCAAAAACAAGGATACCGCAACCCTCTCCAATGACAAAACCGTCTCTGGTATTGTCAAACGGACGGCTTGCAGTAGCAAACTCCTCATTATTGGTAGAAAGCGCCTGCGCAGAGTTAAAACCTCCGACACTTGGAATTGTTACACCGGCTTCAGAACCGCCTGTAATTATCATGTCGGCCTTATTCAACCTGATCATATCAAAGGCATTGGACATTGCATGGGCAGAAGAAGCACATGCAGAAACGGTAGCATAATTTGGTCCCATAAAACCATACTTTATGGAAATGAGACCTGCAACAATGTCAGGAATCATCTTAGGAATAAGAAAAGGGTTGAAGCGAGGTGTTTTGCCACCCTCGCTAAAACCCATAACTTCGTCAGTAAGTGTCTCTATTCCACCTATTCCTGAACCAACTATAACACCAACACGCTTTTTGTTGATCTTCTCAAGATCCAATTTGCTGTCTGCTACTGCCTGATCTGCCGCAACAACTGCAAACTGCGCAAAACGGTCCATTTTTCTGGCCTCCTTGCGGTCTATCCCAAAAGCGGCTGGATTGAAATCTTTTACCTCACACGCGAATCTGGTCTTAAAAAGGGATGCATCAAATCTGGTGATGGGACCCGCTCCGCTTACACCGTTGTTAAGATTAGTAAAATACTCCTCTACACTGTTACCTAACGGATTAATGGTTCCCAATCCGGTAATGACAACTCTTCTCAACTCCATGGATTCTCTCAAGATAAATTATTTCTGGTTAGCCTCAATATATGAGATTGCGTCGCCTACTGTTGCAATTTTCTCTGCAGCCTCATCTGGAATTGAAATCTCGAATGCTTTCTCAAACTCCATGATAAGCTCTACTGTGTCAAGTGAATCAGCTCCTAAATCTTTAGTAAAGCTAGCCTCTGGTGTAACCTCAGCTGCATCAACGCCCAATTTGTCAACGATGATCTCTTTAACTTTAGAAGTAATATCTGCCATGATTAAAAA
>SUYL01000038.1 GCA_015060445.1 Bacteroidales bacterium
ATGGATATTTCAAAGAAGATCAAGATGGCTGAAACCTATGCAAATATCAGCGAAGCAGAATTAGCAAGAAGGCTCGGAAGCTCGTCCCAGGCTTTTGGGCAGCGGCTGAAAACAGGAAAATACACATCTGCGGAACTGGGAAAAATAGCCGACGCTTTAGGCGCAAAATATGTCTGTTACTTTGAATTCCCGGACGGTACTAAGATTTGACCAAACAAAAAAAGCAACCGGATTTCCGATTGCTTTTTTGCGGTGCGGACGGGGCTCGAACCCGCGACCCCCGGCGTGACAGGCCGGTATTCTAACCAAACTGAACTACCGCACCAGTAGTTGTTTTCCCTTTTGGGACTGCAAATATAGATGTATTTTTTGTTTTTGCAAAATTATTTTTGCCTAAAGAAAGAAAAATGCACATTCCCGTACTTTCTCTCCTTTACAAAATATGGATGTTCCTCAAAATTATATGTCCCGGGATGCTCCAGAATAAGGTATCCATCCACATTTACAAGCCCCTTTTCAAATACTTTATCCGGGATGGTATCCAACCCTTCTATACTGTATGGAGGATCTGCAAAGACTATATCAAATCTTTTTGTACAGATATTTATGAATTCAAACACATTGTGGCGCACAACCTGCATCCCTTTCACCTTGTATGCAGTAGCCACCTGCTTTATGAATTTGGCATGAAGGGGATTCATCTCCACACTCACAATGTCTGCACATCCTCTTGAAGCAAACTCCAGGCTTATGCTCCCTGTTCCTGAAAAGAGGTCCAATACAGAGAGGTCCTCAATATCATATTCATTTATGAGAATATTGAACAGCCCCTCCTTTGCAAAATCTGTAGTAGGTCTTGCACCATAATTTGCCGGTGGAAGTATATTCTTCCCTTTCAATGATCCACCAATTATCCTCATGTTACAATAGTGTATTCAAATCGTTTCTCTTAAAGCCGCTGAAGAATCTGGTAAAAACATCTTCCTGCTCCCTGCTGGTCTGCCAGCATGCCATTACCTCGCACTGCCGCGGATTCATCTGCAGCCCCTTTATTGAGAGGAACAGAAAATACAGGGCACTCTCAAAACTGTCTGCCTTAAATGAATTGACCAGTTTCAGGTCATCACCTGTATATATTACTATATGTGTAAGATTCCTCTCCGGTGAATAATGGAATGCCACTTTGTTGTAAGCCTCAATATGGGCAGCCTCCTCCAATAATTTCAACACAAACGGCAGGCACTCACCTTCCGCTCCCCCATCCTGCACATATGCAACAACAGCACTCTCCTTTTCCAGATGGAAACACCCTACAGAAAAAGGGGCAGACAAGGAGAACTGCTCAGAGAGAGCCCTCTGTGCCAACTCCAGGGAATACACCTCCTTGGGAATGAGTGTAAAATATTCAGATAATGTATATTTGCCCATAACTTATCAACTGAAAAAACCAGCCTTTTGGGCTGGTTTTCCATATTTTCGCGGTAATGATTACTCCCAGTTACCAGCGTTGTTGTTAGGAGCGTCAACGCTACCTACTTTCAAACCTGGGTATCTTCCAATATCCTCAGCCTCACATTTAAGGTTGATGATAAGCTGGCGATTCAAACCTACAAGATAATCCTCAAAAGGCATGCAAGCCTCAAACAAAGGAACATCTACACCAGATACTGATTTTACAACTGCAGCCATAATGATAGGTTTACCTGAGAATGGGATAGTTCTAAGGTCATCAGCCTTGAAATCAGCCCTCTTCAACAAGGTATCCTTAACAGGGATATTAACCTCACTTGAGAATACAAGGTTCATACCTTTCTCGTATAGAGCCAACATCTCCTCATTGGTGATTTTCCTATTCTTCTTCTTCAAAGCCTGTGTATTTGCTACAGCTGCAGAGTCATCCATTGAACCAATCTGTTTGATGATGGTAACCTGACCGTTGTTGTAGAAATCAATAAGAGAATCTACACTTGCAGTAAAGTGGCCGTATTTGCCTTTGAAAGCATCCTGCAAATCACGGATGTCCTTAAGACGTTGGATAGCAATTTTTTCTCTGGCCTTCTGGTCTTTCTGGAACTTTACAGGCTCCTGAACGCTTTGCCAAATGGCATATACCAAACCGACGATAGCCAATGGCAGAATAAGGAATGTTAAAATCTTTTTCATTTTATTATGTATGTATTTTATTTGTCTTTTATCGCACAAAAGTAAAAAATATATTTTTCCCTTGCAATATATTTTTAATTTTGCACCCATTAAAATAAGAAATAAGGTGAATATTATAGAAAATTTGTCTCTCCTGGCCGATGCCATAAATAAATCCGAGTCCATTTTATTGGTAGGGCATATCAATCCCGACGGTGATTCCATTGGCTCACTTACAGGAATGAAAGGATACCTGTCCACATTGGGCAAGAGTGTCTGCGCAGCCGTACCAAACAATTATCCACAATTCCTGGAGTTCCTTGATCCGGAAAAGGAGATACTGATGTACTCCGAAACTCCCGACAAGGTGAGGGAAAAGGCAGATTCTTCACACCTTATTATATGTATGGATTTCAATTCCCTCAAAAGGATTGACAACCTTGGTGAGGTTATAGGGAATTCCAAAGCAAGGAAAATACTTGTAGACCATCATCCCGGACACGACAACATTTTTGACATTGTATACTCTTACCCGCAGTTGTCATCTACCTGCGAACTTGCCTACTGGATTATAAAAGGCCTTATGCAAATATACGGGAATGCCCTGCCGCACAACAGTGCAGTTGCACTGTATACGGGAATGATGACCGACACCAACAACTTTACCAACTCGGTGCTTCCCTCCACATTCATGATGGCAGGGGAACTTATGGAAGCGGGCGTTGACAAGGAGTGGGTACAGAAGATGGTCTTTGGCGGATACAGCGAAAGCAGGATGCGACTGATGGGGCATATGCTCTCAACCAACATGAAGATTCTGCCGCAGTTCAATGCAGCAATAATGATCCTGACAAAAGAGATGAAGGAAAAATTCAACTTTGAAGATGGGGATTCGGAGGGTTTTGTAAATCTGGCCCTCAATATACGGAGTGTAAGAATCTCTGCCCTGTTTACTGAAAGTGATGATTTCATAAGGGTATCACTCAGGTCAAAGGATGATTTCTCTGTAAACAGGCTCAGCCGCGCACATTTCAATGGAGGAGGGCACGAAAGGGCGGCAGGCGGAAGATTGTTTATCCCCGTGGAAGAGGTAGAGGAGTATTTCTCCAAATCTCTTGAGGAATTTATGGAAAAAGAAAAATAGGCATACCTTTTGTTATATGTTTGCACAATGAAAAAGACAATATTTGTACTTCTATCTGTGATCCTTTTGGCAGCATGTACCAAAGAGGACAGGGAAAACACCATAGTAAATCAGGAGGAGAGCATTGACAGATACATCTCTTCGCTGGAAGGGGTGAGGATTGCACGCAACGGCGGCTCCAACAGGATAGTATATACCGAGGGAACCGGTGCTGATTCCCTTGCTGTAGGGGATTCCGTAAAGTTCCATTATGCAGGCTACATCTTTTCCGGAGGGAAAGGGACCCTTTTTGCCACAAACAATGCGGAAATTGCAGCCGGGCATGACTTTCCATTGTCGGGAGGGTTGGAAAAAAGGGTTCTTGGAGGCTCCTCAATGGTGAGCGGACTTGCCAATGGCCTTGTAGGGGCCAAAAAAGGGGAAAAATGTGACATTGTCTTTTCGGCAAAATATGGATTCAACAATACAGTTGTATATAATGTACCAAAACTGTCCCCTCTAATTTTTGAGGTGTGGATTGAGGACATTGTTAAAAATTAGTAGTATATTTGCAGCCTTATGATAAATATATTGAACAGAATTACTTGGGTGGCCATTATGGCCCTGGTCCTGTGCTCTTGTGCAGAGGACAAGAATGAGAGCGACAGAAGCATTCAGGAGAGAATTCTCGATGCATACATTAAAGAGAAATTCCCTCAGGCAAAAAAATTGGAGAGTGGTCTGGTTATGATAGATTTCCAGCAGGGCTCAGGGGAAGAACTTGAGAGAAGGGACGGCGGATATTTTGAATATACGACACAGAGTTTGTCGGGAGACTACATTGAGACCACAGACGAGGAACTGGCCAAACAGTTGGGGTCATTCTCCAACTCAAATTATTATGGTCCTGTATTGTATGAAATGGGGTACAAAACCACATACAAAGGGCTTGAAGAGGTTATGATAGGGATGAAAATTGGCGGCAAAGCCAAATTTATCCTGCCGCCATGGCTCTCTGTAACAGGGTCCAACGGTGACAGATGGGAGGAGAGTGCCAACCTTATATATGAGATTGAACTTAAGGAGGTAATCAACAACATTGACAACTGGGAGGCAGATACAATGAGAAGATATGCTGCAATCCACTATCCGGGACTGGATACATTGAGTTCACATTTCTATTTCAAGAAACTCCATGATGCAAAGGCTGATTCACTGGAATCCGAGACTGTACAGGTGCGCTATATAGGCAGACTGCTCGACGGTTGGGTTTTTGACACAAACATAGCCGACACCGCCAAGAAATATGGAATCTACGATACTGAAAATGATTATAATGCACTGGATTTCAAGCACAGCAACGATATTGAGACAATGGAGCAGGACAACTCTATGGTCAGAGGATTCTGCATGGCCCTAAAGGATATGAGTTATGGAGACAAGGCATTTACCATGTTCGGTTCAAAATACGGATATGATTATACAGGCAAGGATCCTATAGGACCTTACCAGCCGCTTATCTTCTGGCTGTACATAGAGCCAAAACAATAATGGAATAGCAAAAATACTTGCAGGAGATATGAAAAAGGGCCCCGGATTCCGGAGCCCTTAATTTGTTTGCATATTTCACAATTATTTCTGTACAAAGTGGAAATGCGAACCGAATCTTTCGAATGCAGCCTTATCCAACTCCTCACGTGCATCAGGATGTGCAATGCTGATCATAAGTTTTGCCCTCTCCTGGAGTGATTTGCCGTACAGGTTAACTGCACCGTACTCAGTTACAAACCAGTGGATATGGTTTCTTGTGGTTACCACACCTGCACCTGGGGTAAGGATAGGGGCAATTTTGCTTATCCCCTTGTTGGTAACGGCAGGCATTGCAATAATTGCCTTACCGCCCTCAGACATTGAAGCACCGTAGATGAAGTCTATCTGTCCGCCTACGCCTGAATAGAATTTTGTTCCCAATGAGTCTGCACATACCTGGCCGGTAAGATCTACCTGAAGTGCAGAGTTGATTGCTGTAACTTTAGGGTTCTTTGCAATTACAAACGGGTTGTTGGTGTATCCTACATCCATCATTGCAACCATAGGGTTGTCATCAATGAAGTCGTAACAGGTCTGTGAACCCATAAGGAATGTAGAAACCATCTTACCTTTGTCAATTGCCTTGTTTGCACCATTGATAACACCTTTCTCTACGAGAGGAAGTACACCGTCTGCAAACATCTCGGTATGGATACCAAGGTTCTTGTGGTTGCCCAACTGTGCAAGCACTGCGTTAGGAATTGCACCGATACCCATCTGAAGGGTTGCACCATCCTCAATAAGGGCAGCACAGTGTTTTCCAATTGCAGTCTCAATCTCTGAAGGGTCTGCAAAGTGTGCAGGCTCAAGAACTGAATCATGCTCTACAAAGTGGTCAATCATGCTCAGCGGAATCATTGCATCGCCAAATGAACGTGGTACGTTTTTGTTTACTACTGCAATAACCACTCTTGCGCACTCAATTGCCGCAAGGGTTGCATCTACAGAGGTACCAAGTGATACATATCCGTGTTTGTCGGGAGTGGAAACCTGAATCATTGCAACATCGCATGGAAGGACTCCACTGCGGTAAAGTTTCTGGGTCTCGCTAAGGAAGATTGGAATATAGTCTGCGTATCCTGCCTGAACGCTCTTCCTTACGTTTCCACCTACAAAGAATGCCTGGTGGAAGAAAATTCCCTCATATTTTGCATCGGTATAAGGTGCTTCACCCTCTGTATGGAGATGGTGGATTCTTACGTCCCTCAACTCTCCACTGTCGCCTCTGCGGCAAAGGGCATCAATCAGAACCTTTGGAGCACTTGCAACGCTGCTGAAATGGATGTGGTCACCTGACTTTACATATTTTACAGCCTCGTCTGCGCTGATAAATTTAATGTTTGCGTGCATTTCAAGTAAATTATGTTTTGTTAGTAATTTCTGTTGAACATACAAAGATATAAACTTTTAATCTAAAAAAGGATATTAAATGTTTATCTTTGCGCCATTACCCCATTGACTAATTCTATAGAGATGAAAAAGGACAGGACAAGAGAACTTGAGGCGTTTGCCAGAGTACTTGACGTTATGGATGAACTGAGGGAGAAATGCCCTTGGGACCGCAAACAGACCATTGAAAGCATAAGGCCGCTCACCATTGAAGAGACATACGAACTCAGTGATGCCATCCTGAGCAACGATATGCCCAATGTGTGCAAGGAACTTGGAGACATTATGATGCACATAGTGTTCTACTCAATCATTGCAAATGAGGGAGGCAAGTTTGACATAGTGGAAGTTATGGACAAGATGTGCGACAAACTCATATACCGTCACCCCCACGTGTTCTCAACCGAAAAGGTTAAGGATGCAGAGCAGGTGCTGCAGAACTGGGAACAGTTGAAGACAAAGGAGAAGGATGGCAACAAGAGGATTCTCAGCGGAGTTCCGGAGAGCCTTCCCGCTGTTATAAAGGCTTACAGGATGCAGGACAAGGCACGTGCTGTAGGTTTTGACTGGAACAACAAGGAGGATGTATGGGAAAAGGTTAAGGAAGAGGTTGCAGAACTGGAGGTGGAACTGGTGAAATTGTCGGGAGCAAAGGAGGAGATTGGGGAAGAGAAATACAGGGACCTGGCGGAAAAGGAGTTGGGAGACCTCATGTTCTCGGTTATAAATGCAGCAAGGCTGTATGACCTTAATCCCGACAGTGCATTGGAAGCAACATGCAAGAAATTCCGCAGAAGGTTCACATACCTTGAAGAGCACACCATAAGGGAGGGGAGAAACCTCAGGGAGATGAGCCTTGAAGAGATGGATGCAATATGGAATGAAGCAAAAAGGAAGGAGAGGGAGTAATGGAACCTTGGCAGGAGAGGACAGCAATGCTATTGGGTGAGGAGAACCTTCACAGGCTTGCCACATGCAGAGTTATGGTGGTAGGGCTCGGAGGTGTGGGGGCATACGCTGCTGAGATGTTGTGCAGAGCAGGGGTAGGCAACATGGTAATCCTGGATTCCGACACCGTAAGCATAACAAACAAGAACAGGCAACTCATAGCCCTTGACAGCACTGTGGGTCAACTCAAGACAGAAGTTGTTGCCCGAAGGCTCAAGGATATAAATCCTCAGATAAACCTCACTGTAATGACAGAATACCTGGAAGAGGAGAACCTTGCCCAGATATTTGCTGCAGCAGGGGAACTGGATTATGTTGTTGATGCAATTGACACCCTTGCCCCAAAGATTTCCCTCATAAAATATTGTGTCCGGAACAGCATTCCTCATGTAACAGCCATGGGAGCCGGAGCAAAATATGATGCTACACAGATACGTATTGCAGACCTGAGCAAATCATACAATTGTCCCCTGGCCTATATCCTCAGGAAGAAACTCAGGAAAGAGGGGATATCAAAAGGGTTCAAGGTTGTTTTCTCGGAAGAACTTCCGTGCAAGGATGCCATAGTTCCAATGGAGGAGAGGAACAAGAAGAGCCAGGTGGGTACAATATCATATCTCCCTGCGGTGTTCGGATGTATATGCGCACAGGCTGCCATAGAGCATCTTATTGGTAAAAAATAACTACATTTGAAGAATAAAATTCAGTTTATGCAGATTACAGTAAAAGAAGTAAGCAACAAAAAGGAGTTCAAGATATTCTACCAGTTCCAGAACAGACTGTACAAGGGGTGTGAACAATATGTTCCCTCTCTGGATGCCGACCAGAAAAGCACACTCACAACAGATCCTGCCCTGGATTACTGCACAAGGAAAATGTGGCTTGCATACAAGGACGGTAAGGCTGTAGGGCGTATCCAGGCAATAATAAACCCACGATACAACGAGTTCTACAACCTTAAGAGGGTCCGTTTCGGATGGTTTGATTTTGAAGAGGACATTGAAATAGCAAAGGCTCTTCTGGATACAGCCATGGAGTGGGGAAAATCTCAGGGAATGACAGAGGTGCACGGTCCCCTGTTCTATAACACCCTTGGCAAACAGGGAATGCTGGTAGAAGGGTTTGAGAATACCCCTCCACACAACTGCCTTTACAACTATCCTTACTATGTGGAGTATATGGAGAAACTCGGCTTTGTAAAGGAGGCAGACTGGATCCAGTTCAGGCTCAACGGTTCACAGGGGGCTCCAGAAAAACTCCAGAGGATGGCTGACATACTTCTGAAAAGATACAATTTGAGACTACTGAATATTAAGGAGATAAAGGGTGACCTCAAAAAGGAACTCATTGACAAATTCTTCAGAATCTACAATGAGTGTTTCCAGGCAGTACACAATTTCATCCCTCTTACACAAAAGGAGATTGAAAAGACCGGAAATGCATATTTCTCGCTTCTCAAGCCGGAACTTACATGTATGGTTGTGGATGAAAACAACGACATTGCCGCATTCGGATTGTGCTTCCCTTCATTGTCGGAGGCCCTCAAGAAGGCCAACGGCTCACTCTTCCCGTTCGGATGGTACCATATTCTCAAGGCCTACAGGAAATACCACACTATAGATCTCATGATGGTAGGGTCAAACCCTGCTTGGGCACAGAGGGGACTTTCCGCCATATACCACAACAACCTGGCCACAAACTTCAAGAACCTCAAACTCAAATACTGCATTACAAACCCGCAGATTGACACAAATATTGCTGCAATAAAGGTTTGGGAGAGTTACGACACCGAGCCGTTCATGAGGAGAAGATGCTGGATTAAAGCCCTATAATCTCATCCCAGGAAGAGAATCTGTTGAAAAGATAATGGGAACCTTCAATCTCCACCATTCTGAGGTTGAAGGTTTTCTTTGTTCCAGGAATCCTCTCGCCAGGGGCTATTCCGGCATAATTGAGCCAGAAGGTCCTTTGCCTGTCGCTGTTGAAAATTACATCATCCTTCCCTATAATGGCAGTGTCCCATGTAATGGAATTGCTCAGGAACAGTTCCCTCTCAATTGTAAGAAGTTCCTCTTTGGCCTGCAGTGCATCCCTCTTTGGGGCATGCATCATGTAGAAATCATACTCTTTCTTTGTTCTGCACATCCTGTGGAGGAACTTGTCCATCACTTCATTGTCGGGAAGGGCAGAAACGGTCTTACCGTAACTTCTTGGAGATATGCCCCAGTATTTGCTTATAGGCATGAGGGTGCCGTTGATTGCTATGGACCTTTTTATTTTTGCCCAGAATTTGAGTTCTGTAAATCTTCCCCATTGCTGCAACCGCACCAGATATCTGTCAAATGCAGCACTTGCACACCATACTCCAAAACCCCAGGCCACAATGTATATCTCACTGTAACTGTTAAAGATATTGTATGTAAGGCACAACTTTTTACATTCGTCATTGCATACATCCTGAGGGGGACAGTCATGGAATCTCAATGAAGAGTGGTCATACAGGAGTATAAGGTCATAATCCTTATGCTGCATGTGCAGGAAAGGATTCTCATCCATCCCCCACCCTGCAAAAAAGAGTATCGCCTTTTTGCTTGAATTGCATTCTCTATATACTTGCATGGTTCAGTTACGCTTAAGTCTGTTTTGTGTAAAACAACAATGTTCTCATTTTGTTCAAACAATATTGCATAAAAATTGAATAAAATGAGTATTTTTGCGCGGTTATAAAATTAAGGAAAAAATATGAGCGAGAACAGTTTATTGGCAAAAATTGAGGGATTGTACGACAAATTCAACAAACTTCAGGAACAGATTTCAGATCCTGAACTGATGAATGACATGAAGAAATACGTACAACTCAACAAAGAATATAAGGAGTTGGACCCAATTGTAAAAGCAGGTACCAAGTTCAAGAAGATGGTTGAGGATTATGAGGCTGCCAAGGATATTCTCCAGAACGAGAAGGATGAGGAATTGAGGGAAATGGCCAAGGAGGAGGCTGCCATGCTGGAGGAGGTTCTTCCTCAGATGGAGGAGGAGATAAAACTGCTCCTTATACCTGCAGATCCTCAGGATGCAAAAAATGCCATAATTGAGATACGTGGCGGTGCCGGAGGTGATGAGGCTTCAATCTTTGCCGGAGACCTGTTCAGAATGTACTCAAAATATATTGAGCGCAAAGGATGGAAGATGGAGGTTACCAGCCAGAGCGAAGGTACCAGCGGCGGTTTCAAGGAGGTTATCATGAAAGTTTCCGGTGAGGGTGTATATGGTGTCCTCAAATATGAATCCGGTGTACACCGTGTACAGCGTGTTCCACAGACAGAGACTCAGGGCAGGGTACATACTTCAGCGGCATCTGTAGCGGTACTTCCGGAGGCAGACGAGTTTGATATAGAACTTAACGAGAAAGATATCAGAAAAGATACATTCTGCTCTTCAGGACCTGGAGGACAGTCTGTAAATACAACATATTCTGCAATCCGCCTTACCCACATCCCTTCTGGCCTTGTGGTGCAGTGCCAGGATGAGAAGAGCCAGTTGAAGAACTATGACAAGGCGTTGGCAGAGTTGCGTACACGTCTGTACAACCTTGAGTATGAAAAATACCTCAATGAGATCTCCGCAAAAAGGAAAACCATGGTATCTACAGGTGACCGTTCTGCAAAGATCAGGACATACAACTACCCGCAGAGCCGTGTTACAGACCACCGTATAAACTGGACAATGTACAACTTGCCTGTATTTATGGATGGTGCCATTCAGGAGGTGATTGACCAGTTGCAGATTGCGGAAAATGCAGAGCGTCTGAAAGAGAGCGAACAGTAAATATCCGCCATATATGATGGGAGGGCCCTTTTAAGGCCCTCTTTTTTTGCTCTTCACCACGCAGTTACAGGAGAACATAACTCTTTGTATTCTTTATCCCCGGATACCCGTAATATGCCTGGGCAACGGTACCTGTAACCACAACCGGACTCCCCAGCAAATGGGGATTGTTAACCAGATTGATACCATCCCTTACTGCTCCCGACGGAAGTTCAACCACCATCATGTTGTCACGGTTCCTCTCCTCCATAGATACCGCTATTACAATGGATGACTTTGACTCAAAAGGGGGCCCTACCCTCACCGAATTGGTAGTGGGATCACCGCCAAGAATATATCCGAATACCTTAACCTTCTCCCCAACCATCTCCTTTGCCTCTGCAATTGTAAGGGTCCCGACAGGTATCTTCAACCCCACATTATAACGGAAATTCACCCAATCCCTTGTGGTGTCAACCTGCACGGAAAAAAATGAAGCCGAGGTATGGGATTCATCATACGAGAGTGTCATTGTAACCATCTGACCGCTCTGGAAAATCTTTGAAAGCAGCACGGTATCCTTATTGTCCCTGTTATAGGCTATATTGAAGTTGCTCGGGTCAACAAAAATGTATTTTGTCTGGGAATAATCATAAGCGGCCCTGTTCTCCCCCTGCAATACATACACTCCATTGCCTGGAAACTTTGCAATGAAATCATTTGAGAATTTCAGCCTGAGCCCGGCATTCAGTTGCCTGCACATGAAAGAGACCTTTGCCTGCTCCCCCTCTGCCACTACAATAGTCTGCCGGTCTCCGAACTGGGGAGCATCAAACATGGGGGGATTGAATCTCATGGAATATATCCCCACATCATAACTCCCAGCCGTTACGGTAATCTCTTCCGGCCTTGTGCCATATTTCCCTTCATACACCTTGTCACCCTCCGTAGAATAGATGGAGAGAATATAATTGTTGGTATCAGCACCAACACCGCTTTTAAGAAAGGTACCGTCGGAATATAGGTCCTGGTCAACCCCCTCTATCGCCAATGAAATTGTTCCTGGTGCAGAAGCCCTTTCCAACTGGAACTGGCCGCACCCCTGCAATGTAATGGTCGCAACTGCAGCAACACATGTGCAGATTGCCAATGATCTGATTGTCTTCATAACTTTTCCTCCGTTTTAAGTTCCACGCAAATGTATGGAGCAAACGCAAAGGGGGAGGCCAAAAAGAGAAAAAGGGGATGGTGGCCAAAAAGATTTATCCCTTTTTAAAAAAAATTGCCCGTTTTACCCATAAATTTCACGGGGCAACCCCACTCAAGTGGAATTGCCCCGTTACTTAACCTAAACTTAAACTATGAAAAACTTCAAAGTAAAATTTTGCAATTATTGTGCCACAACCCTTATTTTGGCAAACTTGAGAAGCAGAGTTTTCCTCCCTCCTACCTGAAAATCCACAACTGCCTTACGGCTGGTGACATCCCCTTCAAGAGATATCACAACACCTATACCAAAACGGTCATGTTCAATGGTTTGGCCAACCTCCACCTTACTCGGAGAATCTGGCACAAAATTATTCTGTGGTGCTGTTCTCCTAATTTGGGGTGCAGACGGTTGGGCTGGCGGCGTTACTGTTTTCCTTACCCCAAACCTCTGATATCCACCATCTTGCCTCTTCTGCCCATACTCTCTGAATCCAAAACTGGTTTCATTCCCATCAAATTTGGTCCTAAGTTCATCTTCCCAATCGGTTAAAGGATTCAGTATATACTCCTTGTCTATCTCCTTAAGGAAACGGCTTGGTGAATTGCTGGTATGGGTACCCCATTTGGTTCTTGACTGGGCAAATGACAATTTTACACCTTTCTCTGCCCTTGTAAGGGCCACATAAAAGAGTCTCCTCTCCTCTTCTATATCCTGCTGGCTTGCTGTCCCCATTCCATTTGAAGGGAACAGATTCTCCTCCATACCCACAATATAAACGTACGGGAACTCAAGTCCTTTGGATGAATGGACAGTCATTAGGGCTATCTTGTTCTTGTCTTCCTCCCCATCCTTGCCGTCGAGATCACTTATAAGTGAAACATTTTCGAGATAAAGGTCCAGGGTTACAACAGGTATCTCCTCCCCCTCCTGGGCCAACTGTTCATATTCGTCCATTCCGTCATCCACAAACTCCTTAATGGAATTGAACAGTTCCTCAACGTTCTCCACTCTTCCCTGCCCCTCCAGTGAGGTATCCTGTTTCATATAAGCAAGAATTCCAAACCTTGCATTCACCTCCATGGCAAGTTCATATGCATCGGTATATGGTATCTTCTCCTTGAATTCCTCTATCCCCTCTACAAAAGCCTTCATCTTCAGGGCTGTTGCCCCCTTTATTGAATATTCCTCCAGATTTGCATATTTCACCGCCTCAAAAAGGGATATCTCCTTGGCTGCCGCAGCCTCCCTCAACCTTCCCAATGAGGTATCACCAATCCCCCTTGCAGGAAAGTTTATCACCCTGCGGAAAGCCTCATCATCCTTGCCGTTTGCAACAAGTCTGAGATATGCAAGCATATCCTTAACCTCTGCCCTTTCATAGAATGAGTGGCCCGCATATATCTTATACGGAATATTCCTTTTCCTGAGCGCCTCCTCAATTACACGGCTCTGCGCATTTGTACGGTAAAGGATTGCAAAACTGCTGTATGGTTCGTGGCTCCTGCGCACCTGATCCATGATGGATGATGCCACCAGCATCCCCTCCTCCTGCTCGGTATAGGCATTTATAAGTTCTATGAGGTCTCCCCTCTCATGCTCAGAGAAGCATTTCTTCTTTAGTTGCATGCTGTTTTTGGCAATAAGGGAATTTGCCGCATTCACTATAGTTTGGGTAGAGCGGTAGTTCTGTTCCAGCCTGTACTCCTTGGCATGGGGGTAATCCTTCCTGAAATTGAGAATGTTCTCAATCCTTGCCCCCCTGAAACTGTATATGCTCTGGGCATCGTCACCTACAACAGAGATATTCTGGTGTACACTGGCCAATTTCTTTATTATAAGATATTGGGCATAGTTTGTGTCCTGATACTCATCAACCATTATAAAGTTGAACCTGCTCCTTATCCTCTCCAGAGCCTCCGGAAAATCCCGGAACAGGATATTTGTATAAAGGAGTATATCATCAAAATCCATTGCCCCCGCCTGCCTGCATTTTTTGGCATATTCCCTGTAAATCTCCCATATACGGGGTTTGCGGGCTGCAGAATCGTTCTGGATTAGGGTACTGTTGCGTGAGTATGATTCTGCAGTAACCAGATTGTTCTTTGCCATTGATATGCGACCGTGCACCTCATTGGGCTTGTACTGCTTCTCATCCAACTGCAGTTCCTTTATGCACGCCTTTATCACATTGCGGCTGTCTGTGGTGTCATATATCGAAAAGGTCTTGGGAAAACCCAGCAGTTCCGCCTCATCCCTCAGGAAACGGATAAAGATGGAGTGGAATGTACCCATAAAGAGTCTCCTTGCCTTATAATCACCTATCATTGAGGCAATTCTCTCCTTCATCTCCCTTGCAGCCTTATTGGTAAAAGTGAGCGCCAGGATACTCCCCGGCTGGTACCCCTTGTCCAATATGTTGGCTATCCTGCATGTAAGCACGCGTGTCTTTCCGCTGCCGGCTCCGGCAATTATCAACTGAGGCCCTTCAATATCGCTTACAGCCTGATATTGGGCCGGATTCAATCCTTCAAAAATCAACTTGTCCACCTGTTCCATAACGATGCAAATCTAAGGGGGAAAAAAGAAAAAACAAAACCTAAAATACTTATTTATTATCAATATAATGTGTACATTTGCGCAAAATTTCTGAAATAATGATAAAACATATTCAATTACACAAAGGTCTTGACATTCCTGTAAAGGGAGCGGCAGAGTTGAGAATTGAAAAAACCATTATCTCGGATGTTGTTTCTGTAAAACCTGTCAACTTTAAGAATCTTACCCCTAAACTCCTTGTAAGGGAGGGTGATGAAGTTAAAGCGGGCAGCATTTTATTTGTAGACAAATATCATCCTGAGGTTGGCTTTGCTTCTCCTGTAAGCGGAACTGTTGAGCAGATAGTCAGAGGAGAGAAGCGCAAACTTCTTGAGGTTCGCATAAAGGCGGCAAAGACAACTGACTACATTAAATTCAATACTCCCGATGTAGTAAAGGCTACAGCAGAGGAGATTAAGAAGGTACTGCTGGAGAGCGGCCTGTGGGTTGCCCTCAAACAGAGACCTTACGGCATTGTTGCAAATCCGGCAGATGAGCCAAGGGCAATTTTTGTTTCTGCCTTTGATTCTGCACCGCTTGCACCAGACTACAACTTTACCCTTAAGGGTGAGGCTGCAAACCTTCAGGTGGCTGTTGATGTTCTCAACAAACTTACCAAAGGTGGCGTTTTTGTAGGCCTGAATGCCAAAGAGGCTGCCACTTCTCCATTCAATCACCTTAAGAATGTGAAACATTACGGTTTCAGTGGAGCACACCCTGCAGGCAATGTAGGTGTACAGATCAACAACATTGCCCCTGTGAACAAAGGTGAGGTTGTATGGACAATTGACCCTATGTTCATGGTTGCTGTCGGGAAACTCTTTACAAAAGGTATCTACGATGTTACCAGGACAATTGCTGTTGCAGGCAACAGGGTTGAGAAACCTTGCTATGTAACTTGTCTCCCTGGTACACAGATCAAAGACCTTGATTTCCTTGTAAGCAAGAAGGAAGTTGAGATTTTTGACCAGGAGTGCGGATGCCGTTATATCAGCGGAAATGTCCTTACCGGAAGCAATGTGGGTGCTGAGGGTTCCCTTGATTTCTACAGCAACATGGTTACAGTTATCTCAGAGGGTAACTACTATGAGATGTTCGGTTGGGTAAAACCAATGAGATTCGGCAAATTCAGTTTCTCAAAATCCTACTTCTCATGGTTGACCCCTAAAAAGAAATATAAAGTTGACACTAATACCAACGGTGGCCAGAGGGCATTTGTAGTTTCTGACGTTTACGGCAAAGTGCTCCCTATGGACATCTATCCTGTATACCTCCTTAAGGCTATCCTTGCAGAGGATATTGACAAGATGGAGCAGTTGGGTATCTATGAGGTGATTGAGGAGGACCTTGCCCTTTGCGAGTATGTATGTCCTTCAAAGATTGACATTCAGGATATCATCTCCAAAGGTATTGCTACAATGATTAAAGAAATGGCTTAAAAGATAGAGCAGTATGAAATCAATATTGAATTTTGTAGAAAAAATTAAGCCAACCTTCAGCAAGGGTGGCAAATTGAGTTTCCTGCACTCTACTTTTGATGCTTTTGAAACTTTCCTTTTTGTTCCTAACACAGTAACAAAAAGCGGTTCACACATCAGAGACTGTGTAGATTTGAAACGTGTGATGACCATTGTAATCATTGCCCTTATGCCTGCCTTGGCATTCGGCATATGGAATGTGGGTGAGCAGCACTCAATTGCATTTGGTCTTGATATGACATTTATAGAGAAAGTATGGTTCGGTTTCCTTAAAGTGCTTCCTCTTATCATTGTTTCCTATGTGGTAGGTTTGGGTATCGAGTTCATTTCAGCCCAACTCAGAGGCCACGAGGTTAACGAGGGTTACCTTGTATCAGGTATGCTTATCCCTATGATCATGCCTGTTGACGTTCCTCTATGGATTCTTGCACTTGCAGTTGCATTTGCAGTAATCATTGGAAAAGAGGTGTTCGGCGGTACAGGTATGAACATCTGGAACCCGGCCCTCATTGCACGTGCTTTCGTATTCTTCGCATACCCTTCACAGATATCGGGAGATACAATATGGGTAGAGGGATTGAATGCAGCAAAAGCAAATGCAATGCAGGTTGTTGACGGTTTCTCAGGTGCAACCCCTCTTGGACAGGCTGCCAACGGCATAGTTGACTTTACAACCACCACCGGTGAGCCTCTCTCACTGATGCAGGCTTTCATTGGCACAATGCCAGGTTCAGTTGGTGAGACCTCTACAATAGCAATCCTCATTGGTGCAGTTATCCTTATCTGGACAGGCGTTGCAAGTTGGAAGATTATGGTATCTTGCGTTGCTGGTGCCCTTGGAGTAGGCTTCCTTATCAACGGTTTTGCTGAGGCCGGTACATTTGCAGCAGTTCCTGCATACTGGCACCTTGTTCTTGGCGGTTTTGCATTTGGAGCAGTATTCATGGCTACAGACCCTGTAACCTCTGCTCAGACAGAGAAAGGCAAATGGATCTACGGTTTCCTTGTAGGTGCATTGGCCGTTATCATCCGTCTGTTCAACCCTGGTTATCCGGAGGGAATGATGCTTGCAATCCTCCTTATGAATACATTCGCACCGCTAATCGACTACTACGTAGTTGAGGGCAACATTAAAAAGAGAATCAAAAGATCAGTAACCAAATAAGCAAATAGAAATGGATACAAATAAAAATTCATATACTATCATCTATTCAATCGTAATGGTTGTAATAGTTGCTGCAGTGCTTGCTTTTGTCTCTTTGAGCCTTAAAGACAAACAGAATGAGAACATAAGCAACGAGAAACAGCAGTATCTCCTTGCAAGTGTGGGCCTTGGCGCTGATGCAAACTTTGCAGAGGTAATTAAAGAGGCCGTTGTTGTTGACGGCAACGGAAAAGTTATAAACACTGCAACTTCTGACATTGCAAAGAGTGAGGCATTCAACATAAGCACCTCCGAGCAGACTGCACTTATAAAGAACGGTGCTCCAAAAGAGGACCTGAGACTCCCTGTATTCATTGCAGATCTTCCCGACGGATCAAAGGCATACATCTTCTCTGCGTACGGTGCAGGTCTATGGGGCCCTATCTGGGGATGGGTATCTTTGAAAACAGACTTGAGCACCATTGCAGGTGTTAAATTTGACCACAGCGGTGAGACTCCAGGTTTGGGTGCAGAGATTGCAACTCCAGGATTCTCCGGCCAGTTCGCAGGTAAAGAGATGTTCAACAACGGTGAGTTCACCTCCATTGCCATTGTAAAAGGCGGTGCAAAGGAGGGAAGTACAAACGAGGTTGACGCAATCTCAGGTGGTACAATTACAAGTAAGGCCCTTGACGCATCTATCCGCATGTGGATGGAGGCATACCTGCCTTACATTAAATCACTTCAGGCTCTTGCAGCAACCCCAATGCCAATTGAGGGCGAGGTTGTGGAGACAACTGACAATATTCAAAACAATTAATTGTTACAGTAATGGATAAGAATATTTACATTAACCCACTATTGAAGAACAACCCTGTAACCGTATTGGTATTGGGTATCTGTTCTGCGCTGGCAGTAACTGTAAAGTTGGAGCCTGCGTGTGTAATGGCGATATCTGTTACTGCTGTAACAGGATTTGCCAGCCTTATTGCATCACTGCTCAGAAATACCATTCCTAACCGAATCCGTATCATTGTGCAGTTGGTGATTGTAGCGCTATTGGTAATCTTGGTTGACCAGATACTTAAAGCATATGCTTATGATGTGAGCAAACAGCTTTCTGTATATGTAGGTCTTATCATTACCAACTGTATAATTATGGGTAGAATTGAGGCATTTGCACTTGGAAACAAACCGCTTCCTTCATTCATTGACGGTATAGCAAACGGTGCAGGTTATGGCCTTATCCTTATTGCCATAGCGTTCATAAGGGAGTTGGTTGGCTCGGGCACCCTTTTTGGAGTACAGATCATTCCTGAAAGTTGGTATCTTGCAAATGGCGGATGGTACCTCAACAACGGTATGTTCATCATGCCTCCAATGGCTCTGATTATAACAGGATGCTTTATCTGGTTGCAGAGAAGTTTCCAGAAAGAAGACAGTAAGAAATAACAAACACATTCTATTATGCAAGATTTAATTAGTTTATTCGTTAAGTCCATCTTTGTGGACAATATGATATTTGCCTATTTCTTGGGAATGTGTTCATTCTTGGCAGTATCTAAAAATGTAAAGACAGCAGTTGGTTTGGGTGCAGCGGTAATCTTCGTACTTGGAGTTACAGTTCCTCTCAACTACATGCTAAATGAATATGTACTTAAACCAGGTGCTCTGGTATGGATGGGCGAAGAGTATGCAAACGTAGATTTGAGTTTCTTGAGTTTCATCATCTTCATTGCTGTAATTGCAGCATTCGTACAGTTGGTTGAGATGGTTGTTGAGAAATTTGCACCTGCACTTTACTCACAACTTGGTATCTTCCTTCCTCTTATTGCAGTAAACTGCGCAATCATGGGTGGTTCACTGTTCATGCAGCAGAGAGGTTATGAGACCTTGGCAGAGGCTACAACATTCGGCCTCGGTTCAGGTATCGGCTGGTTCCTTGCAATTGTTTCCCTTGCAGCAATCAGAGAGAAACTTGCGTACTCAAACATTCCTGAGCCGCTTAGAGGTCTTGGTATTGCATTTATCATTGTAGGTCTTATGGGTATAGCATTCATGGGCTTCATGGGTATCCAACTATAAACACTAAAAAAGGTATAAGATATGACTCAGATTATTATAATTTCAGTAATAGCCTTTTTGGTGGTAACCCTAATACTTGTGGGTCTATTGCTGTTTGCAAAGGCTAAACTTACCCCAAGCGGTACAGTAAAAATAAATATCAACAACGGTTCAAAAGAGTTGGAGGTTGCTCCAGGTTCATCACTCCTCTCAACACTGGCTGCAGAGAAGATTTTCCTTCCATCTGCATGTGGCGGTAAAGGAAGTTGCGGACAGTGCAAATGTAGAGTAACTGAGGGTGGCGGTACAATCCTCCCTACTGAGGTTGGCTTCTTCAACAAGAAACAGATCACCAACAACTGGAGACTCGGTTGCCAGGTTAAAGTTAAGGAGAACTTGTCAATAGAGGTTCCTGAGAGCGCACTCAGCGTAAAGAAATGGGAGTGCGAGGTTATCTCAAACAGAAACGTTGCAACCTTCATCAAGGAGTTCTGTGTTAAGATTCCCGATGGTGAGACTCTCAACTACCGTTCAGGCGGATACATCCAGGTTGATGTACCTGCAATTACAGTAGATTACAAAGACATTGATGTAGATCCTCAATTCCGCGAGGATTGGGAGAAAATGGGTGTATTCAACCTCAAGATGGTTAACCCTACCCCTACCCTTAGGGCATACTCAATGGCTACATACCCTGCAGAGGGCAACATAATCAAGTTGAACGTCCGTATTGCAACCCCTCCATTTGACAGGGTGAAGGGTGGATTTATGGATGTTAACCCTGGTATCTGTTCATCATACATCTACTCACTCAAACCGGGTGACAAGGTGATGATTTCAGGCCCTTACGGTGAGTTCTTCGTTCCTGACAACTGTCCTGATGACCAGGAATTCGTATTCATTGGCGGTGGTGCAGGTATGGCACCTATGCGTTCTCACATCATGCACCTGTTCAAGACTGAGAAAACCAACAGAAAAGTCAACTTCTTCTATGGCGCCCGCAGCCTGAAAGAGGCATTCTACCTTGAGGACTACGCCCAGATTGAGAAAGAATTCCCTAACTTCAAGTTCCACCTGGCTCTTGACAGACCAGACCCTGAGGCAGACAAGGCAGGTGTACCTTATGTAGCAGGATTCGTTCACAACGTATTGTACGAAACATATCTGAAGAACCACGAGGCTCCAGAGGATATCCTTTACCTGATGTGCGGACCTCCAATGATGGCCCAGTCGGTAGTGAATCTATTGGACAGCCTTGGCGTTGCATCAGAGAACATTCTATTCGACAACTTTGGCGGTTAATTGGTAACTGCCTATCCAATAAAAACTCCCTCAGCCCTTGGCTTTGGGAGTTTTTTTATGCACCCATCCCTCCCGGGAACCGTTGCCATTCGGGGACAAAGTGCCCTCTGGCGAGGGGGTTCTCCCGAAAACCGTTGCCATTTGGGGACAAAGTGCCCTCTGGGGGTGGATTTCTCCCGAAAAGATACCTCATTCGGGGACAAAAGTATCTCCCTCGGCGCCCGTATGGCATTTCCTCCCGAAAACCGTTGCCATTCGGGGACAAAGTGCCCTCTGGCGAGGGGGTTCTCCCGGGAACCGTTGCCATTCGGGGACAAACTTTGTCAAAAGTTGTCACACTGCCTGAATACCTTTGCGGAAAAATGAGTAATTATGTTTGGAGTATTTATTTTTATAGCACTTGTGGTTAATGTTCTGGGGAGCATTACAGGAGGCAGGGACAATTGGTGCGAGTAATGCCAGGAATTGTCGGGAAAAATATTATATTTGTGTTTGCAGAATTTGTAAATTTTAAAACACAAGTAATATGAAACTACGTTATTTCTTTGCAGCAATGCTGCTATGCGGTGCATCTGCAGTTGCAAATGCCCAGAGTATAGGTGAGCAGGAACTTGCCCAGATCAAGGGGAGTTTTGTAAAGGATGCGCACACTACTGCTGTGCAGAATATCCTTTTGGGTGATGCCAATATCAAGAACAAGACAAAAGACCTTTCAAAGGTTAATGAGGTTGACCATTTCTTTAAGTATCGTGTTGATGTAAAGGGTATTACAGACCAGAAGAGCAGTGGGCGCTGCTGGATGTTCACCTCTATGAACGCCCTCAGGCCTACAGCACAAAAGAAGTACGAGTACAACAGATTTGATTTCTCGCACAATTACAACTATTTCTGGGATATTTTTGAGAAGGCAAACCTTTATCTTGAGAACATTATCCGCACCGCCGGTAAAGAGATTACAGATGAGGAGGTTGTATGGTACCTCAAATCTCCTGTAGCAGATGGTGGCGTATGGAACCTGTTCTACAATTTGGGAGAGAAATATGGTGTTGTTCCACAAGAGGTAATGCCTGAGACTGTTCATTCAAACAATACAGGCCAGTTGCTCAGCACCCTTAACCGTTACCTCAAGAAAGCAGGTTGGGATATCAGACAACTTTATGCCCAGAAGACAGCAAATGTAAAGAAAAACAACAAGAAGGCTCAGGAGGAGTTGGCAGCAGCAATGAAAGAGGCCAAGATTGCGGCTCTTAAAGATGTTTACCGCGTTCTTGCCCTTTGCCTTGGCGAGCCCCCAACAGAGTTCACATGGAAATACAAGAACAACAAGGGTGAGGTTGTTACTGTAAAATCTACCCCTAAGGAGTTCTATGCAGGCCTTGTTCCTGAAAACTACAACCCTGAGACATTCATAATGGTTATGAACGACCCTACCCGTGAGTACTACAAGGTTTACGACATAGCAAACTACAGAAATACAATTGAAGGTATCAACTGGGTTTACCTCAACCTCCCTAACGATGTTATCAAAGAGGCTGTACTCAAATCTATCAAGGCCAACGAGCCTTTGTATGCTTCTTGCGACGTTGGCAAAGAGAGCGATTCAAGAGCCGGTGTATGCAACCCTGATATGTACGACTACGAGTCACTGTTGGGAATAAACTTTGACATGGACAAAAAAGCCAGAATCCTGACCCGTTACAGCGGATCATCACACGCAATGCTCATTATGGCATGCGACACAGATGAGAACGACAAACCTGTAAAATGGCAGTTTGAAAACAGTTGGGGTGCCGGTTCAGGCCATGGCGGTTACCTTACCTTCACCGACAAATGGTTTGACGAGTACATGTTCCGTATTGTAATCAACAAAAAATACCTTGGCCAGAAAGAGATTGAGGCTGCAGCACAAACCCCAATCGTCCTTCCAGCATGGGATTATATGTGGTAAAATCAAAAGATACTTGTCGGGAGGGGAAAGGGGATGCATCTCCTCTTCCCGATATTAAAACAAACTGGAGATATGTCATTCTGGAGAGTACTTTTGGCAATTCTGTTCCCCCCTCTTGCCGTAATTGACAAGGGGTGCGGCTCGGTGCTGATCACCTTCCTCCTTACCCTCTGCGGCTGGGTACCGGGAGTGATAGCAGCACTGATTATTTTGAACAAACAGTAAATATGGTGGGGGGCTGATGGGTAGATTGGACTTCCGGCAAATAGGATTGGACTTCCGGCAAATAGAATTGGACTTCATGCAAATCATTGTCCTTACCGCCACCCCACAGAGATACATTTGAATTATATGAATAAGGACAACGGGACGAAATTGGCCCGTTGTCCTTAATCTTTTTTGCAAACCCATTCCACAGGGTACTGCATAAAGGATTTTATAAATTGAGTAAGGATGACGAATGTCAGCACATCCTCTTAAGGGCAATTATTGGGCTACCATAAATTATTCCTACCTCTGTAATAGGTTTGATATTAAGCCAATCATCCCATATTTTTCAGTTTGGTTATTCAGATAATATTTCTACCTTTGCACCAGACACAAATTCTATATGCATAGGAAGCAAGCTCCTACGCAACATCTACAGGGTAAGATTCATTTTTGATTCAAGCCCTGTTTTTTGTTATAACGGGTGATGTAGTCTTGAAAGCCGCTCTTCGCTCTCAACTTATAATTGAGAAACTATGTATATAGTAAAAATTTGTGTCAATAGTTGCGTAATGGAGCCGCTATGCAGGAATTGCAATGATGCTCCACGTAAACCGTATCTTGTAAGAGGTCACTTTAGGGTGATCAATGGCAAGAGGGTTTATGTTAAGCCCCATTACCGTAACAGGTAACAGGCTATGAATTTGAAGCATCTTCCACCCGTTTGAACACCCGCAGAGATGTGGGTGTTCTTTATTTACAGTATTTATTTTCATAATAGACATCAAGTTCTGCCAGAGCATAAGATTTCTTCTTATATCTTTCGCTCACTCTTTTACCGCTTTCCATATCATATCCACAATATTCCCGACCATCGTATAACAGTAAGATTACTTTATTATACTCTTCAAAATGCTGTACGAACAACTTTTCTTTACCTCTCCGCTTGCTAATAAAATAGAATACTCCTCTTTCATAAGATACTTCCAACTTAATCTTTGACAGTTTATCAATAATGTATTTGATTTTAGGGTCAATCAAATCGTTTCTTGAATCCTTACGTAATACCTCTTTGTATTGGCCTGCTTTTTTTGCGACCTCTATTATATTGACACTTTCAGTTAATTTTAAATTTTTCGGTGTATTATTAAATAATTTTATATTACTAGTTGCTGCAATTATTGCTTTTTGGGAATCATTATTACTGATATTGGGAATCTTACTTTTACTACCTACTGAATTTCTTATTTTTTTTATTTCATTACATTAGTGTCCGGTAAAAATTTATAAAAGTTCTTTGAAAATATTGAATGTTAGGTAGTTACAGAGGTTTTTGGAGCGCGCCGATTTGAAATTATCTTTGCCAGACTAACGTAGCATGGAATATGCCTAAAGGAAAATACGTGTTCGCGCAGCTTTTAGACTTCATCGATAAGGATG
>SUYL01000039.1 GCA_015060445.1 Bacteroidales bacterium
AGTTCAGTTTGGTTAGAATACCGGCCTGTCACGCCGGGGGTCGCGGGTTCGAGCCCCGTCCGCACCGCAGTAAAAAACTATTTCAAGTGCAAGTTGTAATCCTCAACATTGCAGCCTTTGAAGGAGAGACATAAGGATTGGTGCGGTAGTTCAGTTTGGTTAGAATACCGGCCTGTCACGCCGGGGGTCGCGGGTTCGAGCCCCGTCCGCACCGCAAAAGAGCAACCGGATGGTTGCTCTTTTTTTATTTATTTGTTATTTTTGCCACCCTGAATGGTATATTTTTAATAACTCAAGATATGAAATTCAACATTAAGAAGTATGCTTTCCTGCTTTTGGCAGCAGGTTTTGTTCTGGCAGGCTGTTCCAAAGATTCAACCGAGCCTGAAGAACTCTCATCTGACAACTCACTGAGAAGGTTCAGTTTCCAGTCTTCATCAAACAGTGGATTGTCTGCAAACTGTACAGGATATGATGGTGACGGACTCATCTTTGTTACTGTTCCTGAAGGTGTTTCCCTTACAAATCTTGTCCCTTCCTTTACAGTTCATGAGAAGGCAGAGGTTAAAGTTAACGGAAAAACAATTGAAAACGGAGTTACAGCGGTTGACTTCTCAAAAACCGTTACCATAACTGTTACCTCACAGATGGGTACAAATGCTTCATATATGGTTCTTGTAAGAAACGGTGAAAGCAGAATAGACAATAAGATTTATTCATTTATGCTTAAACACGACATTCCTGGCGTTTCTGTTGCATTGAGCAAGGATGAGGAGACCATTTATGCTGCAGGATATGGCTTTGCTGACAAGGCAACCAAAGAGAGGACAACTGAGAACCATCTGTTCAGATTGGCAAGTATGTCCAAACAGCATGCAGCAATAGGTATCATGACACTTTATGAAAGGGGGCTCCTTGATTTGGATGACACTGTATTTGGAAAGGGCGGACTCCTTGAGGATGAGTTTGGCGATGACATGGGAACAGGTTGGAAAACCATTACTTTGAGGGATCTCCTCTCACATAGCAGCGGTATTACCGAGGATTGCATTTTCCCTTCAGTATCGGGCTACAGCGGAATGACAACAGAGCAGAGGATAGCACGCCTTTTGGAGAGGCATGAGCATCCAGGTAACCCTATTGGGGTTTTCTCTTACAACAATTCAAATTTTGGCATACTTGGCAAGGTTGTAGAGGTTGTAAGCGGAAAAGGTTTTATGCAGTTCCTTAAGGAGGAGGTTTACAGCCCTA
The DNA here is from genome assembly GCA_015060445.1 of Bacteroidales bacterium. GTDB lineage: Bacteria > Bacteroidota > Bacteroidia > Bacteroidales > UBA932 > Egerieousia. Next base: position 1,252 of record SUYL01000039.1, read on the forward strand.
TTGGTATTGAGGATATATATGCAGGCGGCAACCGTGAGAGTGATGCGTTGAGCCGTGAGGTTACATACTATGGACAGGGTGGCAAGGATGCATATGGAAATGATGTGGAGGCCGGCGTTGCTGCAGGTGGTGTGATAGCTTCAACACCTGCTCTTATGAAACTTATGGCACATCTCGATTACGGTACAAAAGTGAAGGACATTTTCAAGAAAGAGACACTGGATCTCATGTATACTGCAAAAGAGGGTATGAAGACAACTTCAGGCAGTGCATGGAACAGATATGGCTTGGGCTGGAGGGTAAATTATCCGAGCATTACTTCATGGGCTGCATACCATGGCGGAACTCTTGCAGGTGTATGTACCATCTGGGCCCGTTCAAAGGAGAATGTGAATGGTGTGATATTGTGCAACTCCCGCAGTTACAATATGTCAATTGATGATGAGATGTGGGAAATGCTTGAGGAAATCCAGAATTTGTACTAAGGTATAACTTTGGGTTTCTGCAGTAATAGAGGGTGACTTTTGTCACCCTTTTTTTTGTTATAGTGATGATATTTTTATATTTTTACACGTGGTTAACAAGAAAATGAACATAAAGGCTGTGTGGGAATTCTATAGGGACGGTTTCAGGCAGATGACCTGGGGAAGACCGTTGTGGGCCCTCATAATCCTTAAGGTGATAATATTGTTTCTGGTGTTGAGGATGTTTTTCTTCAAGCCTGCAATGGCTGGTATGACTGATGAGCAGAGGAGTGAACAGGTTGGGACACATCTGATAGAGAGTGTGGAACAGAATAATTCCAATTATATTAATGAGCAGTGATTATGGATGCAGTATTTTGGTCTAGATTGCAATTTGCAGTAACGGCCGGTTATCATTGGCTGTTTGTACCCCTTACGTTGGGGCTTGCCCTTGTTATGGCTGTAATGGAAACCCTTTATGTAGTGAAAGGTGATGAATTCTGGAAGAAAACAGCAAAATTCTGGATGAAACTTTTTGCTATAAATTTTGCTGTAGGTATAGCAACGGGAATTATCCTTGAGTTTGAGTTCGGTACCAACTGGAGCAATTACTCCTGGTTTGTGGGGGATATTTTTGGTGCCCCACTGGCCATTGAGGGAATACTTGCCTTCTTTATGGAGGCAACATTCTTTGCTGTGATGTTCTTCGGTTGGGAGAAGGTGAGCAAACGGTTCCATCTTATTTCAACCTGGCTTACAGGAATTGGTGCTTCAATTTCTGCCTATTGGATTCTTGTTGCCAACGGATGGATGCAGAACCCGGTGGGTACTGCTTTCAATCCGGAGACCGTAAGGAGCGAGATGGCTTCTGTTGAGGCTTTTTTTGAGGTTATTACAAATCCTGTGGCAGTGAGCAAGTTCTTCCATTCTGTTACCAGCGGATGGATTACAGGCGGTGTCTTTGTTGTGGGCATCAGTTGCTGGTACCTTTTGCGCGGAAGGGAAAAGAAGTTTGCTACTGCAAGTGCATTGGTGGGAGGTGCTGTAGGTCTTGTAGGGGCAGGTGCGGTAATGTTGTCGGGAGACATATCGGGAATTCATGCTGCCGAGTTCCAGCCTATGAAACTTGCTGCCGCTGAAGGATTGGAGAATGGGGGCAGGAGGGTTCCGTTGAGTATTGTCCCTGGTATTGAGGTTCCAGGAATGTTGTCTGTTCTGGCTACTCATGATATAGACGGGTATGTGCCTGGTATAAATGATATTATTAACGGTTATACAGATGGTGATGGCAATGTGGTTCCGTCTGTTGCACAGAAGATGGAAATGGGTAAAAAGGCTCTGGCAGCCTTGGCAGAGTTCAGAAAATTGAAGGATACGGATCCTGCCGCAGCAGCGCAGGCAAGAAGTGTCCTGGAAGAGAATATGCAGTATATGGGATATGGCTATCTTAATTCTCCGGAAGATGTGGTTCCACCTGTATGGATTGTGTATTGGGCTTTCCGCGTGATGGTTGGGCTGGGAATGTTTCTGGCACTGCTCCTTGCTGCTGCAGTCTGGTATGCATACAAGAAGAATCTTTATAGCAAGAGGTGGCTGTTGTGGGTTGCAATGCTTTCAATTCCTCTGGTGTATCTGTGCGGCCAGGCTGGCTGGATAGTGGCGGAGGTTGGAAGACAGCCTTGGACAATACAGGGCCTTCTCCCTGTGAATGTTGCAATCTCCAATGTGAGCGTTGCGGCAGTAAAGACAACATTTTTCCTGTTCCTGGCCATATTTGCCCTTTTCCTTGTAATTGAGATAAGGATTATGATTGGTGCTATAAAGAAAGGACCTGAAGTTGAACCTGAAAACTGATGGATATGTCATATTGTTTTTTACAGAACTATTGGTGGTGCCTGATATCCCTATTGGGGGGATTGCTGGTATTCCTGATGTTTGTCCAGGGGGCAAACATACACCTTGTAAATGGAGCGTTGTCTCCTTTACAGAAGAAAATGGTGGTTAATTCTACCGGACGCAAATGGGAATTGGCGTTTACAACCCTGGTTACTTTTGGAGGTGCTTTCTTCGCCTCTTTCCCTTTGTTCTACAGCACAAGTTTCGGCGGAGCGTATTGGGTTTGGATGCTTTTGCTGGTAACTTTTGTGTTTCAGGCAGTTTCATACGAATTCCTTAACAAGAAGGAGAACCTTCTTGGTGCCAAGGGGTTCAGAATTGCACTTGTTGCCAACGGATTTCTGGCTCCGTTCCTCATAGGGACAGCGGTAGGTACATTTTTTACAGGTTCGGATTTTATTGTGAACCGCTCTGCAATTATGGATATGGCTTCACCTGTAATAAGCACTTGGGGCAATGGATGGAGGGGCCTTGATGCTTTGGCCCAACCGCATGCTGTGCTGTTGGGTGTGGTGCTGGTTCTCCTTACAACAATACTTGGGGCCCTATATCTTATAAACAATGTTGATGATTTGGACCTTGAGGGGAAAATGCGCAAGACAATAAGGTTTGCGGCACTTCCATTTTTGGCTGCATTTTTGGGCTGGACTGCAATTCTGTTGTGCAAGGATGGGTTTGCAGCAGGTGCTGATGGCGTAATCTCTATGGAACCGTACAAGTATCTGCATAACCTTGTTCAGATGCCGGCTGTTCTGGCAATGTTTCTTGTAGGGGTGGTGCTGGTTCTGGCCGCAATCTGGTATGGTGCCTTTACACAGCGCAGGAGAGGGATATGGTTTGGAGGTGCTGGTACAGTACTGGTTGTAATGAGTGTATTTTTTGTTGCAGGATTCAACGGTACCTCATACTACCCTTCATTTTCAGATCTGCAGAGTTCCCTTACACTGGCCAATAGCAGTTCAAGCAGGTTTACCCTGTTTGTAATGTCGTGTGTGTCACTACTTATCCCGTTTGTCCTTGCATATATTGTTTATGCATGGAGACAGATGGACAAGAGCAGAATAACTTCTGAAGAGATGAAGGTGAACAAGGACCTTTATTGACAGGCTTGTTGCCCATTAAGCAATCTGTGGACGAAAGAGGCGATTTTTCCCCCTTTTTCGTCCATTTCCTTTAACAGCGTGCTGGGAACTCCGTCTGAATCCAATATTCCCATATCAATGGATTTGTCCTCTACGGCCTCTTTTATGCGGCTGGTGTCGTCTATAATATATGATATGTGCATTCCTGGAAATGTCCTTTCCATTGCTTCCATTACCTTTTGGAGGCTTTGCCGGGCAATGCCGGTGCTTATTCCTATCCTGAATTCCCCTTCAAGAGCATCTCTCGAAAGGCTCATCCGGTACTTGAGTTCCTCATACTCCTCTATTATGCGTTGTGCATGAATCCTGAACAGTTCTCCCTGCGGTGTGAGTTCTATGCGCCCCCCCTGTCGGGAAAAAAGTTGTACCATATATGAGTTCTCCAGTTCCTGAATATGCTTTGTTATTGCAGGTTGGGAGATGAAGAGTTCTTTTGAGGCTCTGGTGAAACTCAAATTTTTTGCAACGGCAAGGAATACCCTGAGTCTGAAATCCATATATGCTGTAAGTTTAGAATACGCTAATTCCAAGTTCTGTTGTAAAGTCTGCCAGGGTGGCTATTCCCCTGCATGAGTTGCCGTGCCCGTTAAGTTCCGGGCTCCATACCGCTATTGAGAGTTTTCCGGGGATTACAGCAACTATACCGCCCCCTACGCCACTTTTTCCTGGCATTCCTACACGGTATGCAAAATCTCCGCTCTCGTCGTAAAAGCCGCAGGTGAGCATGAGCGCATTAATCCTTTTGGAATCCCGGTAACTCACAACCTGTTCTCCGTTGAGTGGGTTAATCCCTTTATTGGCAAGGAACAGGAAAGTTTGTGCCAGTTGCATGGTGCTCATCTCTATGCTGCACTGGTTGCAGTATGAACGGAATACCTGGCTCACCTTACCCTTGAAGTTGCCGAAACTTTTCATAAGATGGGCCAGTGCCTTGTTCCTTTCTCCGGTGGTATATTCGCTGTCAGAGACCTCTTTGTTGTAATGGATATCTTCTGACCCGGCGAGGGAACGGACATACTCCAGCAGTTTTTCATTGAAATCGGGCACCAGTTGCAGAAGTTTGTCTGTAATTACAAGTGCCCCGGCATTTATGAAGGGGTTACGTGGGATACCTTTCTCATATTCCAACTGTACCAGGGAGTTGAACGGGCTTCCCGACGGCTCTTTCCCTACACATTCCCAAATCTCCTTCCCTACCATAGGGGCAAGCATTGAAAGTGTAAGCACTTTTGAGATACTCTGGATTGAGAATTTCTCGGTATAATTTCCAATATTGTACTTTTCACCCTCTATTGTGCATACAGAAATTGCATATTTGTCGGGAGGAACATTTGCCAGAGGGGGAATGTAATCTGCAACCTTGCCTATCCCCACTGAGTGGAGGTAATTTTCATATATTGATTTTATAATTTTTTCCACAGTAAAAGGTCTATTTTTTTACTTAAAAATTTAAACTGGTTTCAAATTTAAATAAAAATCTTTAAAGATTGCAAATAATGTATTTAAAGGCAGGGTATTAGCCTTTGAAAAATTGTAAAAAACAGTAATAATGTATATGATATTTTATTACTTTTGCTCTGTTCTACCCTTGTTTTTGGGGGTGGTTTTTAATAAATCAATTAATTTATAAGAAGATGGAAAAGTTGAATTCAGCCATTGGATCAAAGATCAGAAGTTTGAGGGAGATGAAGAATATCCCGATGGAAGAAATGGCACAGAAGAGCGGGTTGAGTACCCAGTATCTGAGTGTTATTGAGGAGAATGTACAGGTTCCTACAATAGGGGAACTAATTAAAATTGTACGTGTCCTGGGAGTGCGTGTGGGTACAGTCCTGGATGACTTTTCTAATGACGGTCCTGTTATTTCAAGGGCAAGGGAGATGCAGGACAATCCTGTTATGAGGGGGAAGGAGAATACCGGAGCCCAAATGAGTTATTATAGCCTTTCAAGCCAGAAGCAGGACAGGCACATGGAGACATATATTGTAAACCTGCATATGTCGGAAGAAAAACAGTTGTCATCCCATGAGGGGGAGGAGTTCATGTATGTACTTGAGGGGGAGGTTGAGGTAAGATATGGCAAAGATGTATATGTACTTTCAAAAGGTGATACAATTTATTATGATTCAATAGTACCGCATCTTGTGCTTCCGCGTACCGCAGGAGGTGCAAAATTGTTGGCTGTAGTTTATATACCTGTTTAAGATTCTGTTATGGGTACATTACCGTTATTTGAGCAAACCATAGGTGATTGGTTGGAAAAATGGGCTTGTGAAACCCCTCATAAGGAGGCGGTGGTCTATTCAGACAGAAATCTGAGATTTACATATGCCCAGTTGAATGAGAGGGTTGACAACCTTGCAAAAGGATTTATGGAGATTGGTGTAACCAAAGGGTCCCATGTGGGAATTTGGGCAACCAATGTCCCGGATTGGCTTACAGTGCTTTATGCTTGTGCAAAATTGGGTGCGGTGGCCATTACTGTAAACACTAACTACAAGCAGTCTGAACTCGAGTATGTGTGTCAGAATTCAGACATGCATACCCTGTGCATCATAGACCGTGACCGCGAAAGTGATTTTGTTGGGATGGTTTACAATATGCTCCCGGAATTGAAGACAAGCCAGAGGGGCAGGCTGGAGAGCGCAAAGTTTCCCATGCTCAAGAATGTGGTGTTCATAGGGCAGGAGAAGTACAGGGGAATGTACAATATCCCGGAACTGCTCCTTTTGGGAAGGAACAGCCTTAAGGAGAAAGAGTATGAGAAGGTTAAGGAAAGTGTAAGTTGTTTTGATGTTGTAAACATGCAATATACGTCGGGAACAACAGGTTTTCCTAAAGGGGTTATGCTTACACACCACAATATAACAAACAACGGATTCCTTACCGGAGAACACATGAAGTTTACCTCAGAAGACAAACTTTGTGTATGTGTGCCGCTATTTCATTGCTTTGGTGTGGTGCTGGCTACAATGAATGTACTTACACACGGTTGTACTGAGGTTATGGTGGAGAAGTTTGATCCCCTTGTAGTTCTCGCTTCCATTCATAAGGAGAGGTGTACATCCGTATATGGTGTGCCTACCATGTTCATTGCAGAACTCAACCACCCTATGTTTGACATGTTTGACCTCTCGTCCCTGAGAGTTGGTATCATGGCTGGAGCCTTGTGCCCTGTTGAACTTATGAAAAATGTGGAGGAGAAGATGTACATGAAGGTTACCAGTGTATACGGCCTTACAGAGGCGGCTCCGGGGATGACCCACACCCGAATGGACCAGAGTTTTGAAGAGAGATGTACCACTGTAGGTTATGAGTTTGAGCACACACAGGTTGCAGTTCTGGATCCGGAGACAGGTGAGGAGTGTCCTGCCGGTGTACAGGGTGAGTTGTGCAACAAGGGGTACAACACAATGAAGGGGTACTACAAGAACCCTCAGGCTACAGCGGAGGCAATAGATGCAAACGGATGGCTCCACTCAGGAGATTTGGGAATAAAGGATGAAAACGGCAATTACCGTATTACCGGACGTATAAAGGATATGATAATCAGGGGTGGCGAGAATATTTATCCTCGTGAGATAGAGGAATTCCTATATCATTATCCAGGTATAAAGGATGTTCAGGTTGCAGGTATCCCTTCAAGGAAATATGGTGAAGAGGTAGGCGCATTCATCATTCCTCACGAGGGGGCAGATTTGCACGAGAGTGATATAAAGGAGTTCTGCAAAGGTAAGATTGCCCGTTACAAGATACCTAAATATGTCCTTTTTGTAGAGGGCTTCCCACTTACCGGCAGCGGCAAGATACAGAAGTTCAAACTCAAGGATATAGGTTTAAAGATGCTCCAGGAGCAGGGAGTTGAGGTGATCTAGCCAGATGATACAAATAGGGGGTGACTAAACTGGTCATCCCCTATTGCATATCCCTTCCCGATATCGGGAATATCATTTGTTGCTTATTTTAAGCATGTACCATACCCAGTTAGGAATAATCCTCCAGAGTGCAACCACAATTGCCCATTTCCAGTCAATTATGGCGGAGTATTCCCTTCTGTCAATAGCCTTCTTTATTTTTTTAGCTGCATATTGCAGCGGCATAGTCATTGGGTATCTCTGTCCTTTTATGAAATCAGTATCAATGAAGCCAGGCTTTATAGTTGTAAAACTCATGTTCCACCCTTTGATGGTTGCCAATTGGCGGAGAGACTCCATATACCTTACCTGATACATCTTGGTGGCAGAGTAGGATGCACTTACCCCAAGCCCTCTGGTTGAAGCAATGGATGAGATTGTTGCAAACTGTACATGGTGTCCGGCTCTGCTGCCGTATTCAACAACTGCCGCTGCAATTGTAGTGAAGCCGGTGACATTAACATTTATGGTGCGGTATTCAATCTCCATATCCAGTGAGGCATTCTGTTTGCCCGTTCCTGAGCAGTAGATAACAAGATCTGCCCCGCCCAATGTCTCTACCATTTTCCTGAACCCCACACTTGGAGAATTTGGATTTGAGGGGCTGTTCCCTATTGAAACATCAACCTTGAACGGCATGATATTGAGTGGATACTCCTGTTGCAGTTGCTGCAGATTCTCAATCCTCCGTGCCGCTACTGCTATCATATCTCCCTGTGCAGCATAAAGTTGCGCCAAGGCCCGCCCTATCCCCGAAGAGGCTCCATATAAAATAATCCTTTTCATCCAAATTTATTTTTAAAAGTCGGTCCCCGACTTACAAAAATAATTATAAATTTGTATTGAAAAAATTAAAGGATATGATTACATTTCTGGTTTCAATATCTGTACTTATTGCAGGGTATTTTACTTATGGCAAGTTTATAGACAAATTCTTTGGGGCTGACCCTTCGCGCAGAACACCGGCGGTGGAGATTGCAGATGGGGTTGATTATCAGGTTATAAAGCCATGGAAGATATTTATCATACAGTTTCTCAACATTGCCGGGTTGGGGCCTGTTTTTGGTGCAATAATGGGTGCTGCATATGGTCCTATAGCATATTTGTGGATTGTGTTGGGATGCATCTTCATGGGAGCATCGCATGATTATGTTGCCGGAATGCTTTCGCTCAGACATAAGGGGGCAAGCCTTAATGAGGTAATTGGAATGTATCTTGGCAAAGGGTTTACAAAGTTCCTTACAGTGGTGATTATTGCACTGCTGTTTGCTGTTGGAACTTCATTCATAAGCGGTCCGGCAGGATTGCTCCAACAGTTGTCGGGATGGGATATAAAGATTTGGTTGACAGTTATTTTCATTTATTATATAATTGCAACCCTCCTCCCGATAGACAAAATTATTGGAACAATATATCCTTATATGGGGGCAGTGCTGCTCTTTATGGCGGTGGCCATTGGCGGAACCATGTTGGTAAAAGGGTTTGCAGGAGATCTCACCCTTGTGGAACTCACACCGGAAACTTTCCATAATTATAAATCCAACGCAAGTGAGTATATGCTCATCCCTATGCTTTTTATTGTGATTTCCTGCGGCGCAATAAGCGGTTTTCATGCAACCCAGTCGCCTCTTATGGCACGCTGTATGAGCAATGAGAAGTATGGACGCCCAATTTTCTATGGGGCAATGATAGCGGAGGGGGTTGTAGCATGTATCTGGGCAACTGCTGCAATGGCATATTTTGGTGGTCCTGAGCAGTTGAACGCAATGGCTGATGCCGGAAACACCCCTGCCATAATTGTAAACAGCATTTGTGAGAGTTGGCTGGGCAAGGCAGGTGCGGTAATAGCAATTTTGGGTATTGTGGTGTGCCCTATAACTTCCGGCGATACAGCATTCAGGAGTCTGAGACTTCTGCTTGCGGACGCCATAGGGTATTCCCAGAAACCAATAAAGAACAGGATAATCATATGTCTTCCTATATTCCTTGTGGCATTCATAAGTTGTAATGTAGATTTCTCAATCATATGGACATATGTGGGAATAAGCAACCAGTTGCTGGCTGCCACAACATTATGGGCATGTGCAGTATACCTTACAACAGTTGGAAAGAGCCATTGGGTAATGTCGCTTCCGGCAATGTTCATCACATATATGAGCGTATGTTTCCTACTCATTGCCCCTAATGTACAGGGTGGTCTTAATCTTGAGCCTGTTGTGGGTTATATAGGAGGAGCAGTGGCAACATTGCTTTGTGCAGGTCTGTTTTTCAGAAAAGCAGTTTCCCGATAGGAAGATATGCTTCCCGACAGTGTACTGTTGCTGTTCTGTAGGGGGGACTGTGTACCCCGTAGGATGAGGCTGCTGTAGGCAGATACCTCCGGCCGGCACCCTGTGGCGGATTCTTGCGGCCGGGCACCCTTTGGCAGACATCCTGCGGCCGGCACCTTGTGGCATGACCTTCGGGCGATACCCTCCGGCAGATGGATTACAGGAGATATACCCCGGCATCTGCACAGGCGTTGCGGGTTGCATCATCCCAAACACCGCTCTGGACCTCTCCAATATGGCATTTCCCCATAAGTAACATGCACAGGCGGCTTTGGCCTATGCCACCACCAATTGTCTGGGGCAGTTTGCCCTCAAGCAGCAATGAGTGGAACATCAGTTTGCTCCGTTCCATATTGCCGCTTATTTCCAACTGTTTCTCCAACGCCGCCGGGTTAACCCTTATCCCCATTGAGGAGATTTCAAAAGCGGAATCCAGCACAGGATTATATATGAGGATATCTCCATTCAAGCCGCATAATCCGTCGGGAGTAGGGGTGCTCCAGTCATCATAGTCTGAGGAGCGGGTGTCGTGCAGGGTGCCGTCACCCAATGCACATCCTATACCCTGAATGAATACTGCACCATATTTTTTACAAATTTCATGTTCCCTCTCTTTAGGGGTGAGACCAGGATATTCCTGGCGGAGTTCCTCGGCATGCATAAAATGAATTTCGTCGGGAAGAAACGGGGTGAAAACGGGATATTGTTCACATAAAAGGTACTCTGTATGTTTGAGCGCCTTGTAGATGCTCTCTACCGTTTGGTGCAGGTATTCTGTGGTACGTTCACTCTCCAGCATCACCTTCTCCCAATCCCACTGGTCAACATAAATGGAGTGGATATTGTCCAGTTCCTCGCACGGGCGGAGAGCATTCATATCTGTATAAATACCTTTCCCTGCCTCAATATGATGTCTCCAGAGGGTATATCTCTTCCATTTTGCAAGTGACTGCACAATCTCAACCTTCTTTCCCTCTCCAAGATCATTTACGGCAAAAGTTACCGGGGCCTCTACTCCCGACAAATTGTCATTCAACCCCTTGTTTGCCTCCACCACCAGCGGAGCAGTTACCCTCCTGAGTTTTAATTGTGCCGAAAGGTGCTGCTGGAAAGTATCCTTTATAAATTTGATGGCCCTCTCTGTCTGCCATACATCCAGTTTTGAAACATATCCCTGCGGAATGAAAAATTTTCCCATAATCCCAATCTCCAAAAAGATGCTCCGTATTGCTGCCAGTCACTACCGGTTGCCTCGGGCGCTACCTGCAGTTGCCTTTGGCGGTTGCCTTTGCCGGTTGCCTCGGGCGCTGCCTGCGGTTGCCTTTGGCGGTTTCCTCAGGGCGCTGCCTGTGGTTGCCTTTGCCGGTTGCCTTTGGCGGCCGGAACACCAAAAAAAGGCCCTCATTGCCGAGAGCCTTATCATTTACATTAAAACATTTACCTATAAAACAATAAGACTCCCCACTGCAACAAAAAGGTTATTGATGCAATTGTTTATAATGATATTATTGTTGTAGAGTCTCATAACTGGTGCAAATCTAATAAAAAATATTAGAGGTTGTACTGCTAATTCAAATTATTGGTAGAAAGTGAACTTCGTTATCCTTGCATAATCTGTCGGGAAGCAAAGGAAGAGGGGTGGTTGAGGATAACGGGCCGATATGGGCCCGTTGTCCTTGGAGATTTTTTTAAAAGTACTCTGTAGGTAGTTGTGGTAGAGATTGCCATTAACTCATAAGGATAATGAATTTCATTATAGTATCTGTCTGGCCGTTTTGCTGCTGATAATTCATTTTCACTTTGTGGCACTATCTCCCGACAGCGTCCCGCACCAGTGTGCTGCACCATCATCCCGCACCAGTGTGCTGCACCATCATCCCGCACCAGTGTGTTGCACCATCATCCCGCACCAGTGTGTTGCACCATCATCCCGCACCAGTGTGCCGCACCGGTATTCCGCACCAGTGTGCCGCACCATCATCCCGCACCAGTGTGCTGCCCGGTATCCCGCACCATCATCCTGCACCAGTGTGCTGCGTCAGGGCCAGTGGCTTGAGACAACATGTCCTGTATGTCTACACAGATGGTGGGCATGATTTTCCTATGTTTAAAGCAAATGTTTGGCTTCATCGTATAGCAGGCCACATATTCGTGCTATCTGTTTTGTTGAGCACAGGTATTTTCTTTTGAGGGTGCGGGCGAGTTTGAGCCGTTGGTGTGTGGAGAGGTTTCGGGAGAATTCTTCTCCGAGCAACTCTTTACAGGCTGCATTGCGGAGCATACGCAGTTCCTGCATTGGGATGGATAGATTGGATATGTTGCTTTGTCTGGATTCTATGTATGACTCTTTACAGGTGTTGAGGAAGTAATTGAAACTTTTGTGGGTTTTGAATATTTTTTCAACCACTTCATATGCAACATATTCTCCTGGGAAAACTATGTCATGGCAGATTTTTGCGTTTTGGAGTGTTTCGGGGTTTCTTGTTTTGAGGAATTTCCTTTTCTGGGTGAATGTAAGATGCTGCAGTTCCGTGAAATATGAAGGGACCTGCCATAGCGGTGAAGTCCAGTTGCATTTTGTGGAGCCTTTGAAATATAGTGGTGCACTTGACCAAGGGTAGTCCAATGCATTATAAGGTATTCCTCCTACAGGCGCATTCCTCAGAACATAGCAGATGGCTGTTTTCAGATATTGCCCGTTGTGTATCATCTGGTGGCTTATCTGTACATTTGCCAGTTTGTGTGATTCATTGAATCTTTCGCTTATAGCCCTTGATGTTATGTTTATGAAGTGGTGAATGAATCTGTTGCATTCGTCAAACTGGCCATATAGGATAAAGTGTATGTGGGTATCCATGAGAGTAAATGCCAGAATGATTGCTTTGAACTTGTTGATTGTTACAAATATGCGGTTCATCCCATCTTTGAAGTCCCGTTCGTCGCAGAACATGTGGTCAATATTGTTGCCATTGGTGTAAAAGTGCCAGCAATTTCTGACTGGGAGATTTCTCCCTTTATAGGTTGGTTCATTAAGCCCTAAATCTTGCCCAATATTTCTGAGCAACTCATCTGTTTTCTTCATCTTCTACCTTGCGCCTCTAGTGGCCGCTCAAAAGTAAAGTTATGACTAAAATTTTTATTATGCAACTGCCGTTTGTATTCCTGAATTTTGTTGTCCTTGCTGAACCTGTCGGGAAGCAAAGGAAGAGGGGTGGCTGAGGATAACGGGCCGATATGGGCCCGTTGTCCTTGGAAATATTTTAGAATGCCTTCAGAAGAGGTTTCTGGTGGGGGAGGGGAATAGGGTTGTAAGGATAATGAATTTCAGCAGAGATATTCTTAATTGGAATTTGCTATCTTTGTAAGATAAATGTGATTCTATGAAGAGAATTATTCTGGTTACTGGTGGACAGCGTTCAGGGAAGAGTACATACGCTGAGAAAATTGTGCTGGAGATGGCGGCAAAGTCTGCGGGAGAGGGGCCTGATAGTGGCATGGTGCAAGGAGGCAGAGAGTCTGGTGGCATGGTGCCGGATGGCAGTGAGCCTGGTGGCATGGTGCAAGGAGACAGCGAGTCTGGTGGCATGGTGCCGGATGGCAGTATGCATGCAGACGGCAGGGCGGTGTATATGGCCACTTCACGTATATGGGATGAGGAGTTTGCCCACAGAGTGAAACTGCATCAGCAGAGGCGAGGGGCGCAGTGGATAAATCTTGAGGAGCCCAAGTTCCTTAGCAGGCATAATGTTGCAGGGAGGGTTGTGCTTATAGATTGCGTAACTTTATGGAGTACAAATTTCTTTTTTGATTTGAGTACGGATATGGAGGGAAATGGCAATGTTACAATGTGTGCAGCAGAGGCGGAAGAGTCGGCAAATTTGGTGGAACTGGCATTGCAGCAGATTAAAGGGGAGTTTGAGCGGTTTACTTCGCAGGATGCCATATTTGTTTTTGTTACTAATGAGATTGGGTTGTGCGGTGTTCCGGAGAACAGGGTGCAGAGGCAGTTTACAGATCTTTTGGGTTGGCTTAACCAGTATATTGCCTCCAGGGCAGATGAGGTTATTTTTATGGTGAGCGGTATCCCAATGAAGATAAAATAGAACAGATTATGAGAACTTTCAATATTTTTTCTCCCGATGAGGGGATGAGAGGTGCTTTGCAGATCAAGATAGACAATCTTACAAAGCCAAAAGGTTCCCTTGGAATGCTGGAGGAACTGGCCCTACAGGTGGGAATGATTCAACAGAGCCTGGAGCCTGAGTTGAGGAATCCCCAGCATATCCTTTTTGGTGCCGATCACGGTATTCTGGAGGAGGGGGTGAGTTGCACTCCTAAGGAGGTTACCTGGCAGCAGATGGGGCATTTTCTCAAAGGGGGAGCAGGTATAAGTTTCCTTTGTGACCAGCACGGTTTCAAACTGAATGTTGTGGACAGTGGTGTGGATTTTGATTTTCCCAAGGGGTGTGGAATTGTTGATGCCAAGATAAGGAAGGGGACACGCAATTTCCTGAAAGAGCCGGCTATGACAATGGAAGAACTTGAACTGGCCATTGAGCGTGGAGTGGAACAGGTTGATAAGGTTTTTGCCCAAGGGTGCAATATTGTTTCGTTTGGTGAGATGGGGGCAGGCAATACTTCCCCTTCATCCATGTGGATGAGTTATCTGGGGGGGATTCCCTTAAGGGAGTGTGTAGGTGCAGGAAGCGGTCTTGTCGGCAGCGCATTGCAACATAAACTGGAGGTGCTGGAGGCTGCTGCTGCAAATTATGAGGCATGGAAGGCCAGGATCTGTGGAAAGGTTGCGGCGTCCTGTACAGGTGCCGGAACGGCTCCCGGAGCAGAGGAGTTGCAGTTGGCTCCCGGGGCAGAGGAGTTGCAGTTGGCTCCTGGAGCAGAGGAGTTGCAATTGGCTCCCGGTGCAGAGGAGTTGCGGGTAGGGACAGGTGCGGGGAATTTGTCGGGAAGAAACAGGGAATATACATTGGAAATTATGCGCTGGTTTGGCGGATATGAGATGGTTATGGCTGTTGGAGGCATGTTGAGGGCTGCAGAACTAAAGATGACAATTCTGGTGGACGGTTTCATTATGACCAACTGCATGCTGGCTGCCAGGGAACTCTATCCTGCGGTTACAGATTATGCCATATACGGGCACTGCGGTGATGAATCCGGACACAGGAGGGTACTGGATGTGTTGGGAGCAAAGCCAATTCTTAATCTTGGATTGAGGCTTGGTGAGGGGAGTGGTGCAATCTGTGCCTATCCTATAGTGGTTTCTGCAGTGAATATGATAAACCGGATGGACAGTTTTAATGGAGCGGCGGTTACAAAATATTTTTAGAAGATGAAGAGGATTCTTGCTGCATTGATGTTTTTTACGAGGTTGCCTTTCTGGAGGCTGGTAACGGTAGAGAAGGAGTATTTCAGGAATGTGGTCAATTTCTGGCCTTATGCGGGAGTGGTTACAGGAACTGTGGGTGCCTGGGTTATGGTTGGAGCATCTTTCATTTTGCCTCCGGTTGTGGCAGTGATTTTGGGCGTTGCAGCGCGTGTCCTTGTAACAGGAGCACTTCATGAGGACGGCCTTGCAGATTTTTTTGATGGCTTTGGAGGAGGTACAGACAGGGATGCAATCCTCAGAATCATGAAGGATTCCCATATAGGGAGTTACGGGGTAATAGGACTGGTCTTTTATTTTGCCCTTCTGGTGGCAACCCTTTCATCTATGCCAATTGCAATCTCTGCAGCACTGTTTTTCTGTGGAGACATTATGTGCAAGTTCATTTCAGGCAATATTGTAAATCTGCTGCCTTATGCCCGCACGGAACAGGAGAGCAAGAACAAACTGGTTTACAACAGGATTCCTGCACTGCTCCTTTTGGTGAATCTCGTTCTGGTAATTCTCCTCATGTGGTGTTTCTACGGAACATATATTCCGGTTACGGCTATATATGCAGCAGCGGCCCCATGTGCAGTATTTTTCCTTGTAATTGTCTATTTGAAGAAAAAAATCCGGGGCTACACCGGAGATTGCTGCGGGGCAACTTTCCTTTTGTGTGAACTCTCGTTCTACCTCACTTCATTGGCAATAATAAACTCTCTGATGTAATATGGATGTTTATCTTGTAAGACATACTTCTGTAGATGTCCCCGGAGGGGTGTGTTATGGGCAGAGCGATGTGCCGTTGAAGGAGACTTTCCCCCAGGAAGGGGAGGGGGTTAAGGCCAAACTCAATGATCTTCTTCCCGACAAATCCATCCTGGATGCAGTCTATACCAGCCCTCTGAGCCGTTGTACCAGACTTGCCGAATTTTGCGGTTTTGCGGATGCAGTGAGGGAACCCAGAATTATGGAGATAAATTTTGGGGAGTGGGAGATGCAGGATTACAATTCCATACAGGATCCAAGACTGCAGGAGTGGTATGAAGATTATCTGCATGTAAGGGCTACCGGTGGGGAGTCATTTGAAGACCAGTTCAACAGGGTCTCTGCATTTCTGCAGGAGATAAAAGCCTCCGGCAAAAGCAAAGTATTGTGTTTCTGCCATGGTGGGGTGCTCATCTGTGCAAAAATCATCAGTGGCGCAATAACTCCGCAGGAGGCGTTCTCCTCGCTTGATGATTATGGGAGTGTGATAAAAATTACAATCTGATTTGTGTATGTAAATAATAAGGGGGGATCCGATGCGAATCTCCCCTTATTTATTTGTCCGGCAGTTTATCTCTTTCTGCTTACAATCTTTTCCACATAGTGATATTGCCGGTTAGCAGATTTCCCTTCCACCTCAATCCTGTATTCAGATGCGGAGTCTGAGGTGTAGAAACTGATCCATGCCTCACCGTTTGCATTAACTTTTACTGAAGGGTTCCAGTACAGGGTTATACGGCTATCTTTTCCGCCACTCTTCCTGGCTTCCGCAGAATTGTATTTGGGAGTGTAGAATTTTACAGGTTTCTGCCATCCCAAAGGGTAGTCACAAGAAACATTGTACGGAATCTGGTCTGCCCTTACGTGCGGCTTGGTCCTTACCATAAGTACAGGGTATGGTGAGACATCACCGGAGTCAAATGAAGGCTGGAACGGAGCAGCAGAAACTCCAGATACATATATCATGGATTCTACCTCTGACAGTGGCAGTGAGAGGACTGTGTTTACAGCCTCTTCCGGATGAATGTAACTTCCGTTAAGATACACCAGCACGAGCCCGTAACGTCCAGGTCTTGTCACTTGTCCTCCGGCCATTGAGCCTGCAGATGATTTTGGTCCTATAAGCGAACCGGATGGAATTCCACCTGCATCTGCTGTTGTGTCAGCAGTCCTTACTTTGGCATATTCTGGAACAGAGATATTGTCACCGGTATCACCGAATACCTCCCTTACCCCTGAATAAGTTGCAGTGACATAGGCAGCCACATTATAACTCTGCGCATATGATTTCATTGCAAGAGTATCCCTGTACCACTCCCTTTTTATGGGATAGTTGGCAATTGGGGAAGGTGAGTTCTTTGGTGTGATAAGTTGCGATGTGATTACAACAGGATCCAGTTCATACGCCATAGCATGTTCTCCATCTTCATTATTGTAGTATATATTCTCTACTGCTCTCTTGTATGCATCTGAGTAGGTGACACCCTCGGGCCTTACGGGGTATTTGAATACAGGGGCATAATACTCCTGCATAAGTTCCGGTGTCTGGCGGATGCTCCTTCCGTTTTTGCCCACAGCGCTAATGATGAATTGTGTCCCCTCAGGGAAGTTTACATCGCGGAGGACAAAGTAACCGGAATCAATTGCACCCATAGCCTTGAATCCTATTGAAGGGGCAAGGAAAGATACAATTGCCCTGTTGGTAAGTCCTGTCATATTTACAACCTTTCCGAACAGTGTCTGTTGGTACTCTTTGCCAAAGTGTGGAGTTTCACTTTTGCCCTGAAGAATTTGGGCGAGGTCGTAATATCTCCATCCTTGAGTCTGCATGAGCATATCTCCCCTCTGCATCCTTTCAGATAGTGGAATGGAACGGTTGAAGTAGTATCCTATATTGTCTATATACCCTTTAAGTTCACTTTTGAGGAGCATATATGATTCCATGGTTGTCTGCTCAATATTGGCAGCAGTCTCTGCATCGGTTACCGCTACGGAGAAGTTGCTGGTTGAATCTGCCATCCCTTCAGGAAGTTTTATTGACACATTTACAAGTTCCCTTATCCCATATTCCTGTTTGTCTGTTTCAATATCCATTACCTCATCCTTGTCGGGAAGAATAAGGAAAGGCCTTTCTGCATACACATTTCCCTTTATGTCAACCACTGATATGGAGTGGATTCCTGCAGTATGGTTCTGTGGTTGTATTATGAGCCTTTCAGCCACCTTTTGCAGTGGTTTGGTATAATATATCTGGGAACCGTTGTGCAGCACAGCCATAAGGCCGTTGCCCAGGAGTTGTTGTGATGTAATTACAGAGAACCTTATAAAATCCTTTTCAGAAAATTCCTTATGGGAAGAGACTCCAATGATTCCGTTTATGGTTACTCCTTCACTTACGGGGGCAGGCAGTTTTACAAGACTTGAATATCCTGAATTGTCATAGACAGTTGCAGACAACTCCTGCGCAGGCATGTTGGGAATAATGATTTTTCCAAAGCCCAGAGAGTCTGTTGTATATTGGGTAAGTATGTTTCCATTCTCATCCATAACTTCGCCGGATACTGCAGCCCCAATGCCTTTGCTGTTTATGCTCTTTATATATAGCGTTGTGTTTGTTCCAGCCAAAGCGTTGCCGCTTTCGGGAAGGAACTGTACATCATATTTGTTCTTCTTCTCAGCCTTTTTCTCGAGTTTCTCCTTCTCAAATGGAGAGAGTTCTCCAATACGCAGGTAGTCTGCCTTGCGTTTTACCTCCTTCTCCTGCATTGCGGTAACAACATTGTCCTTCATAGGATTGGTTATCTCAATCTCTTTGTAGAACATGTATTCCACCGGGCGGTTGAGCATCCAGTATGTGTATCCGCGTAGTACGGCTTTACCGGTAGAGTTCATTTCAGGAACAACCATGTGCCCCTGGAAAGTGTTTCCAAAGCGGCGGAGTTTTTTTCGTATGATCACTTTGTGCTCAACTTTTGCAAAATTTGATATGCTTGCCTCATCCCTTATGAGTTGTTCGTTTATAAGTTCAACATATATGTAGTTTGACTCGTCAAATTCTGACACATATGATGCGTTCTCAATATATCCGCTGAACCAGATGGTGTCTGTAGCAAAATATACATCCTTATCTGTATGCAAATAAACCTTTTCAGGTGAAAGAAGTTGCGACCAGTTCTGGAACATATCCACAGGATTCTTCTGTTCCTGTGCCATAACTTCCTGACATGCAAATATTGAGAGTATGCATACAAGGACAGATGGAAATTTCTTCATTTTCATAATGGTTCTTTTGAAGTATAAAATCTTTGCAAGATACTATAAATATCATTTAATTGTTCTCCTGCTTCCCGATAATTGGAGCACGTTTTATAATTTTTTCCATATAATGGTACTCTCTGGCGGCAGATCTTCCCTCAACTTCCACCCTCAGGTCCGATTCTGAGTCTGAAGTGTAGAATGTTATTTCCGCCTCCCCGTTGCCGTTGAGTTTTACGGAAGGGTTCCAATATAGTGTAATCCTGTTGTCACCACCCTTTTTCATTACATCCTCCTGTGACTCATATTTTGGAGAATAGAATTTAACAGGTTTCTGCCACCCCATAGGGTATGCATTTGATACGTTGTATGGGACAAGGTCTGCCCTTACGTGCGGCTTGGTCCTTACCATCAGTACAGGGTCGGGGTATATGTCAAACTCCTTGCGGGCCCTTGCAGTCCGGAATGGTGCGGCAGAGAGACCGTCAACGTAAATGATGGACTCATAGTTGCTCAGCGGTGCGTTGAGTATATGGTAGCACTCCTGGTCAAGAATCTCCATCCCATTTACAAAAATCACCACTTTGCCGGTTCTGGAGCCTGGTCTCATTCTTTCTGCAGGGATGATTTTCATCCCTATCAACTGGTCATCACCGTTATAGTGCACACGAGGGTATGTCTCTGTAATATAGTTGGCAAGGGTGTAATTCCTTGTGTAAGGCTTCATGTCGCTGCTGTCGCGGTACCACTCCCTTTTAAGAGGATAGTTTGGTATCACACAAGGGGAGTTCTTTGGAGTTATCCTCTGTGAGGTTACAACCACAGGGTCCAGTTCAAAGGCCATGGCATGCTCCCCGTCATCTTTGCTGAAATAGATTGTTTCCACAACTTTGCCATATTCCTGAGTATATTTTACCTTGCTCGTCCTTTGTGGATACAGATGCATTGGGGCAAAATAATCATCATCCAGGATAGGGGTGTGGCTGGTACTCCTGCCGTTCTTCCCTATGGCACTCACAATAAACTGTGTTCTTTCGGGAAAATCTATATCCTTAAGGACAAAATACCCCGAGTCAACCTGCCCCATTGCGGTAAAGTTTATTGTCTTTGCCACAAAGGAGACAGTTGTCTTTCTGCTCAGGCGGAGAGGGTTGATTACCCTTCCCGACAATGTCTGGGCGTATTCCCTTCCAAAATAGGGGGCCTGAGTCTTTCCTTGTGCAATCTTTTCTGTTTCGTAGTATCTCCATCCCTGGGTCTGCATGAGCAGGTCTGCCCTTTCCATCCTCTCGGAGAGCGGAACTGAGGTGTTGAAATACCACCCAATCTCCTCTATATATCCGTTCAGTTCACTTTTCATGAGCATATAGGACTTTATTGTGGTACTCTCCCAATTCTCCACTACCCCTGCATCCGTTACGGCTATACTGAAGTTGTTTGTGGTATCGGCCATCCCTGCAGGCAATTTTATCTTGAACGACACTTTCTCCCTCTTGCCGTATGGTTTCTGTTCAAGTTCAAGGTTCAGCACCTCTTCCCCTTCCGGCAATACAATAAACGGACGTTCTGCATAAACATTGCCAAAGGAATCCATTACTGAAACAGAGTGGATTCCCTCTGTTAGCCCTTTAAGCCCCAGAGTTAGAAGTTCCACCCCCTTGGTGAGCCCCTTTGTGCCATATATCTCAGACCCGTTGTGGAAAACGGCAGATACCCCTTTCCCAAGTACTTCCTTAGAGACCCTTATCTCCAGTCTTATGTTGTCTCCCGGCAAATACTCCGAGATTCCCGAAAGGGACATCTTTCCGGTAATTGTAGCCCCACTGGCAACAGATGGCTGCAATTCAATGGCATTCCCCTCAAAACCGTATTTGTCCTTTACTGTTGCATACAGTTTCCCTTTTGGCAGAGCAGGTATAAAGACTCTGCCGAATCCCATGGAGTCTGTGCTGTATAGGGCCGCCACCTCCCCAGAGGCATCTGTAATCTCTCCCCTCACACTCTCGCCGGATCCCATCACTCCAATGCTCTTGATATAAACGGTTGCCGGTTCCCCTGCAATGTAGTTACCGCTTTCGGGAAGAAACTGCACATCATACCGCTCCTTAAATGAGGTAATTCTTGGGCTTTTTTCAAAAGGGAACTCCTCTCCAAGTCGCATATACTCCTTCCTGTCCTTTATTTTCTTCTCCTTCATCCTATCTACAAGTTTGTCCTTCATGGGGTTGGTAATCTCAATCTCCTTGTAGAACATGTAATCCGCAGGACGGTTGAGCATCCAGTAGGTATAGGCACGTATGATGCCCCTTCCGGTGGAGTTCATCTCCGGAACCACCATACAACCGCTGAAACTCCCGTTTATCCGTTTTATCTTAACCCTGCAAACCACATCGGGCTCCAGTTCAGAATAATTTTTCCAACTTGCCCAACTCCTGTACAACTGGTCATTTATAAGTTCTACATAAATGTAGTTTGATTCATCAAACTCACTTGTGTATGAAGCATTCTCAACATAACCGCTGAACCAGATTGTATCTGTGGCAAAATAGACATCTTTGTCGGTATGCAGATACACCTTCTCGGGAGAGAGGAGAGCGGTATATTTGTGGAACATCTCCATCTGCCTGTTTACAGTATCCTGTGCAGATGCAGTATAAAATGATACTCCCGACAGCACTCCCGCTACCAGTATTCTGACAATAAAGAAATGAATGCAATTTTTCATAATATGGTGCCCTTTTAATTATTTTAATGCAAAATTACCTCAAAACAGTTTTACACAGGCATTTATTTATAAATTAAATCCTTTGATAATCTGTATGTTGGGGAAATTTTGAAGATGTTAAACTTTGCTGTGTTTAACAAAAGGTATTTTTAGTAATTTTACGCAGTTAAAATTACATTTTAAAATGAGAAGATTTATTGGAATTACAGCAATGGCAGCCGCAATGCTTGCGGTTGCTTTTGGCGCAAATGCGCAGCCACAGGGGAAACTGGTGGTAAAAAGAGGTGCAGTTGATACAGTTTACAAAGCAAAGCATCAGGTTCTGGGCCTTGCAGACCCTGCCGCCAAAGTGCAGGTGAACGGTGAGAATGTAAAGGTGTACAAGACCGGTACCTGGGGCGTTGAACTCCAATTGAAGGAGGGGGACAATACAATTGAGGTTGTAAGCGGCAGTGAGAACAAAAAGTTCAATGTATTTTACAGCACAACTCCAAAAGAGAGGAAGAGAGACCTGGCACGTGAAGCGGCAGAGGCGGAAAAGGCAAAATTCTATCCTACAAGCGTAAAGGTATCAACAAAAAAATATTCATACCTCAACTACGGTGCCGGTACAGACCGTTTGGGCGGTGCCAAGATAAACTACCTTCCTGAGGGGATTGTAATGTATGCAGATGCAGAGAATGCAAACCTCTACAGGGTAAGACTCTCGCAGAACAGATATGCATACATCCCAAAGAGCCAGGTAGAAGTTGTCGGGAAGGCAAATGAAGGTTATGATTTCATGCAGGAGAATGTGGTTTTGAGCGGAAGTTCAACTGCATACAATATGGGCGATTTTGACAGGGTATCCATTGGAGTAGGGGGCAAGAAACCTTACATTGTAAAGGAGTACACAGACCCTCACAAGATTGTGGTTGACCTTTACGGAGTACAGTGCAACTCAAACTGGCTTACCCACAAGTCAGGTCTAAAGAGTGTAGACAATATTGATGTTGAGAGCATAGATTCAGATATTACCAGAATTACAGTATATCTCAAGACCAAAAGTTCTTGGGGATTCTCAATGAACTATGCCGGAAACAGCCTTAACCTGGATATCAAACATGTACCTTCATCTTTGTACATGAAGAACCTTACCATAGGAATTGATGCAGGACACGGCGGACCTCAGAGCAATGGGGCAGTAGGCTTGAGCGGCCTCAAGGAGAAGGATATGAACCTCTCAATGGCCCATACCCTCAAAGGAATCCTTGAGAAACAGGGGGCAAAAGTTGTCCTTTCAAGGGAGGAGGATACAGGAATGAGCATCCGTGAGAGGCAGGACAAATTCATTGAGCACAAATGTGATATTGTAATCTCAATCCACTGCAACGCTGGGGGAAGTCCGCTTTCAACATTGGGTACCAGCACATACTACAGATACAATGTATATAAACCTCTTGCAGAGGATATTCTTGGATACCTTCTCCAGATGGATGGCGTAAAGAACTTTGGAATGGTTGGAAACTTCAACTTCTCATTGAGTGCAATCACAGATTTCCCTTGCGTGCTGGTAGAGACACTTTTCATCTCAAGCCTGTGGGAAGAGGAAAAACTTGCAGACCCACAGTTCCGCCGCGCAATGATGGAAAACGTTGCCAAAGGTTTGAACGACTACATTAAAGAGTGCAGAATAGCAGAAGGACAGGCGAAGAAATAAGCAATGGATTTTAAGATAGAGTCACCATATAAACCTACTGGAGACCAGCCTAATGCAATTAAGGAGATTGCGCAGGCCATTAAGGAGGGGCAGGAGGCGGTAACACTGTTGGGTGTTACCGGTTCCGGCAAGACCTTTACTATGGCCAATGTAATTGAGAAATTGCAGAGGCCTGCCCTTGTGCTGAGCCATAACAAGACTCTGGCGGCGCAGTTGTATGGTGAGTTCAAGTCTTTCTTTCCAAACAATGCTGTTGAATATTTTGTCTCCTATTACGATTATTACCAGCCGGAGGCCTATATGCCGGTTACCGATACATACATTGAGAAGGATTTGAGCATCAATGATGAGATTGAGAAGTTGAGGTTGAGTTGTTCAAGCGCCCTATTGTCGGGAAGAAAGGATGTGATTGTGGTCTCCAGTGTCTCTTGCCTGTATGGTATTGGCAATCCTGCCGATTTCCATTCCAATACGGTGAAGATTAAGGTGGGGCAGGTGTTCAGCCGCACCCAGTTCCTCTATAAGTTGGTGGACAGCCTCTATTCCCGCAATGATGTGGAGTTCAAGAGGGGTACGTTCAGGGTAAAGGGGGACAGTATAGACATTTATCTGGCGTACGGAGACAAGGGGTGCAGGGTGATTTTCTTTGGGGATGAGATTGAGGAGATAGAGATGTTTGACCCGGTGAGCGGAGGCACTTTGGAGTTTGTGGATGAGATATCCATTTTTCCTGCAAATATCTTCAGCACCACCAAGGAGAGGATAAAGAGTGCGGTATGGAATATTCAGGAGGACCTTGTGAGGCAATGCGAGTTTCTCCACAGCATAGAGAAGCATGCGGAGGCAAAGCGGTTGAAGCAGAGGGTGGAGTATGATCTGGAGATGATTAAGGAGATAGGGTACTGTTCCGGTATAGAGAACTATTCCCGATATTTTGACGGCCGTTCTGCCGGTACAAGACCTTTCTGCCTTCTGGATTATTTTCCCGACGATTTTGTCACTTTCATAGATGAGAGTCATGTTACGATTCCCCAGATACGGGCGATGTACGGAGGGGACCGTTCCCGTAAGGAGACCCTCATAGAGTATGGTTTCCGCCTTCCGGCAGCGGCCGACAACCGTCCGCTGAAGTTTGACGAGTTTGAGACCCTTACAAAGCAGACTGTGTTTGTAAGTGCCACTCCTGCCCCGTATGAACTGGAGAAGAGCGGCGGTATGATTGTGGAGCAGGTTGTAAGGCCTACCGGTCTGCTTGAGCCTCCTATTGAGGTGCGTCCTACTGCAGACCAGATAGATGACCTCCTGGAGGAGATTCAGATAAGGGTTGAGAAGGATGAGAGGGTGCTGGTGACCACCCTTACCAAGAGGATGGCTGAGGAGTTGGACAAATATCTTATGAAGGCTGGAGTGCGTTGCCGCTATATCCACTCGGATGTGGATACAATGGAGCGTATAGAGATTATAGAAGATTTCCAGGCGGGCCGTTTTGATGTCCTTATTGGTGTTAACCTGTTGCGTGAGGGGTTGGATTTGCCGCAGGTTTCGCTGGTGGCAATTCTGGATGCCGACAAGGAGGGATTCCTTCGCAGTGAGACGGCCCTAACCCAGACTGCAGGGCGTGCGGCAAGAAACATTAACGGATTGGTTATAATGTATGCAGATACCATAACCAGGAGCATGAGGCGTACAATAGACGAGACCAACCGGCGCCGGGAAAAGCAGATGGAGTACAACAGGGAGCATGGCATTACCCCTAAGCAGGTACTTAAGAAAGAGCGGAATGTTATGGAGAGAACACAGGTTGGTACGGAATATGTGAGGGATGAGGAGAAAGTTGATGTTTTGCAGGATCCTGTAATAAGGAACATGAGCAAGGAGCAGTTGCAGAAGGCTATGGCAAGTGCAAAACGGGAGATGGAGAAGGCTGCAGCCGAACTTGATTTCATAAGGGCAGCCAAATTCAGGGATGAAATGAAATTTTTGGGAGAGTTGATATCTAAAAAGTGAGGCGATTATGATACCGGAGAGTCTGATGAAAGTGATGGAGCATTATGAGGCTCCGCAGAAAGATTTGGTTGAAAAGGCGTATATGTACGCCTGCAAGGAGTTGGAGGGGCAGCAGAGAGGAAACGGGCACCCTTTTATTGAGCATCCGTTGGGGGTGGCACTTATAGTGGCAAATGAGATAGGCCTCATGCATGAGGCTGTGGCGGCTGTATTCCTCCACGAGGCTACAAGGGGGAAGGATGAACAGTTGGAGGAGATCTCAAAAGAGTATTCTCAGGAGATTATAACAATGGTGGAGGGGTTGAACAAGATATCGGGAATAACCCCAAAAGATACCAAACTGCAGGCGGAGAACTACAGGAAACTTATTGTTTCATACTCAAAGGATCCCCGTGTGACTCTCATTAAACTGGCAGACAGGCTGGAGATTATGCGTAATTTGGATATATTTCCAAAGAGCAGCATAATGCGGAAGGTTACCGAGACCATAATGCTCTATATTCCTCTTGCCCACCAGTTGGGAATGTACAACCTCAAGAGCGAACTGGAGGACCTTTATTTCAGACACTCCGATCCTGAGAACTACAGGGCAATTACAAACAAACTTAAGGCTACCGAAAAGGACAGGGAGAAATTGGCGCAGGAGTTTGTGAAGCCGCTGGAGCAGTCGTTGAAGGAGAGCGGTATAAAATACAAACTGAAGGTGCGTACCAAAACAGCATATTCAATCTGGAAGAAGATGCAGAAGCAGAATGTCCCTTTTGAGGGGGTATATGATGTTTTTGCAATGAGGTTTATTCTGGATGTCCCTTATGAGAAGGAGCATGACTACTGCTGGGAGGTTTATTCCCGGGTAACACAGGAGTACAAGCCCGATACCAAGCGCTTGAGGGATTGGATTACCAATCCCAAACCAAACGGATATGAGTCTTTGCACACCACAGTACAAAATAAGGAGGGGGCATATATTGAGGTGCAGATCCGTACTGCCCGTATGGATGATATGGCAGAAAACGGACATGCCTCCCATTGGAGTTATAAAGGTATAAAGAGTGTGCAGGGGTTGGATGAGTGGCTTAAGAATGTGAAGAGCATGCTGGAGAGCCAGGAGTCCAATCCATATACAAATGCGGTTCAGACAGAACTGGATGAGATATTTGTGTTCACTCCAAACGGAGACCTCAAGCAGTTGCCAAAAGGGGCAAGTGTGCTCGATTTTGCATTCAATATCCACTCCAACCTTGGAGTGAAGTGCAGCGGAGCAAGGGTTAACGGCAAGATAGCCTCCATTAAGGATGAACTCCACACCGGCGATGTGGTGGAGATAATGAGCAACAAGAACCAGAAGCCATCTGCAGACTGGCTCAAGATAGTTGTCTCTTCAAAGGCCCGCAACCGCATAAAGGCCAAACTCAAGGAGGAGGAGAACAAACTCATGAATCTGGGGCGCGAGATGCTTGAGAGGAGGATGAAGAACTGGAAACAGGAACTCAATGACGATGTTCTTGCGGATATAGCCAAACATTATAAGATGAGGGCCTCTGCTGAGGTATACCTTGCAATCTATCAGGAGAAAATAGACCTTCTGCAGTTGAAGGATTTCCTTACCAAGGGGGAGCAGGAGGAGAATGATCTTCCCGACAACAAACCGGAGAGGGGGAGTGGCAAGGGACGCAGCAAGTCCTCTGAAGGAGATTATCTGATTATCAGTGACAAACTCAACAATATAAGTTTTTCAATGGCCAAATGCTGCAACCCAATCTTTGGAGACGATGTGTTTGGATTTGTTTCGGCAACCGGTGGCATAAAGATTCACAGGATATCCTGCCCCAATGCTGCAAGGCTCATTGAAAAATACCCGTACAGGCTGCAGAAGGTAAAGTGGAGACAAGTTTCAAATACTACCCAGTTCCAGACCGCCCTTAAGGTGATAGGAGACGGTGATGCCTCAATTGCGGCACAACTTATAGAGTGTGTTACCAAGCAGGATGCCTCAATGAGGTCGTTCAATATAAACGAAAGGCGCAAGCCCGGCAACCAGACCGAGTTTGTGGCTGAGATTGGCATCTCAGTTGGAAACAATGCCCATTTGGACAGGGTAACATCTGCCCTAAAGAAAATCCGTGAGGTAAAGACCGTATTGAGGACAAGCGGGAAATAACTTTTTAGTAACTTTGCGCGATTGGGGAATTGTGATTTTTATGGGGAACAAGGAATATATATACATAAAGGGGGCAAGGGCAAACAACCTTAAGGGGATTGACCTTAAGATACCCCGCGGGAAACTGGTTGTGATGAGCGGCTTGAGCGGCAGCGGAAAGTCTTCGCTGGCGTTTGATACCCTTTTTGCGGAGGGGCAGAGGCGTTTTGCCGAGAGCCTTTCTTCGTTTGCACGCCAGTTCCTGGGGCGTATGCAGAAGCCTGCTGTTGATAAGATAGAGGGGATTCCCCCTGCCATTGCCATTGAGCAGAAGGTAAATACCCGTAACCCACGTTCTACAGTGGGTACAACTACCGAGATTTATGATTATCTGAGACTCCTTTTTGCCAAGATAGGGCGCACTTATTCTCCTGTTACAGGGGAGGAGGTGAAGTGCCATACGGCAAATGATGTGGTGGAATTCATAGGGAATATGAAAAATGATACTCCCGACAACATCACTGCATATATTCTTGCAGAGATTGAGTGGCTGGAGAATGAGAATAAGGTAGAGAAACTTCTGTCGGTGAAGGATGCCGGGTACGCCAGGCTTTTTTCCCTTGAGAGGGGGATGGTTAGGATTGATGCGGTGCTGCAGGATGTGGAGGGGTTTGCAGGGAGCAGGCTGTTCATAATGATTGACAGGTATCTGGTGGCTCCGGGTGGTGGGGAACTGGCAGAGGAGGATGTTACCAGACTGCTGGATTCTGTGCAGATTGCATTCAATGAGGGGAAAGGTCATGTGTTTGTGGCGCAGCAGCAAGGGCGTGGCGCAGAGGTGGAACTGAAGGAGTTTTCAAATATTTTTGAGGCAGACGGTATCCGGTTTGAGAAGCCTACAGAACTTATGTTCAGTTACAATAACCCTATAGGGGCTTGTCCGGTTTGCGGAGGGTACGGCAGTGTTATTGGAATTGATGAGAGCCTTGTGGTCCCTAATGCATCCCTTTCCGTTTATGAGGGGGCTATAGCGTGCTGGAGGGGTGAGGTTATGGGCAAATTCCTTAAGGAGTTTATAATGTGTGCCCATAAATTTGATTTCCCTATCCATAAACCGTATGCGGAACTTACAAAAGAGCAGAAGAGGCTCCTGTGGAACGGGAACAGCATGTTTACAGGAATAACACCATTCTTTGAGATGGTGGAGACCATGCGCTATAAGATTCAGTACAAGTATCTGTTGGCCCGTTATTCGGGCAAGACTGTATGCCGTGAGTGCGAGGGGAGCCGTTTGAGGAAAGAGACCAATTATGTTAAAATAGGGGGCAAAACCATTGCTGAACTTATGGATATGAGCATTACCTCCCTTAATGATTTCTTTAAGGGGCTGGTACTGGATCCATATGAGGCGGCTGTGGCCCAGAGGGCCATAAAGGAGATTTGCAGCAGACTCAATTATATAGAGAATGTGGGGCTGGGGTATCTTACCCTCAGCCGCCATGCAAATACCTTGAGTGGTGGAGAGAGCCAGAGGATAAATCTGGTGAGTTCTTTGGGAAGCAGTCTGGTGGGGTCATTGTATATTCTGGATGAGCCCAGCATAGGTCTGCACCAAAGGGATACAGGGAGGCTGATTTCTGTGATAAAGGATTTGAGGGATCTGGGGAATACCGTCCTTATAGTGGAGCATGATGAGGAGATAATCCGCAGTGCAGATGAACTTATAGATATTGGCCCGTATGCTGGTGTGAACGGAGGAGAAGTGGTTTACCAGGGAAGTGTTGAAGAGGGTATAAGAAAGGCCCTTGAGGGGAGGAAGAAGGGGGATACAACCTCCAGCGGATCGCTTACAATTGATTATTTGTCGGGAATAAAGAAAATAGAGATACCCCAGCAGAAGAGGAAATGGAAACATTATATTGAGGTTTGCGGTGCTATGGAGCACAATCTCAAGAATGTGTCGGTGAAGTTTCCTCTGGGGGTGATAACTGCAGTTACCGGTGTGAGCGGCAGCGGAAAATCTACCCTTATTGGGGATACCCTGTATCCGGCATTGGCAAGACATTTCCAGCAGTTTGGGGTGAAGCCGGGTGCATTCAAGGAGTTGAGGGGAGATTTGGAGAAGATCAGCGGAGTGGAGTTTGTAGACCAGAACCCTATAGGAAAGAGTTCCCGCTCAAATCCGGTTACGTATCTTAAGATTTATGATGATATAAGGAAACTTTACTCGGAACAGCAGTTTGCCAAGGTAAACGGTTTCGGGCATTCCCATTTCTCGTTCAATATAGATGGTGGCCGTTGCCCGCAATGTTTGGGAGAGGGTTTCATAACTATCCCTATGCAGTTTATGGCTGACATTAAGATGACATGCGAGGAGTGTGGAGGAAAGCGTTTCAAACCGGCTGTGCTGGAGGTGAAGTATCAGGGAAAGAGCATAAATGAGGTTTTGGATATGAGTGTGGAGGAGGCTATTGCATTCTTTGGAGCCCAGAAGGAGAGTTATGCCAAAAAGATTGCCCAGAAACTGCAGATACTGGATGATGTGGGGCTGGGGTATGTGCAGTTGGGGCAGAGCAGCAGCAGTTTGAGCGGGGGAGAGAGCCAGAGGGTAAAACTGGCCCAGTTCCTGAGCAAGGACAGCAGCGGCAAAGGGTCGGTAAAAGGGCCTACCCTGTTCATTTTTGACGAGCCTACTACCGGACTCCATTTCCATGATATAAAGAAACTCCTTGCGGCATTCAATGCCCTGGTGGAGAGGGGGCACACCATTATTGTTGTGGAGCATAATCCCGACGTAATTGCAGCCGCAGACTGGGAGATTGAACTTGGTCCTGACGGAGGCGATGCCGGTGGCCAGATCACCTACGAAGGGGAGCCGGGGAGATAAATGATGTGTTGTTGCAGAAGATATTAAAGAATGGATGACCTCATTCGACGGTTGCGAGTTATTCCGAAGGAATGACGAAGCAGAGGAGACTGTGTCGTCACCGTTGCTTAAATCTCATCACAACAGAGATAATCTGTCGGGAAGAAGAAATTATTTAACTTAACAATAAGATGAAAAAATTATTTATGGCACTTGGTGTTGCGGCAATGGTATTGGCCGCTTGTACCCAGAGCAAGGATGCAGGAAAACCTGCAATAGACCTTGCAAATTTTGACAATACCGTTTCTGCCGGTGAAGATTTCTACCAGTATGCATGTGGTGGCTGGATGGCTGCTAACCCGCTTACTCCGGAGTATGCCCGTTATGGCATTTTTGACCAGTTGGACAAGGAGAACCAGGAGAAGTTGAAGGCTTTGATTGATGAGGTGAATGCAGTGCCTCAGGAGGCCGGCAGCGTTGGTGAGAAGATACAGATAATGTATTCGCTGGGCTTGGATACTGCAAAAAGAAACGCTGAGGGGGCAGCCCCTGTTATGGAGCAGATTGCAGCAATCAAAGGGGTTAAGGATAAGGATGAGTTCTCGGCTATGATAGGAAAACTCCAGACTCAGGGTATCAGATCATACTTTGGAATGTACATTGGCGCCGATGAGAAGAACAGCATGATGAACCTGTTGCAGTTCTCACAGGGGGGCCTCTCTATGGGAGACAGGGATTATTACCTTTTGGATGATGAGACCTCTGTAAAGATACGCAATGCCTACAAGGAGTATATGAACAAACTGTTCATGTTGGCAGGTTATTCTGCTGAGGATGCTGCAGCCTCTGTAAAGGCTGTGCTTGATCTTGAGACTGAGATTGCAAAGGTTTCTGTAGACAGGGCAACCTTGAGGGATGTGCACAAGAACTACAACAAGATGCCGGTGAAGGAGTTTGTGAAGAGATACAACTTCATCAACTGGGATGTATATTTTAAGGAAGTAGGGGTAAAGTCATCAACTGAACTCAATGCAAGCCAGGTTCCGTTCTTTGCGGGACTTACAAAACTTCTTAAGAATGTCCCTTTGGATACCCAGAAGGAGTATATGGTGTTCAAACTTCTCAATTCCGCTTCAAACTATCTGAGCGATGATTTTGTAAATGCAAACTTTGAGTTCTTTGGCAAGACCGTTCAGGGACGTGAGATGTTGCAGCCCCTTTGGAAGCGCTCTCTGTCTGTTGTAAACCGCACTTTGTCCGAGGCTCTTGGCCAGAAATATGTTGAGAAATATTTCCCTGCATCATCAAAAGAGAAGATGGTTGAGATGGTTTCTAATCTTCAGAAGGCACTTGGAGAGAGAATCTCTGCATTGGAGTGGATGAGCGAAGAGACAAAGGCCAAGGCTCACGAGAAATTGGGAACTTTCATTGTAAAGGTAGGTTATCCCGACAAATGGAAAGATTACTCTGCCCTTGACATTAAGAATGACTCATACTGGGCAAACATGTGCCGTGCAAGTGAGTTCCGCCACAAGGATATGATGAAGGATGAGGGACAGCCTGTTGACCGCACAGAGTGGGGAATGAGCCCTCAGACAGTTAACGCATACTATAACCCTACAACCAATGAGATCTGTTTCCCTGCAGCAATCCTTCAGCCGCCTTTCTTCAACCCAGATGCTGATGATGCTGTAAACTACGGCGGTATAGGTGTGGTTATCGGTCATGAGATGACTCACGGCTTTGACGACCAGGGCCGCAACTATGACAAAGACGGAAATATCAGTGCCTGGTGGACAGAAGAGGATGCTGCCAAATTCAATGAGAGGGCACAGGTGCTTGTAGAGCAGTACAACAAGATAATTGTAATTGACACTGTACATGCAGATGGTGCATATACCCTTGGTGAGAACATTGCAGACCAGGGAGGATTGCTTATCTCACACCAGGCATATCTGAACACTTTGAAAGGCAAGGAGGCTCCTGCAGATATAGACGGCTTCAACCACAACCAGCGCTTCTTCCTTGGCTATGCAAACCTTTGGGCCCAGAATGTACGCCCTCAGGAAATCCTGCGCAGAACTAAAACCGATGTACACTCATTGGGCAAATGGCGTGTAAACGGTGCCTTGAGAAATATCCAGGCCTGGTATGACGCATTCGGCATCCAGGAGGGAGACCCAATGTGGATGGCTCCTGCTGAACGAATCAATATTTGGTAAAATCACGTCGCAATTTTGTACAATTGATTCATTGACAGCAAATTAAAAAAAAGAGGTAGAAATACCTTTGAAAACCGTGGCCGCCCGTGGCCTCCGGGGCATTGCCCGTAGTAGTCCAAGCGAAGACCTCTGAGCACGGGAGGGGCCCACCGCATGGCGGTGGGAGGGATTCAGTTTTCAAAGGTATTTCTACTTCTTTTTTTAATCATCTAATAATCTGCTAATTGTACAAAATTGCGACGTGATTAAAAATTGCGCTCAATTTCCCCAGCCCGTTTGAGGAGATACGGGGTGGGCTTGTTGGCTTTGCGTTGCAGAGGATTGGGGAGACAGGCGGCGATGAGGGCAGATTGCCGGGAAGACAATTTGCTTGCCCGGGTGTTGAAAAGCCGTTCGGCGGCTGCCTCGGCTCCAAAGATACCCTTTCCCATTTCGGCTACATTTAGGTACACTTCAAGGATACGTTCCTTGCCCCAGATTTTTTCTATCAGAAATGTGAAATATGCCTCAAATCCTTTTCTTACCCAACTGCGCCCGGGAAAGAGAAATACATTCTTGGCGGTCTGTTGGCTTATTGTACTGGCTCCGCGGAGCCTTTTTCCCCTCTGGTGCTCCTTAACCGCCTTTTCAATCTCTATCCAGTCAAATCCGTTGTGGGTGTAGAACCGGGCATCTTCACTGGCAACCACAGCCTTTGCCATATTTGTGGAGATCTTTTCCAGAGGTTTCCATGTTTTATATGTGTGGTAGGTGGAGTCATTGCGGAACTCCCAACTCCTTACTGCCATAAGTGGGGTGTAATACACGGGAACCCACCTGAGCAGCACTACCCAGGAAACAGTAATCCCTATAAACCACAGCGGAATGTACAGCAGTATCCACCTGAGCAGTTTTGAATATCTTTTCCCTTTTTTCCTTTTCATGCCATTATATAGATTCTATCGGGAACAAATTTATAATAAAAATAATTATTAAAAAAGTTATAATAATAAAACTTATAATTATCTTTGTCTGCGTAAATACATTAAATATGAACAATCCATTCATTATAACGGGAAGGTATGTGGCCCCTGAATTCTTTTGTGACAGGGAAAAGGAGACTGGAGAACTTGTCTCAAATATTGAGAACTGGAGGAATACAGTCATGATCTCTCTACGGAGAATGGGCAAGTCAGGTTTGATATACCATGTTTTCAATAAGGATGTCATAAAGGAAAAATATGAAACGTTCTTTATAGATATATACGATACTTCAAGTCTGGAAGAGTTTGTACTCAAGTTGAGCAAGGAGATTACTGCCAGGTTGCAGCATAAGGGGGAAAGATTTTTTGAAAAATTTGTTTCAATTGTAAATTCGGTAAAAATAGGATTTGCACAGAATCCACTTACAGGCCAACCCGAAATGGATTTTTCTTTAACAGATGCAAAGTTTTCTTCCAAGACTCTGGAACAATTGTTTGAGTTCCTGGAGGGGGCGGAAAAGCCATGTATTGTTGCAATTGATGAGTTTCAGCAGATTGCGGAGTATGGTAATGCCCAAAAGGATATTGCCACTTTACGGACTTTTGTACAGGGGTGCAAAAGGACACGTTTTATCTTTGCAGGCAGCAACAGACGTATGATGGGAAAATTATTCCATACCCCATCCGAGCCCTTTTTTATGAGTTGCAGTCCCATTATGCTGGAGGCAATTGAGAAGGAAAAATATGCAGATTTTGTATTGAAGCATTTCAATGCAAACAACAGACAGATACAAAAGGAGACTGTCAATTATGTTTATGAAATGTTTGAGGGTCATACATGGTTTGTCCAATATGTATTCAACAGGCTTTTTGAAATGTATGACGGAAGAACATTGACCATTGGGGATGCCAACTGTGCAATCAACTATATCATAGATATTTTTGCTCCAATATTCCAGGAGATATATATGGGCGTATCTGAACGGCAGAAGGAACTGCTGTATGCATTGGCAAAGGAAGGGAAGACATCATCTCCCACAAGTGTTGATTTCATAAAAAAATACAACCTCCGCAGTGCCAGTGCCGTGCAGGGTGCATTGAAACCTTTGGCAGAAGAGGAAACCATTTCAAGTATGGATGGCAGTTATTTTATAACAAACCGTTTTTATTCCATGTGGCTGGCAATGAGGCACAATTTATAATACATTCTTCCCGATGAATTCAGTTAAAATCCATAAATTATTTTTGATGTGTGCAGTTGTTGCATTTGTAACCATATCACAGCTGTACGCTCAGGTGCACTCTTCATCTGCATACAGATACCTTCTCTCTCAGGAGGGGTTGCAAAGGCATCTGGAGTTTCTCACTTCGGAGGAGATTGCCGGGAGGGCTGCCGGTACGCCGCAGGCAAAGCAGGTGGCCGATTATATTGCCGGGGAGTTTGAGAAGTACGGGCTGCAACCGCTCAAAAGTGTGAGTTTTTACCAGCCGTTCACCCTCTTGCCGCCAAGGGGGGGGAAGGCAACAAGTTTGTCGGGAGTGTCACAAAAAGGTTACAATGTGGTTGGATACCTCCCTGCAAAGAAGAAAAATGCAGACTATATAGTGGTGGGTGCCCATTTCGACCATTTGGGGAAAATAGACGGGAAAGTATATCCCGGTGCAGATGACAATGCTTCAGGTGTGGCTGCTTTGCTTGAGTTGGCAAAATCTTTCGGGAAGAGGTATATGGAAAAGGGAGACTTTAACCATAACATTGTTTTTGTGGCTTTTGATGCAAATAATCTCAATCTGCAGGGGAGCAGATATTTTGCTTCCCATCTTGTAACTTTCCCTGCAGAAATTGCATTTATGCTCAATCTGGACCAGATTGGAAGTTCCCTTGCCCCTGTAGGGAAGAATGAGGAGTATCTTCTGGTTCTGGGGGTGGACAAACTTAAAAAGTGGCAGCAGGAGCAACTGTGGTTTGCCAATGGGTATTTTGGCATTGGTCTGCATTTGGACAGTTCCTATTACGGGAGTCCCGAGTTTTATGATATCTTCTATAAACTCTCAGACCAGCAGAGTTTTACGGAGAGGGGGATTCCTGCATTGCTCTTTACCTCGGGAATAACCAAACTTACAAACAAGGAGGGGGATACTGTGCAGAATCTGAATCTGGAGGTTCTGCAGAAACGTATTGAGTTAATCTACAGGTTCCTGTGGCTCGTTGAATGACAACCCGCAGTTGAACAATCGGGAGGTTCAGGTGTTCTATCCATATAAAGTTCAGATATATGGATATTTCAAATATTATAGCAAGAGAGATATTGGATTCCCGCGGCAATCCTACAGTTGAGGCTGATGTTTTTCTCAATGACGGATCTTGGGGAAGGGCCAGTGTACCAAGCGGCGCTTCTACCGGCAGCAACGAGGCTTTGGAATTGAGGGATGGAATAAATGGGAAGTATGGAGGCAAGGGGGTGATGTGTGCAGTAGGGAACATTATGGAAATAATTGCCCCCGAACTTGTGGGTTTTGATGCCCTTGACCAGCGGGGTGTTGATAACCTGCTCATAGGACTCGACGGTACGGAAAACAAGCGGAAACTGGGGGCAAATGCAATACTTGCAGTTTCGCTGGCTGTGGCAAGGGCTGCAGCCGACCATCTAAAAATCCCTTTGTTCAGATATCTGGGAGGGGTTGATGCACATGTGCTTCCTGTTCCAATGATGAATATTGTAAATGGAGGGGCCCATTCAAATGCTCCAATTGCTTTTCAGGAGTTTATGATACGCCCTGTTGGAGCCCGTTCAATGAAGGAGGCTCTCCTTATGGGGTCAAACATTTTCTACAGCCTCAAGAAACTGCTCAGGCATGCCGGATTGAGTACAAGTGTGGGGGATGAGGGAGGTTTTGCGCCAAACTTTACAAGTGCTGAGGAGGCTCTCAATTACATAATGTATGCAATCCAGAATGCCGGCTATGTCCCTTCAAAAGATGTTACACTGGCCCTGGATTGCGCTGCTTCTGAATTCTATGTAAAAGGGCACTATAACGCAGAGGGAAGATACTTGCCGGGCTACTACAATTACGGGAAATTTGAACAGGAGAGTGGAGTTAAAAGAAGTACTGATGAGCAGATTGGATATCTGAAGCAACTTATACATAAATATCCGATTGACTCAATTGAAGACCCACTTGCAGAGGATGACTGGCAGGGGTGGCAGAAGATTACGGCAGAACTTTCAGGCAAGTGTCAGTTGGTGGGGGATGACCTCTTTGTTACAAACGCGCACTATCTGGAGCGGGGGATAAACGAAAGGTGCGCCAATGCAATCCTGATTAAAGTGAACCAGATAGGCACTTTAACTGAAACCTTAAAAACTGTTGCATTGGCCCAGCGTCACGGGTATAAATGCATCATATCCCACCGTAGCGGAGAGACTGAAGATACCTTCATTGCGGACCTTGCCGTTGCCGTAAATGCAGGACAGATAAAGACAGGCTCCATGAGCCGCTCGGACCGGATGGCCAAATACAACCAACTCATAAGGATTGAGGAGCAGTTGGGACGCATGGCTACATATGGCCTGTAGAATTGTCGGGAGTACGCAAGATTTGGCTCACTATTTGAATAGTGAGCCTTTTTGTGTACTTTTGTATGTTATATGGGAAATTTCAGAAAATTATTTGCAGTGCTTGCATTGCTGTTGCTCTCTTTCGCAGCAAATGCACAATATGATATAGACCAGTTTTTTGCCCGTGGCCGGCAGATGCTCATAGACGGCAAATATGCCAGTGCCATTGAGAATTTCAACATACTGGCAAGGCTCGACAGCACC
This sequence comes from Bacteroidales bacterium, assembly GCA_015060445.1. GTDB lineage: Bacteria > Bacteroidota > Bacteroidia > Bacteroidales > UBA932 > Egerieousia. The sequence continues at coordinate 38,849 of SUYL01000039.1, forward strand.
CTTTTTGATGCCTATTTCTTCAGGGGAATAGCAAAATACAATCTTGGAGATTTTATTGGGGCCGAGAAGGACTTCAACACCTCTTTGAGGCTCAATCCAATATATACTCCGGCATACCATTACAGGGCAATTACCTTGAGCCGTACCGGAAAGTATGACAAGGCGCTCAAGGATCTGGCGGAGGCTGTGGACCTGAGGCCAAGTTATACAGGATTGTATTTCAGCAGGGGGGTGACCTATTTCCTCTCCCAGCAGTTTGAGAAGGCTGTGAAGGATTTTAACCGTTTTATAAAGGCCGAACCCCGTGCTGCCGATGCATACCTCAACAGGGGAGCATGTTATCTCTATTTGGGTGATACTACAAAAGCACTGGCAGATTACAACAAGGCAATAAAGATCAATACTTTTGATCCCGAAGGTTATGTGAGACGTTCCAGAATATATGCAATGCAGGAGAACTTTGATGAGGCATTGAAGGACCTCGATACAGCAATTGAACTGGATACTCTCAATACATTTGCCTTTTTCAACAGGGCTCTCATAAGATATGACAAACAGCAGATACAGGGGGCTCTGGAGGATTTGAACACAGTACTGGAGCATGAACCGGGCAATGCCCTTACATTGTACAACAGGGCAATAATCAGGGCCCAGATTGGAGACTACAACAATGCTCTGGATGACTATGACCGCGTAATTGCAGTAAACCCCAACAATGTGCTTGCATATTTCAACAGGGCAGGTGTATTTATGGAGATGGGAAGGTTCCGGGATGCAATGGATGACTATTCCAAAGCCATAAACCTTTATCCCGACTTTGCCAAGGCTTATATGAACCGTTCATACGCAAAAACGCAGATTGGGCAGTTCAACTCTGCCAAGAAGGATGCCCAGATTGCCCAACAGAAGATAAGGGAGTACCAGATGAAGACTGGAGACAGTCTTGGAAGGGTTGCATTTGCCGATACAACCAAAAAGTATGACAGGCTTCTGGCCCTCGATGCAGATTTTGCAAAGAAAGACTTTGACAATGAATTGCTGCAGCACAGGGATGTGGATATCCGTCTGAAACCTCTGTTCAAGTTCAATTTGGGCAGTGCTGCCAATATGTTTATGGCATTGGAGAACAGGTGGGAGGACAAGGAGGTTGAGAAGTTTGTGCAGCAGATGCCTGTACCAATTGAATTGAGTGCCAAAAAGGGAGATTCTGAGATTGAAAGGGACAATTACGGAACAATGATAGCGGATATCCTGGAAGAGTTGCGCGGAAGGGAGGCCAAAGGGGAGGAAGGCTCCGACATTGCCCGCCTGTATTTTGCAAAAGCCATCATAGACGGCAATGACAACAGATACAATTCAGCCCTTGAAAATTATACCCAAGCCATAAAGAATGAACCTGAACAGACTTTCTACTACATAAACAGGGGTGCACTGCAGGCGGAGATGATAGATTTCATATCATCTATGGAGAACAATGTGCAGATACTTACCCTGGACAACTCAGGAGCGGCACGGGCCAGGGTTAAGGAGCGCAGTTCAATGAACTATGACTATGCCCCTGCAATACATGATATGACAAAGGCATCCAAACTTATGCCTACACTTCCGTTTACATACTACAATCTGGGTAATCTTTATTGCCTGTCAAGCGATCTGCCTGAGGCAATAAACCAATATACAAAGGCACTTGAACTCTACCCTGCAATGGCTCAGGCTTATTTCAACAGGGGACTTGTACTCATTTACCTCAAGGACAAGGAGAAGGGGTGTATAGATTTGAGCAAGGCGGGAGAGTTGGGTGTGCATGATGCCTACAATGTGATAAAGAAATATTGCATAGAGGAGGAACAGTAGATAATTTAAAAAACATAAAGATATGATACAGAGATTGCAGAGTTTATATTTGCTTGCTTCGTCGGGAATATTGTTCTCGTTGTTTTTCCGCCCTCTCATGAGGGACCTGGATGGTAATGTTGTGATGAAATTTACACAGTATTGGCCATTCCTAATTTTTGTGATTGTAACATTTGTATTGTCATTCTTCTGCATTTTCATATACAAGAGAAGGATTTCGCAGATGCGTCTGTGCATCTACAACATGCTGGTGCTTTTTGCATTCCAGGCATGGATAGCATACATGTTCTTTACAAGGCTTGAGGGAACAGTATTTACAATTTCTGCAGTATTCCCAATTGTTGCAGGCATTTTTGTATTTATGGCATTCAGGAAAATTTCTGAGGATGAGGCATTGGTGCAATCCATGAACTCACTAAGGGATATGACAAAAAACAGGAAAAAATGGAAAAAATAGGGGCATCAGAACTCATCATAAACAGTGACGGTTCGGTATTTCATCTGCATCTGAAACCGGAGGAACTGGCAGACACCGTAATCCTTGTAGGGGACCCGGGCAGGGTGGAACTTGTATCCTCATTCTTTGACCGGGTGGAGGTGCGCAAGGCTTCCCGAGAATTTGTCTCGGCCACCGGAACCTACAAAGGTACCCGCATGACAGTACTCTCTACCGGTATAGGGTGCGACAACCTGGATATTGTTATGACTGAGCTGGATGCACTTGTAAACATAGACTTTTCTTCCCGACAGGTTAAGAAGAACCTCAGGAGTTTGAGGATACTCCGTATAGGAACATCAGGAGCAATACAGCCCGATATTCCGGTGGGTTCGTATGTCTTCTCCCATATCTCGGTTGGAGCCGACGGCCTTATGAACTGGTATGCCGGCAGAGATGAGGTTTCATACAAAGAGATGGAAGAGGCATTTGTGGCTGCTACAGGTTGGGACAGTCATCTCCCTGCACCATATTTCATAAGGGCATCCCAGGAACTCATAGACCTTTTTGCAGATGTAACCGTTAAAGGTGTTACAATCTCCGCCCCAGGGTTCTATGGCCCTCAGGGAAGAGTTTTGCGCCTCCCTTTGGCAATGCCTGATATGATGGAGAAATTTGAGCAGTTCCGCTTTGGAGATTACCGCATTACCAACTTTGAGATGGAGGGCTCAGCCCTTGCAGGTATGGCCCGCAAACTCGGCCACCGTGGAGGCACAGTCTGCTGCATAATTGCCAACCGCTATCACAAAGGGGCAGAACCGGATTACAAACAACTGGTTGAGAAATTGGTTGTACTGGCGTTGGACAAACTGGCCGGGCAGGCTATTTGAGTATAAACAGAAGCGAGTTTACAATGCGCCTTTCACCCTCGCGGTCAAACTTCTTGTTGTCTGAAGGGTGGTTTACAATGCCGTTGCCGTTTTCTCCCTCTGCATAAAGGGTAGTTGAGCCGCCACCGTCCATATTTAGGGCATCCTCTGCACCAATCCAGCGCATGATTTTGGTGAATTCCCAGAGGCTTACACCCTGTGCATTCTCTTTGTTGCGGCCGTCAACTGCCACAAGATATACTTTCTTCCCTTTGGTGCCTATTGCACTGCGTGGGTGGCGGTTACGGTTGAATGAGTTTTCATCCAGGCGGGCATCATTGCCGTCAACTATAAGGATAGGACCGCTTGACATTGCAGAAGGCTCCTCAAGTTTGGAAGGCCAGGTCTGGTCTGCTGCAATATTGCCGGGCACTGCAGGGTCTGCAGCGTAGATGGTAACTTTGCCTTTCTTTGAGATTGCAATGGCGCCATTGTCCCTCTGGGCCATTTTCTCAGTATTTGAGAACTCCTCCACACCATTTTTCCTGAAGTAGCATACGCAGCTGTATGGTTTGCTCATATTGTAGAATGTGCCGTTCATTGCCACAACAGCCCCGCTGTCCTTTGCAAATTTGCTGGTAGGGGTTATCTTGCCGGGATCACTTGCCAGTGCAAAACGACCTTTTGCTTTCCTGGAATCAATCTCAATGATTGAAATATACTGGTTTGAGTCAAAGATTCTGGAATCTCCGGTAAAGTGGAACTCCTTTAGGGTAATCCCTTTGTCTATCTGTTTTACATTCCATTTGGCATTGGCAAATGTAAGTGAATCATTCTGTGCAAATGTTGCCGCTGCAAAGAAAAAGGATGCAGCCAAAAGTACAAGTATTCTTTTCATAGTGTGTGGCTTTTGTTTGATAACAAAGATAATGAATAATGCCCAATAATTTGTCGGGAAGCAAATTTATTGAAATGTATTACCTTTGCAACATTATGAACGATTTGGAATATTATAACAGTTTTGAGGAGCGTCTGCAGTTGGAACTGCTCAAACTTTGCAATGGGGCAGGGCTGTTGGATTCTGTGCTTGCAGAGAGTGAGGATATAACAGAGAAGTGGAATGATTATGCCACTCCATATATGACTGACGCCATTGAACAGGTGAACGAATACCCCAATGCTTCAATTGCATGGCCTGCATTTATGGGAATGGCCGTTGCAAAATGGTGGGATGTGGACTGGATTGCCAACCAGTTCAATGCCTACGACAAGTTTTACGGTGTTGAGGGGTGGGATGACATGGATGACCATATAATGGTGAACATCCTCGGTTATCCCCTTGGCTCCCCGGAGGAGAGAGAGATAAGGGACATTACCATCACCTGTGCAGAGAAGGCAATATCCATGATAATGAAAGAGGATTTTGAGCCCGGTTCAGAGAAGGCATTCTATATGCTTGCCCGCACAATGAAGGTGATGTACAAGATTGGTGCAGCCCTCCAGCTCAAGAGAATGGGCTACAAGTTCCAGAAGTACAATTGAGTATCTGCAATAGGCCACTTCGGCTATTGCAGATACTCCTGTACTCTACCGCTTATCTGCAAAAGTGAGATTTCGCAGAGTTTGGTATTGTAACTTGCAGAAAGGAGCCTCTCCTCTGCATCCAGAAGGCTCTTCTGAGCCTCCCTCATCTCTATTCCCGACAAATCTCCCAGCATGTACCTCTCCATGGCAATTTCATGGTTCAGTTTGGCTGTAACCAGATTCTCCTTCTCAAGTTCCAGTACCTGGAGGTTGTTCCTGTAGGCCTGCCATATATTGTACAGGTCAGATTTTAGTGCCTGCTCCACATCTGTCTGCTCCAACTGGGCATTTTCAATGTTTATTTTGGCATTGCGTCTCTCCCTGCGGGCATTGTTACCGTCAAATATGTTTATCCCAAGGGTAACCCCAAAATCTGCCCCAAGGGTTGCCCTGTGGTAGTTGGCCCCCTTGTTGTATTTGTTGAGGGTGTATCCGTAACCGGCATTGAGTCTCAGATATGGGTAGGCCTGAGATGCCTTTATCTTGTAATCAAGTACTGCCATTCTATTATCAATTCGTGCGCGCAACAGGGAGGTATTGTTCTCCATCATATCTCCCATAAGATCATCAAATACCAGTTCTCCTGCCACTTCAATTGCAGTGTCTGCTACAGCAATTGGAACATTCAGGTTCTCCCTGGCAAGAAGTTCATTTAGGGCAATTGCAGAGCTCTGCAGAGCCTCCTGCTGTTTCATGAAGGCCGAACTGTCCGAGTTGAAGTCAACCTTTGCCTGCTGGTAATCCAGTCCGGAGAAGTTACCAATCCTGTACCTCTGCTCTACAACCCTCAACCTCTCTTTGGAGAGGGCTACTGCATATTTGAAGTTCTTGAGCCTTATCTGCTGCTGAATGTAGTTGTAATACTCGGCAGTAATGTCTGCAACAAGGTTTTCTATGGCAATTCGGGTATTGAGTTCCCCCTGCCCCTGCAATTCCTTCAGTTTTTTATAGGTTGTGGTTACATTGAACCCCTCAAAAACTGTAAAGTTGAGGTCAACACCGGCATCAATTGTCCGGTTGAAAATACCGTTCTCCTCCACAATCTCCCTGGTATCCCTAAGTTTTGTCTCGGTATCCTGTGAACTTCCGGAATATCTTCCCGATGCATTTACAGAGGGTAGGAAGCCGGCATTCCCCAATGTGGCATTGTTGTCTGAAATGCGCTGGTTGTTCTTCTCAATCTTAAGGGAATAGTTGTTCTGCAACCCCTCCTTGAGGCACTCCTGAAGGGTATATACATTGTTCTGGGCGGCAGCAGTGCCACAGAACAATGCGCATGCAATATATGTAAATAATTTCTTCATATTACCATCATTATTTTTTAAGGGCAGCCGCCGCAGCCTTCTTTGCCCTGTCTGTTGAGATATAACTGTAAATGGCAGGAACCACATACATTGTAAGAACTGTAGAAACCAGCATTCCTCCAACAACTGTTACACCCATTGCAATACGCTGGTTTGCACCCTCACCGCCGGCAAATGCCAATGGTAGCAATCCCAGGATTGTGGATACACTGGTCATGAGGATAGGGCGGAGACGCTGCATTGAAGCCTCCTTTATGGCCTGCTCCTTGCTCATGCCTGCCTCCTGTTTCTGGTTGGCAAACTCCACAATGAGGATACCGTTCTTGGCAACAAGTCCAATGAGCATAATTATACCAATCTGGCTGAAGATGTTCATTGTAACCCCACCAAAATACATGAATATAAGGGCACCTGCAATTGCAAGGGGCACTGTAAGCATAATTATCACAGGATCCTTGAAACTCTCAAACTGTGCAGCAAGGATGAGGTAAATGAGTACAATTGCCAGCACAAATGCAAACATGAGGGATGAGGAACTCTCCCTGTACTCTTTTGATTCTCCCGACAATGCTGTCCTGAACGAGTCATCCAGAACCTCCTTGGCAATCTTGTCCATCTCATCCAGACCCTGGCCTATGGTCTTTCCTTTGGCCAGACCTGCAGAAATTGTAGCAGAAACAAATCGGTTGTATCTGTAGAGTTTTGGAGGGGCAATGCCTCCTACAAGGTCTACAAGGTTGTCCATCTGAACCATTTCACCCTTGTCTGTGCGGATGTAAATGGATTTGAGGTTGGCAGGGGTATTTCTCTGCTGGCGGTTTATCTCACCCAGAATCTCATATTGTTTTCCGTTCATGTAGAAATAGCCCATACGCTGGCCGCTCAATCCGTACTGGAGTACCTGGGCTATGTTACGGGTACTCACACCCATAATGTTTGCCTTGTCGCGGTTTATGTTTATCCTCACCTCAGGCTTGCTGAACTTAAGGTTCACATCGGCCATCTGGAATGTAGGGTTGTCAGACACCTTTGCAAGGAATGTAGGGAGTACCTCCTGCAGTTTCTCAATGCTGGTGGTCTGGAGTACGTACTGTACAGGCATACCGCCCCTTCTGCCTCCAAATGAGGATGTCTGCTGTACAAACGACCTCGCATTTGTCTTTTTCTTTACGGCCTGGGAAAGTTTCTCCGCAACATCCATCTGGGTGTAATCCCTCTCCTTAATATCCTTGAGCATTACCTGAATGTTGCCGCTACCGCTCCATACCCTGGCTGTTACTGCCTTTGCGTCTGGAACCAGTGAATCCACAAGACGGTTTATATCCTCTGTATAGTCCCTCATGAACTCATAGGTTACACCCTCGGCTCCGCTGGTGTTTATGTTAATCTGCGAGCGGTCCTCCATTGGGGCTGTCTCGGCAGGTATTGTAGTCCATAGCAGTACAATGAGGCCGAACATTATGGCAACAAAAGGGAGTACAATCCACTTCATCCTGAGCAGTGCCTCCAGAGAGCGGCTGTAAATCCTGTTCAGCCCCTCAAAGAACGGCTCTGTCATCTGGTAGAAACGGTTCTTCTTCTCACTCTTTACAAGCAGTTTTGTGGCAAGCATAGGGGTAAAGGTAAGGGCGGCAAATGATGAAATTATCACAGAGCCTGAAACCACTATACTGAACTCCCTGAACAGACGCCCTGTCTGACCCTCCATGAAAACTATCGGGAAGAATACTGCAACCAGTGTTACAGTAGTGGAGATTACTGCAAAGAAAATCTCCTTGGCTCCCTCAATACCGGCCTCCTTGGGGTTCATACCCCTCTCAATCCTCACATAAATGTTCTCGGTCATTACAATGGCATCATCCACCACAAGACCTACCGCCAGCACCACCGCCAGCATTGAGAGTACATTTATTGAGAATCCCGCAAGGTACATTATAAAGAAGGCTCCAATGAGGGATACCGGGATTACAATACAAGGGACCAGTGTAACCCTCCAGTCTCTGAGGAAGAGGAAGATAATGATGATTACAAGGATGAATGCCACATATACGGTCTCCTTAACCTCATTTATGGATGCGCGGATAAACCTTGTGTTGTCAAAGCCATAGGAATATGTAACATCTTCAGGAAGGTCTTTCTTCATCCTCTCCATCCTTTCATAAACGGCATCAGCAATGTCAATGTGGTTTGCACCCGGTTGGGGAGTCACAACAACACCAATCATAGGGATACCGTTCATCTTCATGTAACTTTTGATATCGGCAGGGCCGAGTTCAGCACGGCCCACATCACTGAAACGGACAATCTTTCCGTCAACTTCCTTAATGATGAGGTTGTTGAACTGCTGGGCTGTGTGCATCAGACCCAATGTGCGGATGGTAAGTTCTGTGGTGTTTCCCTCTATACTTCCACTTGGCAACTCTACATTCTCCTTGTCAACCGCATTCTTAATGTCAATAGGGGTTATGCCGTATCCCGACATTTTTATGGGGTCCAGCCACAGACGCATAGAATATTTCTTCTCACCCCAGATGCTCACACCGCTCACATCCGGAATGGTCTGCAACTGCTCCTTTACTGTAAGGTCTGCAATCTCGCTCAACTCCAGCAGAGAGCGTTTGTCGCTCTGTAGAGCAACCATAATGATTGGACGAGCATCTGCATCAGCCTTTGAAACGGTAGGAGGGTCGCAGTCTCTCGGAAGGTAACGCTGCGCTCTGGACACCTTGTCCCTCACATCATTTGCAGCGGTCTCCAAATCTACTGAGAGTTCAAATTCAACTGTTATACGGCTTGATCCCTGCTGGCTCACACTTGAGAGGGAGCGGATGCCGGGGATACCGTTGATATTCTGCTCAAGAGGTTCTGTAATCTGGTTCTCAATAACGTCTGCATTGGCACCTGCATAGGAACATTGTACTGAAATTATGGGATTATCCACAGAAGGATATTCCCTTACGCCCAAATAGGTATAGCCAATAATACCGAACAGCAGTATTATTACGGTCATAACCGTTGCCAGTACGGGGCGGCGGATACTTAGTTCTGAAATGTTCATAGGGCAGGCTAGTCTATGTTATCCAATGTTACAGGCAATCCCATACGCAACTGGAGGGTTCCCGATACAATTACAGTATCGCCTTGTACCAGTCCGTTTGTTATCTGTACAGACTTGTCTGTCCTTATTCCCACATTTACTGTTACAGGCTGGGCCTTGCCGCTCTTGTAAAGGTACAGTTTGTCAACACCCATTTCAGGGACAATTGCCTCTGACGGTACCACAAGGGCATTCTCTATCCTCTGTTTTTCCAGATTTACTGAGGCGTATCTTCCTGCCAATGTCTCCCCCTTGATGTTGTCATATAGGGCCCTTACGGTAAGGGTGTGGGTTACAGGGTCAATTTTTGACTCTTTGGCATATACCTTGGCCTTGAACGGCTGTAGTTTGCCCGGGAGTGAGAATTCTACATTGTATCCCACCTTTACATCATCTGCATAATGCTCAGGCACTGCGAATTCTACCTTTATTGGGGATATTTTAGTGAGTTTTGCCACAACGGTAGAAGGGGAGGCGTATGAACCGGCACTTACACCCCTGAGTCCTATTACTCCGTCAAATGGGGCACGGAGTTCTGTAAGGGCAATGTTTGCCTCTACAAGTTCTATATCTGCCTTCAGGGTAGCAAGGTCTGTCTTTACCTGCTCGTAGGCCTCCTGGCTCACCGCATCCCTTTTGAGAAGGGTGCTCTGGCGGTAAACCCTGTCTTCTGCAAGTTTTACCTGAGAGGTGAGTTTCTGCAACTGTGCCTGAAGGTGCCTGTCATTTACCTTTGCCAACAGGTCCCCTTTCTTTACAAAGGATCCCTCCTTGAAGTTGATTTCTACAATTTTTCCTGATGTTTCAAAAGAGAGGTCAACCTCTTCGTCGGGAAGCAAACTTCCATTAATGAAAATTTCATCCGAAAGAGTCTGAGGTTTAACAACAATCGCATTCACGTTAAGGATGTTCTTGTTAGTCTTTCCCTTTGAAATTTTGTCCGCGGCAGAAAGTTCTTTATTCTCTTTAGGGAGCGAAGAATATATGCCCCAGGCCGCCAATGAAACAAGGATCAGTGCTACCAATCCCCACTTTGCTTTTTTATTCATGTCTTTTAGGTTAAATGGAACGGTTTTTTACTACAAAAAAAGTGCCCTCTGAGGGCACTTTTTCTATAAGTTTTCAACAATTTTATAGTTGGAATGACAGTGTAACACCATATTCCACCGGATTGCCCTGTGAGTAAAAAGCATTTCCTACAGATACAAAGTAGAATGCATTGTAGTTGGCGTCATTGAGGTTCTTGCTCCACAATTCCAATGAGAATTTTCCTTTCTCTACATATACTGATGCGTTCAGAAGTGAGTAGAATTTCTGTGAGTTGAGGTTTGCCTCGTCCCACCATATTTTGCCAATTCCGTTGTAACCCAATCTGAGTTGAATCTTGTCTGCCAGTTTGCCTGCATTCCAGAATGTGTATGAAGCGTTGGCGGCCAGGGTGTTCTGGGGTACATATGGTACGTAATTGTTCTTGTAATTGTTTATACCGTCATCATATTTTACGAATTTGGCTGATGTGTGGCCGTAAGAAATGCCAAGCCTAAATGCCGGGGTAATTTGTGCATCCAATGCAATCTCCCCTCCAATGCTCTTTGTCTTTCCGGCATTTGTCATCATGCGTCCTGTAGTTTTGCCGTCGGGAAAAATGGTAAGTTGCTGGTCTGTGCAGTCTATGTAGAAAAGTGCTGCATCTGCATTCAATTTCCCCTCCAGCAGGGTAAGGTGTGTCCCCACTTCGTAGTTCCAACTGTACTCCGGCTTGTATGTGATTACCTTATCTACAGGGTAGTTTGGTGATGTCGCACCTCCTGGCATTCCTCCTCCCATAGAACCTAAGGCTCCACCGGACTTCTCCATAAGGTCTGCCATAAGATCTGATTTAAGTTGGTTCTGCAGGATGTCCGAGAATATCTGTGTATTGAACCCTCCTGCCTTGAAACCGCGGGTAATTGTGGCATAGAGATTCCCTTTCTTGCCCAATGAGTACTGGAGCCCGAATTTTGGAAGCACCTCAAACCAGTGCTCAGACAATTTGTCATCCATTGTTGTGTTTACCCCGCTCTCTACCTTAATCTCTCTTGGCGGCATCATAGGATGCATCTGTATCCTCATGCTGTATATGTAGTCCACAGAACTGTTGCACAGATAATTGAGAGAGGCCTCTTCATAATCGAGCCTCAAGCCTGCGGTAAAGGTGAACTTTCCTGCCGAGAGTTGCGACTGGTGGTACAGGGCTGCACCTTTTACAGGCATCTCAAATTTGCTGGAGAGGTCGAACTCATCCTGGACAAACTGCAATCTGGCAGTATTCATTGGTGCCGGCATCCCCTGGAACATCCCATTGATTCCTCCAAGAATGAGGTTGTTGATACCATCTTTTTTAAATCTTACAGGGGCGTCCATATCCATATCCTTGTAGAATAGGGTTACACCTGTAAGCCATTGCCATTTGCGGTTTTCCTGATTCCTCTTGATAGTGAAATCCTGGGTAACGGTATTCTCATGCTGGGCCTGCTTGAGGGTGAACATGCTCGCCGGAGTGAAGTCCTGGTCAAGAGTCATGCAGTCATCCAGATATTGCCATGATGTTACGCTGGAGAGGGTGTGTTTTCCGGTGCTGTAATTAATGGCAAGTCCGTTGGATACGGTTGTCCGTTCATAACCGCACTCGTCATTGTAATTTACCGGCTCAAGGATGTTGTTTGCTGAATTGTAAAGCCTGTATGCATATCCTCCCTGATCCACCTTCACAAAGAAGAAGGAGTTGTCTATTGTAAGTCTGCTGTTTGGGGTATAGATGAATCTGAATCTTCCACTTGCACTCTCCTCATCATCACACTTTTCACCGGTATATTCATTGGTAAAGAATCCCCCTCTGCTGAGATAGTTTCCCCCTACGCTCACTGCCACCTTTTCGCATGGCTTCATGTATACAGAGCCTTTAATGCTGTAGGTGTCTCCACTGCTGTATCCGGCTGAAACCCTTGCCCCCTGATACACTTTTGGGGAGAGAGTATATACATTTATTATACCACCTGTGGTGTTACGCCCGTAAAGGGTACTTTGCGGTCCTCGGAGTACTTCTATACGCATTATGTCCCACAAGTCTGTATCAAATCCGTTTTTGTTCAGATATGGGATATTGTCTACATACATCCCTATTGCAGGGTGGTCAATCCTGCTGCCCAAGCCCCTTATATAAATGGAAGAGGTCATTTTGGAGCCGTAATTTGGGATATGGAGGTTTGGTATCTGCATTGAAGCGTCGTGCAGCGACACTACCTGCCTCCGTTCAATCTCTCCAAGTTTGATTGTGGTAGAGGAGAGGGGATCTTCCCTCAGGTTATTCTTCTGCTTCATTTTGGCCACTACTGCCACTTCCGATAGGACTGTTATTGTGTCTTTTTTGTTTTCTGCTGCTGTGTGGGTATCACCTGCCGCAAAAGATGGCACTGAGGCGGTTACTGCGAGTGCCCAGATAAGGATTCTTCTGTACATTTTATCCATTGTTTGTTATGGATGCAAATGTACACACCTCTTCTTCCCGACATTATAATGTAAAAATCAGAAATTAGGATAAATCAATCATTTTTGCCTGTATTCAGACGGAGTCATCCCTTCATGCTGCCTGAACTTCCTTGCAAAGTACGACTGGTCCATAATTCCCACCCTGGCAGCAATCTCACCCAAAGGGAGGTCTGTCCCCTTGAGAAGAAGCCTTGCTTCCTGTATTATAGCCTCCTCAATCCATACAGAAGTGGATTTCCCGGTAGCCCCTTTTACCACCTTGTTGAGGTGGTTGGGGGTGACACCCAATTTGCGGGCATACTCCGCTACAGGGAGATTGCGGTTGCCGTCCCCCTTGAAGAGTTCATTGAGGAACCTGTTGCATATGCCGTTGTTGTGGCTGATGACTTCAGTAATGGTGCTACGGTATATCACATCCGCCTCTGCAAGTATCGCTGTAAGGTATGCTTTTATAATTTCAGCATTGGGATGTGGTGAGGTATATTCCTCGTAAATGCGGTCGAACAGGGGAATTTGTCGGGAGAAAGCCTCTTCCCCCAACTCAATTTTAGGTGACCCCCAGATTCGGAGAAAATCATATTTGGCAATGGCATTTTCTGATGCATTTGCTCCCGATATGAATGAGGTGTTGAACCCTCCCATATATCCTGTAGCGTTCTCAAAGTATTTTATGGAGAATACTTGCCCTGCCGGAATGACAACCAGTTCATGCTCCTTTATGAGGTAAGTTTTTCCACCTATCTCTACCAGTACTGTGCCGCTGAGAAGGAAAAAGAAACAGTGGATAGGGGAGCGGGTAGGGGTAGAATTGCCACCGTGGTGTGGGGTTGTGGGGTGTACCGGCATCTGGTGTGATGCACCGTCGTGGTATGCCGGTGTGTTGTGGTGAGGTGCTGCGCTGGGGTGCGCTGGGATATGATGTACCGGTATCTGGTGGGTTGCACCATGGTACGTTGGTGTGCTGGGGTATTCTGCCGGGTGAGCGGGCCGTTGATGCGCTTGCGCCCCTCCGAGTTTCCTTATTATGAATGATTCCCTGTTCATGGCGCAAAATTAGGAAAAATCACTCATTTAAATGCATTTATGTAACAGGTATTACTGTAATGTGCGTTACATAAGGTAATCTGGATGGTGGCTGTGCATTTCCTTTGCCCCAGCGGGATTGGGGCTGTGCATTTCCTTTGCCCCGGCGGGATTGGGGCTCCGCCATTACCTTTCCGCTTCTTCGGGATTTGGGCTCCGCCATTCCCTTTCCGCTTGCCGCGGGGGCGCTTTCAAGAAAACCGGATGTGCTGGCGCACCTCCTTTTTTGTATCCATACGGCCCCTTCTGCAAGCGAACTTGCATCGGTCCCGTACGGATACAAAAAACGGATGATTTGCATCATCCGTCGGTTTTCTTGAGCGGAAAACGGGATTCGAACCCGCGGCCCTCAGCTTGGGAAGCTGATGCTCTACCAACTGAGCTATTTCCGCAATTGTGGATGCAAATGTAAGAACTTTTTGTTTCGTTTCAAAGTGTGTGGCCCATTTTATTTAACACGCATTGTGGTGGCAGGGTTTATTTTTCCTATAAAAAGTGTGGGGAGGAGCATTACCAGCATTATTGTTGCAAATGCCACAAGGTTCATTGTGAGTATCTGTGTCCATTCTATTGAGATTGGGACATAGGAGACAAAGTAGTTTTCCGGGTTGAGTGAGATGATCCGGAGTTTTGCCTGGGCAAGGCAGATAAGGAGTGCAGAGGTGTTGCCTGCAAGCATTCCCTGCAATACGGTTATGGCGGCTTTGGTGAGGAATACTCTGGATACAGCGCCATTGCTCATTCCCAGGGCCTTGAGGAGCCCTATCTGGGAGATCCTTTCAAACAGCATTATAAGCAGTGCCGATATCATGTTGAACCCGGCTACGGCCATCATCAGGGCCAGTATTATCAGTACATTCAAATCCAGGAGGTTCAGCCAGTCATAGAAAATGTAGTATTTCTCCTGCAATGAGGTTGCGGCTACGGAGGTGTCTTCTTCGGTTGTGTTCATGTATATGGCCTCTTCCAGTGCGTCTGCTGTTTCATCTGACCATTCTGCCCCTTTTCTGAGCATTATTTCATATCCCCCTACCGTTCCGTTCCATCCGTTGAGCCGGGTTGTCTGGCGGATGTCTGCAATTGCCAGGTATTTGTCAATCTCCTGCAGTTGGGCGTCAAATATTCCTGTTATTTCAAATCTGCGCACCCTTGCCTGTTCTCCGGCAAAATATGCTGTAGCCTTGTCTCCAACTTTGTATTGGAGTGCCTGGGCAAGGGATTTTGAAATCATAATTCCATTTGATGCCCTTTTCCCTTTGAAAGAAGGCACCTCTCCTGCAATCAGGTGCCTTTCGTAGAAATTGAGATTGTATGTAGAATCCACCCCCTTGAGTATCAGCCCGCTTATATCATTTTCCCCCTTTAGGATACCCTGGGAGTATGTAACTCCATTTATACTCCCGACAAATGGGAGATTTTCCAGTTCTTCCAGATAGGAGAGGGGATAGTTTACCGGTTTTGATGTGCCTGTAATCTCTTCCCCAAGGGCTGCGAGTGTGATGTCGGCGGAGTAGCCTCTGGCCTTTTCAAGTATTTCATCTCTGAATCCGTTGGCAACGGCGCAGGCTACAACAATTACGGCAATGCTTATGGCTACCGAGAGTACGGAGATCCTGCTCCCCATTCTGCTCAGTTTACCGGTGGTATCAGCCTTGCTGCCTATCCTTTTTGCCAAAAACAGATTCAGTCCCATGTATTATTGCTTTACGGTCTGGCAATATTGCCCGTACCTTTCCAGAATAAGTTCAACGAATTTAAGTGTCTCCCCTCCATTGAAACGGCCCAGTTTTACCACATCACTCTTGTAGTGCTCCTCCTCCTTCATTAGTGGAATTACAGCGGCAAGATTATCCCATACAAGAGGATCCAGCCCTTTTTCTTTGGCAAGTGCCATACAATCTTCAAGACGTCCTTCTCCACAGTTGTATGCGGCCAGGGTGAGTTTTATCAGATTTGTAGAATCTGCTCCGGCTCTACTGTACAATTTCTGCAGCCGTGCCAGATGTGATATGCCGGCCTTTATGTTCTGCTCCGGACTGTATATGTCATCTATGCCGTATGTCTTTGCAACAGCCTCCTTAATCTGCATGAGCCCTATGGCTCCGCGGCTTGAACTTACCCCCATCTTGAACTTGGACTCCTGGTATATGAGTGAGCATATGAGCCTCCAGTCCCATCCTACAATGTGGGCATATTTCTTTACATATATGTCGTATGGAGATATGGTTGTCCTGGAAATTGGGGCCCCGTTCCGGTCCTGTATCCTGTAACTTTTATGGTACCGTTGTGTATGGCTGTAATCCTGTGTCTGCTTGAAGTATGGGAACCAGTAGTTGAGAGTCTGCACTATGTTGTAGTTCTCCTTCTTTACAACGCATACATTTTCCCTGCTGTCCAGGATTGAACTCGAAACTACCTCGTCTGCAAAGATGTTGGGAACAGTATCCTTTTCGGAGTTCAGGACCAGCATATCTATTTTTCCTGTTATCAATTGCACCCATTGCTGCATGGCGTTCTGCTCTACAATGTTAAGGTTTATCTCGCAACGCTGGTGCTGTTTGAACTTGTCAAACAGTTCGTACAGGTACCCTATGTTGTATCCGCTGGAACGAAGTGTCTTGTCGAGCATTATTGAGCATGTGAGGGTGTCACCGGCAAACAGCAAAGGGGAGGGGACATCAGCCTTTTCAGCCTCCCATCTGGGGAAAGAGAAAAGGGAGAATGTCAGTACAAACGTAAGGGTGTACTGGAAATATCTGTTCCTCCAAAATCTGCCCATAGGCACTTATTTTACATAAAACGGCCAGTGGATACCAAGTTTCAGAGCCTTTTGCGTCCTTATGTATCTGTAGGATGAGAAATAATCGCTGTCGGGCCATCCAAGTGCTGCATTCTCATATTTTACAAATATGCTGGCGCGTTTCCACTGAAGGTTTACAAATGCGTCTATATAAGGGGTGTTTCCAATTTTTTCAACTTTCTGGTTATAGAATACTCCCAATGCAGGGGAGTAGCCTTGTGCGTAGTAATCTGATGTGTAGATTGCATTGGCTCCCACCTGTACATTAAGGACATTCTTAACAAGCCAGAACTGGAAATAGTATTTAAGATCCAGTGCCAGTTCCGGAAGAGGGACAACTTCCTCGTCTGATGAGATCTGGAACAGCACCTTGTTCTCAAAATGGAATTTCCACAATCTTATGTCCTTTTTAAGATAGGCTGTAAGGATACTCATGGACTCGGGGTTCTGCCTTACAATGGAGAGTGAGTCGAAGTATGTGTTGTTCTTGAGCATGGCATACCCGAAGAATGCCTCCATTTTCCAGTCGGGAATATCCAGTTTTGCCTCAATTCTGGTTTGGGTGGTCTTCTCAAAATCATTCTTCCATACATAGTGGTTTGTGTATGCATTGTTGAAGAAATAGTTGGGGCGTTCCTGGGATATGTGGAGTTTCCCGGTAAGGTGTATTCCTTGCGGCATCCCTTTCGGATATGAGGAGAACTTCATTTTCCCTTCAATTGAAAAGTCATTCTGGTAGTATCCTGCAAAGTTGTATATACCAATGCCGTCCCATGAAAAATAACGTTTCAGTTTGCCGCCTGCCCCAAAGTACATATACATGTTGTTCTGCTTCTCAGTACTGTTGCCCTGGAGGAAGAACTGCTGTTCAAAGCCATAAAGGCTAAGGTACTGGTGCCCGATTCCAGCACTCACGTTGGATACAATTGCCTCTTTTGCCCAAGGCTGCATATTTATGAAGAACCTGTTCTCCAGTTTGAATACCCTCATTGAGTCGGCACTCGTTGTGGGATTGATGTAAAACTTGTTGTTGTACAGTTCCCTCCCCAAAGTGTCGGTAAGTGAGATGTTGTCTGTATATTTCTTTGAGTAGAACGAGGCGTCAAAACTGTGCCCTATATATGCCATGGTACCTTCTCCCAGATCCTTCTCCTCCTTTACCCCCAATGAGTCGGCCTTCTGAAGGAACTTGAACGGTATGCCGTATGAGTGGGTGAGAAAGAATGTGTTTCTCTTTAGGGTATTGTCTGCGTCCTGCAGGGTTATAGGGATGATTTTTGCATCAACCAAAGTGTCCAGTACCATTGTAGGATCTGAGATACCTCCATTCTCTTCCCTTTTAATGCGGTTGAATATATATCCTCCCTGGGCAACATATCTCTTCCCAAGGTAGTTTCCTGTTATGGCAAGAGTCCTGTTGTCGGTCCTTTCATTCTGTAGCATACCCGCTGCGCCATACCTCTGGTACAGGAAGTTTACGTTGAATGAAGGGGTGAAGTTCTGTGTGTGCAGGAACCTTATATTGCTCTCCTCCAACTTCTTGTTGGCAAACAGTGTCCCCCAGTATCCAAGTTCTGTATATGGTGTCTTGGTATTGTAGAACGGAAGCGTTTCAGGGGTATATGAATATGGGAGATAGTAGTCAAAGAAAGGGAACACCTTAAAGTGCGGCCTGAGAAACCAGTTGTTGTACTGCATTGCCGATCCTGATACTCCCAGGTAATTTGCTCCGGCATCATATCTCTGGTGCGGCTGCTCCGAGAACCATTCGTGGAATGTGGTGTCGGGCTTTATGCTTACAGGTTTGTTGAAATATGTGTCGGCATTCCACAGGAACATTCTCTTGTCCTTTGTCGCATTGTCAAACACATATGTGTACAGGATGCGGGGTGTATGCCTGAGGACGCTGTCCTTGTAGTTCCATACACTGTCGCGGTACATCCTCTTCAGTTCCTTTTTGGAATAGACAACAGTTGCAGCGCTGTCGGGATTCATCTGCAAAGAATCTGATGCCGCTAAGGTAAGGGAATCTGCACCTGATGCCAGTTTCAATGAATCAATATCCTGAGCATAAGCCTGTGGAATGAACAATAATGAAACAGCCACCAGAACTGTCAGGTATCCAAGATATTCCAATATATTTCTTCTTTCTCTCATAAATCTATTCATTCAAAAGTTTGCGGCACAAATGTTCCGCCTTCTCAAGGGAATCCAGTTTGCCCACATCCACCATCTCAAGGTTGTTGCAAACATACCCTTTTATGATGTATTTGTCGGCCATCTTAAGGTAGAAATCCACTATAGGGAACCTTTCAGGCATATCCTGCATCAATCTGAAAATCTCCGGAGAGATTACATGTGTCCCTGCAAATGCATATTTTTTCAGGGAGTGTTCCTTCAGGAACCCCTCTGCATCAAAGTTTGCGGAAGGTTCCCTCCTCAACTCGGCAAAAGGTGACTTCACTTCTCCCGACAAAACATTCATCCATCCGGTAAGGTTGTTTTCTGTGTCGAACAGAAAATACCTTGATGTCTCCCGTTCACTTACAAGTAAGGTTGCCAACGGTGTATCCGGAGATATGGATTCTGCCATATGAGCCTCATAGAACTCCTCCAGGTTGAGGTTGGAGATAATGTCCACGTTGTGCACAAGGAACGGCTCCCCGTCATTCAGAAGTGCGGCAGCGTGCCTGATGCCGCCTCCGGTCTCCCTGAGAAGGTCGGTCTCGTCGGAGAAGAAAACCTTTATTCCAAAATTGCCGTTATCCTCCACATAGTTGCGGATCTTCTCTGCAAAATGGTGCAGATTTATCACCACCTCATTGTATCCGCTCCTTTTAAGTTTCTCAATGATATGCCCCAATAAAGGTTTTGAGCACACCGGTACCAATGCCTTTGGCATGGTGTCTGTGATTGGCTTGAGCCTTGTCCCCAAACCTGCTGCAAAAATGAGGGCCCTCATAATCCTTAAAACTCCTGTTTTATATCCTGTTCCCTATGGTACAGGATAACGCTTATGTTGTATTTCTTTGCAAGATACTCTGCCAGATGCTGGGCACAGTAAACCGAGCGGTGCTGTCCTCCTGTACAGCCGAAACTGAACATGAGGTTTGTAAATTTGCGCTCCATATAGCGTGTTACATGGGCATCTGCCATCTCATATACATGAGAAAGGAATTTTGTAACCTCGCCATCCTCTTCAAGGAACTCAATTACCTCCTTGTCAAGCCCTGTAAAATGTTTGAAATGGTCATATTTTCCAGGGTTGTTTATGGCTCGGCAGTCAAATACATAACCTCCTCCGTTGCCGCTCGTATCTACAGGAATACCTTTCTTGTATGAAAAACTGAATATCCTTACCTCAAGTTTCCTCTCTGCCCTCAGGTCTGAGAACTGGCGCATATTGGTAAGTTCCGTAAGGATCTCCTGGATGTACGGATACTCTGTAAACGGTTCTTCATTTATGAGTTTGCGCAAATTGTCAATGGCAAAAGGAACACTCTGCAAAAAGTGCGGCTTCTTCTCAAAATATCCCCTGAAACCGTATGCTCCAAGCACCTGCATTGTGCGGAACAGTACAAACAGCCTCAATTTTTTGTAGAACTCCTCTCTTGGAATGTCCTTGTAAGGCTTTAGGGCCTCACGGTATGTCTCAATGAGGGTCTCCTTGAGTTCGGTAGGGTAGTTTGCCTTTGCCTGCCATACAAAAGAGGCAAGGTCGTAGTAAAGCGGACCTTTGCGTCCTCCCTGGAAATCTATGAAATAAGGGTTGCCATCTACAAGCATTACATTTCTGGCCTGGAAATCCCTGTACATGAATATCTCCTCATTTCCCCCTTCAAGCAGGTCTGCCGCCATTTTTGTAAGGTCATCGTGCAACTTTATCTCGCTGAACTCAATTCCGGTGGTCTTGAGGAAACAGTATTTGAAGTAGTTGAAGTCAAACCACACGTTCCTTTCGTCAAACTCGGGCTGAGGGAAACAGATATTGTAATCCAACCCTTTGCCCCCTTCAAACTGCAGGCGCGGAAGGGTGGATATGGTTTTCTTCAAAAGGGAAATCTCGTCGGGAGAAAAATTGCTGGTCTCCCTGCCCTGCTCAATTGTGTTGAAAAGGGTAATGTCTCCAAGGTCTTCCTGAAGGTAGAATTCATTGTTGCTGCTGGCGCAGAGCACTTGTGGAACGGGAAGCCCTTTCAACTTGAAATGCTTTGCAATCTCCATAAAGGCAATGTTCTCCTCAATGGAGGTCCCTTTTGCCCCAATGAGTGTTATTCCGCTTCCCGATATCCTGAAGTACCTTCTGTTGCTGCCGCTGGAAGGCAATTCATATATGCTTTCCGGTTTCTGTTTGGTATATTGTTCAAATAATTTCTCTAACTCCTTCATCTCTTATTATGCAGTAATCCTTTAAACTAACAAAATTACAAAATCTGTGCTAATTGGCAATAAAAAGGGTGATATATACCAGAAAAAATAGTTGTATCTTTGTATGGATTAAATACTGATATATGAAAAAGATTACATTAACCGTTTTTACCCTCATGCTTGCTTTTGGGGCACTGTTTGCCCAAGGCAACCGGGAGTATGTAAAGCAATATGAAGTTTATACGGACGAGTACGCCAAAGATGTGGTTTACCGCCTGGCAGATGAGAAAATCAATGGCCGTGAGGCCGGCACCAGGGAGTGCGCCAAAATAATGAGGTTCATTGCCAAGGAGTTGAAATCGTTCGGATATGATGTGGATATCCAGAAAATTACGGACAAGACCCTTGCATCAGCAATTGGCGAGCCCAAGAGCGGGAAAGTATATCCAAAGAAAATGGGCAATGTGATTGCCCGCATTGAGGGGAAAGATCCTCATAAACTCGTAGTTGTGGGTGCCCACTATGACCATCTGGGCAATAAGCCGGGTATTGGAATCCATCCAGGTGCAGATGACAATGCTTCCGGAATAGTGGCATTGCTCTCTTTGGCCAAAATGATAAAGGCCTCGGGCATTGAACCGCAATATACCATCCTGTTCTGTGCCTGGGACGGTGAGGAAAAAGGGTTGCTCGGGTCCAAATACTTTGTATCTGAGTGGTATGCCAACCGCAGTGGGGCAGACTCGGTATGCCGTTACATGAACTTTGATATGGTGGGCCGTTCAAAGGACACATCAAAACCAACCACCACCTTTGCCTGGAACGACAACTTCCCGTCATTGAAAACAGACTGCATAGAGGTTCTTGAAACCATTCCACAGCCATTCACTGTAATCTATGACCGTCGCCTTGGAGACGGGAAAGGGGGATCTGACTATGCACCTTTCTCTGCCCGCAACATCCCATTTGTGGCATGGATGGAAGAGGAACTTCATGAAGACTACCACAAACCTGGTGATACTCCCGACAAAATCCACTGGGAGCGCCTCCGTAAGACTGTGCTGCTGGCATACGGTATCCTTTACGGCTGGGTAAAATAGCGGAGGTCACTTTATTGCTTAGAAGGGTAATCCACATTTGACGGGTTGCCCTTTTTTTTGCCTTTTTTGCATTTCTTGCATTTCCTTCATTTCCTGCATTTTGCCGTGGGCACTATACCTCTCTCGAAAGCCTCCTGGAGGTGGTTGCTGCCCACGGTGCAACAAATTTGTTCTGTCGTGGGCAATACCCCCACCTGGAGATACCTGTAGGACACACTCCTGCCCACGGTGAATTGCAGGAACTCATTCTCCCCTTCCCGACAGGGAATACCTTCAATTCTTCTGCACATTCTCCGCGGGAACCAAGTACCTTCGTTCATGCCCGTCAGAGGCTGCTCGGATGGAAAAATCATCTTGACGGCTAACTCCTCATTTTTAGCCATCCTGAGGATGTCTAACATTCGTCAGACACACGCCATCACAAGACGATGATTTTTCCAGCCTCCCTTACCGCCTCTTCCGGGAAATCACTCAGGTACTTGTTCCCTCCCCGAATATGCAGACCAATAGTACTATTCAGTAAATGATAAATTTGTAGAATTTGCAACGGAAGGGAATAAAGGTCCGGTGACTCCTGGAACGGCGTAAGCAACCATTGCAGATGTGCCGTAAGATTCCCGCCTGTTTGAACAGATGCCTCTTCGTGGATAAACTGGGCATCTGTGAGTTAGGGAATCAGGCACAGATGCAACAGGTTGCCAGCCAAGTGGAAGGTGGAACCTGACATTTATTCCCCTGCAGTGGAAAATTCTGCAGATGTATGATTTAATTGACGGATTCTATTTCTTTTCGTGCATGTACATCTGCCAACTGTTGAACAGGTTCTGCCAGATGGAGTAGAGTGCTATGGATACTGATGCCAGAGGATTGAGGTAGATGTTTGCCATCCATATTCCAAGGGCGGAGTTCTTCTGCCCCAGCATCTGGCCTCCGGCAATGATGTCTCCGTAGTGGCGGCCTATCAGTTTCCCTATTCCAAACTGGATGGCGCAGATTCCAACGGATATTGTTCCAAGAATAATTATGCTGTGTACGTTTTCTGCTCCATGGAGGAATATGAAGTTGATGGTCTGCCCCAAAGTTATGGCAAGGGCCAGTGCCCAGAAGTAGAATGACCAGCTTTTGTAGCGTGCTATGGCTCCGTTAACTGCCGGAAGCCACATCTGCAGTGCCAATGCAATAAAGAACGGCAGGGCCAGAATTGGGCTCACTTTCTTGAGGATAAGCCAGAAAGAGTCCAGAAACGGCATCTGTTGCTGTACGCCAATAAAGGAGAAGAAGATTGGGGCTACAATTGCAACCATAAGGTTCCCCAGGATTACATGGGCGGTTACTGTCTCCCTGTTCGCTCCAAGGATGCAGGAGATTACTACGGAAGATGCTGCAACAGGACATATTATTGCAATCAGTACCCCTTGTGCAATAATTTCGTTTCCGCCAAGGGCCTTTGCCAGAAAATATCCTCCCAGACTCACAAGTATCTGGAACAGCAGCAGGGAGATGTTCATCCCTGTCATCTTTAGCAACCTGAGTTGCTTTATGTTTACTGCTGTAAAGTTGAGCAGAAGGATTGTAAAGATGAGATAAGGTACAACCACTACCATTGTGCTGCACCATGTGTGGAACAGCAGACCAAAAACAATTGCTATTGGCAGAACAAGACTCCGGTTCATCTTCCCGATAATTTTGTGTTTCTGCAGACAAATTTACAATATTTTTGGCTGGTATGTCATCCCTGGCCCTGAGATTTTACATCAATTGGTGCTTCCCAACTGTTCCAGCCGGTATGTGCAAAGGTGCGCACAAAAATCTTTCCTCCGTATTTTGCATATATTTTATTCCCTATGAACGCCAATGCATCAACTTTTCTTCCTGCGCCTGGGAGGGGCAGTATTGCCCTTACCCTTCCGTTCTGGTCACATACCTGTATTCCTATAGGGGTGGCAATGTAGAGGTTCCCCAATGTGTCAAATGCCATATTCCCGTATGGGGTATGGTTGTGGTTGTTGGTGTTGTGGAGCCAGTAGAACTGCTGACCGCAGTGGAGGGAGCCGTCGGGAGCAATGAGGTAACTTATGAGCCAGTCGGAGTTCTTTTCGGTTGCTATGAGCATTTTCCTGTTGGGGTAAATTGCAATTTCTTTTCCCGACAATGGGAGTGCATCCATTTTTGCCGCCTTTCTTGAATTCTTTTTAAGGAGGAATATTTCCCCCTCGCAGGTGGTGATGTACTTGTCTCCATTGTGCAGCGGAAGTACCCTGTATGGATTTTTTACATATTTTGATGCTTCTGCTGTATGGCGTCCGCCAGATTTCCCTGAACCTGAAATTCCTTTTGGATTGTTGTATCCTGTGTGTGATTCCCTATTATTGTACTCTACTGGTGAGTCCAGCAGTTGTGCCAGAGTGTCTCCCAGTGACTGCATATCTTCAGAGGTGGCTTCCTGCCACTCTTCTCCCTTTGCCAGAAGTGATTTGAGCATTCCGTTCATGGATTCCCCTGCCTGAACTTTGGCAGGCCATCCTCTCCAGAGCCAACGCATGGCATCGGGGTAGGCGCGGGTGCCATAGTATATGCTGTGGGTACCGCGGTCCCATTTGTAGTCGAATTCATATCCGGCAAAATTGAGGGCAGAGGCCATGAGCTGGTTCTGTTCCCACCAGTCTCCAAATATGTGGTTCCAGGTGTCGTTTACACCATCCTGGAGGTATATGCGCAGAGGCTTGGGCTCAGTTTTGCGGACAAGTGCCGGGTACTCGTTTCCCCCGCGCATTGCTACAAAAGTTCCTACTGAACTATATACGCGGGCAAAAAGGTCCGGCCTTTCCCAGGCTGTGGTAAAGGCGGCAATGCCGCTGCTGCTGGCGCCGGTGATAGCCCTGTCGTTGGGGTCTTGGGAAATGAGGATTCTGCGCCCGTCGGGAGTAACCATCTTCTCAACAAGGGGGATTACTTCTGTTTCAAGGAATGTTGCCAGACGGTTGTCTGTGCGGTCAAATTCGTTGCTGCGGTTGTAGCGGGCAACAGTGCCGTCTTCATTGTAACTCACACCAGGCTGGAGAAAGATGCCAATGGTTACAGGCATTTCGCCGGTGGCAATGAGGTTGTCAATGACGGTAATTGCACCAAAGAGGTTGCCGTCCAGCCCCACAACCAGGCAGGCTGGTTTGGTGCCGTCATATTGTTGCGGTACAAATACCTGGAACTCCCTTTTTGTCCCGGGGTAAATTGTGGAATTTTCAATTTTTCCGTCAATTGTCACTCCCTTTTTGTCGGGAGGAAGGGGAATTGTTGCAGGATCCTTTGGGGTGGATGCATTATGCTTGTTTTGTGCAAATGCGGTTGTGCACAGCAGGATTGCCAGTAGTATTGCCAGTCTTTTCATGTCTATACAAAGAGTGATATTGCGTACAATGTTATGATTGAGGTAATTCCCAGTATCAGGGTGAGTGCGGTCTGGGTCCTGTAGCCGTTCTGTGGGGTAAGACCTCCAAAGTTGGTGACTACCCAGAAGTAACTGTCGTTGGCGTGCGATACGGTCATTGCTCCGGCACCTATTGCCATAACTGTAAGGGCGGCGTCAATTGGAGTTGTCATTCCAAGGGCTGCCATTAGTGAAGCATCCGAGAAGTAGAGTCCCATTATGCCGGCGGTAGTGGTCATAGCCACAGTTGAGGAGCCTTGTGAGGTCTTTATTATTGCTGCAATCACAAACGGGAAGAACAGTCCGATATTGGCCAGAGATGAGGCATTCTGCTGTATGTATTGCACAAATCCGGCCTCAATAATCACCTGCCCAAGGACACTTCCGGCAGCTGTGATGAAGATGATTGGGCCGGAGGTCTTTAGGGAGTCCTGGGTGATGTTGTAGAGTTCCTTGCCCATCTTGCTCCTCCAAAGGAGAGGAAGCGCAGAGATGAGTCCTGCGGTGAGGGCAATTATAGGTTTTCCAAGGAAAATGAGCAGTTGGGCGGTGAATCCCTCCATTTTTGCAAATGATGCAATGGAGCCCCCGGCCATCAGGATTATCGGGAGTAAAATAGGTGTTACCGATGCTGCAGTGCCCGGAAGGTTGTGCTGGTTGTATGCTTGGGATATGCTTTCTACATCCAGTTCGTCTGAAGATTTTACCTTCTTTCCTATTGCAGTTGCAAAGAAATATGCCGCTGTAAGGGGAATGATGGATGTTGCGACTCCCAATCCGATAATCAGCAGGAGGTTGCTCTCAAGACCCACCAGACCTGCGGTTGCAATTGGCCCTGGGGTAGGGGGAATGAATACATGCGAGATATACAGACCTGCCGAGAGTGCCACCGTAAGTGTAACAGAAGAAAAATTGGTTTTGCGGGCGAGCCATTTGCGGATGGGGTTTACAATTACAAATCCGCTGTCACAGAATACAGGAACGGAGATTATCCATCCTATAAGCATTATGGCCAG
The DNA here is from genome assembly GCA_015060445.1 of Bacteroidales bacterium. GTDB lineage: Bacteria > Bacteroidota > Bacteroidia > Bacteroidales > UBA932 > Egerieousia. Next base: position 65,312 of record SUYL01000039.1, read on the forward strand.
TTGGGGGTGTTTCTCCCCAATTATGCGGATTATTGCATCTGCGAGCCGTATTGCTGCCCCGGTCTTCTCCAGAATGAGTCCTATGATTGTACCAAGTATGATAACTATTCCAATGCTGGTGAAAATTGAGGAGAATCCCTTTCCTATTGTATTGGGTATGGTCTCCAGCGGAATGCCTATTCCTACGGCAAGAATGAGTGCTATACCCATTATTGCCAGGAATGGATGTACTCCCCATTTTGAAATTGATACTATAAGCAGCACTATTGCCAGTGCAAAAACAATGATAAGTGTGGTTCCGGTAAGCATATTTTTATGATGTTATTTTCTTGCACAATCTGTTGAATCTCAAGGTGCTTAATATATCTTTCTGCTGGATGGCCCCATTGGAGGCGCGGTTACAGGAGGTTTTTCAGAAAGCCTGCAAGGGCATTTGCCATCATCTGCGCCCCCTCCTGTGTAGGGTGTGTCCCGTCTGTTATGTACGGGTTGTAGTATCCGTTGTACTCCTCGTGGGTCCCCTTTATGGTTCTGCTCAAGTGAGGTGTTATACCGCTGAGGTTATACATGTCAAAAACAGGGAATGAGTAGTAAGTAGCAACCTTCTTTATTGCCTCTATCCATTCGTCCCACTGGTACAGGACACTGGTATTGTTTTGAGGGGTATTTGGAAGATGAGATTTTTCTGCATCCAGCAGTTTTATTGGGGTGAGGATTATGATTTTTTTGTACTGTCCTCTCCTTGCCATTTCTGCAGTCGCCTCAGAGAATGGTTCCGGCTGCTCCTGCGGTGCAATATATTTGGTGTACAATCCCTGCATAAGGGTATGCAGCGCCCCATAGAAAGTATCAGGAGTGCGGTCCTCCATCTTTCCCAAGGGTACTCCAAGCCTCACATCATTTGTGCCGCCCATTACAGTAATTACATCTGCATCATCAGCCATTTCCCTGTACCTTACGCACATAGGTGTGTTTTCCGGTAAATTGGCAATTGTTGAATCTGAAATCCCGTAGTTTTCAAATTCCAAATCCAGCATTTTTGCGGTAAGTGCCGCATAACTCTCCAGTTGCCCCGGATGTCCCGGATAATTTCTTGGAATGAACCCATATGTTATTGAATCCCCCAATGCACAATATTTTAGTCTTTTTTTCATAATTACAAAGGTAAGTTTTTTTTGTGTGACGTTGTCTTTTTGTACAATTAATTGAGTGCCAGTGGGTTAATTTTTATATATTTGCACCTGTGTGCAAAACGGATTTTTATTGCACTGAGAATCAATTAATTGTACAAAAAGACAACGTTATATATATGAGGGTGCTGAATTTGGAGCACGATTTGTGTCTGGCCAGTGGGGAGCGGAATTTTATTCCTCCAAGGGCTGTGGTGGAGTTTGCCCAAAGGTGCAGGTGGATTGAGAGGTTCATGAGGGCACCTGAGGGTGAGGTGAGGAGCATTGTGCCTTGGGGTTGGAATTTGCAGTTGAAGGAGAGGTTGCTTAAGGAGGGGGTGCCGGAAGGGGAGTTGCCGACCGGAGAGGAACTCGAGTTCATAAAGGAGAATTCCAGGAGGGAAATAGCTGTGGAGTTGCTCAGGTGCCTGAACAGCAATTTGGGAGATTGGGAGAATAGGGTCAGTACAGTTTCTTCGGAATACAGGATTGTTGCACATTCATTGCAGGAGATAGAGGGTTTCCTTCAGGAAAAAGGGAAAGCGGTGCTGAAAGCACCGTTGTCGGGAAGCGGAAAGGGTGTAAGATTTGTTACAAAGGAATTGATGGAGACAGATATGGGTTGGTGCAAGAGGATGCTGGAGAGTCAGGGGGCGGTGATAGTGGAGGAGAGACTGGATGTGGTACAGGAATTTGCAATGTTGTTTGAGGTAGGGGATAGGGGCATAAAGTTCCTGGGTTACTCCATGTTCTATGCCTCGAATGGTGCATACAAGGGTAATCTGCTGGCGTCAAACGGGTATTTGGAGGAGAAACTGGTGGAGGTTGCCGCCAATGCGACATCCTGTGGGGGTGAAAAGGGAGTGGAAACAGGGATCTTGGGGAAACCTGGGGTATGTGTGACCCGAAAGACTTTGGAGGTGATAAGGGAAAAAGTGGCAGGGTTCCTACAGGAGAGGTTGTGCGGCAGGTACTCAGGTTTTGTTGGGGTGGACATGTTCCTTTATAGGGACGGGGAGGAAAGAATTATGGTAAATCCGGCAGTTGAGATAAACCTGAGGATGACAATGGGACTTATTGCCAGGAATATATATGATTACCACAGAGAGGAGTTCCTGTTGGGGGAGGGAACACATTGTTTCGAACCTGATAGGGGAATCTTCCCGATAGAAAAATAAGCCCCGGGCGGTGATGATATGACATCCGAAAGTTGCCCAGGGCCTATTTGTATTACTCTTCGCAGAAAGGATACTCGCTGCAGAATTTTTTAGAAGTATAGTTTGGAATGATCACCTTCCCGATAAATTCCTTTGCTCCCTGCAGGTCAAAATACTGCCAGTTGCCGCATGTGAGTTCCGATGCCCCCGGAATTACATCCTGGGTAAGGATATGCTCCATGCACTCCAGTATAAGTTTTCTGAGATATTCTGGGGCATAGGTACATGAAGTGAGCAGGTAGAACCCTGTAAGGCATCCCATTGGCCCTACATACAGAACAGTTGAAGAGAACTCCTCCGTGGTCTTTGTACGGAGATAATCTGCCATGAAGTGCTCAAGGGTATGGGCAACCTTAGGATCCATGAACAGTCCGCGGTGTGCAGCATCCTGAGGTGCAACAAATCTTACATCATAAGTGAAAATGCCGTTCACCTGGGATTCATAGATTCCTGGCTGAAGTTTCTTGTGGTCTATAATGAATGAATTTACTTTTTGCATGGTGTGTGCATTATTTTTGGCAAATCTAAAAACTATTTTTCATACAAAAAAACAGGAGGATGAATCTGCACTCATCCTCCTGCATTGCTAAAAACTCATTAAATAAGTTTGTTGTTATTTCAGGCTGCGCCTTGGCATAACTCAAATAAATTTGGTTCTGCACTCGGCTTGCACGTTATTTGACCTCTTCAAAGTCAACGTCTGTTACCTCGCCATCCTGGCCGTTGTTCTGGGCACCTGCGCCTGGGTTAGGACCCTGAGCACCACCCTGAGGACCTGCAGCCTGTGCAGCTTTTGCCATATCCTCGCTTGCTGCATGCCATGCTGCATTGAGGGCCTCGGTAAGTTTGTCCAACTCTGCAATGTTGGCAGCCTTGTGAGCCTCTTTGAGTTTGTTGGTAGCATCCTCAATGGCAGATTTCTTCTCTGCAGGAATCTTGTCACCGTACTCTTTAAGGTTCTTCTCGCTCTGGAATACCATTGCATCGGCGTTGTTCAATTTGTCAATTCTCTCGCGCTCCTCTTTATCCTTAGCCTCGTTAGCCTTGGCCTCGTCGCGCATTCTCTTTATCTCCTCCTCGCTCAAGCCTGAAGAAGCCTCAATTCTAATCTGCTGCTCTTTGCCTGTAGCCTTATCTTTTGCAGACACGTTAAGGATACCGTTTGCGTCAATGTCAAATGTAACCTCAATCTGTGGAACACCTCTTGGGGCAGGAGTGATGCCGTCCAAGTGGAAACGTCCAATAGTCTTGTCATCTTTTGCCATTGGTCTCTCACCCTGAAGAACGTGGATCTCTACTGAAGGCTGGTTGTCGGCTGCAGTTGAGAATACCTGCGATTTTCTTGTAGGGATGGTGGTGTTGCTCTCAATAAGTTTTGTGAACACGCCTCCGAATGTCTCAATACCCAATGAAAGAGGAGTTACGTCCAAAAGGAGCACATCCTTAACATCTCCGGTAAGTACGCCGCCCTGGATTGCTGCACCAATAGCAACTACCTCGTCGGGATTAACGCTCTTGTTAGGCTCTTTGCCAAAGAATTTCTTTACAATCTCCTGGATTGCAGGGATACGGGTTGAACCGCCCACCAAAAGAACCTCGTTGATGTCAGATGCAGAAAGGCCTGCGTCTGAAAGTGCCTTGCGGCAAGGCTCAATTGTCCTCTGGATCAAAGAATCTGCCAACTGCTCAAATTTTGCTCTTGTAAGGGTCTTTACCAAGTGTTTTGGAATACCGTTTACAGGCATGATGTAAGGCAAGTTGATCTCTGTTGAAGTCTGGCTTGAAAGTTCAATCTTGGCCTTCTCCGCAGCCTCTTTCAATCTCTGTAGGGCCATAGGGTCCTTTGAAAGGTCTATGCCGTCGTTCTCGCTCTTGAACTCATCTACAAGCCACTCAATGATTACATGGTCAAAATCATCACCGCCAAGGTGAGTGTCACCGTTGGTAGATTTAACCTCAAATACGCCGTCACCCAACTCAAGGATTGAGATATCAAATGTACCGCCACCAAGGTCAAATACTGCAACTTTAGACTCCTGGTCCTTCTTGTCCAAACCGTAAGCAAGGGCCGCGGCTGTAGGCTCGTTGATGATACGTCTTACCTTAAGGCCTGCAATCTCGCCAGCCTCTTTGGTAGCCTGTCTCTGAGCGTCGTTGAAGTATGCAGGAACTGTAATTACAGCCTCGTTAACCTCCTGTCCAAGATAATCCTCAGCAGTCTTCTTCATCTTCTGGAGCACCATTGCAGAGATCTCCTGTGGAGAATACATTCTGCCGTTGATGTCAATTCTTGGGGTGTTGTTGTCACCCTTAACCACTTTATAAGGAACTCTGTCAATTTCGCTTTTAACGTTGTCGTAAGTCTCGCCCATAAATCTCTTTATAGAGAAAATGGTGTTGGTTGGGTTGGTAATAGCCTGTCTTTTGGCAGGATCACCAACTTTTCTCTCGCCACCCTCTGTAAATGCAACTACAGATGGGGTAGTTCTCTTGCCCTCGCTGTTAATGATAACTGCAGGCTCATTACCCTCCATAACTGCTACGCAGCTGTTGGTAGTACCAAGGTCAATTCCAATAATTTTTCCCATAATCTTAATCTCCTTAAAACTTTATATTTTTTTGTTTTTATTTCCTTTTTATTTTCCCGACAAATTTTCTTCCTTGTCGCAGACACCTTCCATATCGCCAACTTTGTGCCAAACGGCAAAAACTGACAAAGTGGCAGAAGAAAGTCGGGGACCGAGTTAAGTCGGGGACCGACTATTTTTTTTATTTTTGCTTTTATTGTTTTTTTTCAGTTGCTTTGCAAGATTATTCACTACTTAAAATAACTGTTATGTCAGTAGAGGGAAAACAGAGGGTTATTACCACTCATAAACTATTGGAAATGAAAGTTAAGGGCGAGAAGATTGCAATGCTTACCGCCTATGATTATACCTTTGCAGGAATTGTTGACCAGGCAGGAATAGACATTATTCTTGTAGGCGATTCGGCAGCAAACGTAATGGCAGGACACGAGACAACTTTGCCAATTACTATAGACCAGATGATTTATCACGCGCAAAGTGTCATGCGTGCAGTAAAGAATCCGCTGGTAGTTTGCGACATGCCATTCGGTACATACCAGGGAAACCCAAAAGAGGCTGTAAGAAGTGCCATAAGAATAATGAAGGAATCTGAAGTGGATGCAGTGAAACTTGAGGGCGGAAGCGAGATAATGGAGAGCGTGGAGCGCATCCTCTCAACAGGAATTCCTGTAATGGGGCACTTGGGACTTACCCCGCAGTCTATCCACAAGTTTGGAACATACGCAGTAAGGGCCAAGGAGGAGGCAGAGGCAAACAAACTCATAGAGGATGCAATTGCCCTTGAAAAGGCAGGATGCTTTGCCCTTGTATTGGAGAAGATCCCTGCAGCATTGGCAAAGAAAGTTACCGAGGCAATCAAAATCCCTACAATAGGTATAGGTGCCGGTCCTAACTGCGACGGTCAGGTACTTGTAATGCATGATATGCTTGGATTGAACAATTCTTTCTCTCCGCGGTTTTTACGTAGGTACGCAAACCTTCATGAGGAGTCGCTCAACGCAATCCGCAACTATGTGGCAGATGTGAAGAGTTGTGATTTCCCTAACGAGAAGGAGGCATATTAAAACTGTCGGGAAGAGATTTTATTCCCGACAAAATTGCAGAATCTATGACACAACCGGCAAATGAAAATGCTTCTCCTGTCTACAGGACAATGGGACAGCAGGAGTACAACGATATAGCAGGCAGGATCCTCTATGAGGATAACCACCTGCTTATTTTCAATAAACGCTCTGGAGAGATAGTGCAGGCAGACAAAACGGAGGATGAATGTCTAAGTACTACCCTCAAGGCATTTGTGGCCCAGAGAGACCACAAACCCGGTGCTGTGTTCATGGGTGTGGTACACCGTCTCGACCGCCCGGTAAGCGGTGCAGTAATCTTTGCCAAAACCTCAAAGGCCCTCGGGCGCTTGAACGAAGCCTTCCGTACCGGTGAGATGCACAAGACCTACTGGGCCGTAGTCTGCAACCGCCCAAAAGAGGATGAAAAACTCCTTACACACTATCTTACCCGCAACGAAAAACAGAACAAGACCTACACAAGCCTTACCCCAAAACAGGGGGCAAAAGAGGCCCGCCTGCGCTACAAATTCCTGAGGGCTACAGAGAGATACTTCCTGTTGGAGGTGGAACTCTTTACAGGAAGGCACCATCAGATCCGTGCACAACTCTCTGCAATAGGATGTGTCATAAAAGGAGACCTCAAATATGGCGCACCCCGATCCAATCCCGACGGCAGCATCTCTCTCCACTCCCGCCGGATCCGTTTTACCCACCCCGTGCGCAAAGAAGAGATGGAGGTAGTAGCACCCCCATTCTGCCCGGTAATGAAGGGGTGTCTGTAGGGGCACCGTTATACCTTGCCAAATACCATCTACGCCAGAAATGATGTGCACCGCACCTTTCGTCCACACCAGGAGTATCCTGTGTGGATGCAACGCATTTCAATTATCGCCTGTCCACACAGAGGGTATCTGGTGTGGACGCAGAGTGCCTATTGGTGAAGCTTGTGTGCAGAAATTTTAATTGTGTCAAAAGTTGTCAAACTCCAATAATACCTTTACATCGCTGAATATTAGGGATGAAACTATGAAAATTTTCTGTAAATTTGTAGGGAGTCTTTCTATTGAAGTGATGAATAAAAAATGCCCCGTTGAAGGACGAGGCACCTAATGTTTTCACAACGGAATAATCCTTATTGTGAATTGCTTCAATTATTGTAAGTACAAAGGTAGAATAAAAATTTAAAATACACTATACACATGAAGAAAATTTTAGGACTTGATCTGGGTACCAATAGTATTGGATGGGCAGTGGTGAATGAAGCAGAGACAAAAGATGAGAAATCTTCAATTGTCAGGATAGGTGTGAGGGTTAATCCTCTTACTGTAGATGAGTTGACGAATTTTGAGAAAGGCAAAAGCATTACAACCAATGCAGACAGAACATTAAAAAGGTCTGCTAGGAGAAATCTGCAGCGTTATAAAGCCAGAAGGGATAACCTGATAGAAGTCCTAAGAGAAAATAATATTATTTCGGATTCCACAATTTTATCTGAGAATGGCAATAGAACGACATTTGAGACTTATCGTTTAAGGGCAAAATCTGCAAGTGAAGAAGTGTCATTGGAAGAATTTGCCAAGATATTGCTTATGATTAATAAAAAAAGAGGATATAAGAGTAGCAGAAAGGCAAAATCCAATGATGAGGGGACTTTGGTTGATGGTATGGAAGTTGCAAAATTGTTGTATGAACAGCATTTAACTCCGGGTGAGTATGTCTTGCAATTACTGGAAAAGGGAAAGAATTATGTGCCAGATTTTTATAAATCAGATTTGCAAAATGAATTTGATATAATATGGGAAACTCAAAAAAGGTATCATAAGAATATCTTGACAGACGAGTTTAAGGCTCAGATAGTAGGAAAGGGAAAACAGAATACAGCAAAAATATTTTTAGCCAAATACAATATTTATACGGCGGACAATAAAGGAAAAGAGAAGAAACTGCAAGCATACAGATGGCGTGTGAGTGCCTTGAACAAAGAAGTGCCACAGGATGTTTTGGCATATGTTATGAGTGACTTGAATGGAATAATTAACAATTCAAGTGGATATTTAGGTGCAATAAGTGACCGTAGTAAAGAACTCTACTTCAGTAAGCGTACTGTTGGAGAATATTTGATGTCCAAGATTGAGGCGGATTCCCATTTCAGTACCAGGAATGTAGTTTTCTATAGACAGGATTATCTCGATGAGTTCGAAAGAATATGGGAAACTCAAGCACAATATCATCCGGAACTGACAAAAGATCTTAAGCATGAAATAAGAGATATTATTATTTTCTATCAAAGGGCACTGAAATCTCAAAAGGGATTGGTGTCAATTTGTGAATTTGAGAATAAGGAAATAGAGATTGAGGCAGATGGAAAAATGAAGAAGAAAACAATAGGATATAAAGTGTGTCCTAAGTCTTCTCCAATTTTTCAGAATTTTAAGATTTGGCAAATACTCAATAATATTGAGCTAAAAGGTAAGATTAATAGACCTCTATATGAAGAGGAGAAAACAATGTTGTATAATGAACTCTCATATAAGGGTAAAATATCTGAATCTGAAGCTGTAAAACTCTTGTTTTCGAATAGTAAAGGCTTGTCTCTTAACTTTAAGAGTATAGAAGGCAATAAAACTCAAGCAACCCTTTTTAAGGCATACGAAAAGATAATAGAGATTAGTGGACACGGAGAGTACGATTTTGAAAAAATGAGTTCAGGTAAGGTTATCCAATTGGTTCATGAAATTTTTGAAACACTTGGTTTCAACACTGATATATTGTATTACAATGTGTCGTTGGATGATAAGGAGATTGAAAAACAGCCAATGTATCAGTTATGGCATTTGTTATACTCTTATGAGGGAGACAAGTCCAATACTGGTTTGGATTCTTTAATCAATATTATTCATACAAAATATGGCTTTGATAAAGAGTACGCCAAAATTATTGCGGGGGTTTCATTTCAGGATGATTATGGCAGTTTGAGTGCAAAAGCCATTAAGAAAATTATGCCTCATCTTATTGCCGGTAATGAATATAGTGTGGCTTGTGAACTGGCCGGTTATAGACATTCCAAAAGTTCATTGACTAAAGAGGAGATAGAGAATAAAGTATTGCAAGATAAGTTACATGAACTTCCAAAAAACAGTTTGAGGAATCCGGTTGTGGAGAAAATTCTTAACCAGATGGTTAATGTGGTTAATGCTGCAATTGATGCTTACGGTAAACCGGATGAGATTAGGATTGAGTTGGCCAGGGAACTTAAAAAGAGTGCTAAAGAGCGAGAAAAGGATACTGAAAATATCAGTAAGGCAACAAAGGAGTATGAAGATTATAAAAAAATCATTCAGCAGGAATATGGATTTTCTCACGTAAGCAGAAATGATATAATAAGGTATAGGCTTTATAAGGAGTTGGAGCCAAGAGGTTATAGGACCTTGTATTCAAATACATATATCCCTAAGGAACAATTGTTCAGCAAGTCTTTTGATATAGAACATATCATTCCCCAATCCAGACTCTTTGACGATTCTTTTTCCAATAAGACATTGGAAGCAAGAGACATTAACATAGAAAAAGGTAATTTAACAGCATATGATTATGTATTGGGCAAGTATGGTGAAGAAAAGATTTGTGAGTACGAGACAACTGTAAATGATTTGTTTAAAGGCAAAGGTGGGGCATCAGAGTCCAAGCGTAGGAAACTTTTAATGAAGGGTGCAGATATTGGCGAAGGTTTTATAGCCAGAGATTTGCGTGACACCCAATATATTGCAAAAAAAGCAAGGGAAATACTTGGAAGCATAGTAAGGGCTGTGGTGCCAACTACCGGGTCTGTAACAGACCGTCTTAGAGAAGATTGGCAACTTATAGATATTATGCAGGAACTGAATTGGGATAAGTATGACAAACTTGGATTAACGGAGACGATACAAGGTAGGGATGGCCAAAGAATAAAAAGAATAAAGGACTGGACAAAACGCAATGACCACAGGCATCATGCCATGGATGCCTTGACCATTGCCTTTACCAAGAATTCCTACATTCAGTATTTGAATAATCTTAATGCCAGAAGTGATAAGAATTCTGTGATTTATGCGATAGAAAGCAAGGAACTTGAGCGTGATAAAAACAATAAGTTGAGATTTAAAGCACCAGTTGATAATTTCAGAGAGGAGGCCAAAAGACAACTTGAGTCAGTTTTAGTATCAATAAAGGCTAAAAATAAGGTTGTTACAAGAAATATTAACAAGTCAAAGAAAGATGGAGGAGTTAACAAAAAGGTTCAACTTACACCACGGGGACAATTGCATCTGGAAACAACCTATGGCAAAAAATTGAGATATAGCACAAAAATTGAGAAGGTGGGATCTGCTTTTACCTCTGAATATATTGCTAATGTTGCTAAGAAGGATGAGCGTGAGGCATTGTTGGCCAGACTCCTTGAATATGGAGGGGATCCTAAAAAAGCATTTACCGGTAAAAACAGTTTAGAAAAAAATCCTGTTTATCTTGATGAAGCAAAGGCTATAGCAGTTCCGGACAAAGTTAAAGTTGTAACTTTTGAGCCGGTATATACAATAAGAAAAGATATTACTCCAGATCTTAAGATAGACAAAGTGATTGATAAGGGTATAAGGACAATCCTTGAACAACGCCTTTCAGAGTTTAATGGTGATGCAAAGAAGGCATTCTCCAACTTGGATGAGAATCCCATTTATCTAAATAAAGAAAAGGGGATTACAATAAAGAGAGTTGCAATATCGGGAATAAGTAATGCCATTGCATTACATGATAAAAGGGATAAGGAAGGAAATTTGATATTGGATGCCAAAGGAAACAGGATACCCGTAGATTTTGTGAATACAGGTAATAATCATCATGTGGCTGTTTATAGGGATGCCGATGGTAATTTGCAAGACGTTATGGTCTCATTCTATGAAGCAACATGCAGAGCTTGTAATGGGAATCCAATTATTGACACAACATTCAGTTCAAAAGAGGGATGGCAATTTTTGTTTACCATGAAGCAGAATGAATACTTTGTTTTTCCTAATAAGTCAACAGGATTTGATCCGCACGAGATAGATCTCCTTAATCCCGACAATTATTCACTTATTAGTCCTAATTTGTATAGAGTACAAAAGCTCTCAAAAGTAGCATATGGGAATTCTTTTGTGAGAGATTATGTATTTAGACATCATTTGGAAACTACGGTTGATGATAAGAAAGAATTAAGAGATATAACATGGGTAAGGATCCAATCTTTATCAGGTTTAGATAGTATTGTGAAAGTAAGAATTAACCATATAGGACAAATAGTAGCAGTAGGAGAGTATTAAAATGGGACAGGATATAATATTGTATATAAGCAAAGATGGTAAGAGCAAGGTAGATTTGTATGCTAAAGATGGGAGTGTGTGGTTAAACCAATTACAGTTGGCAGAACTTTTTTCCACCTCTAAGCAGAGTATTAGTTATCACATATCTAATATATTAAAAGATAATGAGTTGCCTAAAGAATCAGTTGTCAAAGATTTTTTGACAACTGCTTCAGATGGGAAAACATACAGAACCTCGTATTATTCCCTTGAAATGATTCTTGCAATAGGATACAGGGTACGAGGCATAAGGGGTGTGCAATTTAGACAGTGGGCAACGGTGCACCTGTCGGAATATTTGGTAAAAGGCTTTATCATTGATGATGAAAGATTGAAAAATCCTGATGGGAGACCTGATTACTTCGACGAACTTTTACAGAGAATTAGGGAGATACGAGCATCAGAAAAGCGCTTTTATCAAAAATTAAGGGATTTGTTCAAACTTAGTGTAGATTATGATACTTCAGATAAAGCCACTCAAATGTTTTACGCTAATGTGCAGAATAAGTTATTGTATGCCGTAACTGGCAATACGGCAGCAGAAATAATAACACAACGAGTTGATAGAAACAAACCTAATATGGGTCTCACATCTTGGGAAGGACATATAGTCAGAAAACATGATGTTGTAATTGCTAAAAATTATCTTTCAGAGGATGAACTGGATTCCCTGAACAGACTTGTTGTCATCTTCTTGGATACTGCAGAGTTTAGAGCAAAAAATAGGACATGTCTCACACTTTCTTTTTGGAAAGATACAGTTGACAAGTTGTTAGAAATGAATGACCAGCCATTGTTAAAAGGTAATGGAACTGTAAGCAATGAACAAATGGAGAAAATAGCCCATAAAGAATATGACGAATTCAATGCCATAAGGAAAAGATATGATGCTGAAAAAGCTGATGAGGAGGATTTGAAGCTTCTATTGGAAGCGCAGAGCAGGTATGAGAGAAAATAATCCCTAAATAACACTCTAATGATAAAACGTACGCTTTATTTCGGGAATCCGGCGTATTTATCATTAAAAGATTGTCAAATGGTAGTAAGGATGCCCGAAATTGTAAAGGCAGATTTGCCTGAGTTATTTGATACCAAAACCACTAAAACAATCCCGATAGAAGATATTGGTGTAGTGGTTTTGGATAACAGGCAAATTACTGTAACGCATGGCTTAATGGAAGCCCTGCTGGATAATAATTGCGCTTTAATAACCTGTGACAGCAGTAGATTGCCCGTTGGCCTTATGCTCCCGTTATGTGGCCATACTACCCAAAATGAACGTTTCAGATACCAACTTGAAGCCTCTCTCCCTCTGAAAAAACAATTGTGGCAGCAGACGATTCAGGCAAAAATTAAGAATCAGGCAAAAAATCTTCAAAACCAAGGTATTGAGGTCGGTAATATGTTGGTTTGGGCGGAAAAGGTGAGAAGCGGAGATGCAGATAATCTTGAAGCCCGGGCTGCTGCATATTACTGGAAAAATGTGTTCCCATTTTTGGATAAATTCTATCGGGATAGAAATGGTATCCCTCCAAATAATTTGTTGAATTATGGTTATGCCATTCTTAGGGCAATAGTCGCCAGGGCTTTGGTATCAAGCGGATTACTGCCTACGCTGGGAATCCATCATCACAACCGCTATAATGCATATTGTCTTGCAGATGACATTATGGAACCATATAGGCCATATGTGGATAAATTGGTTATAGATATAATTTTAAGTGGAGAGGATTATACACATCTATCAACATCTGTAAAAGCAAAATTATTGTCCATTCCTGTTCTGGATGTAGTAATAGATGGTAACAGAAAGCCTTTGATGATTGCCGTTTCTACAACTACAGCAAGTCTTTCAAAATGCTTTGAAGGGGAAATCAGGAAAATTTTGTATCCAGAACTGTAAATATGGACCGTTTTAGCGAATATAGAGTCATGTGGATAATGGTTTTCTTTGATCTCCCAACGGAAACAAAACGGGAACGGAGGGAACATGCCCTTTTTAGAAAAAACCTTGTTAAAGACGGTTTTACAATGTTCCAGTTCTCCATTTATATCAGGCATTGTGCCAGTAAAGAAAATATGCAGGTACACATCCGTAGAATAAAGAAATTTATTCCCGACAAAGGGAAAGTAGGAATCATTGGCATTACCGACAAACAGTTTGGAGATATGGAAATCTTTATTGGAAAGAAGGAAACTTCCCTTGAACATGGCGGATTGCAACTGGAGTTGTTCTAAAAAAAGAGCATAAGATTTGATTCTTATGCTCTTTTCCTGACATCATTTTTTAATCCTAAAATTATACTTAATGGATTAAAATTCAATTCTTTGCGCATAGTCTGTTGTCTGTGATGTCAAAGATACAATAATACGAAAGCAATTCACAACCCACTAACAAAGCTGCTAACTTTTTCATTTGTTGTCTGTGATGTCAAAGATACAATAATTCGAAAGCAATTCACAACTACAGGATGGAGTAAGCCGTAAATGCTCTGGTTGTCTGTGATGTCAAAGATACAATAATTCGAAAGCAATTCACAACTAACCACCCGTGTAGGTGTTCGCGCCTGCGTTGTCTGTGATGTCAAAGATACAATAATTCGAAAGCAATTCACAACGCCTTTTGGCGTTCCTCGCCCTCCAAACGGGTTGTCTGTGATGTCAAAGATACAATAATTCGAAAGCAATTCACAACAATTGGAGGTTTTGAGCAACCAAATTTCGGTTGTCTGTGATGTCAAAGATACAATAATTCGAAAGCAATTCACAACTGAAACCTCGATTGTGTAACTCTTTCATAGTTGTCTGTGATGTCAAAGATACAATAATTCGAAAGCAATTCACAACGGGCGAGAGGGTGGTCTTTGATGCGTTCTGTTGTCTGTGATGTCAAAGATACAATAATTCGAAAGCAATTCACAACAGGCGCCAAAGACAGCCGACGGCGACAAAGGTTGTCTGTGATGTCAAAGATACAATAATTCGAAAGCAATTCACAACCAGATGATGAGCCTAACGCCCATCTTCGGGTTGTCTGTGATGTCAAAGATACAATAATTCGAAAGCAATTCACAACCTGCCTCTTTGGCTGCTTTACTTTAGGACAGTTGTCTGTGATGTCAAAGATACAATAATTCGAAAGCAATTCACAACTGCTTTAATGCAAAATACTTCTTTGCAGAGTTGTCTGTGATGTCAAAGATACAATAATTCGAAAGCAATTCACAACTTGCCAGGACCTCCGGCACTTTGGCTGTCGGTTGTCTGTGATGTCAAAGATACAATAATTCGAAAGCAATTCACAACGAGATACTCAAAAAAAGAGTTTAAAACCGTGTTGTCTGTGATGTCAAAGATACAATAATTCGAAAGCAATTCACAACAGAGTTATGTTTCTTCTCCTTTTCCACAAGTTGTCTGTGATGTCAAAGATACAATAATTCGAAAGCAATTCACAACCTTTAATGCTGACGAAGCGCAGAAAAATAGGTTGTCTGTGATGTCAAAGATACAATAATTCGAAAGCAATTCACAACCTCTTCAAAAAGGAATCAACCGTATTGGCAGTTGTCTGTGATGTCAAAGATACAATAATTCGAAAGCAATTCACAACATCCACAAAAT
>SUYL01000040.1 GCA_015060445.1 Bacteroidales bacterium
GTATTTTCCTTTATGCATATGCCATTCTACGTTAGTCTGGCAAAGATAAATTCAAATCGGTTGACTCGAAAAACCTCTATAACTACCTAACTTTCAATATTTTCAAAGAACTTTTATGATTTTTTACCGGACACTAATGAAATATAAATATCAACACTATAAGGAAAAAGATAATTAACGAAACTTTAGACCACCTATTCTGCATTTCAATAAACTCCTCTTGTGAAGCCCAATTTTTGGATTTCCACGCCCAACCATTTCCATAAATTCCTAATAATACGGATATAGGAATTGATAGCAGCGGAAATAGAAACATTAACAAAAAGATCAGTATCAAATAAGGCATACCATTGAAAGGCCCCCAAACAAATGGAAATAAAAATGCTGCAAAATTCCATTTTTTACATGCTTTTGGCACGCCATTATTGTACACATCAAAGGGTTTAAACAATAATTTATACCACTTTGGCTTATCTGGTTTACCTACTGTTTTATCCTCTCCTCCTTTATATGAACCAGATTCGTCAATTACCTCACCATCCTTTGTACTAATCCCTAGAGCCAACTTCACAGCATTAACCAAATCTACAAATTTGGTCTCATAATCTGGATATGCATCTATCCAATGTTTTTGAGCCAGAATTAATCTGTTCTGACCTTTCAAAGGAGTAGAATCAAGACGGAATGGAATAATAGTTTTCTGCTCTTCAAATGCAATATTCAACTCTCCTTTTACCCACGATGAGGTTGATGAGGTTTCAGAAAAAATGATAACTACAATATCAGCATGTTTTATGGCCTCATCTATTAAATCACCATATTCTGCTCCAGGAGGTATATCCCTAGGTGCAATCCAACATCTTAACTTATTCTGTTCTAAAACATGACAAATTGCATTTGCTGCAATCTTATCTACACTAGAATAACTAATAAATATATCGTGATTCATAGTCATAAAATATCAATTCAAACTAACAATTTACTATTTCGCTATAGTCTTCTCTCTATTATTGCCACCTTCCTTTCTACAACGCCAAATACCCCACCAGCACATCTGTTTTCTTTACGTACTCTTCGTGCAACTCCAAAGAACTGCCATTAAATCTCAAGAACTTCACAGTTCCCTCCCCATTATTTGCAACAGCATTTGTAAGAGACTCAAAGTTAGTAATAATATTGCCATTACGCTCAATAATTATATCACCTATTTCATAAAGCGGATGCTTTGCATTGTCCTTGAATGCCATTACAATCTGACCACAGCAATTTCTCGTGCCTGCAGATACCTCCTTATAAAACATTCTGGCAGAATTTGCATATTTTTCGCTTGCTGGATGAAATTTTATAAACAAATCTATGCTTCCCGACAAATCATTGAATACTCTCTGTGGAGAAACTGGTCCAGGTTCAAACCCCTCTGTGGCTGCTTCCTCATACTCCTCAACTGTTGCCGACATATATTTGGCAAGATTTGTAATTTTCCCCCACTTGAGCCACTGATCATCACTCTCAAGAATCATATTCTTGGCAACAAACAACTTGTACATATCCTCCATTTCCTTATACACCTCTGCCACCTTTTTCTCCATTTCAGACAACTCATTCTCCTTAGCCCTCAGTTCTTCCTCATCATCATTCATAGCCACCTCAACACTATTGAGAAGATTTTCCACTTCACGAATTTCCCTCTCAACAAACTGCTCAAACTCCTGTCGGGAGTGATTCAGTCCAACTCCATTAGGGACATTCTCCAATTTATCTCCTGTCTTCCAATAAGACTTTTGAGCTTTAACCGGTAAAATGGATATAAAATCGAGATAAGAATAATATCCTGCATTAACATGATGCTGGAATCCCCGCAACTTTGCATCAATAAACTTTTCATCAGATACAGTTATGCGATTTTTCTCCAGTGCCGCCTGTATAGAATTTATATTTGCATGAAAATCATCAATAAATCCCCTGTAATATTCATCAAGCATATCAAGCACTGCTCCTTCAACGCCATAAAGGCCCATAAGAAATGAATGATAATCGGATGCATCAATATTGTAGAGTCCATTCGTTTCATAATACTTGGGTATCTCTTTCTCCCAATAATCCAACATCTGAGCCAAATCATCACCGGTTGCTTTTTCCGCTTTAAAACTCTCCCAGCACTTCAATATTTCCTTATTATTCGCAGCCAAGCCATCTACAATACCCATTCTCATTGTCAGTTTATCTGCCACCTCCGAACATACTGGAACCGCAATCTGCTTGAGTATCATATTTATAGCAAAAAAAAGAATAACCAGCACAGCAATTGCCGCAACAGAACCAAAAAGAACTTTTCTAATTTTCTTATGAGGTTTACTCTTGAGATATTTGCTCATGCGGTCCATAGCCATATCAAAATACTCATGAGAAGTTGCAGTAACTGATTGATAATTCCGCAGTTCCTCCATACCCTTTGGCATTGGTTCAGGCCATTCAAAACCTTGCAGCATTACGGGGACAATATTTTTGCCGCAAGCCAAAGCATGACAAACTTCTAATCTAACCCAGTCATTGTCATCTGAGCAACGGTCCAATGCATTTGGAGGCAATACAAGTACAAAATCATCACACCCCTCAATAACCGAGAACAACTGCTCATTAAACTTTCCACCCCTCAAAGACTCCACATCAAAAAATACATTATACCCTTTGCCCCTCAATTTCTCAGCAATAAGGTTGGCAGTATCAGAAGATGACCTCCTGTAACTGATAAAAATATTGTAGTTCATAAAAGTTCGTTATTTGAATATATCTATTTGGCATTTATTCTTAGTTCGTTTTCTATTTTTTAATATCACACAACTCTACTCCTCAATTTATTATTGAAGGAGACAATATCAATAGTCATATTTACAGAGTCATATTTACAACTCTATCAATTAATTTTGGAATCTCATTTTCATCATAAGAATTTATAGGTAAAAGCAGCGCATGTGGGCGAGTATCAAGAAATTTTTGCAATTTCATCATCATAAATGAATTCCAACCGCCTTCATGAAGATTATCCAATAGTGTAATAATTATCCCTTTAGATGATACTTCCTCAACCATAGGAAATATTGCAGTTTCAAAATATCCCGATAATTGATCATGAATTCTAACATATTCATCTGCTCTCATATCTTTCATTGGAATAATTCCAGAGTCATGCACCCCCCTTATATGAACGACATATCCTCTTGTCTCCAACTGATCTTTTAACTTCTTTCCAAATTCTTTATTATTATCAGAAAAGATTATAAAAACTGTATTCTTTAATATAATCTCTCCTATTTTTTTCAATATCTCCAACACGTCGCTTTCAAGATTGTCTTCAATATCTATAGTGTATACTCTTTTTTTATCTGTACTATGAATATATTCCAATTCTTTCTTCACCCATATACTAGATTCAGAATTCCTCGATCTACAATAAAGGAAGATATTTCTTGCATCAATTTCTCTTTTTATAAAATCCTCCAATTCATCGTTATCATCGTCTAAACAGTTGAAACGGAATAACAAAGGTTCGCAATTTATTAATTCAAATAAATCACGGATCTTCCTCACCTTTTCGATATCTTTTGTAGAGTGTGATATAAATATAGATATTTTACCGTTATGCCCCATATAAATATATCAAATAAAAGACTCCACCATAAGCCTATGTAATCCCTTTGTAGATGCTACCAACACTCCGTTATCGGAAAAATGATGTTCCCCTCCCTTTATATTTGTAACAATACAACCACTTTCTTTACACAAAAGGATTCCTGGTGCTATATCCCATATATTGTTGGTTAGTATAACACACCCATCTGTCTTACCACATGCAGCGTATGAAAAATCTATGCATGCCGCACCAAACATCCTTATCTTTGCTACTCTTGGATACATTTTTTCCAGAAAGCCATACTGCAGTTTTGCCAAAGCCTGATTACTGTGTGAGAAATCCCCTATACTCATTATAGCATGATTTATAGGGCGATCCTGTGGTAATTCAATCCGCTTCCCATTCATATATGCACCCTCTCCCAATATTGCGTAATACTCTTCATTTAAATGGTTGAGGTAAATATATGACATCACAATAACTTCGTCAACGGCCAGTGCACATTGAATTCCATATAATGGAATTCCATTGGAAAAGTTACATGTTCCATCTATAGGATCAATAATCCAGCATCGTCCTGCGAGTGAATTTTGGCTATTGAATTCTTCACTCACAAAATTATCTGAAGGGTATTCCTCTGTTATTGCCCTTATAATATCCTGCTCAATAGAAAGATCTATCTCTGTCACCAGATCAAATTCCGTTTTCTGCTGAACAGAATCTGGTCTTTGGTTCCCATACTTTTTAATTATCCCTTCTATTGTCTTTTTTATAAAAGACAGTTCTTCTGCATATTTCATAATTAAATATCTGTAATTTCAGTACTAAATCCTCTTATAAAATCATATGTGTTCATACAAAAATCAAATAATGGTGAAACCGGTTTTTTCTCAATTAAAAAACACGGATTACTCATACCTGCAACTGTATTTGAATAGTATTGGAGAATGATATGTGAATCTATGACAACTATATTCATACGAGGCAATAAGTTGTATTTATATAGCTTTATTTTGTCTTTGAATTTATCGGGAAGGGAGTCCTTAATATCCAATGCGGTCTCAATGTTGTCTATCGTTATCCTTTTTATCTTGCCAGGGCGCAGATTCTCTTCCTTTTCCCTTTGTCCTGTAAACTCTCCCTCTGGGTCCAGGAACAATATTTCTACAGAAGCACCATTTTCAACAGCATAAATTAGTGCATCGGGGTTCAGTTTTCTGGTAAGTTCACTATTGGAAATACCTAAACATTTTATATCCTTCGCCGATGCCACCATTTGAGGAAGATTACATATTTGACTCATTGAAGACCTTTTTGCAAACACTTCAGTTATCTCATCTGTTGTTTGGGATTTTGTCCATTGGTTACCATCAATATGGCGGGCATTACGTCTGTGTATCCATTTGTATAAATCCTCAAACGTCTCTTCCATTGCCTCATTATTGAGAAAATAATGAGTACGATTGGCAAATAGTTCATGCAACAAGGTTTCCTGGCCTTTCATCCTTTTTTGTTCATAGTCACCACATACCAATACTTTTGAGTCTGAAACACTAACATCGCCACCCAATTGGGTTAGAGCATAAAAGGCATCTATTTCCGTTGACAATTCATAATGGTATGATGGATCAATTCTACCATTTTCCAAGGTCTTAATATTCTCATTGCAAACCAAAATAAATGCTTTTGATTTCATCACATCTATAATGTTAGCTTTGTATAAATCTCTCTCTATAGCAGGAAAGAAAAAAACACTTAAGCCTCTCTTTTTCAAAAACTCATAAAGCAGGCCTGCAACTGTAGAAGACCCCATGCTTTCGTAGCTGCCATGATAAGCAATGAATACATCAAAGGATTTGGGAAACATCACTTTATTAACTTTTAAATCACGTTATAACTTTTCATCTCTCTCAAATGGATTTGCTAAGTTACAAAAAAGCAACAATTTATAACATTCTTTTCGGAATACATTGGGTAATAAGTGATAAAAAAGAAGGATACCCGCACATCCAGTACCGGTATCCTAACCAACTAATAAACCAAAAGATGCGCCTTGTTCAGGCACATCCCCCTATTCTGCTACCTCAATCTGTCCCAGGCTCTGCTCTTTTATGCTAACATCTCCGCTGTTTACGGTTGCCAGGCAGGAGAATGTATATGAGCCGGGAGTAATGCCCTCAACTTTTAACTTGTACAGATAAGGATACTCATAATCCTTTATTGTTTCATTGTTGAAAAGGGAGAATGTCACTTCAAAACCATGTTTCACATACTCCAGTTCAGGAACAAATTTAACCTGAAGGGAATCATTGTTCCTCACAACCAGCAGCGGTGAGTTATAACCCAGTTCAATACCTTCAAATGTCTTTTCTTCGCCGGTTGTAATGTTTTTAAGGACAAATTTGGCCGGGCCATCATGATTGATTTTTGTCTTTTCACAAGAAACAAGGGTGATTGCTGCCAGAAGCAATACTGCCAAATATCCAAGATTTTTCATAACTGTGTCAAATCATTATAGTTAATTACTGTTGCAAAAATACACAAAATTATATTCCGTCCACACCAGGTACCCTCAGTGTGGACAGGCGGTTGCAATTTTCTCTCTGCATCCACAAAAGATACCTTTTTTGTGGACAAATGCCGCCTTCGAATACTCCGCATCCACAAAAGATACCTTTTTTGTGGACAAAAGCCGCCTCCGATGCCGACTCCGATGCCGCCTCCGCCTCACCACCCGGCGCCTCCAAATATCCGCACTCCACAAAAAAAGCCGCTTTTTGAGCGGCTTTTTTTGTGATCCGTCTGGGGCTCGAACCCAGGACCCCAACATTAAAAGTGTTGTGCTCTACCTGCTGAGCTAACGAATCATCCCGTTTTGGGACTGCAAATGTAGAGTTTTTTTTAAAATAAACAAACATTTGCCCCAAAAATTATATTTCCTCCACCAACCTGTAGGAGGCGCTCCACTCTTCTGCCTTAATTGTCAACAGGTTATACGAGTAATCTACCTCCATCCTTATGTCTCCCAAAAACTCATCTCCAATGTTGTATCCGTTCTCCTCAAGGTACATGCCCAACGGTATATCCTTATCCACCAGCACTTTTCCAAGTGAGCCGTCAATTTCTTTCTTGCGGATGAGCAACGAGAGCATTATGTTTTCCGTGTCGGGCTGGCGGAGTATCCTCCCCCTGAAATGGGTGTAGTAATCTCCAAAGTCGTACAGTACCATATCTGTGGTGACACCGCCTCCGCAGAAGCCTCCATCTACATAGAATCCCCCCTTGGCACACAGCAGTTTCATCTCAACTTCAAAGTCCAGTCCTGCCCACCCCTCAAGGTATATATCTACGGTGGCAAACTCCTTCTTTGGAACAACTTTTAGGTAAGATTCCTCCCCTCCCGTTGAAATTGTGTCTGAACAGAAATAGATGGAATCTGCTGAAACTCCCTCTTTCTTGAGCAGCACTGTTCCCAGCGAGTATTTCTCATCCAGGGATGTTGCCCCGCGCACATTTCCCCACAGCAGACATTTCACCTGGCCATATCGGGGCACCTGGACAACGTACGGGGATGCATAGGATCTCCTGTACACTGTGTCTTTGTATATGAGTTCTCCTGCCCCGTTGAAGAGCCACATCTGCCACTCTCTTATCCCTTTGTCAACATTTGTAAAGTCAACGGTGAGATAGGAATTGCACACATCCCTGTCTTCAAAAACCCTGCAACTGCAAACCCCAACGAATGCCAGCAGGAAAATTGCCGGTAATTTCCATTTGACCATAACTCTCCAAGGCATTAAAACTCTACTGACGTTTCTGGAAGCACTTTCCAATCCTGCACTGTAAGGGTGGCCAGTATGGTCCCCTTCTCCACCTCAGAGTCCGGGTCTGTGGAACCGGGCCTCTTTATGGTTACATCAAGGCTATAGCAGCAGTTCCTCTCCAGTTCCTCAAGTACAATAGGATAATAATAGGTTATACCATTGAGTTTCCCCTCTATCACCAACCTTGTAAATCTGTTTTCTGCTGTCTCCTCTGTAAAACCGTTGGCGTAACAGTAGAAATAGTGCTGTGTTGAATACCCCGCATCCTGGATATCCGCCCCAAGGTTGTCATAAATCATCCCAGGCATTGTACATGCTCCGGCATCCTCCGCCTTATATGCCCCCTGGTTATATACTTTAAGGTTGTCACCTGTTCCATTGTACAGATATTTGGATGCCTGGGCATTAAGCAAGTATGCCTTAACCTCCGTAAGGCTTAACCCCTCATACGGGCCAGATGCAAAGGCCGTCCTTATTGAACTTACCTGCACCCTTGTAACCAGCCTTTTTATTGAGAAAGAGACTGTTGTAGCCAACAGCAACTGTTCCTGTGTCCCCCCAATCATTATAAAGTTCTTGAGGTCATCCTCTGCCAGCAGTGCAGTCTGCTGCTCAAAGAGGGCCCTTGTATTTACCCCTTTCCAGTTTGCCCTGTGGGAGTTGGCAACTGCATATATCATCTTGTTTCCGGTTGTGGTCTGAACCTCAAGGTTTGTAAGCGAGCCCAGTTCGCTGGCGGTAAATTTCCTGTATCCGTCCAGCACACCGTCATCCGGCATTCCGGCATTTACCCTGAATACAAAAATCTCCAGCGTCTGTATGTTGCCGTCATCTGCAGGCATCCCGTGTCCGGCGCCAGTAGCCTTTGTCCCCGCCTCCTCAGTAAGCGATACATAGAGCACACTCTCCTGCAAATCTCCAGTTTCCATTTCCAAATCCCCTTTGGAGCAACTGCATACCAATGCAACCGCAGCCATTACAAATAAAATTCTCCTCATAATAGTTATTTTTAATAGTTGTTGAAAATTCCATATTTCTTTATCAATGCACTTATTTCAGGGTCAAGATTCCCTCTGTGGCGCATCTGGTCATCCTGCTCAACCGAATTCAGGAAATGTTCCACCGCCAGTTTTTCATTGCCCAGTCTCCCATACACCACTGCAAGCATATAGTCGCGCCTTGCATCCCTCGGCAACCTTTCCAGAATCTCCAATGCCGAGTTGTTGTAATCCATACACACATAAGCCACAGCGGTATTATAGCACTCATATGGCCTCAAAAGGGATACCGCCAACTTGTAATCCCTGTTACGCAGGGCCTCAACCCCTTTCATATAAACACTGTCCAGCACTGTGGTATGAACCGTATCCTTCACCATCCCCTTCCGGTGCAACTTGAAGTTGAATTTCACCCTCCTCAAGCGTGGGTAAAGGTTCTCCCTTATATACCCGAACTCCTTCCTCCCCTGGAGTAGTGCCTCCCTCCTGTCGGGATCCTCCTCCCGAGCAAGAAAATCCCATTCGCCTGCAACCAATGTATCGGCAGCCATAAGGGTGTAAAGGGTCTCCCAATCCTCAGATGCTTCCGTTATCCTTATATTCTTTTCACTGAAATCTTCTTCCCGACAACCCTCCTGCGAGAATGTCTCATCTGCATTTATCTCCCACACACTCCTGTGGAGAGAATCCTCATACTCCCGCATGCACTCCATCACATAATTGCTGATTGTCTCCCCCCTGCGTCGCGAGAGTTTGTCATTTACAT
This sequence comes from Bacteroidales bacterium, assembly GCA_015060445.1. Classification (GTDB taxonomy): domain Bacteria; phylum Bacteroidota; class Bacteroidia; order Bacteroidales; family UBA932; genus Egerieousia. Next base: position 9,220 of record SUYL01000040.1, read on the forward strand.
GTATTTTACCCTCAGGGGAACATGCGGCAGTTATGTGTATTGAATCCACCACATAATCTTCATTCTCCAGAATCTCCAGCAGGTTCTTCTTCAGGGAGGCCAATTCCGGCCCGTTGCTGCCAAAAGAGGGGTCAATCCTCCACTCTCCCTTTCCAAACCCAATGTTGTACATGGTCTCAAAGTGGAGGTCACGGTATATTATCTTTTTGAGATATCTCTCGGAATTGTCGGTGAAGGCAGATATGGAACTTATATAAAAGGTTATTGGGTCTGTCCCCCTCAAAGTACACAGTTTGCGGCCGTTGGTATGCACCTCCCCCTCCATAACCATATCTACCCTCTTTAGATTTGCCCGTGTTGCAATTGTTTGCACATAAAAATATCTCACCTGCCGCTCCCCCGGGTTGTAAACTACCGAGTCGAGCCTCACACCACCCTCGGGGTACGGATCCACAACAAAACGGTCATAAATCTTCCCTTTCCACCGCTCCATTCGCCCGTTTATCTTCTCCATAAGGTTCATCCTGTAATGACCGGCGGCAATATCTGCCATTTCAGACCCGTTTCTCAAAAGGAACATCTCCCTCATCCTTGCCCTGTCATAGAGTGTATCGGCCGCATCCTTGTCCACTACCCTGCCCAGGTAGTTGTTGTACATCCTGTATTCCCACTGCTGCACCTTCCTGAACCTCTCTCCCGTTACATATATCTTCTCCCCCTGGAGTGTATCCCCCAGGAATGCGAATTTTGGAGTGAACCTCACCTGCCACATGCTTTTCTGCAATTCTACCGGCACCGCCAGTTCAAAAACCAGGTCAACAACCCCATTCCGCTCTGCCACATGCCTGAATTTGGCCTCAACTACTATCTCATCCAACTGCTCCGACGCAACCATTTCCCCGCTCTCTTCATCCAGAACTGCATTCATTATTATTGTGTTTCCCTTGAGGTCCTGCACTTCTATTACCTGGCCTGCAACATAAGCAGTATCTGCAGAGACCTCCTCTGCAACATCATCGAGGCTCCCCACCGCAACCGCAGCGGTTACACCGTTCTCCTTTACAACCTGCAGTTTCTTTCCCCCTGCACACGACACCAGCAACAATACCGTTACAGATACCACCAAAAATCCCTTTTCCATTATTCCCGACATTTTTACAACAACCTGAGCAACTGCACCATAACATTATAGGGGGCAACATAGAACTTCTCGAATCTCCCCTCCACCTTTCCACATTTGGGACACCCGTACTTTATATATGAGGTGTATCCTCCCTGCACCCCCAATCCTATATTCAGATTCCATCTCTTCCCCAGCATGAGGGCATAGCCTGCCCCAATACCGGCACCGGCAGCATCCCCCTCATATGCATACCTGTCAATTATCCCTCCCGTATTGTATCTGCTGAGTGTGATTCCGGAATCTATGAACCAGCCGCTGTTGGAGTACCAGAACCAGTATCTTGCCCCTGCTCCTGCCCCCGCAACCCTGTTCTGTATCTGCTTCCCAAAATTGAATGTAAACGGGTTATATCGGGCTCTAAGATATATTGTCCATTTTGGTGCCGGACTTAAACCAAACTCCGCATTGATTGTTCCAAGATTAAGATAATCCAGCAGATTGGACGAAATGTACATGTTCTGCCCATATAAACTGGAAGCCGAAGCAATTGAAACGGCAACCGCCATAACTGTAAAAACTTTTTTCATCTGTTTTTTTTGATGGCGAAAATAGGGAGGGAAAAATAAAGGGGAGGCCAGAAAAAGAAAAACCGTACAACGGCACCGAAACTTTTGCTCTTTTTAGAATCAGCAAAACAATATTAATTTTTAAACTTTTGGAATATGGAAAAAAAACATTGGTGGAGCCCTCTTATTCTTGGAATAATAGTTCTGGCTCTGGGTATTGTAATCCTGTTGTTCCCTCAGGCAAGTTACATAACCATGTCTATGCTCTTTGGCATTGTAATAGCATTATCGGGAATAATGTACATTGGAATGGGTATAACAAGGGAAGTTAAGGGGCGCGGATGGCTCATTATATGTGGAATCATTGAACTTGCCCTTGGCATCTTCCTCATGCTGGCCCCTGCAGTGTCGGCACTCACACTCCCTTTTGTCCTTGGGTTCTGGCTCCTGTTCAAGGGATTTTCATTCCTTGGCCTTGGAATAACAATGAGCGGGATAAAGGGGAGCGGATGGGGATGGACCATCTTCTCTGCCGCACTCCTTATAATCTGCGGCGCAATGATTCTGCTCCAGCCCATACTTTACGGTGTGGATGCCGTAATACTTTGGACCGGCATCTCATTCATAATTGGTGGTTGTACGCTGCTAAACTACGCATTCAAACTCAAGGATGCAGATAACAACATGAAAGAAGAAGAATAAAAAAGGGTGAATTAAAAATTCACCCTTAATGATGCCTGTATCCTGTTGTTGTGGTGGAACACATCATCCCTGTCTTTCCTGCTTCCCCACAGATATTCAACTCCCGTAGTAAGTACCGGTGACACCCTGTAGATAAGATTGGTTACAAAATAGACCGCCTCCTTGTATGTCTGCCCCCCTACATCCTCATAACCGTCAGGCATAAAGCACTTCACCTCACTGAAAGTGGCCGAAGCAGAGAGTTTCTCAGAAATCATATACTGGAGCCCCAGATACGAGCCAACAACCTCCACAGCCTCCATTCTGCCGCTTGCCCCGTCAACGGGAACCATATCAAGCCCCAATCCCTGCAGATCCTGCACATACGAGGCAATTCCCTTTCCAAATACACTCTGGCTGTACAGGTTCAACCTGTTTGTAAGGGGGCTTACACCACTCAACTTGAATGCAATTGCCGTTTGGGAAGCATTCTTTCCCAACTGGGCATTATGATACTGCATATTCCTCACTAATCCCGACAATCTGAGCCATCCTTTCCCCTCCTTCCATCCATACTGCACATAGAACGGAATATCCGGCATCCTCTGGTTCACAGCATAACTTTTTGTACCGTACGTTGCATTTACAGAAGGCATCTCCAACCCTACACCAACCTTCCAATGCTTCCCGAAACTCCTCTGCCAATCAATCACCGTATTGAAGAGGAATGTCATTGCATTGGGTCCCTGCTGGTCTATAGTCTGCGCTGCAGCAGCACCATCGGTGAAGAGGCTTGTTGTATATCCCACAGTAAAATTCCTGTAGGTAAGATACGCCGCCTTGAGGGAAAATCCGTAATTGGCCTTAATACCTTCAGCAAAGCCGAAATCTACATAGGCTCCCACCTTGTCCTGAGTATGCGGCAGTGCCACAAAGTTGAAGAACAGGTTGGAAGATGCGGCACTCATCTGGAAAAGGGAACTGTTCCCCGGAAGGTTATCCATAGGGATTGCACTGGTAATGAAATAGATTGGGCTATCAATGGGGTTTCCCATATCATATGAGACAGAGCCCCTTATATAACCGCCTATACCCAGATAAAATTCCCTCTCCTTTCCTATTACCGAAAACCGTGGCATTCCTGGAGCATTGAAATACTTGGGAGCATTCTCCTCCAGCACTTTGAGCACTACCGTATCCTGCCCATTTACCTTTAGGACAGAAAAAGTGGCCGCACAAAGGCAGGCCACCATAATTTTACAAAATTTCATTGTACTTATTCGTTATCTTCAATTACTACAACCCTGTTGAGTTGCGCACCGTCAAATTTCTGTTGTGATGAGCCCACTGCTTCTATCTTCAACTGGTTTGGATCAATGCCATATTTTTCAACCAACAAATTGTATACAGCCTCCCCCCTCTTGCGGCTCAACTCCATATTGAACTCAGGGGTACCGGTCTCCTTGTCTGCCGAGGCAAAAATTACAAAGTTCTTTGTAGGGAACTGTTTTATAACATCTGCCATATAGCCAATGTTGATAATTGATTTCTCAGTAAGGTCTGCTTTTCCTATCTCAAAGAAGATTGCAAGATTGCCCAAAAGAGGTGCCGGCATTTCAGTCCCGTTTACCTCATTGAGTTCAGCCTTGGTTGTCTTCAACTGCATCTCAAGTGCAGAACGCTTCACCTCTGCCTTCTCCAGCATATCCTCAAGCATTGCAATCTGCTCCACATAACGTGTATTGTCCTCAACTACAATAAGGTCAGAAGCCCTCTTGAACCCTCTGGTATTGAACTTGTAGGTAATACCTGCGGTAACTGTACCCAAAACGTTCACACCTTTGCTCCCCTGGGTAAATGCAAATCTCTGGTTTACAAACATGGCCCTCATGTCTATGCTTATATCAACAGCATCAGAGAGTCTCAGATTATGCAGCAATCCTGCATTTGCAGCAAGTTCATTCTTTGATGTGCCGTTGCCGCCGGATCTTGCAAATCCGAAACCTGCATACGGTACAAAGTTCCAGAACCTGTCAATCCTTTCACCCCCTATGGCATTGGAGATGTTCCACAGGAAGTCTCCATGAATGTTCATGGTATTGAATTTCTCCTTATAATACCCTTTGGAATCTGGCTGTCCGTCTGAATATGGAAGAAGGCCATGTGTCCACCCTTTTGCCTGCAGGCCTGAATACTGCAATCTTACTCCAACTGCAGGGGTAATCCATTTTCCCACTGATATATCAAGTGCAGGGGCAAGCCTTTTGCCAATGGAGCCATATGTGTCACTCTCTCCAAAATAAATCTGGACACCTCCGCCGGCCGTTACAAACCAGTTGTCCCAGAAACCGTTTGTAATATATGGTCCCTTTACATTCTGGACCTCAATTACCGTTTCATCCTGTGCAAATGAAGGGATGCACAACAGAGAAACCATCATAATCATAAATACCTTTTTCATAACATTGAATTTTAAATTAATCCGCATTTACTCTACTCAACACAATTTGTTCAAATTTGTTTTTCAGGCATAAAAAAATTTGCACAAAAGGAATAATCGTACGGATAATAAGAACATTCCACACTATTTTTTGTTTGTATTGGGAAATTGGTTTAATGAAATGAAAAGATGAAAAAAGCATTAATGTTATCTATCGCCCTACTTACTTTACTTTGCTACGGAAACAACATATCTGCACAGGATTTTGGAGAACAGTCCACAATGACAAGGCAGGAGGCAAGAAAAGCCGCCAGAGCCGCACACAAGAAAGCAGTTGCCGCCCAACAATTGAAAGATTTCCAGAAGGCCGTTGAGGCAATAAAGAGCGGTTCCTTTGTAATAGAGGTAGATCAGTTGCTTTTCCCAAGGGGAAATTCAAAATTTGTATCAAGCCTTACAAACTTCATCTCAATGAATGAGGGTAAAGCCGTTATCCAGATTGCCACAAGTTATTTCAACCCCGGCCCCAACGGCTTGGGAGGCATTACAGTTGAAGGGACTGTTTCTGACATTACCATGAGTACAGACAAAAAGGGATTTGTCTATTACAACTTCCTTGTACAGGGAATGTTCGTTTCTGCATCTGTAAATATCCAGTTGCTGGGGAACGGGAACCGTACTACAGTTACCGTTTACCCTAATTTCAACAACAACAATCTCACAATGACAGGTGTTGTGGTCCCTTATTCTGAGTCTGACGTATTTCAGGGCCAGACATTTTAAACGGATATGACAATATCCTCCGCAGGGTACCACAAATAACCTTTCACATTGTTGAAACCCATTCCGGTGAGCAGTTCCTTGTATCTGCTCACCTGTTTTTTATACATCCCCACTGTACTCCCTTCAGTATATGCACCAAATTTATAATCAATTACAACAGCCTCATTACCCTTTACCAAAACTCTGTCGGGACGCCGCTCCTGCCCATCCAAAGTAAGGATACTGCACTCGTTGTACACTTTCCACCCGGGGCTGAACCAGCCATATTCCTCCACACTTGCTATCCTGGAGTTTACAAGTTCCAGCAAATCCTCCTCACTGCAAGGGGAAACCCCCTCCCTGCACGCCCTGGCTACGGCCTCCTCAACATCATGGCCATATTCTATCATTGAAAAGACATAGTGCATTGCAATACCGTGTTCCCTTACACTCTCACCTTCCCCCACATTCCCACTTGAGGCTGCCATCCTTACCCTCCCCTCATCAATAGGGGTTGAGAATGCATTCCCAAGGATAAATTTCTGTGCTCCTGTATCATGTTTCCCCACCGCATGATGCTGGCCAACCATTATCTTGCCGTTCCACTCCTGTTCCCCCCTCTTCTCCCTATAATACTCAAACAGGATATCTGAAACCGATGATGAGACAGCATAACCGCTCCTTGAAACTGCCGTTTCCCTGGCAAAAACAACCAGTCCCTGTTTAGGGCGTGTAAAGGCAACATAAACCGTATTGAGGGCATCTATGTAAGCGCACAATTTCTCCTCCAGATATGCCTTTTCAAATTCTGTCCCAAGCAAAGCCTTGCCATATTTTACCGCTACCGGGTACCCCTTGTAACTGCACCACAGGTTTGGAGCCAGCAAAGGTTTATGGTCGAGCCCCTCTGTAAGGAACGGAATTATCACCACATTGAATCCCAACCCTTTGGATTTGTGTATTGTCATTATCCTTATGGCATCCATATCGTCGGGAGCAGAGATGGTACACTTTACTCCGCTTTCATCCCACCATTTGAGGAATTGTGCAATGTTTGTCCCATGACGGGCTGTAAAATCAAGTACCAGATCCAGGAATGCCTGAAGGAATGCCACATCACCCTGTTCCTGCGGCAAAAGGCTCTCCCTTATTATGGCCTCGCACAACTGGTACAGGGAGTAGTGCTCCACCTGATCTGCATGGGGCACATTCTGGAACATCCTTAGTATCTTCAACGAATCGCTCTGCGGATTGTCCATCTCCCTGAGCACATTCACAACCTTCTGCACCGCAGGGGAAGAGCCTATATAAAGGGAATCGCTGGAAATTATATCATAGCCACATTCAATCAGTTTCTGTGCTACCATATTACCCTCTGTCCCCTTCCTTACCAGCACCGCAATATCCTTCTGCAAATAACCCGCTGCAAGCAGTTCCTCTATCTTTGAAGGGAGCATTTCAAGCACCTTTGCCTCAAATCCATCCCCCTCATCAGCAACAAACTCCACATCTACACAACCTGGGGATTCCATCCCCTTTTTTGAAACCTTCTGCTGGAACCCCTCATAAATTTTGCGGATGCTCCCCCCCTCAGTATCCCCATCATACAGTTCCTGGGCCTTGCCGGCACAATACAGGAAAAACCGGTTATTGAATTCAACTATATTCCTGCCGCTGCGGTAATTTGTTTCAAGCGGCTCCTCATGCAGTTCCTCCTCTCTGAACTGTGAATTTATCCCCTCTCCCAAAATCTTCCAGTCAGACCCTCTCCACCTGTATATGCTCTGCTTCACATCCCCCACAACAAGATTCCCCTTTCCCCTGCCGAGGCTCTCACTGAGCAGAGGATAAAAGTTTCTCCATTGCAGTGAAGAGGTATCCTGGAACTCATCCAGCATATAATGGTCTATCCACGCACCTATCTTTTCATACACAAACGGGGTATCACTCTCATCTATTATCCTGTTGAGCAACTGCGCCGACTCCGAGAGCAGTATCACATTCTTCTCCCTGCAATACTCCTGTACCCTCCCGTAAATATCGTTGAGAATCCCCAGTGCATTAACATTTGCAAGTACCGCACATGCAGAAGCATACTCCCTGTACCCATTTTCAAAATGGCACAGTATCTTCCCGACAATCCCGTTCAGTTCTCCATATACCCCCTCAATTGCTGCAGGACATCTCTTTCCAGAGTACCATTTTCCCATATTGTCATAAAGGTCGCAGAATGATGTACCGGGAGGTACCATCCCCCCCTTCATGCCGGCAATCTTGGTGAGATAGTTGAAAGGTGTACGGCTCCCACCTTTGAAATCTGCCAGTTCCAGCCCTGCACCTGCCACCGTTTCAAGACCTTTCCCGGCCAGCGCCAAAGCCTCTTTCTCAAACGAATCCACAACCTTTACCAATTCCCTTTTCAACTGTGCCGCCTCATCTATGGAGGTATTCCCCTCCCCTTTAAGGCACTTCTCCTTCACCAGTTTGAAATCCTCAGAAAACAACTGGTTGCCCAGTCTCAATATCTCTCCCCTCACATTCCACGAATTTCCCTTGTCTACCGCATCCAGAGAGTAATCAATAAGCCACTCCAGAAGCCTCCTGTTCTTTGGATCATCAAGTTCTGAAAACATCCTGTCAACGCCCATGGCAAGAACGCTATCCCTGTCCAGTTCCACATTATATGTAGACATCTTGCCCAATTCCCTGGCAAAGGAGCGCATTACAAGTTGGAAAAACTTGTCTATAGTACTTACTCTAAATGAAGTGTAATCGTGCAGTATAGAAATGAGTATCCTTTTGGCCTTCCCCCTTACCCCCTGTTCATCCAGCCCGGTATGTTCCATAATCTCCTGCAGATAATCGGAACCGGTACCGGCACATGAGAGTTTGTAGAGTTCCTGCAAAATCCTCTGCTTCATCTCATCCGTTGCCTTGTTGGTAAAAGTTACCGCCAATATGTGCCTGTAGGCATAATGTTCCCCAAAAAGGAGTTTTATATATTCCCCTGTAAGCCTGTGAGTCTTTCCTGCCCCTGCAGATGCCTTGAAAATTTCCAACATACCCCAATACCTTTATCTGCGGCACACGGCCTGCAATTTACAATAACCGCAATGCCTCTCCTGAGGATTGGCATAAAACGGCACATCCTTATTGAATATCTCCTCCACACATTGTGTGAGAAGCCCTTTGAACGCAACCAATGCATCATGCTCCAGAAGCAGTTGCATAGGGTGCTCCCGTGCAATCTTCTTAAGGGGGTAAATTGTAAGGAGAGCATCCTTCACCCTGCTCCCTTTTTGCAGATCCCCATTAAAATATATGAGAGCATACAGATACAACTGCAGAATGGCCTTGTACCTTCCGTCCCCCTCCTTGTCAAAGAGGAGAGGAAGTTCAAACTTACTGTCGGGAGGAGTTACAGAACCTGTCTTGTAATCTATTATCCTTGTAAGGTTCCCCTCACAAAGCATGTCTATCCTGTCTATGAATGCCTTGAAATTTACCCCAAGTGTCCCGTCAAAAACCTCAAGCACATACCTGAATTTCCTTTCACCTGCAATATAGCGGAACGGAGCCACCAGCATATCCTCCTTAAGGGCCAGGGAGATATATTTTCTCAGCAGGGCCTCAACAATCTTGTGCTGCCCCTCCATCCTCTCCATATGCATATACTCCACAAAACCTCTCAGAATCAGTTCCCCAACCCTTGCAGAATCCTTCATCATTGCGGCAATCTCCCCCTTATCCACAATTTTCCCCTCATAAGGTTTGTAGATCTCCTCCATCACATAATGGAAAATGCTTCCGAACACATTGCTCTCCACACTCTCTGCAACCTCATCCTCCTGGGCCATCCCCTCCACATTCTCTACATAAAATTTGAGGGGACATGCAATATAGTTGTTTATTGCACTCGCCGACAACGACTTAAGTCCACTGCCCGTATATGATGCCAGAAGTTTTCCCATAACCTCACCACTCTTTTCAACCTCAGGCAAAACCGCCTGTGCAGCCGGAGCCACAGGAGCCGAAACAGCCGTTTCCTCCACATCCACACCAAAATGATATTTCAACTGCTTTATATACCTGCTCTCTTCCCCCACAGAGAGCCCCTCAGTACGGGTATCATATATCATGAACACATTCTTTGCCCTGCAGATGCTCCTGTAAAAATGGTATGCAGCAATTCCATCCTGCAGTTCGTAGGTAGGGAGTCCAAAACCTATCCTCAGATTATACGGTATCATGGAGTTGCCGGCACTGGCAGAAGGGAACTTCCCTTCATTTGCCGATACTATTATTACATTGTCAAAATCCAGAGCCCTGGTCTCAAGGGGTCCCATTATCTGCAATCCTGCCAGAGGCTCACCTCTGAATGGTACAGATATCCCCATGCACAACTGCTCCACCAATCTGAAACATGTAGCCCCCTCCATAGGTATCCCCAACCTCTTGAGTCTGCTTATCTGTCCGTAATACTGGTACACAAACTCCCTGTTCCATGAATCCAGCACAGTATCCAGGTATTCCAGCATCCCGAGCAAATAATCCAGCACCTGAGATCCCCCCTCAGGCACTGCAAGGACCTTTGCAAGGAACGGATCCTCACCTGCCGCCTGTGCAGCCGGAACATAAATCATGTTTCCCTCAATTATTCTCCTGCGCAAAACTTCTCCCTGTACAGATGAGAGTCTTTTCACATACTCATGCGAAAGCAGTTCCATAAGGGACCTGTGGTAAAACATCATTCCATCCTTTCCCCTCCTGGCATCACTCTGCAACTGGCGTACAAGGTTCATGAAAGAGACCAGAGGCGTTGCAGCCATAGGGTACCCCATTGTTACATTTATGGAATTGAACTTGCCCGGAATTGAATTGAGTACAGGCATGAGCATATTTTCGTCGGGGAGGACAATTGCTGTTGAAAACGCCTCCCTCTGGTCCACAGCATCGGCAGGGAAAAGTTTCTCCAGAATATCTGCCACCACAAAAGCCTGCCCTACTCCCGACGGAGATGCAAACACCTTTACCTTCTGTTCCCCCACCGGAACGGTCTCCCCCTTAAGTATATATTTTGAAGGGAACTCCCTTGCACATCCTCCAATAATTTCAGATGCACCGTTCTGCGGGTCGGTTAGCATCTGACCGTAAAAATCCCAATAGAAATCCCCCTTACCGGCCCCTTTCAGATAATGCATTATCCTCCTTTCACACACATTTGGGGCATTGAACCCAATGAACACTATATCTTTGGAAAATTCATGTGAGGCAATATTCTCCGCCACTTCCCTGTATATCTGCCCCTCATAGCCTATACCCTTTGCCTTGAGGGCAGCATTGAAATTCCTGTACAGGGGATACATCATTCCCCACATTGAAGAGAAGAACTCCTTTTTCTCGGAGAATGTCCCCCCTTTGAGATAATTGGTCCAGAAACACTGCACCGCCTCCAGTTGTCGGGAAGAAAGAAAGGAGAAATCTCCCTCCAGTTCCTTCAACTCCTTTATATTTGTAAAGAGTTGGCGCGGATCTGCCATATACTTGTCTATCTCATTGAAATCCTTTAGAATAACATCTCCCCAATGCACAAAATCATCAAAAGAGTCTCCTGATTTCCCTTCCGGCACCCCCTCCTCACCATATTTTAGGGAGATATACTCCTTATACAGGATGTAAATCTGCTCAACAGTATCTGCCGCAGCCAAACCGCTCAACTGTGTCATGAATTCGTTTATAGTCTGCACTTGCGGAGAAAAGAGAGGTCTCCCCCTCAATACCCCGTACTCCTGCCCCAGATATTTCTGGAAGAACTTTACAGACCTCCTGTTGGGCAGCACAAAAATGCAGTCCAGATTCTCATTGGCAACAAAAGCCCCCGCAACTTCCCTTAAAAACTGAACGGCCATACCTCTTACCTCAAATCTTTTACTTTAAACTTCTCACCTACAACCCATACAGTGTCTCCAGGCTGTATTATGGTAGCGGAGGTTGTCCTTATGAATGTATTGCTCTCCTCCCCCTCAAGGCCAACAAGCAGCACCCCAAATTTATTCCTGATATGGGTAATGTTCGCATTCTCCCCAACCATAGGGGAACTCTCCTGCAGAGTTATCTGGAACAGTTCCATCTCCACCGAAGCAAAATCCCTCGGTTTGAGTTTCTCCTCTGCCGCCTCCTTAAAGTCCATAATCTGCCTGTCGGTACCCAGGATTATCAGTATATCCATAGGGAACATTATCTCCGTATTTACAGGAAGGTCTATAATCTCCATACCTCTGAGTATCTGTATTACCAGCGCTCCTGTATTTCTGCTCCTGTGTATCTGCGATATGGTTTTCCCCGCAATGAATGAATTCGGTTCAACCTCTATTTTCTCTATATGTATCTCATCTGCCAGTTCCCTCGGGAGTACAAGCGACCTCCTTCCCCCCTCACTGTTAAGGTTGGTCAGGAATCTTGTCTCAATCCTTGAATAATAATGCTTTATTTTCTTTGATGCCAGAACCACAGAAATTATAAGGGCACACAAAGTGAGACCTGCTCCGTACCCCATGGCAATATAATAGGATGAGGTTATGGAAATGGCTATAATGGCAATAAGATACTTGAGTATCATCATAAACAGGAGCGGCCCCCTGGCAAACTTCTGGTCCTGCCATATTTTGTCATAAGCCCCGTCGCTGTCTTTCCTTTTGAGCAGCCCCCACAGGAAAGGGAACATAGCCGAGAGGTTCAGGGCAAACGAGATTATCCTTATATGGGTTGCATCCCCCAAAAACTTTACAATCTGCGGATAAATGATCTGTGTAAAGAAAATGTTCACAAACAGAATCCAGCCAATATAGATAAACAGCCTCAATGCATACGATTTAAGGAGTTTGTTCCACTCACTCTCCTGGTTAAGTGTTTTTCTCCCTGTTCCAAGCCTCTCAATCACATTTTGCCATTGGGGCTTCACATTGTTGTAAATGAGATTGTACAGAGGTTCGCCCAACTTCATCCAATATGGTGTAATAAATGTAGTAAGTATTGAAACCGTTACAATTACAGGATACAGATGCTCCGGTACAACCTTATGGTCCAACCCCATCTGCACAATAATGAACGAGAACTCACCAATCTGGCACAGGCATATTCCCGACATTATGGCATTCTTGAGTGTCTGTCCGGAGAAGAGGAGTCCCAATGTTGCCGCAAGGGGCTTGGCGGTAATTATAACTGCAGATATCAGGAGAATCTGCTGCCAGTACTTCAAAATTGCCGCAGGATCTACAAGCATACCCACAGATACAAAGAAAATTGCCCCAAAGAAATCCTTTACAGGCTTTACAAGTTTTATAATCCTTTCACTCTGTATTGTGCCGCTCAAAATGGAACCCATTACAAAGGCTCCCAACGCCTCTGAGATACCTGCATTTATGGTAATTACAACCATCATGAAACAGAGCCCCAGGGAGACAACAATTACAGTCTCATCTGAGAGAAACTGCTTTATCCTCTTAAAAATTGTAGGGATAAAGAATATTCCCCCTGTAAACCACAAAAGGAGGAACAGGGCAAGATTTGCCACCTTGTCTGCAAGTTCAACCCCATTGAAACTCTTGCTCAGCACCACTGCCGGCAACAACACAAGAATAAGTATGGCAACCAGATCCTCAACTACAAGGGCACCAAATACCATTTGGGTAAATTTCTTGTTCTTTACCCCCATATCATCAAACGCCTTTATGATAATGGAAGTAGAAGAGATGCTGAGCATCCCCCCAAGGAAAATTGAGGCAACCCAAGTCCACTCCAGCACCCTGCCCACCAGAATACCCATACAGAACATCATAACCACCTCTGTAAACACGGTTATGAAACCCGGGCCTCCAACCTTCTTGAGTTTCTTGAAGTTGAACTCAAGTCCCAGGCCAAACAACAGGAATATCACACCTATCTTCCCCCAGAACTCCACATTCTGTGCATCAGTAACAGTTGGAATAAAAGTAACATATGGCCCCGCCAGAAGTCCTGCCACTATATAGCCCAACACAACAGGTTGCTTGAGTTTCTTGAAAATTACAGTAACTATTCCGGCTACAATAAGAATAAGGGCCAGATCAGACAACAAAGTATTCATAAACTATTCTACTTTCAACTGTGAAATGTCATTCAATGACTGTATGAACACAAAAAGCCCGTTCTGCTCCCTGTGTCCCCTTATCTTCATAACCACATCCACCTTATACACAATTACGCCACCATGTGCCTCCTCCACGCTGTTATACGACACCAGATGATATTTCCTTTTGTGTATCTCCTCCACCACCATCTCCAGATTCTCTTTTTTTGAAGTGTAGAAGGTAATTGAAATTGAACTGAGACCTATCTTCCCGAAAGCCAGAGTGAGAACCTCCAGCCCAATAAGGACAAGTATTGTAGCCGCAACGCCAATAAAATACATTCCACCCCCTACAGCCATTCCAATACCGGCAGTAGCCCACATGCCGGCTGCTGTGGTAAGTCCCCTTATGAACTGTTTGTGGAAGATTATGGTTCCTGCTCCAAGGAAACCTATACCGCTCACTATCTGGGCTGCAACCCTGGCTCCATCATAGTTTACGCCATTGGCCCCCGATACCTCTGAAAAGCCGTATTGGGAAATTATCATGAACAGGGCACTTCCAAGACTTACCAGAAAATGCGTTCTGAACCCGGCCTCCTTGGCCCTGTATTCCCTGTCCAGACCAATTATTGCCCCCAGCATGCCGGCCAGCAGCAACCTTAAAACCAATGTCCATTCCATATATGCATTTCCTCCAGTTATATTTATTTGCAAAGAGGGTGACCATAACAGCCGCCCTCTCTCCCATTATACTGTATTTTTAGAAGACAATTACAGCCTTGCCCTAATAGCCTTTGAAGCCTCCTCGTAACCTGGCTTGTCAAGCAGCGCAAACATGTTCTTCTTGTAGTCCTCAACACCAGGCTGGTTGAAAGGATTTACCCCCAGCATATAGCCGCTGATACCGCAGGCAATCTCAAACATATAGAAAAGTTCTCCCAGATTGTACTCATCTATCTGCTCAATCTCAATCTCAAAGTTAGGGACACCACCATCTGTATGGGCAAGTCTTGTACCCAACTGTGCCATCTTGTTAACCTCCTCAACGCGTTTTCCTGCAAGGAAGTTCAAACCGTCAAGATTCTGCTCATCGTTCTCAATCTTAACTGTATGATAAGCCCTCTTAACAAGCACATTTGTCTCAAACAATGTCCTTTCACCATCCTGGATATACTGGCCCATTGAATGGAGGTCTGTAGAGAAGTTTACAGAAGCAGGGAAAATACCCTTACCATCCTTACCCTCGCTCTCTCCGTACAACTGTTTCCACCACTCTCCCAGATATTGCAGTTTAGGGTTGTAGTTTACAAGAATCTCTATCTTCTTGCCCAAAGAATATGCTGCATTACGCGCTGCCGCATACAGGATTGCCGGATTTCCAGCCTCTTTCCTAGAACAAACCTCCTGCATGTGTCTTGCACCCTCTACCAAAGCCTTAATGTCAAATCCGGCTACTGCAATAGGGAGAAGTCCCACTGGGGTAAGTACAGAGAAACGGCCACCTACGTTGTCGGGAATAACAAAAGTTGTATATCCCTCCTGTGTTGCCAGAGTCCTGAGTGCCCCCTTGGATGCATCTGTAATTGCAACTATCCTCTCCTTGCATATCTCCTTGCCGAACCTCTTCTCCATATTCTCCTTAAGGATACGGAAAGCAATTGCAGGCTCAGTTGTTGTACCCGATTTTGAAATTACTATTGTGGCATAAGTCCTGTTTGCAAGGAACTCCAGAAGTTCACCGGTGTAGTCCTCTGAAATATTGTGTCCGGCAAAGACTACCTGAGGATGTGTATTTGGCATGCTTGCTGCGAAAGTGTGCGAAAGTGCCTCAATGGCGCATTTGGCACCAAGATAAGAACCTCCAATACCTACAACCACAACAACATCCACTTTGCCTATCCATCTCTTTACAATGCTGTTGCATGCATCAATAAGGTTATTGTCTATCTCTGAAGGAAGATTTACCCAGCCAAGGAAATCATTTCCGGCACCGTTTCCTGCCAACACTGTATCCAAACCGGCGTACGCCTTCTCTACCTGCTCGTTCAAAAGAGCCTCTGAAATAAAGCCTTCAGCAGCTTTTAAATTAATTGAAACCATTATATGTATTTTTATTTGTTTTTTCCCGCAATTTTTAGAACAGTTCCTCTGTAAGTTGCTTTATTACAAACGGAGGATACCTCTCTTCATAAAGGATAAGATACACAGCCTCTGCAATAGGCATATCTATCCTGTACTCCTTGTTTATCTCGTGGATACACCTGCTGGCATAATACCCCTCGGCAACCATACTCATCTCAACTTGCGCACTCTTCACAGAATACCCTTTTCCTATCATGTTTCCGAATGTCCGGTTACGGCTGAACTGGGAATATCCTGTTACAAGCAAATCTCCCAAGTATGCAGAAGACTTCACAACCCTGTTGCTGTCGGGATGGGTGGCATTGAGGAAAGATGCCAGTTCATGGAATGCATTTGTCATTAGTACAGCCATAAAATTGTCTCCATAACCGAGTCCATGGCAGATTCCGGCTGCAATGGCATAGATGTTTTTCAATGCTGCAGCATATTCAACTCCATATATGTCTGTACTTGGTGTAGTCTTTATGTATCTGCATGCAAACACCTCACACAATGCCCTGGCAACCTCTATATGCTTGCTTGTAAGGGTCAGATATGAAAGCCTCTCCATTGACACCTCCTCCGCATGGCAAGGGCCGCTTATGATACCTATCCTGTCGAACGGCACACCATGTATCTGGTTGAAATACTCTGCAATTGTAAGATTCTTCTCATCCACAAACCCCTTTATGGCAGAAATGATGAACTTGTTTTCCAATGAGCCTTTAAAATTGCTCATCACACTCAGAAAATATGCAGAAGGAACTGCAAACACAAGTACATCCGCGCTCTCTATAACCTCATTTATATCTGTACTCATATTGAGCCTTGTAGGGTCAAGCAGTACAGACTGCAGATAAGACCTGCTGTGGTGATTCTCCCTAATGTTATCTATATTCTTCTGATTTCTCATGAACCAGGATATGCTCTGCTGGTGGTTCAACAGCAATTTTACAAGGGCGGTAGCCCAACTGCCGCTGCCTATCATTGCATATCTCAAATTTTCATTTTCAAAAAAGGTAATCATAATATTAAGGTTTGTACAAAGTACAAATATAACCTTTTTGCCTGAGTATTAAAAGAAAATGAAGTTATTTTTCCATAAAGGAAAACCGGCAGCCGTTAACGGCTGCCGGCGCCCTTCCTTACGAAAGGATAACAATATAAACCATTAGACCCTATAAACCGCATGGGAACAAACCCCTTTGTGCATATAATCCAACACCTAAAAGGAATATATGCATTAACCCATGCAATAAAACCCCAGGATCCTTTTGTTTGACAACATTTAAAGCAAAAGGTTTAATTGGGATTGAAAAAAATTATGAGTTCCCTTCCAAAAAGCCCGAATCCTGTTCCAGATTACCTGAAAGCGCAGCCTGGACAGCCAGTTTGTCACACTTTTCATTCTCGGGATGCCCCGCATGACCCTTTATCCAGAAAAAGCGCAACTGATGTTTTTTTGATACTTTCAGAAAGCGTTCCCACAAATCTGCATTCTTCTGTTTATGCAGCCCTTTCTTTAGCCAATTGGTAAGCCACCCCTCATTTATGGCCTTTACAACATATGAAGAATCCGAATATATGTTCACCTGGGCATTTGGCCTCTTTATGGCTTCAAGACCTACAATCACAGCCATTAGTTCCATCCTGTTGTTGGTAGTACATACAAATCCGCCACTGATCTCCTTCCTGTGCGGACCGCACGTAAGGACAACCCCGTAGCCTCCAGGGCCGGGGTTTCCTCTTGACGAGCCGTCTGTATAGAGATTTATTGGCTCCATTACGCAATTACAGGCCTGCCGGGCTTCTCCTTCTGCTGGGTTTCAAACTCCTTTACTTTCAAAGGATTTGCATGCATCTGGGCATATCTTTCCCTGTTCCTAACCACATCAATGGCAAGATAGATTGAACTAATCATTGATTGGGGATTGGCCTTGTTTTCCCCTGCAAGATCGTATGCAGTACCGTGGTCTGGAGATGTCCTCACTATAGGCAATCCTGCAGTAAAGTTCACTCCGCTGTCAAAAGCAAGAGACTTGAAAGGTATAAGTCCCTGGTCGTGGTACATAGCCAGAACTGCATCAAACTTGTACTGCATGTTCACACTGAAGAAACCGTCTGGAGGATAAGGACCATACGCCATCACCCCCTCCTCATTTGCCATCTTTATTGCAGGTGATATTATGTTTAGTTCCTCGTCTCCCATAAGCCCCCTGTCACCTGAATGTGGATTGAGTCCAAGTACAGCCAGTTTGGGTTTTACAATATTGAAATCCTTGAGAAGCGACTCATTCATAATCTTGAGTTTGCTCACAATCAGTTCGGGGTTGAGCGCTCCAGAGACCTTTGAAAGGGCAAGGTGACCTGTTGCCACACCAACCCTCATCTTGTCTGAGCAGAGGAACATCAAACCGTCTTTAGCCTCAAATTCACTTATGAGATACTCTGTATGCCCTGCATACTTGAAGGTCTCCTCATTTACAGACCTCTTGTTGAATGGGGCAGTTACAATTGCATCAAGATACCCAGCCTTAATCTCCCCAACAGCCTTTTCAAGTGCAATGATGGCAGCCTTTGCCCCATCATGTGTACACTGCCCGGGGTCTATCTGCAGTTCATCGGGAACACAATTGACTATATTCACCCTTTTTGGATGGGCATCCTTAGCAGAAGAAATTACATTTGTATTGATATTCTCAGTCTCAGGGATATCTTTCCTGTAAAGGCCGAACGCCTTTGAAGAGCCATAAACCACAGGTGTACACATTTCCAGAATCCTTGCATCAGACAACGCCTTGATTATCACCTCATACCCAATACCATTGGTATCACCCTGGGTTATTCCTATTACTATTTTTCGTGTCATAAAATTCCGATTAAAACTGCGCAATATAATAAAAAAACCAGAATTACTCTTATTTATTTTTAAAAGTCGGTCCCCGAGTTTTGGTAAACTCGGGGACCGACTTTCTATTTAACCTCTGATTTTTAACTGATTTGAGAATAATCAACCAGTACAATACCTGATTTTTTCAGCAAAGAAAGTTGCGTACGGAGCAAAGCATTGGCAGGAGCCTCAAGCAATGGGTCAGACTCAAGTACGGCAAGGGCCAACTGGCGGGCATCCTCCAGAATCTGGGAGTCTTTGGCAAGATTTGAGATATGCAGGTCCATGGCAAGGCCGCTCTGGGAAGTACCCTCAAGGTCTCCGGGGCCACGCATTCTCAAGTCCGCTTCTGCAAGTTCAAAACCGTCATTGGTCTGGCACATAAGTTCTATCCTCTGGCGGCTCTCCTTGCTCAACTTATACCCTGTCATAAGGATACAATAAGACTTCTCGGAGCCACGCCCAACACGCCCCCTCAACTGGTGCAATTGGCTGAGTCCAAACCTCTCCGCACTCTCAATAATCATAACGGAAGCATTGGGGACATCCACCCCAACCTCTATTACAGAGGTAGCCACAAGGATATGGGCCCTACCGCTTGCAAAAAGGTCCATATCGTGCTGCTTGTCCTCATTCTTCTGTTTGCCGTGGACTACAGCAGTTATATATTCCGGAGCCTTGAACTCCTCAATTATTGTCTCGTATCCCTCCTGAAGGTTTTTGTAATCCATCTTCTCACTCTCCTTAATGAGCGGATACACCACAAAAATCTGCCTTCCGGCCTTTATCTGCTCCTTCATGAAGGCAAAAATCCTCCCCCTCTGCACCTCAGTGGCATGCATTGTCTGCACTGGTTTCCTTCCCGGAGGGAGTTCATCCAGCACAGAGACATCAAGGTCTCCATATAGGGTCATTGCCAGAGTACGCGGAATTGGGGTAGCGGTCATAACAAGAACATGAGGAGGAACCACAGACTTGTCCCACAAGCGGGAGCGCTGTTCCACACCAAAACGGTGCTGCTCATCAATTACCGCCAGGCCAAGATTCTTGAACACCACCACATCCTCTATAAGGGCATGGGTCCCCACAAGCACCTTTATCTCACCGGAAGCCAACGCCGGCAGCAGTTCTTTCCTCTCCTTTGTCTTTGTACTTCCTGTGAGCAGCGCAACAGACACCCCCGTAGGGGCAAGCAGTTTGGATATACCCTTAAAATGTTGCTGGGCCAACACCTCCGTAGGAGCCATTATACAGGCCTGATACCCGTTGTCTACAGCCAGCAGGGAACAGAACACTGCAACAAGGGTCTTTCCACTCCCCACATCGCCTTGCAGGAGACGGTTCATCTGCCTGCCGCTCTTCATATCTGAATGCATCTCCTTAATCACCCTCTTCTGCGCCCCTGTAAGGGGAAACGGAAGGGATGAGTAGCACTTGTTGAACCCCTCTCCCACTTTAGGCATAAGGATTCCTCCTTCCCGACGCATACGGACACTCTTCTGCTTGAGCAAGCCCAACTGCAGATAAAACAGTTCTTCATATTTCAGACGCAGTTGAGCCTTGGCAAGAGTAGCATTATCTGTCGGGAAATGGATATTCTTCAGTGCCTCCCTTAGGGAGCACAATTTCTTCTTCTGCAAAAGGTACTGCGGAAGGCTTTCGGGAATGGAATTAAGGTATTTCTCAAGGATTGTAAGTTGGAACTTGGAAATCTGCTTGTTCCCTATTCCGCTGTTTTTCATCTTCTCGGTGCTGGAATATACCCCCATCATGGAACTCCCTCCATACAGAATCTCATCAGAAGGGAGATTGAGTTCCGGATGCACCATATTAATAATTCCGTTGAACTCACTCGGCTTCCCGAAAGCAATATACTCCTGCCCCACCTTCACCTTCTCCTGAATCCATTTCAACCCCTTAAAGAAGATAAGGTCCATTCTTCCCGACGGATCCTGCAGCGTTGCCACAAACCTCCTGTTGCGGGGGGAATCCCCCACCATACCGCAACTTACAATCTTCCCCCTCACCTGGATATATGCCATGGTGGGCTGCAGTTCCCTTATTGTATATACCTTGCTCCGGTCTATATAGCGGAACGGGAAAAAGTAAAGCATATCCCTGAACGTAAAGATACCCAACTCCTTACCCAGGAGTTCCGCCCTCTTGGGACCTATCCCGGGCAGGTACTTTATTTCCGTATCAAGGATATTTGGCATGCTCAACCTTATTTGTTATTTCTCAAAACTTCTCAGCATTTCAAGTTCCTGCGCCCAGATATCGGGATCAGGGGTCTCCAGAATAAGTGGAATACCGTCAAAACGGGAATCCTTCATAATCATCTGGAAAGGGACCATTCCAAGGACACCGTTACCAAGGGTGCTGTGGCGGTCAACCTTGCTTGCAAGAGGCTTCATTGCATCATTCAGATGCATACCCCTCAGATACTTGAAACCAATCACATTCTCAAAATGCTCAAACACCTGGGTAAAGCCCAACTCGGTGGAAATGTCATAACCTGCTGCAAAACCGTGGCAGGTATCAATGCAAACCCCCACACGGCTCTTGTCCTCCACCTGGTCAATAATCTGTGCAATCTGCTCAAAAGTATAACCCAGGTTGCTCCCCTGCCCTGCAGTATTCTCAATAACGGCAGTAACCCCATGAGTCTTGTCAAGAGCGAGATTTATTGAATGGGCAATGGTAGCCAGGCATTCATCAACAGATATCTCCTTCAGGTGGCTTCCAGGGTGGAAATTAAGGCGGTCCAGCCCCAACTGTTCACAACGGTGCATCTCATCAATAAACGCCGCACGGGACTTTTGGAGCCCCTCTTCACGGGGACTTCCCAAATTGATAAGATAACTGTCATGAGGAAGAATCTGCGCTGCAGTAAAACCGTACTTTGCACAATTCTCCTTGAACTGGCCTATCTCCTGGTCTGTAAGGGGCTTTGCAACCCACTGTTTCTGATTTTTTGTAAAGAGGGCAAAAGCCGTTGCCCCTATCTCATGTGCATTTACCGGCGCATTAAAGACACCGCCACTTGCACTCACGTGTGCTCCTATATATTTCATAAACAACCTCCTTTTTGAGTGATGCTAAAATACAAAAAAATCCCGTTCCAGCAAACTGATGTGACCCCCAAAAGTTGGACGGTTTAACATTATTAAGAGGCAGACTTAGATTGGAATAGAGCTCGGTATTGTACCGGGCTCATTCCTTTTAGCCTCAGTTTGATTCTATCATTATTGTAGTAGCGTATGTACTTAAC
>SUYL01000041.1 GCA_015060445.1 Bacteroidales bacterium
GGGATGTCATTTTTGTAAAAAGTGCGGGAACACTATTTTTAAAAACAATTGCATCTAACTTTTATACTCCTTTAAATCAGTTTGTTATGAGATTTTATTAAAGTTATGGTCAAACGAAATTTTGTCGTTTTCCTCGAAAAATGGCGGTTTTGAGTGCTTTTTGCCCGTTTTATAACCCTTACTTATCTATAACCCAGTGTTTTACAATATGTCACTTATTCCATGGCTTTAATTTATTGGCAAATCACTGAAAAGTATGTTGGATGGTATTGTAAGTTATTTTTGTAACCAAGAGGCACAAAAGTAAACTTTTTATCAAAGTTGCATTTTG
Organism: Bacteroidales bacterium; assembly: GCA_015060445.1. GTDB lineage: Bacteria > Bacteroidota > Bacteroidia > Bacteroidales > UBA932 > Egerieousia. The sequence continues at coordinate 332 of SUYL01000041.1, forward strand.
TAAAATATTTTGCTTACATTTGTACCTGTTAAGTTTTACATTTATGAATAACCGTTTACAGCAATTTTTGGAGCTTGAAAACATCACTCCGGCACGCCTTGCAGACACCATTGGTGTACAGCGTTCCGGACTCTCCCATATTTTGTCGGGAAGAAACAAACCGAGTTATGAATTCATAACCCGGCTCCTTGCCAAATTTCCCCATATAAATTCCGATTGGCTTCTGATGGGAAAAGGGAAACCTTATAAAGATCCGCAAGGGGAATTTTTTTCCGGCTCCCCCCTCCTTCCATCAAAAAATGAGAATTCTGCGAACGGAAGAAATAATCAGTACACCAATATACCGTATAATGGTTTACCATATAATGGTGTACAATATAATGGCATATCAAATACTAACATACAATCGGATGGTTTACAGTTTGAAGATTCACCTATTTTAGACACTCTTGAGGAGTTTTTTCCAGAATCTGCAAACGGAGCATATAGCCAAAACAACACAGATAGCATTGACACAGAGAGAGTTACAGAGGATTTTACCGCTTCTCAACCCTCTGAGAATTGCGTAAAACAGCAAAACAAGCCGTCTGATGGCAAAAAAAAGAGGATAAAAAGGGTTATTGTGTTCTATAACGACGGAAGTTTTGAGGAGTTGTTTCCCCATATTAGATAATTTGTGTTAATTTTGTCTTTTACAGAATTTACACCTTATTGTATATAATATGTATAAACTTTTAAGACCTATCATCTTCTTCCTGCTTAATCCGGAGCAGGCACATCACATTACTCTAAAGTTCTTCAAGTTTGTCTGCGCCATTCCAGGAATGGGATGGGTTCTCAGGAAAATGTTCTGCTACAACAATCCCAAACTTGAAAGGGAGGTGTTTGGCATAAAGTTCAAGAACCCTGTAGGACTTGCTGCCGGTTTTGACAAAAACGGAAACTGCTACAATGACCTTTCAAACCTGGGTTTCAGTTTCATTGAAATAGGTTCAATCACCCCTACTCCACAAGATGGCAATGCAAAGCCAAGATGTTTCAGGCTGCCAAAAGACGGAGCCCTTATAAACAGGTTTGGAATAAACAACAACGGAGTGAAATTTGCCGTTGAATATATTAAGAAGCACCATCCCAAATGTGTGATTGGTGCAAGTTTGAGCAAATGTACCAAATCTTCAAATGAGGATGCTCCAAAGGATCTTGAGAAGTCATTTGCAATCCTGTATGATTTTGTGGATTATTTTGCCCTTAACGTGTCGTGCCCTAATGTAAAGAACCTTTGCCAGTTGCAGGATATAGGGTTCCTTTCTGAGATCATTGACAGGCTTCTTACCCTAAGGAGATACTATGACGACTACCGTCCTATCCTCCTTAAGGTTTCTCCCGATATCCCTGAGAGCCAGTTGGACGAGATAATTGACCTTGTACTGGTATCAGGTCTTGACGGTGTTATTGCTACAAATACAACCCAGAGCCGTGAGGGACTGAAGACAAGCAAAGAGGAGATTGAGGCCATTGGAAACGGTGGTTTGAGCGGTGCCCCATTGTTTGAGAGGAGTCTTGAGAGAGTAAGATATATACATAAGAAGACAGAGGGACAGTTGCCTATCATTGCTGTTGGCGGTATTATGACTCCACAGCAGGCGCACCAGATGCTTCAGGCAGGTGCATCCCTTGTAGAAATTTACTCAGGATTCGTATATAACGGCCCGGGCTTTGTTAAAGACATAAACAAATATTTGGCTAAAAAACTATAAGAGAAATGGTTACAGCAACAATTTGTACAATTGGAGACGAGATTCTCATTGGGCAGATTGTAGATACCAATTCATCCAAGATATCTACAGCACTCAATTCCATTGGTGTAAAGGTTATCTCCATGGTATCCACTTCAGATACCGAGGAGGACATTATAAATACCGTTGAAACTGCCCTCAGGCAGAGCAATGTGGTTGTAATTACTGGTGGCCTGGGTCCTACCAAAGATGACATTACAAAAAAGACTCTTGGAAAACTTACCGGCGCAACCGCAGATGTGGAGAACCAGGAGCAACTTGAGATAATAACCAGAATCCTCTCTGCAAGGGGAATGGTTCCGCTAAGTGCATTGAACAGGGCTCAGGCTTCTGTTCCAAACAGTTGCAGAGTAATTCCAAATGAATTTGGTACCGCCCCATGCATGGAATTTGAGATTCCTGAGGAAAAATATGGCCACAGGGCCATCATGTTCTCCCTTCCGGGTGTCCCTTTTGAGGCTGAGGCGGCTATACCAAAGGTGCTTGACTCCATAAGCAGGCACTTCTCACTTGACAAAATATTCCACAAGACAATATGTACCTTTGGAATTCCTGAGTCAACCCTTGCACAGCAGATAGAGGAATGGGAGGATAATCTTCCAGACAATCTTCATCTGGCATATCTTCCAAATCCGGTACTTGGAGTGCGTCTGAGACTCTCCATTTACGGAGTGGATGAGGTTACCGGCAAGGAGGAACTTGCTGAGAATGAATCAAAACTCCGCCAGATGCTTGGGAATGCCATTTATGGCGAGGGGACAGATTCACTGCAAAAAGTTATCGGGAATACCCTTAAGGAGAGAGGGATGACTGTTGGAGTGGCAGAATCCTGCACAGGCGGCTTCCTTGCCTCCCTGTTTACCTCCCAGCCTGGCAGTTCCGCTTATTTCTATGGAGGAATTGTTTCGTATGACAACAGCGTGAAAATGAATGTACTGGGTGTAGAGAAGGATGTACTGGAGAAATATGGTGCCGTAAGCCAGGAGTGTGCAGAGCAGATGGCTGCCGGAGCCCGCAAAGTGCTTGGCACAGATTACGCCATTGCCACAACTGGAATAGCAGGACCAGATGGAGGCACACCAGATAAGCCTGCAGGAACAGTATGGGTGGCTGTTGCAACCCCTGAGGGGATTGTTAGCAAAAAATTCTCCTTCAACAGTACCCGCAGGAATATAAATATTGAGAGGTTTGCATCAAATGCACTCAATATGCTAAGATTACAACTTAATTAATATAAACACTATGAATTTAAAACAATTGGCCTGCATTTGCGCAGCCGCAACAACTATGGGAACTATGATATCTTGTTCAAGACCCGCTCCTACCAAGGATGAGATTGCAGTAGCGAAACTGGATTCTCTGTTTACTGAAAGATACTCGCCACAACCTAACCCTGGCGGTACAGTACTTATTATGAAAGGTGACTCAATACTCTACGAAAACAGTTGGGGTATTGCCGATACTGAACTGGGTACCAAGATTGACGGAAACACATTCTTCAACATTGCATCAGTATCAAAACAGTTTACCGCTGTAGCAATAATGAAACTTCACCAGGAGGGAAAACTTGACATTTACAAGAGCATCTACGATGTACACCCAAGCGTGAACAAATTCCTTCCAAAGAAGAAAAAACCTTTCTCGGACATCAAGGTTAAGGACCTTATGGCCCACTCTTCAGGTATTCCCGACAGCAGACCTCGCGACGACCGCAACTTCATGCTTACCGCTACTGATATGGAGAGCCTCCAGTATATGAAGGATCTTAAGGAACTCAACTTTGAGCCAGGTACAGCATATGAGTACATGAACCCTACATTCCAGTTGCTTTACATTATGATTGAGGCAGCCAGCGGAATGCCGTTTGAGCAGTATATGAGGGATGTAATCTTCACCCCTGCAGGTATGGAGGAGACACTTTACTTCCAGGCAGACAGGGAGATTCCAAGAATGGCACACGGTTATGTGACTGAGGATGACAATGCTCCAGCAGAGACAAAACAGTTCCGCCAGTACGACTACGGCGAAGAGACATTCTTTGCAACCAAGGCAGACGGCGGTATCTACACCTCTACACACGAGTTTGTCCAGTGGGAGAAAGCATTGAGAAACAACTTGTTCCTTACTCCTGAGATGACAGCAGAGGCTCATGGCCCTGTAACCCCTATTTCAGGCAGCACATTCAGCGATTACCAGAACAGACCTAACACCTCATACGGTTACGGCTGGTTCATTGAGGACAATCCTGGCATGCCAAGAAAAGTTTACCACACCGGTGACAACGGCGGATTCCAGATCTACGCAGGCCGCTTCCCAGAGAAAGAGGTACTCATGCTTGTATTTGAGAACCGCAACGACCACAGCCGCTGGAAAATGGTTGAGAAACTGGATGCTATAGCAAAAGAGGCCGGCTGGTTGGATTAATCCTTCTGCCCAGAGCCAAAACAACTGACATCCACAAATGAGGTATCTTTTGTGGACAAAACAAATAAATAATACAGATCCTCCACAGAATCACAGCGTTTTGTGGAGGATTTTTCTTGTTGGTATCTCTGGCCCAAATATTGTACCTTTGTGCCCCATAACACCGGAAATATTGAAAAGTATATATGGAAGCAATTAATGACAAATTGGCGGTTTGGTTGCAGCAGATGGGGCTGCAGGAGAGTATTGCAATGCCTTTGCAAAATGCAGGAGCAGTGGTGCTTATACTTATTGTAGCATTTGTGGTGGACCGTATTTTCAGAAGGGCCATAATTCCTGCCATAAGGAAAGTTACAGCCAAGACCGGCTCACAGTGGGATGACTATATTCTGAGCAACCAGGTGCTGGACAATTTGTGCAAACTCATTATCCCGATATCTGTATATGAACTTATCCCGTTTGCCTTGCCGCAGGGAAGCCTGTTAAGTCTGGTAATGAAGTTGTGCCAGGTATATATTGTATTTGCCTTCATAAAGTTGATTTGCGCGTTCATTTCATCACTCCAGGAGATGCTCAGCGAACACGAGAAAACCAAAGGGCAGTCTCTCAAGAGTTTCTATCAGATGCTCAAACTGGTTGTATGGTGCATAGGGGCAATCATTATGATAAGCACCCTGCTGGACAAGAATCCTCTTGCAATCCTTACCGGACTGGGTGCCGGTACCGCAATACTCATGCTGGTATTCCAAGACACAATCAAGGGTTTTGTTGCAGGTATACAACTTATGGTAAACGATATGCTCCGTCCGGGAGACTGGATTACAATGCCAAAATACGGCGCAGACGGTGATGTAATAGAGGTTACCTTAACCACCGTAAAGGTGCAGAACTGGGACAAGACCATAACTACCGTTCCACCTTATGCCCTGGTGAATGACTCATTCCAGAACTGGAGAGGTATGTTTGACATTGGAGGCCGCAGAGTAAAACGCTCCATTAACATAGATATGAATACAGTCCGTTTCTGCACAGAGGAAGAGATGGCAAAATATCGCAAACAGCCTTGGATGGAGGGATTTGAGGAGACCGGCACGGATCCGGTAAACCTCTATGTTTTCCGCCATTATATGGAGTATTATCTGAGCCACCACCCTAAGGTGAACCAGGATATGACAATGACCGTACGCCAATTGCAGCCAACACCGCAGGGTATGCCAATTGAATTGTACTTCTTCTCTGCAGATACTGCATGGCTTAAATATGAACACCTTCAGGGCGAGGTCTTTGACCATGTTCTGGCAATGCTCCACACTTTCGGCCTGCAAGCCTTCCAGAGTCCTACCGGATTGGATATAAAGAATTAATGACAGAAATGCTTTCTTTACAAAGCATTTTACTAATTTTGCTTTTTAAAGAAAGCATTTTTATTGTTACTTGCTTTCCGGAGAGAGCATCTCTTCCAGCACACTCAACGGCACACCCAGCAGTTTCATCTTGCGGGCAACTGCGGGGAGTTCATTGCGGAGGAACTCCTCCTTCTGCTGCTCCAGAATCCTCTCCGGTGCAGAAGGTGATACAAAGTACCCTATTCCCCTCCTGTTGTAGATTATCTCCATCCCCTGAAGATGGTCATATACTCTTGCTATGGTGTTCGGGTTTACTCCAAGGGAGATTCCAAGTTCCCGGACAGAAAGGATACGTTCGTCGGGAAGATACTCTCCCTGCAGAATCTTGTCACAGATTGAGTCTGCAATCTGCAGATATATGGGTTTGTTCTGATTGAAATCCATAGGCACCTCCTGTTATGATATCTGAATTTTCCTTATTCTCCACCATGCAAGGATATAGAACAATGTTGCACCTGCAAAATATGCTATTGCAGTGATATCGCCCCATAATGTCAGAACATCTGGATCTACGGCTACCACACCTTCTCCCAATAACATGTCAAAAAATTTGCTTGCAATTACTGATGTCCACAATAAAACAAAAATCAGCATACACAACAATGTTTTGCCTGGGGCTCCTTTTTTAAATAATGTATTACCCAAAATTGCAGCACCTGTAAGGGCAAACATCGCATATGCACCCCTTAGCAGCAGCATATAATCTACAGTTACAACAGAACCATATTGTCCGCTGAACAACAGACACAAAATTGCATCAAGCAGATAACAGCTCAAGACAAACGATACCGGCACCAATACAAGCGAAACCAGAACCATACTCATAAATTTCTCCAGAGAGGATGCCGGTAACATAAGGTAAGAACCAAGTTCCTGTTTTCCCCTGAATACCGTATATATTTTGAATGGGGCAAAAAATACAATAAATCCGCACATTACCCCGTACAGATCCAATCTCTGGCCCACAGGAAAAGCATTTCCAAAACCCATCATCTGATGGAGCACGTGCGGCATAATCAACAGTACCAAAAAGAATATACCAATAGCAGGGACCCTAATTATAAGGTCATATTTCAATACATTAAGGAATCTCTCAAATGAAAATATATTGCTCATACTCTTATCTGTTTGCGTTAAACATCTCCTTAAACAAAGCTCTGTTGGCCAAAGCACAATTGAAAAGCGACTCCAGATCCACCGGTGTCTCCACTCCGTACTCATTATGCCTTACAGTAACATATCCCCTCAAATCCCTCTGGCAATAAAGGGCACCCCTATCCTCTTCCGGCTCAATGCTAAAAGTGAGTCTGCGCGAAATCTCCTCTATTGAGGCATTCATGAGCACACACTCCCTGTCCATAATGATTATAGGGTCTATAAGATTCTCCAGATCCTTAACCTGGTGTGTAGAGATGATTATCAACTGGTCATCTGAGGCATTCTCGGCAATAAGTCTGCGCAACAGCGCCTTGGATGGGATATCAAGGCCGTTGCTCGGCTCATCCATCAGAAGCACCTTGGTTCCCAATGAGAGGGCAACGGCAATTATCGCCTTTTTCTGCTGTCCCAAAGAGAGTTTGTTGAATTTGGCCTTCCCGTCAACTCCAAACTCACTCAAAATACGGTAGAATTTGTCGGGAGAAAAATTGGGATAAAACGCCCCTGTCTGCATTGCATATTTCTCTACCACCACATTCTCCCCTGCAAAATCCTCCGGCAAATAGTAGATTTCCTGCAAAAAAGAAGGATACCTCATGTATGGAACCTCCCCACAAACGGTACATTCTCCCCCTTCCATCTTCAATAATCCCGATAAAATCTTGAGCAGTGTTGATTTTCCAACACCATTCTCCCCCAACAGCCCATAAATCTTCCCCTGCTCAAGGTTCATGCTTACATTGCCAAGCACCTTGTGCCTGCCGTAAGAAAAACTGACATCCCTTAAACTTATCATGGCTTTATGCTTTATAGTGTATTAGTTTACTATTACACTGCAAATATAGAGAAGATTTTTAATTATGCAAAAAAAGTTATAAGGGGATATACTACTGACTGCTCAAGTCTCCTCTGCTTCGTCATTGCATAAGTGCAATAACTCGCAACCGTCGAATTATGCAGCCAGTAGTATATCCCCTTATTACAATTATATATCTACCCTATTACTCCTTATGAAAAGTATAGGAATTTGCCTGGGCAGTAGGCATTATCACCATGTCATTGATGTTTACATGAGGCGGACATTTTACCATATACATTATGGCATCAGCCACATCCATTGCAGTGAGCGGTGTAAATCCTTTGTACACATTGTCTGCCCGCTGCCGGTCACCTTTGAAGCGCACCAGGGAGAATTCAGTCTCCACAGCGCCAGGACATATCTGGGATACCCTTATACCGTATTTGAGAAGGTCTATCCTCATCCCTTTTGTGAGGGCATCAACAGCATGTTTGGTAGCACAATATACATTTCCATTGGCGTATGCCTCCTTGCCGGCAATTGAACAGAGGTTTACAATATGCCCTTTGCAGCGCTCCACCATATACTTGGATACAACTTTTGTAACGTAGAGCAATCCTTTTACATTAGTATCAATCATCCTCTCCCAATCATCCACAACCCCTTCCTGAACAGGATTGAGTCCAACTGCCAGGCCGGCATTGTTTACAAGTACATCTATATCTTTCCACTCCTGAGGCAAATTGCCAAGGTGTTTTTCTACCTCCTCCTGGGAGCGTACATCAAACACAAGCGGCAATACCTTTATCCCATATTCATTCTCAATTTCAAAGGCAAGAGTCTCCAGACGGTCTGCCCTGCGGCCTGTAATAATTAGTTTATACCCCTCTCTGGCCAGAAGAACGGCAACCGCCTCACCTATTCCGGAGGTTGCACCTGTTACCAATGCTACTTTTCCCATAATAACCCTATTTTTTAAAAAAGCCCTCCGGAAAATTACCAGAGGGCCAACATTCATTTGTTAAAGTGTATAAGCAATATTCTCTACCTCATTCATAACCCTCAGGAAGTTCTCTCCAAGAATACATTTTATATCCTCATCCGAGTATCCCCTGAGTTTGAGTTCTTCAGTTATTACACCAAATTTTGAAGCATCCTCCAAACCTGCAGGAGGAGACTCAATACCGTCAAAGTCCGAGCCCAAACCAACGTGTTTAACGCCAACAAGTTTTACCACATGGTCTATATGGTCAACCAATACCTTGTATGAAGGCCTTGGGGTTGAATAAAGAGCCTCGTATGCCTTCTCATATCTCTCCTTGCGGCGTTTGCAGCGCGGATGCAACTGGTAATCAATTATGGCCTCATCAAACTCGTCACACAAATGGCCGGCAACCTTAGAATACTCAGGATCAATGAAAGATGAATAGAAGTTTATCTGTATTACACCGCCTGCAGCAGCCAGATCCTTTATCATCTGATCTGTCATATTCCTTGGATGATTGCACAAAGCCCTGCAGCAAGAGTGTGTAGCCACTATCGGAGCCTTGGAATATTTCAAACAGTCATAGAAACTCTCATCTGAAAGGTGAGAAACGTCAATCATCATACCCAAGCGGTTCATCACCTCAATAACCTCTTTTCCAAACGGGCTTACACCTCCCCATCTCTTCTCTTTAGGGGCACAAGAATCACAAATTTCATTGTTTCCTGCATGGGTAAGGGTCATATAACGTACACCCATCTTGTAGAAAAGTTTCAAAAGGGAAAGATCCTTCTGGATTGGAGAACCGTTCTCCAGACCAATGAAGATTGCAGTTCTTCCCTCTGATTTAAGTTTGCGCGCCTCACGTACAGTTGTTGCAAGGCCCACTTTCTTCGGATTCTCATCAATAACCTCGTGTGTAAGGGCAACCAACTGGAGGGCACGGCGGGTAGCCTCGTCGGGAGAAAGGGAATTTGAAGTGTATGCCGCAAAGAATACACCATCCACCCCACCCTCTTTAAGGCGGTCAAAATCAATATGTCCAAGTTTCCTCCTCTTTGAAACATCCTGTCCGCGGATGATTGCCAAAGGGGTATCGCAATGCGAATCAAGCACAAATGCTTCCTTATGAAGTTCAGCTGCTGTCATAAATGTATAATTGTTAATTTTGTTTTCAGTTTGAACAAATTTACAAATAATTTCCTACAAACTGCAACATTCGCAAAAACGATTCGTCTTATAAGTGAAAAAGAGAGAGAATGAACAGCACCACAGACATAAAGAAACTATACGCAACCCACTCGCAGCACCTGTACTTCACAAGCCTGCGGATTGTAGGAAACAGCTTTGAGGCAGAGGAGATAATGCATGACACCCTTCTCAAATACCTCAGCCAGGCTGCCGTAGAGGTGATTGAAAAGCCTGCAAGTTGGCTCAAAAGCGTATGTGTAAGAAAATCGCTGGACAAACTGAGGGAGAAAAACCGCACAAAAGCCTTCCTGGAGGAATATAAGGATGAGCCCCCTGCAACACCTCCTCCCCCGTTGCAATACTCGGTAGAGGAGATAAAAAAAGCCCTCCTCCTTCTTCCCGACAATTACCGTACAATCCTCTCCCTACACCTCTTTGAGGGGTACGACTACCAGGAGATTGAACAGATAACCGGCACAAAAGAGGCAACCCTAAGAAGCCTCTACAAAAGGGCAAAAGAGAAATTGGCGGCAACGCTGCAGAACAGATAAAACAGACAACATGGAAAACTTGGAAAAATACATACAGGACAATCTGGAACAGTTCAACTGTGGAGAAATGCCTTTGGGACACCAGGAGAGATTTATGGCAAAACTCCAGGCAGCACAGGCCGCTCCGGAGCGCAAAGCCCCACGCCTCTTCTCCCGCAGAAGCCTGTTTGCCGCTACAGCAGCTGCCGCTGCAATAGTTATTGCATTTTTCATCACAACCGGCTCGCCAACCTCAGATAGTGATGACTACACTATAGCAATTCATGAAGTGGCCGAAGAGATGTACATTGAAGAGGCCGAAATTATGATGATGCTTGGAGAAGATGACCAGCACATTGTAAACTCTGTCAAATCCATTACAGAAGAGGCCATTCCCCTATCAGAACAACTGCCGGAAGAACTCTCTCAGGAAAAACGGGCCCAAATCCTCAGGGAATACTACAAGGCAAAGACTGCAGCCCTCAAGAACTTCAGGGCACTGGCCCTCTCAAATGAAATAATTGATTAAAAAACACAAATATTATGAAAAAGACAATTCTAATACTAAGCCTATTATTGGCAATCACGTCGCAATTATGTGCAAACAACACAGTTACAAAGAATTACAATTTTGGAAATATCAAATCCATTGAGGCCTCTTCAATATTTGCAATTGAAGTAACCCAAGGAAATGCCAAGGGGGTAAGGATAGAATGTGATGAAGTTTATGAGAAATACCTGGATATAAGATGCTCACAAGGGGAACTCAAACTTTCACTTACACCTAACGCCCGTATAGAGAGAAACCGCAACGAAAAAGACCAGATTGGAATAAAAGTATATCTGCAGATGCAGACAATTGAGGAACTGGACCTGTCGGGAGCATCATCTCTGAAAGCAACAGGTGTATTCACAACCAATGAACTTGAAATAGACCTTAGCGGGGCAACATCCGTAAGCGGTTTGAACATAAGCGGAGATGAACTTTCACTCGATTGCAGCGGAGCATCATCACTTGATCTTACTGGAGATTTCAGAGATATTGAGGCAGATGTATCGGGCGCATCTTCAGTAAAATTGAACAGCAGCGGAACAACAGTTGAGGGTGATATAAGCGGAGCATCAAACTTCACATTGACAGGAGACCACAAGAATACAGATATCACATGCAGCGGTGCATCAAATGTAAAACTGAGCGGCAGCACCAATTATCTGAAAACCATTGCCACAGGTGCCAGTAACTTTAAAGGGCAGGAATATACAGCAAGAAACGGATACGCAGAGGTGACCGGAGCCAGCAACTCAAAGGTAAGATGCACAGGAGAACTGAAAATAATGGTAGGAAGAACATCCAAACTTACCCACTACGGCAATCCAACAATAATAAACATGGATAAGGACAATAACATTGTAAAAGGGGATTAAAAATAAAACAGGCAACAAAACAAAGAGCAATTCCAAACCGGAGTTGCCCTTTTTCCATTATCTTGTCATAAGAAACTACCACCCGAACGGATGCCCGCACAACGGAATCCTGGCCAGAGGGTGATAATCCCCTACCAGGCCAACCGGCACGGCATCATTGATATCGTTCACTATCTGTATGCAGTTGCGGGCCTCGGAGATTCTGAACCCTTTCCCTGCAAGGATATTCTCATAACTGCGTGTATGGAGTTCTGTAAATCCGGCGCTGAACTCAAACTCTGTTCCGTCAATCATAATGGTACGGTAGGTTCTCTTCTCCCCCTGAACCGCATTTGCAGGAAGATGGTCTGCATTTATACTCAGGAAATACCTCACACGGGCCTTCTTGAGTTCAAGGAAACCTGCTACCCTGTCGTGCGACTTTACATGCACAATATTCTTCTGTACAGGGCCAAAAATCCACTGGAGCATATCATAGAAATGGACACCAATATTGGTTGCCACTCCACCGCTCTTGCGCTCATCCCCTTTCCATGAAGTATAATACCAGTTTCCGCGGGATGTTATATAAGTGAGGTCCACATCATAAATCTTGTCTGCAGGGCCGTTGTCAATCTTCTCTTTAAGGGCCACTATTGAATCATGGAGTCTTAACTGGAGAATATTGTATGCACAGCAACCGGTCTCCTTCTCCAACTGTTCAAGGGCATCTATATTGCGGGCCTTCAGGACCAGCGGCTTTTCACAAATTACATTTGCTCCCAGTCGCAAGCCGTAACGCACATGGGCATCGTGCAGGTAGTTTGGAGTACATACCGAGACAAAATCTATTTTATTCTCCGAGCGCTGCAATTTGGTGCAGTGCCTGTCAAACAGTTCCTGCTGGGTAAAGAAACTGGCCTGCGGAAAGAAACTGTCCATAATTCCCACACTGTCAAACGGATCATACGCCGCAACCAGATTGTTTCCTGTATCTTTTATTGCTTTCAGATGGCGCGGAGCAATATACCCTGCAGCCCCTATTAGTGCAAAATTCTTCATATCCTATCTGTAAAATGCTTTAATTCCTTTGCAAATATAATGCAATTGTTCCTCACTGAGTTCTGTATGCATAGGCAATGACAATACTCTTCCCGACAATTCCTCACTGTTCTCCAGACCTCCCACAATCTTTGCCATATCCTTGTATGCCTCCTGGTGATGCAGCGGCAGCGGATAATAGACCATAGAAGGGATATCCCTCTTTGCCAGGAACTCCTTCAATGCATCCCTTTTCCCGTCTGCAACCTTAATTGTAAACTGATGGTATGCATGGGTGGTATATTCTGCGGTAACAGGCAACTCAACACCTTCCATACCGGCAAGGTTCTCAAGATAATATGCAGCAGCAGATTGTCGGGAAGCAATATATTCATCCAAATATTTGAGTTTCACATCAAGTACGGCTGCCTGAATGGTATCCAGGCGCGAATTGCACCCCACCATGCTGTGGTGGTATTTCACCTTCTGGCCATGGTTTGCAATGCAATGTAGTCTGCCGGCAAGTTCAGCATCATTGGTAAACATTGCACCGCCGTCTCCAAAACATCCAAGGTTCTTTGAAGGGAAAAACGATGTGCAGCCAATGTGTCCCATAGTTCCGCTCTTTGGGTTCTCCTTTCCCTCCAGAACACCTTTCCACTGCGCCCCCATTGCCTGGGCATTGTCCTCCACAACAAATAGGTTATGTTTGCGGGCAATCTTCAGAATTGCCTCCATATTTGCGCACTGTCCGAACAGATGCACCGGCACAATTGCCCTGGTACGGGGAGAAATTGCCTCCTCAATTTTTGAGGGGTCAATATTGAATGTATCCCACTCCACATCCACAAGCACCGGAACGAGCCCTAAAAGGGCAATCACCTCTGCTGTGGCAATATATGTAAACGCAGGAACAATCACCTCATCCCCCCTCTCCAGCCCAAGGGCCATAAGGGCTATCTGCAGTGCATCTGTACCATTGGCACAAGTTATGCAATGTTCTGCCCCAGTATAATGGGCCAAATTAGCGGAAAATTCCTTACATTTGGCACCGGCTATGAACTGGCTTGTATTTATTACGTTCTGCATCTGGGTGTCAACCTCATCCTTAATTTTGAGGTACTGGCCAACCAGATCAACCATTTTGATGTTCATTACATAAAAGTTTATATCTTACAAAGATAATGGAAAAAAGGAAAACATACGTTGCTGTAACCGGTTTGTTTGCACTATACATAATTGCAGTATTGTGTCTCACATTGCTTGATCTCTCAGACAAGACCCCGGAACTTCCAAAATACTTTCTGGGAATCCCTATGGACAAGATTGCGCATTTCCTTATGTATTTTGCATATCCGGTTGTGGGGTGGCTCATGTGTACCTACAACAAACACATAAAAATCCGCCACGGATATCTGTATCCGCTCCTTTTCATTACAGGTTTGGCCTTTGCCGCCTTTACAGAATATGCCCAGGGAGCCTTCACCACCTACAGGGATTCAGATCCGCTGGATTTCCTTGCAAACATAATAGGGATAACCTCCGGCACCCTCCTGATGTGGATTTTCCGCAAACCCGCCACAAAAATCTGCAACTGGATGCAGCAATACATGCACAATCTGCTGTACAAATAAGTGGGTGATCCATTACTTTATCATTATTAAAGATTCATTAGTGTCCGGTAAAAAATCATAAAAGTTCTTTGAAAATATTGAAAGTTAGGTAGTTATAGAGGTTTTTCGAGTCAACCGATTTGAATTTATCTTTGCCAGAC
>SUYL01000042.1 GCA_015060445.1 Bacteroidales bacterium
GTTTATTGCGGAGAGGGAGGGATTCGAACCCCCGGAACCTCTCAGTTCAACGGTTTTCAAGACCGCCGCAATCGACCACTCTGCCACCTCTCCTTCCGCTTTGGGATTGCAAATATAGGAACAATTTTTATTTATGCAAAAGAAATCGCTGAAAATTTTCAAGATTAATAAAAAAATGCACTTAAAGCATAGTACCTGTACATTCCGTAGAGTTCGCAACAGTTAATTCACAATTTCACCGAATCTTAACAATAACTACACCAGTAGTTAATAATTATAAAAAAATGATATTTTAACTTCGCTCTCGGAAAGCAGGACCTAGACTAACCCTTTAAAAAAGATTATTTCAAATTCAAGTAAACAAACAACGGAGTTTACGGTTTATTCACTAATAATCTTAGGATTTATGGGTAATACAAATTTCAACACCGAGATTATCAACTTGGAGCCGAGCCTGACAAGATACGCGTACAGCCTCACATCAAACATGGAGGATGCAAAAGACTTGGTTCAAGAAACTTATTTCAAGGCCCTTTACAACCAGGACAAGTTTGATGAGCAGACCAACATCAAGGCCTGGATGTACACCATCATGAAAAACACTTTCATCAATGACTACAGACGAAGAGTAAAGAAACAGGCCATATTCAACAAGGATGTACAGGAGTTTGTCCTTACCAGCCGTCCTGCAGAGGCCAACCCTGAGAGCGACTACAATTTCAGGGAACTCACAGCAATGGTGAACTCTCTGGAACCTGAATTCAGGATCCCTTTCCAAATGCATGACAGCGGTTACAAGTACCAGGAGATTGCAGATGAACTTGGGCTGCACCTCGGAACAGTAAAGAGCAGAATCCACTTTTCCCGACAAAAACTGATGGAAAAAATAAAGAAATAAATCTATTGTATACCCTTGAAATATATAAAGGTCGGGAAGATCCCGACCTTTTTTGTACTTGTATGGTTCATCCTTATTTCTCTTCTGTGAAGAACTTTCTCTGGAATATAAGCATATAAACTACAGCACACGAAATACATGCATCCGCAAAATTGAATATCGGGCGGAAGAATATGAATGGTTTTCCTCCATAGAACGGCACCCAATCGGGCAATACCGTATCTATAATCGGGAAGTAGAACATGTCCACCACTTTACCGTACAGGAATCCGGTATATCCCCCGTCGGGAGGAAAAAGTTGTGCAACCTGGGTATAGGTTGATGCACTGAAAATCTCTCCATAGAACAGGCAATCTATCACATTGCCTATGGCACCTACCAAAACGAGCGAGAGTCCTACAAGCACACCTGTAGGAGTTCCCGCCCTTTTTATAAGTTTTCTGAGATATACTATGATGAAACCAATGAGGACAACCCTGAAAAGGCTCAACGCCAGTTTGCCTATGGAACCGCCAAACTGCATTCCAAATGCCATCCCATTATTCTCTATAAAACATATCTGAAACCAATCTCCAAATACAGGGATACTCTCCCCTATTGTCATATTCAGTTTTACAGCAAATTTTATTGCCTGGTCAATTACCAACAACAAAACCACAAGTAATGAGATGCATCGCCCCTTGGTAAACTTCATTGCTACCTCTTGTTTTTTGCCTCAACACTCAAAGTTGCGTGAGGAACAAGCATAAGTCTCTCCTTAGGGATAAGTTTGCCTGTTTCCCTGCACACACCATAAGTCTTGTTCTCAATCCTTATAAGTGCAGCCTCCAAAGACTGGATAAATTTGTACTGTCTTTGCGCCAACTGGCCCGACTCCTCTTTTGAAAGCGAAGATGCACCCTCTTCAAGAACCTTGAATGTTGGGGAAGTATCCTCAACTCCGTTGCTGGCACTATGGGTGATTGCAGCCCTCAACTCCTCGTAGTCCTGTTTTGCAGACTCCAGTTTTGACAGGATCAATTCTTTAAATTCCTGCAATTCAGCATCGCTGTACCTTACTTTCTCTGTATCCATAACCATTTGATTTAAAGTTACAAATTTAATAACTTAATTGAAATGCGCAATACCTCATCATCACCCCATTCAACTTCGTCTGCACCTTCAAGCCTGTCTGCAAGTTCTATGCTTCCACACAAAGTCTGCCCACATACATATTCATTGAACTCCTGCAATGATTCTGCCACATCATCCCTTTTCTCAATCTTAACCTCAACTTTGTCTGTAACCTCAAAATCCTTGCCTTTCCTCAAGTTCTGGATTCTGTTTACAAGTTCCCTTGCAACGCCCTCTCTCCTGAGTGAATCGGTAATTGTAATATCCATTGCAACTGTAAGTTTTCCCTCTGTTGCAACCAGCCAGCCCGGCATATCCTCAGAAGTAATCTCATAATCCTCCTTCTCAAGCACAACCTCACCTGCTGCCAAAGCAAACTTATAGGCATCTGACATCTCAATTTGTGTAATGTCACTCTGTGAGAACTGGGCAAATGCTGCAGCAATATCTTTCATCATCTTGCCGTATTTCTTGCCCAAAGTCTTGAAGTTAGGTTTAATTTTCTTGGTAATCAGACCTTCTGTATTGGTTATAAATTCAACTTCCTTAATATTTACCTCTCCAAGCACCAGATTCTTAACCTTCTCAAACTGCTCCTGAATCTTAGGGTCGAGTACAGGAATGATGATTTTTGCAAGTGGCTGCCTTACCTTAATGTTCACTTTTCTTCTCAATGCAAGAATCATTGATGAACTCAACTGTGCCAAAGCCATCCTCTCCTCAAGGTCCTTGTCTATATATTTCTCCTCAACCTCAGGCATAAGCACAAGGTGTACAGAGTTCTCCTGGTGCATTCCTGAAACTGCGTTAAGGTCGAGGAACAGTCTCTCCATAAAGAACGGGGCAATTGGCGCTGCCAGAATTGCCACAGTCTCAAGGCAAGAGTACAATGTCTGGTATGCAGCCAGTTTGTCATCTGTCATTGAACCGCCCCAGAAACGTTTTCTGTTCAAGCGCACGTACCAGTTGCTCAAATGGTCACACACAAAATCCTGTATCTTTCTTCCTGCAGTTGTAACATCATAATCCTCATAGCAAGCCTTCACATCCTTAATGAGGCTGTTCAGGTATGATATGATCCAACGGTCAATCTCAGGACGGTTTTCTACAGGCACCTGAGGAGCCTTGTTGTCAAACCTGTCAACATTTGAATACAATGCAAAGAACGAGTATGTATTGTACAATGTCCCGAAGAATTTTCTCTTAACCTCATCCACACCTGCAAAGTCAAACTTGAGGTTATCCCAAGGCTGTGCATTTGTAAGCATATACCATCTCAAAGAGTCAGCACCGTACTCATCCAATGCCTTGAAAGGATCAACCGCATTGCCAAGACGCTTGCTCATCTTGTTTCCAACCTTGTCAAGTACAAGACCGTTTGAAAGCACTGTCTTATATGCAACCTTCCTGTTCACCATTGTAGAAATTGCATGAAGGGTAAAGAACCATCCGCGTGTCTGGTCAACGCCCTCTGCAATGAAATCTGCAGTCTGGCCGAACTGAGGTTTTCCAAGATTCTCCAACCCCTCCTGTGCAAAAGGCATTGCACCTGAATCAAACCACACATCAATAAGGTCCAGTTCCCTCTTCATTGGCTGGCCGCTTGGGGATACAAGAATGTACCCATCCACATATGGTCTGTGAAGATCTATCTTTTCATAGTTCTCCTTTGAGAAATCTCCTGGAACAAACCCTTTATCCTTCAATGGGTTTGATGCCATGAATCCTGCTGCAACAGATTTCTCAAGTTCGTTGTAAAGTTCCTCTGCAGAGCCTATGCACATCTCCTCCTTCTTGTCTTCTGTCCTCCAGATAGGGAGTGGAGTACCCCAGTAGCGGCTGCGTGAAAGGTTCCAGTCCTGAAGATTCTCAAGCCATTTTCCAAAACGTCCGGTACCTGTACTCTCAGGCTTCCAGTTGATGGTTTTGTTCAATGCAATAAGTTCATCCTGCACTGCAGTAGTTCTGATAAACCATGAATCCAAAGGATAATACAATACAGGTTTGTCTGTCCTCCAGCAATGAGGATAGTTATGTGTATGCTTCTCTATCTTGAATGCCTTGTTGGCCCCCTTCATCATAAGACATATTACAACATCCAATGTCTCTGCGGCGGCAGCAGCCTTCTCGTCATATACTTTATTTACAGTGAACTGCGGATCATATGCATTCTTAACCCATTTCCCCTCGTACTCCTTGTAGAGATCCACATCCACACACTGTTTTACAAACTCCTCATCAAGTTCATCCATCATGTAGAACTTGCCGGTAAGGTCAACCATAGGGCGGGTCTCACCGCTCTTGTTTATCATAAATAGTGAAGGGATACCTGCAGCCTTTGCAACAAACGCATCATCAGCACCAAAAGTAGGGGCAATATGCACAATACCTGTACCGTCCTCTGTTGTTACATAATCTCCAGGAATAATGCGGAAAGCCTTATCTGAAGCATCGCTCCATTTACCTTTCTCATCTACAGACACAGGTTTTACCCAAGGTATCAACTGCTCATACTCCATACCCACAAGTTCAGGTCCCTTATACTCTGCAACCACTTTAAATGGAACAAGTTTGTCTCCAGGTTTATAATCCTCCAGTGCCAGTTCCTCTGCCTTCTTGTTGAAATGTGAGTAGAGCAGGCTCTTTGCAAGAACCGCTGTCATCTTCTCACCTGTATATGCATTGTAGGTCTGTACCGCAACATAATCAATCTTAGGTCCCACACAAAGTGCCACATTTGAAGGGAGTGTCCACGGGGTAGTTGTCCATGCAAGGAAATAAGGTGTACCCCACTGGGCCATCTCTGCCTTAGGATTCTTTATTCTGAACTGTCCTACAACTGTAGTATCCTTCACATCCCTGTAGCAGCCCGGCTGGTTCAACTCATGGGAACTCAAGCCTGTACCGGCAGCAGGAGAATATGGCTGGATGGTATAACCTTTATACAACAGCCCTTTACCGTAAATATCCTTCAGCAGGTGCCACAAAGTCTCAATATACTTGTTGTCATAAGTTATGTAAGGGTTCTCCATATCCACCCAGTAACCTATCCTCTCTGTAAGGGAAACCCACTCCTTTGTATATTTCATCACCTCCTTGCGGCAGGCGCTGTTATAGTCGTCAACTGAAATCTTCTTCCCGATATCCTCTTTGGTTATACCCAACATCTTCTCCACACCAAGTTCAACAGGAAGGCCATGAGTGTCCCAACCTGCCTTTCTCTGCACAAGATAACCGCTCTGTGTCTTGAAACGGCAGAATGCATCCTTTATTGCCCTGGCCATAACGTGGTGGATACCCGGCATTCCGTTTGCCGAAGGAGGTCCTTCAAAAAACACAAACTTCTTTGCCCCTTCCCTGGCCTTGAGCGTATTCTCAAAACACTGTTCTGCTTTCCATTTCTCAAGCACACTTCTATTTATCTCTACTAAATCAAGACTTTTATATTCTGCGAAACCCATTTTGATATCTTATATTAAAATTTAATTTGCAAAGATAATACAAAATATATCTCCAAACCGATAAAAAGTCCTATTTTTGGGAAAAATTAAAGCAACATGAACATAGGTGTATTGGACATAATTATTCTGGTGGCAATTGCCGCGAGCGCAGTTTGGGGAATATTCAAGGGGTTTGTAAGGCAGATTGTAAGCATTCTTGCCCTTATACTTGGTATCTGGTGTGCCGCAAGGTTTACAGAAACCCTCTCCAGCCAGGTAAAAGAGTGGTTTACCCTGGAGATGGCCCAACAGACACTCCATATAATAATGTTTGCCGTAATATTCATTGTTGTAATGATACTTGCCAATTTCATTGGTAAGGGGGTGGAGAGTATAATAAAACTCAGCATGCTGGGATGGCTCAACCGTATTCTGGGCTTCCTGTTTGGTGCGTTCAAGGCAATAATCATTATGGCCGTGGCTGTTTATGCCATAGAATACCTAAACGGAATATTCAATATCATACCTCAAGATTTTTTTTCCAAATCTGAAGGATACAAGTTTCTCGGCGATTTCGCCCACAATTTTTTCCCTTTTTTGCATAATTGCTTTTCTTAAAAAAAATTATCGGGATAAATTTTACCCAAATTCTGGGATAATATGCCGTACTGCTGCATTTTTGCAGAAAAAGCACCTTTATGGCATACGGTTCCCAAATACTCCTGCAACTTGCAGAATTTCCACAATGGTCCCTCTTGGGGAGAAGGATAAATGTAAGGCAGCACTACAAATATGACTGTGGGGCGGCATGTCTTGCCTCCATTGCCGCATATTACGGTATCTCCTCCTCCCTTGCACAAATAAGGATGGAGTGCGGATGCACCCCTGAAGGGATCTCAATTCAGGGGATAATGGATGGTGCAGCGCATCTGGGGCTCAAGGCCAGAGGTCTGCTCTCCAAAGACAAGGAGATCTCCGGGCTACTGGGGATTGGAGATCCTTTCATAGCCCACATAAAGGAGGAAGGGGGCTATCTGCATTATGTGGCAGTTTACGCCATAAACGGCAAACACCTTAAAGTTATGGACCCGGCAGAGGGAAAAATTGCAAAGGTACCACTTGGGGAGTTCCTGCATAAATGGACCGGGTACATCATTGCACTTGCCCCCGACCTTGGGATTGGGGAAACAGATACGGCAGAAGAGGAACCCGGCCTGCTCTCCAGGCTGTTGAAGGGAAATGCATGGGAACTGCTCCTGGCATTCCTGGCCACCGCCATCTGCATAGGGGCATCAATATCCGCCACATTCATACTCCAGCAAATTATAGACAACATTGTACCTGGAGGGAATATGCCTGCGATGTATGGGGTATGCATTGCAATGCCCCTGCTCATGCTCCTCTCACTGCACATGGGGTACAAGGCGGCCAGGCATATAATAAGATGCAGCGTAAAGATGGAGAGCCTGCTGGTATCCTCCTACATTGGAAAGATATTTGACCTTCCCCTACGCTTCTTTGAGAACTACACCCCGGGGGACATCTCCTCCAGGAGAGATGACATTGAACTTATCCGCAACTTTGTTACCGGAAACATAATTGGGATGGCTGCAAGCATACTCACCGTAGCGGGTTCATTGGGGACAATGC
The DNA here is from genome assembly GCA_015060445.1 of Bacteroidales bacterium. GTDB lineage: Bacteria > Bacteroidota > Bacteroidia > Bacteroidales > UBA932 > Egerieousia. The sequence goes on from SUYL01000042.1 coordinate 7,102, forward strand.
TCCTGTACAACACCCGTCTGGCATCCATTGTAGCGGCATCAATACCCGTTTACTGGCTCCTTTACAGAATCTCATACAAATTGAACAGCAAATACGGGAAGGGTGTTGCCCTGGCCAATTCATCATTTGAATCTGCCCTTCTGGAGGGGATTTCCTCCTCTGCATCACTCAGGCACTACAATGCCATGGAACTTGCTACAGACAAAATAGGGAAAGCGCATCTCACCCTAATGGAGAAAATCCAGCACTCCGCAGCAAAGGCGAACCTGCTGCAGACCATGGTTCAGGGCACCTCAAACATGCTTATATGCATAGTGCTCATATACGGCTCCTTTGCAGTTATGGAGGGAGAAATGACATTGGGAGAACTGGCAGGGTTCTATTCCCTGTGCTCTTTCTTTACAGTTCCGGTAAATGACCTCATTGAGGGGAGCAATTCTTTGGCAAAGGCAAAGGTTGCCTGCCGCAGGATATCTGAAATTCTCTCCCTCAAAGGAGAAAAAGAGGAGGACAAAATTCCACTCACCCCACCTGAAGGTGATATACAGATAAAAGGGATCCATTTCAGACACCCCGGGAGGGCCCCTTTGTTTTCGGGATTCTCCGCCACAATAAAAAGGGGATGCATAAACATTGTACAGGGGGAGAGCGGATGCGGCAAAAGCACCCTCATGCACCTGATAATGGGTGATTATCTTCCCGACAAAGGTGAAATATGCTGTGCAGGGATAAATGTACGCCAACTGGCTCCCCGGCAGTGGCGGGAGATGATAGGATATGTGGAACAGCGTCCGCAACTGCTCAATTCCACTATTCTGGAAAACATAACACTGGCAGATGAAAAACCCGACATCGGAAGGGTTACGGATATATGCCGTTCCCTCAATATGGAGAGGATTCTCATGGAATTCCCTCAGGGGCTCCTTACACGCATAGGGAGCAATGGAGAGGGGTTGTCGGGAGGAGAATGCCAGAAAATATGCATAGCACGTGCAATGTACAGGAATCCTCCCATCTTCGTTTTTGACGAGGCCACCTCGGCCCTCGACCGGCAGAGCGGAGAGTTTGTGGCCGGATGCATCCGCAGGCTCAGGGACGGGGGAAAGACAATAATATACATCTCCCACAAGAGGGAAACGGGAATAATTGCAGACAACGTTGTATCAATCAAATGAGTATACTCAAAGTGGTAACCTACGCAGCACTAATCGGTAGGGTAAATTGTTTTAATTATGAAAACTGATGTTTTAACAGATTGTCATGCAGAACAGTTGCAGTATGTGATGGGCGGCACCGTCGCTGCCTGTGAATTTGACCTGTGGGGATATTTCAAGAGGGCATTCGCATTCCTCAAGGAGTATCACCAGGAGATAATAAGAGGCTTGAAAAAAGGGTGGAACAATTTTTGAAAAAGGAGGATTTATGGAAACTTTTGTTGAAATAGGAACCTGTACAGCAGTAAAGGTATTCGGTGGCAAGGACAAGGATACCGCCAGACTGGTTGAATTTATTGCCGAGTGCATAGGAAGTATTGCCAAAGCAATATATATGATCAACAAGTTCAGGAAACTGTTCACAAACCCTGCAACAGTTTATTGAAAAAAACCGGGGGGGCACACCACATTTTGTGGCCCCCTTTGCCATTTTTATATAACTTTGTGATTATGAAACCGTGTAAATTGTCACTATTGCTCTGTTCAGCACTTCTTATGTATCAGAGCGCATTTCCCCAAGCCAAATGGACCCTGGAGCAGTGCATCAGTTATGCCAAGGAAAACAACCTGCAGGTAAAGCAGATGGAACTGGGGGAACAACAGGCTGAGAACAATCTCCAGGCAGCAAAAATGGAGTATCTCCCCTCTGTAAATGCATCAATGGGGCACAACATGAGTTGGGGGCGTTCAGTAAACCTCAATGACCTTGAGATTGTAGAGAACAAACTCTCACAAAGTTCATCCATGAGTCTCTCGGCCTCCTTGCCTCTATTTGAAGGGCTAAGGAAGCAGAACAACATAAAAAGCACACAGAAACAACTGGAAATTGCCAGAACAAACACGGCAGAACAGAAGGACAACATTTCAATTGCTGTGGTTAAAGGGTATCTCCAGGTTCTCCTGTGCAAAGAGATTGAGAGGTGTGCCCAGCAGAGTTACAACAGCGTTGCCTCACAACTCAAGACCACAGAAGAACTGGTGGAGGCGGGAAGCCAGACATACAGTTCACTTCTGGAGATAAAATCACAACTGGCCAATGAAAAACTGCAATTGGTAACGGCAAGCAACAACACCTCCAGTGCAATGCTGGAACTCGCCCAACTGCTCAACCTCCCCAACGACGGGAGTTTTGACATTGCCGTTCCGGAGAGCAATCTCCTTCCCCCTGCAATAGGCCAGGATGAACTTGAGGAGATATTCAGCACTGCAGAAGGGCTGCCCCGTATCCGCAAGGCGGAACTTGCCCTCCAGCAGAGCAAACTGCAATATAAAATGCAGAAAGGAGCTGCACTCCCCACAATCTCTTTCAGTGCCGGATACAGCACCTTCTACAGCGACAACCAGAGGACAGCCTTCTTTACACAGTTCGACAACAACAGAAACCCGTCAATGGGCTTCAGCCTGAATATCCCAATTTTCAACAACTGGAGAAACAATACTGCAATAAGGAATGCCAGGTCAAACATGGAGAGTTCCAGGATTGGACTTGAAATCTCCAGACAGGAACTGATGAAGGAGATACAACTTGCATTCAACCAGGCACAAAGCAGTTACAACAAAATGGAAGCGGCAGCCGGCAACAGGGATGCCGCAATGGAGTCCTTCAAACTCACACAGGAGAAGTTCAATTTGGGAATGCTCAACGGCACAGATTATTCCACCGCCAAGGCAAATCTGTTCAAGGCAGAATCTGAGTGGCTACAAAGCAAATACCAGTATATATTCCAGCACAAGATATTGGATTATTACAGAAATGTTCCTCTAACCTTATAACCATACAAAAATGGCAAAATCAAAGAAAAAAATATTGCTCGCGGCATCAGCCGCAATCATAGTAATCCTAATAATTATAGGGCGCAGCAAAGGGCCGGAAGGGATTGAAGTAACACTTGAGAAGCCTCTCATTGGAACAATAGTTGAATCCATCCCGGCAAACGGGAAAATACAGCCTGTAACCGAAGTGAAGATAAGCCCCGACGTTTCAGGTGAGATAATAAAACTTAATTTCCAGGAGGGAGATGCCGTTGAGAAAGGGGATCTTATATTGCAGATAAAACAGGATGTATATATCTCTGCAAGAGACCGCGCAGAGGCGTCACTCAATGCTGTAAAGGCTCAGTACCTGCAGCAGCAGGCACAGGTGCAGCAGATTGGGCTCACCCATAACCGCAACATTGCCCTGTACGAAAAACGGACAATTTCTCTGGCCGACTACGAGAAGTCGTGTGCCGAGTACGAAATTGCCATGAGCCAACTGAAGGCAGCCGAGTACAATGTGCTGAGTGCCCAGGCATCATTGAAGGAGGCCGAGGAGAATCTTGTAAAGACAAACATTTATGCCCCCATGAGCGGCACCATATCCAAATTGAGTGTTGAGATTGGAGAGCGTGTTGTAGGAACCACACAGATGGCCGGTACAGAGATGCTCCGTATTGCAGACCTCAACCAGATGGAGGTTCTTGTAGATGTAAACGAAATAGACATAATACGTCTTTCTGCCGGGGATACCGCCACAATTGAGATTGACGCATACCCCAACAGAAAATTTTCCGGCATAGTTACGCAGGTTGCAAACTCCTCAAAGAACTCCGGCACAACAGTAACTGCAGACCAGGTAACCAACTTTGAGGTGAAGGTGAATATCCTCCCACAATCATACAGCGACCTCACCCTGAACAACAATATTCCCCTAAGGCCGGGAATGAGTGCTTCAGTTTCTATCCGCACAAGCAGGAAAGATGGGATAATTAAAGTACCTTTGCAGTGCATAACAACAAGGAAAGGGCTTTCAGACTCCCTTGATATGGCAGATGAGACCATACAGAAGGTATTTGTATTCAACAGCCTGGACGGTACTGTGGGTGTCCGCAAGATAGAAACCGGTATACAGGATATGAGCCACATAGAGGTAACCTCAGGGCTGGATACAAACTCCCTTATAGTAACAGCACCATTCAGTGCCATAAGCAAAGATCTGAGGGAAGGGAGCCATGTTATAAAAACCAACTGATTTTAATATGGAGAAATTTATATTTCTGATTGAAACAGCCACAGATTCCTGCTCCGTTGCATTGGCCAAAGATGGCTGCATTGTAGCAGAGAAATATATTAACGAGCCAAAGGCACACGCCAGCGTTCTTGGGGGCTTCATTACAGATATCCTTAAGGAGAACTCCATTACAATGGATGATTGCAGCGCTGTTGCTGTAAGCAAAGGCCCAGGGTCTTACACAGGGTTGAGGGTTGGCGTTTCATGCGCAAAAGGGCTCTGCTACGGAGCATCAAAGCCTCTCATATCTGTATGCACTTTGGCTACAATTACACAGATGGCCCTCGACAACAGGCTCTATCCCGGGAGCGGAGATTTTCTGGTTGTACCTATGATTGATGCCCGCAGAATGGAAGTTTACACAGCCAACTTCAACTCCAGGGGGGAGCAGTTGACACCGGTAGAGGCCAAAATTCTGGATGAGAACTCCTATGCAGAAGAACTTGCTGCAGGCCCTGTACTCTTTACGGGAAACGGGGCAGAGAAGTTCAGGAATCTGGTTGCAGGAAACCCTAATGCATATTTTGCACCGCAACAGCCGCATGCCTCAGGAATGAGGGTAATAGCCAACGCCAAACTTGAAGCCGGGGAGTTTGAAGACAATGCCTATTTTGAGCCGTTCTACCTCAAGGACTTTGTAGCGGGCAAGCCAAAAAAACTTCTGTAAAGCAGAAGATATAACAAACACAAAGAGTGCATAAGATATAATAAACACAAAGAGAGAAGAAATTCACCTTTAAAACTGAATCCCTCCCAAATCTGCAATTTGGGCCCCTCCCGTTCACGAGACCACGGGCGGTCACGGTTTTAAAGGTGAATTTCTTCTCTCTTTGTTTATCTGTACTGTACGTTATTTCACAGCCTTTTTAATTGCAGCCTCAATCTCGCCTTTATTTGTAAGGTTACCCCTTGCAACTATATCCCCATTTTTATTGAAAACAAACATATATGGAATTGTTGCAATATTGTAGGTTGCTATTGATGGTGATGCCGATCCTTTTCCGTCACATACACTTATCCAAGGAAGTTCCTGCTCCTTAACGGCTGTAGCCCATGCAGTCTTGTCTACATCAAGGCTAACCTGGTAAATCTCCAGGCCGTTGCCGCTGTATTTCCTGTACAGTTCCTTAAGGTCGTTGTTGAACATCTTCTGGCTTGCCTCTGTAATGGTCCAGAACATAAGGATGAAAGGTTTGCCCTCAAGAGATGACAAATCTACATTCTTTGCATTTATGTCGGGAAGAGAAATGTTAGGGAAAGACTCCTCTCCTGCTTTGGCAATCTTGTCTGCCAGAAGGGTTGCATTCTGGCCGCTCTTTATCTGCCCCTGCAATGACTTGAGATATACAGAACCCGGATAAATGGTTGCAAGAGAATCATGTACCCTCTGCATGAGCAGAAAATCCTTTTCTGCCGAGAATACAGGCAACTGGTTTGCTACAGACTGGTACAGAACCTGCACATTTGCAAATGCATAAGGGTTCTCCATAATCTTCTTTATTGTAGCCTGCCTGTGTTTTATGTAGAGTCTACCCAACTGCGCACTCAAATCCTTTGCCAGAGCAGTCTCCTTTTTGTCAACAGCCTCTGCAAATTTTGCCGAGAGTGCATTGAATTCCGCATTTACCTGAGCCAATGCATTCTCATAATGCTGAAGCAGCAAAGACTCCTCAGAGCCCTCAATTACAAGCCCTTTGCCAAGGGTATCAACCTTAACCGACACATTGTCGCCCGGTTTGAGTATAAGGGAAGCAAGTCTTTTTCCGTTATATACAAGATAATAGAAGTTAGGCTCCTCTCCTGCCATTGCAATCTCTCCCTTTGCCATGCAATTGTCTCCTGTCTTGAGAGTGTCAACAGCACGCATCTGGCTTACCGCCAATTGGGCAACAATGATATCCTTTTTTGCAGCACCCTCAACATTGGCGCTGATTGTAGCCGAATTGTTTTTTGAACAGCCCACTGCCATAAGGGCAGCAAGGGCCAATAACATTACTTTTTTCATATACTATAAAGTTGAAAATGCTTTGGAAATACTCTCTGCAACCTCCTTGAATTCGTCGGGAGTAAGGGAAGCCTTCTCTTTCCTGAAATCAAGGTCCTGCTCGCTCTGCAACGGTACAAGGTGGATATGGGCGTGTGGAACCTCCATCCCCAATACTGCTACACCTACCCTTTTGCATGGAACTGCAATATCAATTGCCTTTGCAACCCTGTTTGCAAAGTTCCACAAACCGGCATAGGTTTCTGCAGGAAGATTGAAAATATAGTCCTCCTCCAATTTTGGAATTACGAGTGTATGCCCCTTTGCCAATGGATTAATATCCAGAAAGGCATAGTAGTTCTCATCCTCCGCAACTTTGTACGAAGGAATCTCCCCGTTTGCTATCTTAGTGAATATGGAAGCCATGACTGTTAGATTGAAATGTCCATAATTTCAAACTTGATGATGCCGCTAGGAACGTTAACCTCCACAACATCACCTTTTTTCTTACCTATAAGGGCTTTGCCTATAGGTGTCTGGGCTGCAAGTTTGCCCTCTTTCAGATTTGCCTCGCTCTCACCTACAATTGTGTACTCCATAATTGCTCCGTTTGCAAGATTCTTTATCTTAACCTTGTTGAGCAACTGTACCTGGTCTGTATTGATCTTTGACTCATCAATTACACGTGCGTTTGCAATGATATCCTGCAACTGCGAAATCTTGAGTTCAAGAAGGCCCTGAGCCTCCCTTGCTGCATCATACTCCGCATTCTCAGACAAATCTCCCTTATCTCTGGCCTCTGCAATGGCCTTTGATATTGCCGGTCTCTCAACAGAAATCATGTGGGCCAGTTCCGCCTTCACCTTCTCGAGACCTTCCTCTGTGAAATAATGTACTTTTCCTGACATAATTATATAAAAAATTAAAAAGAATCCCGATGAATTCGGGACCCTTCCTCTTTTGCAAAGATAATATAAAAATCTAATTTACACTAATTTTCCTTGAACTTTGGATTAAGGATTTCTGCAAAAATCACAGCATCCTTAGGATTCTTCCTCAGCCTCTCCTTCAAACTCTCCCTTTTCTCTCCACAGCCATTTTCATCTTCCTGAAAGAGAGTCTGCTGCACCGGTTCTACATTTACGGTTACCGGCGCCACTTTCTCCTCAAACAATGGTTCTACCGGCACCTGAGGCTGCGGTTCTTCCTGTTGGAATTCTTCAAACTCAAGTTCCTCCACAAGGTTCTCCTCTTCCATTTCCTGCACCTGGGATTCCCCCTTCAGGCCAAGCAATTCATTAAAGAGATCCTCTATCTCCTGTGCCCCTGACGGTTCTGCCTCCTCCTGAACAAACTCTTCATGCACCTGTTGCTGCTCAGGCTGCTGCATGGCACCCTTGCGTTTTTCTTTCCTCTTCTTCTCCATAATGGAAGAGATTACCGGAACCACAAAAGTTAACAGGGCCAACAGAATGCCAAGAATGTCAGAATCAGATAAAAACATATGAACCTATCTTAATTTTTTTACCATTTTGTCTTTAAGGAGTGAATATGCAAAATCCTTGTCCCTCTGCAACTGCTGCTTCAAATCATCCAAAGAAGGGAACTTCTCCTCCTTCCTGATACTTCCCACAAATTCAAGTTTGATGTCGAGACCATAAATATCCTCTTCAAAATTGAGTATATGGGTCTCTATTGTCCTCTCATTGCTCTCCCCTACAGTAGGCCTTGTACCTATGTTGCATATACCTATGTAAACCTTTCCAAGTACCTCTACATAAACAGTATATACACCATCTGCCGGAACAAGTTTCAACGGCTCGTAGAGTTTCATGTTGGCAGTGGGAAAACCTATGGTCCTCCCCACTTTCTGCCCGGAAACCACTACCCCCTTGAGCCCATACCTGTAACCGAGGAAATCATTTGCCTTTTCAACATTTCCATCCTGAAGCAACTTCCTTATCTTGGTTGAACTTATCACATTCTCATCCTGGATAAATTCACTCACTTTTATGATCTTTATCCCCACCTCTTCCGCTATGGCCATCATCTCCTCATGCGAAACCTTGTCGTGTCCGAAACGGTGGTCATAACCTATAATAAGTGTTGAAACATCATATCTGTCCTTGAGATAATCCTTCAGGAACTCTCTTGTTGTATTGCGGCTAAACTCCTTGCAGAAAGGAATGGTGATGAACTTGTTCACCCCCAATCCCTTTACAAGAGCCTTTTTCTCCTCAATGGAATTGAGCAGTCTCAGACTGTACGCCTGCTGCTGCAACACATTCCTCGGATGAGGCCAAAAAGTTATTACCGCACTTTTCTTACCCTCCTGTGCAGCAATGCTGCACAAGAGAGAAAGAACCTTTTTGTGTCCTTTGTGTACTCCGTCAAAAAAGCCTGTTGCTGCTACAACCATCTTACCAACTCAAAATCTTGTCTGTGTGGAAGTTGTTTATTCTTTGCATACATTCTTAGAGCGCTCTGGTATGCACCAGTCTTGTCGGGAACAATCTTGCACTTGTAAGTGGCAACGCCATCCTTGCACTCCTTAAGTTTGTACTCAAATACCTCCTTAATGCAAAGTTTGCCTTTTCTGTTATGCTCTGCAAGAAGAAGTTCAATTCCTATATCCTGAGGGTCAATCTCTCCAACGGTCAATGTTATTTCAGCCTTGTACTCGTTGTTCAACAGCAGCGCACCTGAAACATTATCTACATTTGAAGTAGAAACAACCTCAATCATAGGCCACTCCCTTCTCATCTTCTTCTTCCAGTCTGCAATCTCCCTTGCCATGGCAAACTCTTTTGCAACCATCTTGGAAGATCTCTTTGCAAGAGGGAGATAATACTGTCTCAGATAATCCTCCATCATACGGTTGGTTGTAAAGTTGCATGCAACTTTTGCAACACAGTTCTTTATGGTCTCAATCCATGGGCTTGAAATGCCTCTCTCATCCTTGTCGTAATACATAGGGGCAATCTCTCCCTCAATGATATTGTAGATGGTAGCAGCATCAAGTTCATCCTGGAAGCCCTGGTTGTCGTATGACCTCTCCATAGGGAGCATCCAGCCGGCACCCTCCTTGTAACCTTCAACCCACCATCCGTCAAGTACAGAGAAATGCATTACACCGTTCATAACAGCCTTCTCTCCAGAAGTACCGGAAGCCTCAAGAGGTCTTGTAGGGGTATTCATCCATATATCAACACCCTGTACAAGATGTTTGGCAATTGTAATGTCATAGTTAGGTACAAATACAATCTTACCAATAAACTGAGGCATCTTTGAAACCTCAACAATATGTTTGATAAGATCCTGGCCAGGTTTGTCGGCAGGGTGTGCCTTACCTGCAAACAGGAACTGTACAGGATGCTCAGGATTGTTTACAATCTCATTAAGTCTCTCAAGGTTCCTGAACAGCAGGTGTGCCCTCTTGTAAGTTGCAAAACGTCTTGCAAAACCTATTGTAAGAACGTCATCCCTCAAAGTCTCCTTAATCTTCACAATCTGAGCAGGAGAGTAGTGGTTTGCTGCAGCAGGATTGGAAATCACCTCCTTAACTTTGGCAATAAGTTTGGATTTCAATGTAGTTCTGATGCTCCATATCTTGTCATCTGCAACTTTCCTAATGCCGTTGAAACAGCTTTTGTCGTAGTGATGTGTCTTGAACTCCTCACCAAACACCTCTGCATGAACCTCTTTCCACTCAGGGGCTGTCCATGTAGGATAGTGTACACCATTTGTTACGTAGCCAACATGATTCTCATCAGGAAGATAGCCTGGCCACAAATTGCCAAGAATCTCCTGGCTCACCTTACCGTGAAGCCAACTTACTCCATTTACCTCCTGGCTCAAGTTTGCAGCAAGGTTACTCATTGAGAATCTCTCGCTCTGGTTATATGGATCAATCTTACCAAGGGCCATCAATGTGGTCCAGTCTATGTTCAATCTGCCAGGATAGTGGGAAATGTATGTCCTCAACATATCCTCAGGGAATGCATCATGACCTGCAGCAACCGGAGTATGGGTTGTGTATAGGGAAGATGCCCTTACAACCTCAAGAGCCTCATCAAATGAAAGTCCCTTATTCTGTACATACTCTCTTATTCTCTCAAGGCCAATGAATGCAGCATGTCCCTCATTACAGTGATATACCTCAGAGTCAATACCCAAAGCTCTCAATGCCCTAATACCGCCAATACCAAGCAGAAGTTCCTGTTTCAGACGGTTCTCCCAGTCTCCGCCATACAACTGGTGGGTAACATTCCTGTCCTCAGGAAGGTTCTGGTCTATATCTGAATCCAGAAGGTAAAGGTCAATTCTACCTACTGCAACTTTCCATACCCTTGCATAGATGTTTCTGCCAGGGAATGCCACTGAAACTGTAACCCAGTTGTTGTTTGCATCCATTACAGGAGTTGCAGGAGTTTTGGTAAAGTCCTGTGTATCATATTTTGCCACCTGCTCACCCAGTGCAGAAAGCTGCTGTGTGAAATAGCCGTATTTGTAAAGGAATCCAACAGCATTCATGTTCACATTCATGTCACTTGCCTCTTTGAGGTAGTCACCGGCAAGGATACCCAAACCGCCTGAATAAATCTTCAATGAGGTATCAAGACCATACTCCATACAGAAATATGAAATCTGAGGGGTAACAGGTTTTGACTTGCTCTCCATATATTTCTTGAAGTTGCGGTAAACAGCATCAAGTTTTGCAAGGAAAGCCTCATCTGAAGCAAGTTCCTTGTATCTCTTCAAATCAACCATATCCAGCATTGCAATTGGATTGCCGTTTGCCAACTGCCACAACTCCTGGTCAACCATCTGGAACAGTTCAATTGCATCCTGGTTCCAGCACCACCACAAGTTCTTTGAGATAGTATCAAGATGTTTGAGTTTTGTTGGCAGGTCCTTATTGATTAGAAGGGTTCTCCACTCTGGAGAATTTACTTTGAATTTCTGATATGTCATATTCTGTGTCTCTTTAATTTGAGGAAAAGCACCTTTCCTTGCCACCACTCTGTCAAGGGCAGAAGAGTATGCCTCCAAATAATATTTTACATTGTTTTCCCAAAGGGCAATCTTTGATACCTCAGTGGCATTTGCCCTATATTGTGCATTCTTCTGCGCATCCAGTGATGCCATCTCAAGAATCCTTGAAACCACACCTTCAACCACAGCGTCATAGTTTGAATCATTCCTCCCGATAACCTCTATTCCAGGATGTTCACCCTTGAAATAATCCTTCACCCAAAGGCCGAAACCGGCAAGAGTGGTGGTTACTGTAGGCACTCCAAATGCCAATGACTCAAGCGGAGTATATCCCCACGGCTCATAATATGACGGGAATACTGTAAGGTCAAGACCTATAAGGAGGTCGTAATACTTAACATTAAATATTCCGTCATTGCCATTGAGGTAACTTGGAACAAAAACCATCCCAATATTGTCACTCTTGGCATCAAAGCCCAGATATCTCATCTTGCCTGAAATGGCATCATAACCCGGCTCCACAAGATAATGGGTAGTGTTTGTTACATATGCGGCATCCCCTTCACCTTTAAGTTTCAGGGCAAGTTCCTTGTCTGCACCGCTGCTCCATGCAGGAATCATTACAAAAGCCAGAATCTTTCTGCCATTGTAACCGCTCTTGCTTATCCTGCCGGCAGCATCAAGGAAAATGTCAATGCCTTTGTTCTTGTACTCGTATCTTCCGCTTATACCTACGAGCAAAGTATCGTTTCCATACTCAACACCGTGCATTGCAGACGCCACCTTGAGCAACTGCTCCCTGGCTGCATCCCTGCACTTGCCAAAATTCTCTGCATCTGGGACAAAACTTCTGTCAAAGCCGTTAGGGGTTATTATATCAACCTCCCTCCCTATGAACTGGCTGCACTCTTTTGCTGTAAGGTCACTTACAGTGGTAAAGATATCCGCATTGTGTGCTGCACACTTCTCCAATGAATGTTTGGCCATTACATTGAACTGCCTTGCCTTCTCTTCTGCATTATACTGGCTGAGGGAATCATACAAAGGCATATTGTTGCATGCCAGACATCTTCCCACTACAGTAGCATGGGTAGTGAAGACAGTTCCTACAGAGAGATTCTTGCTCTTCAAATACAGCACACCTGCACCTGTCATCCACTCATGGAACTGTGCAATCACTTTATGGTGCGGCTGGAGGTTGAAGTTCACAAAACTCTCAATCACTTTACCTGACGCGTATCCGAACAGTGCCGACTCTACATAATCCCATTGTCCGCTCAAGGAATCCAATTTGAAATTCTCCCACAAGTGGGCAAAAATCTCATCCTTCTTTGAGACAAACGATGAAAAGTCAACAAGAATTGCTATCGGATTTCCAGGTACATTCCATCTTCCCACTTTAACTCTCAATCCCTCTGAAGCAGCCTCCTTCTTCCATGCCCTGAACAGGATAGGATCCTCCGCAAACTCCGGATTCTGCGACTCATCCATCCATACGTCGGGACCCACCATAATGTGGTTCCTGCCGTAATCCGCAGACATGTTCAGTGCCTTGGTAGCCACAACTGTGTGTATTCCACCCACTTTGTTGCACACTTCCCAACTCACTTCAAAGAGATAATCGGGTTTGTTAACTTTCTCAATTACCATTCTTTCCGTTCTGTTTTTTAACTCAAATTTGACTCAAAAGGGCAAAATATTGTCCTTTTGAGTCAAATTCATCGCACTTTTTACTATTTAATTTATTTCTTTTTAGGTTTGTTGTTCTTCTTTTCCACTCTCAAAGCAAAATCGCTCAATACATTCATATAGTTGATGAATGCCTCATATGGAGTGTCATATGGGTTAAAGTATTTGTGTACCGCTCCATCAGAGAAGAATTTTGTACACATATAATAGAAGTGGTCACTCTCCTGCAATTTTCTGAAATCTGCAAGAAGTTCCTCATCTTTTGCAGCCATTACACCTTTCTCAAGTGAGTAAAGTTTCTCAAATGCCTCGTTCTGGAGTTCATTACCCAACCATGCACTTGTATCCCTCTCCTCATCTGCCCATGAAATTGCGTATGGAACATGAAGAGGTGCTACAGGCTGGTGCATTGCTGCAGCCTCAGAAGGGGTACAGAACTTGAGTTCTGTATTTGCAAGAACTGCCTCAGGCAGTGCTCTCATGAACTCAAAGATACCTGTAGATGCATTCTGGTGCTCACCAAATGTCTCATAATCCATAAACAGGTTAATGATGTCGGCCTCTTTTGCAGACTCTGCCAACCATGCAGCATACTGTCCGCTGGTTACATTGTTGCTGGCAAATCTGAACGCAATGTCATCACTGAGGTTGAAGTTCTTCAGAAGAAGTTTCAATTTTGGATTAATTGCATTTGTATAAAGGAAGTTAGGGCTCTTCCATCCAAGGATATGTTTTGCACCCTCAGTAAGCATTGTATTGAAGCCCATATTTGCTACTGCCTCACCAATTGCATCTGAATAAATCAACTCAGTGTTTCTGAAAGCCTTTGGTTTTACACCAAAATGTTTCTTTATTGCAGCACTGTGCTCTTTAACCTGGTTCTTGAACTCTTTTTCAGATTTCAATGAAGCAAGGCTGTGTGAATATGTCTCTGCAAGGAACTCCACACATTTTGTAGAAGCAAGTTTCTTGAAACTCTCAAGTACCTCAGGAGCATACTGCTCAAACTGCTCCAATGCTGCACCTGAAATTGAGAACGCTACCTTAAAGTCCTTTCCGTGTTTCTGGATAAGTTCATAGATAAGTTCATTCATAGGAAGATAGCAACGCTGTGCAATCCTCTTCAGGATAGTTCTGTTGGCAAACTCATCAAAATACTGAGAATCATTGCCTATATCAAAGAATCTGTACAATCTGAGCCTGTCTGGCTGATGCACTTGAAAATAAAGACAAAGTGACTTTTCCATATATATTATATTTTTTATTTATTTCTACTTTAAGTTATCTATAGCCTCCTGATAAACATCTATCATCTTGAGGGCGGCATTCTCCCATTTGAGGTTATTTACCTCCTCAACACCGCACCTTGCACTCATTGATGCAAGCGCAGGATATTTAAGCAGGCCGTAAATTGCATCAGCCATTGCATCAATGTCCCAGAAGTCTGTTTTAATGGCATAGTCCAAAACCTCAGCCACACCAGACTGCTTTGAAATGATACTTGGCACATTTGATTTCATAGCCTCCAATGGAGAGATACCGAACGGCTCAGAAACTGAAGGCATTATATAAACATCTGAATATGCAAACATCTTCTTCACATCATCTCCACGCAAGAAACCTGTGAAGTGGAACTTGTCTGCAATACCCAATTTTGCAACACGCCTGATGGATCTGTTCATAAGGTCACCGTTACCGGCCATTACAAACCTTACATTGTCACATTTCTTGAGAACCTTGTTGGCAGCCTCAATGAAATACTCAGGACCCTTCTGGTAAGTGATACGTCCAAGGAAAGTTACAATCTTGTCATCAACTCCCCTCTTCACCTCCATCTGCTTGAACTCGTCAAAGTCTACGGCATTGTGGACTGCAACCACCTTGCTTGGATCTATACCATATTTATTTATGACAATATTTCTGGTAAGGTTACTTACCGCCATAATCTTGTCAGCAGCCTCCATACCCATTTTCTCAAGGGCGAATACCCTTGTATCAATGGCATTGTCGCTTGCACGGTCAAATGAAGTTGCATGAACGTGTATTACAAGCGGTTTTCCCGATATCTTCTTTGCAGCAATACCGGCAGCATATGTAAGCCAGTCGTGTGCATGTATAACGTCAAAGTCATTCTCAAGGGCAATTGCACTTGCAACCATGGCATATCTCTGAACCTCTTCCATAAGGTTTGCGCCATATTTGCCTGAGAATTTGTATTTTCCACCATAATGGATCTTGAACTGCTCATACTCCTCATACCTGTTTCGTTTCTCCTGGCTCTCAACCATAGAGGAGAACATCTCAGGATCTATATAAGGTACAAGACCGGACGAAACCTTGAAGAAACTTACTTTATCCAGGAAACTCTCAAGCCTGCTGATATCTGTCTTGCCCCAAACGTCTGCAACTGAAATATCACTGGCATTGATGATTTTCACTGCACTCTGATCCTCGTCACCTGAGGCTGAAGGCATAACAAACAGAACTTCCACATCATGTTTTGCAAGACCTTTTGTAAGGCCATAACATGCAGTACCCAAACCACCGGCAATATGTGGAGGGAACTCCCAACCGAACATCAATACTTTCATCTCTTTACTTTTTTATTCTGTTCAACATGCTCTTTCCTCTAACTATCTCTGCAACGCTAATTGCAGATGAGATACATCCGTGAGGCCTGTGAGAAGGGTCACCGTCATAAATCTCAGCCACAGAACCTATACCGTGAATCTCCATATCCTCCTCAAATGCATCAAGAAGATCCTTGGCCTTCCTTACAAAACTCTTTCCTGTAAGTGCAAGGTTTGCCTCAATGTATGGAGTGAGGAGCCATGGGAATGCACATCCGTTGAAGTGGGCAATATCCCTGCTTCCCTGGTCTCCCTCATATACACCTCTGTACAAAGGATTCTTAGGAGATAGCGACCTTATACCCCTGACTGTAAGGAGTTCCTTCTTTACTGCTGTGAGTACAGCCATCTTGGTCTCATCATCAAGTGGTGAATATTTCACGCAGCATGCTATCAACTGGTTAGGTCTTGTAAAGATATTCTGTCCGTGCTCATCAACATAATCAGCAAGATGTTTTCTCTCCTCACACCAGAATACCCTTGTATAATTCTCCCTTATCTTTCCAATGATGCTGTCTGTCTTCTGTACAAGTTTGCCTTTGCCGAACTTCAGGTCCAGATCCCTTACAAAGCACAATGCATTGTACCAAAGGGCATTCACCTCAACCTGATATCCCGGACGCTCGCTTACAGGTCTGCCGTCTACATAAGTGTTCATCCAGGTAAGTGCCACCCCATATTTCTGTGCCCAAAGGAGGCCATTCTCATGAAGCCTTACACTTGCCCTGCAGTTGCCAAGGAATGATTCAATGATTTCAACCATCCACTTGCCGTATTTCTTCCAAACACCTGCAGCATCGGCGCCGTAATCTACATACTGCTGTATGGCCCTAATGAACCAAAGTCCGCTGTCGGGGCAGTCAGACTCTGCCAGCATGTTGTCTCTATGGCGTTTTATTGTACTGTCAATTACTTTCTCAAATCTCTCTGTATCACCGTTGTTGTACAGGGTAAGACCTGGAAGTGCAATGAATGACTCCCTAAGGCTCTCGTAATCCCATGAATAACCCGAACATACGCTGTATTCACCTGCATGCTTTATAACAAACTGTCCGGCAGCAAGTTTCAGACAAGCCTCATAGTTGCTTCTGGTATTGTCCCTTTTGAGAACCTCCCTCTCAAATCTCCCTTTAAGTGATTTTGAAGGTACAGCCTCTCCGGTAGATGCTGAAAGGATAATGCTCTCACCCTTCTTTATTGGAAGTTCAAAATAACCGGGAACAAAAAGGTCCTCCTTGCACTCAAATCCCCTTCTGCTCTCCTCCTTGTAAACTATCCCCTTGTACCAGTCCGGTGAAGCAATCCACTCGTTCTTCTTGTTCAACTGCAGGTTGAGCGTAGGAAAGCCCTCATACATGTTGAAAGCCACACCGTTGTCAACTGATGTATATCTTGTGTTGGCAGATGTATTGGCTGAAGTAAGCGAGTGTATATTTCTGTATGCGAGGAAAGGTTTGATCCTTAGAGTTGTAGGAGAATGGGCCTCAAGAAGGGTATATTTTACAAGGACCTCCTCTGTGTCCCTCAAGAACATTATTGTCTTGCTAAACTTCATGCCTCCCACCCTGTAGGTGATTGTTGAGGCGTAGTCCATCTCAAAGTCAACGATATATTTGTGCCCTCGAGGCTCATATACATCGCCATAAGATGTAATGCCCAAGTTGAAACTCTGCCCGTGCTGAATGAGCGACTCGTGCAGAGTTGAGAGAAGAATGTGTTTGTCTCCTCCAAAATTCTCAATAGGAACAACCAGCAGACCATGGTATTTTCTGGTGTTGCACCCCACTATAGTGGTGTTCACGTAGCCTCCTGCCCTATTGCTGAGCAGAATCTCACGTTCCAGAGAATACTCAAGATTTACCAATTCCTCTTTGTTAAATTCCAAGTATGCCATATGATGTAAATATATTTTGCGCGCGAAATTACAACAAATATTTTTATTTAACTAATTTACGTTTAAGGACAAACGCACTCCTTGCAGGGAGATACAAACTCAAAAACGTACCCTCAGCATCTTCCTGCGTGTAATGTATCTGTTTTTTCCTGTTCCTTTCAAAACCGTTAAATTCTTTCCAGTCTGTATCCAGTACAACAGAATACTCCCCTCCAAAAATGTTTACCCTGTAATTGCTGTATGATTCTGAAGGGCTGAAATTGAACACAAACACATATCCGTTCCTCTCCATAACCAGAATTTGCCTTGGCTCATCATTGTAGATTGAGATTGGAGGCTGTGAGAGGATATTGTTCTCCCTGAACAGGTGTATCATCTTCTTGTCAAAGGCCAGCAGTTTGCCGTATCTGAGGAACGGGCTGTCTGCAAGGCTCCACTGCCTTCTGGCATACATGTGTGACCAGTTGTTCCCCTCCCTTGGGAAATCTATCCACTCCGGATGTCCGAACTCATTGCCCATAAAATTCAGATATCCGTTGCCCGCGGTGGCTATTGTAACCAGCCTTATCATCTTGTGCAGAGCAATTGCCCTGTCTACCTCAAGACTCTGCATACCCAAATCCATATGGGTGTACATAAGGGCATCCATAAGCCTGAATATGATTGTCTTGTCACCCACCATCGCCTGGTCGTGGCACTCGGCATAACTTACCGTCTTCTCGTCTGCCCTCTTGTTGGTAAGTTGCCACCACATGTCACACACATTCCATTTTTCGTCGGGAACCTCCTTGATCCATTTTATCCAGTTGTCGGGAACACCCATACTCATGCGGTAGTCAAATCCCCAGCCCCCTTCATGTATTGGGGCGGCAAGCCCGGGCATTCCGCTCATATCCTCCGCAATGGTAAAGGCATCTGGGTGTATCTCCTTTATCATGTCATTTGCAAGCCCCAGATACACAAGCGCATCCACATCCACATTGGCATTGAAGTAATCTTCATATCCCCCAAATGCACGCCCCAGGCCGTGGTCCCAGTAAAGCATGCTTGTTATGCCGTCGAAACGGAATCCGTCCAGATTATACTCCTCCATCCAGTATTTGCAGTTTGAGAGGAGGAAGTACAGCGTCTCATCCTTGCCGTAATCAAAGCATCTGGTTCCCCAAGCAGGATGGTCGCCTTTGTCTCCAGCGTGGAAATAGAGGGTTTTGGTACCGTCAAAGTTGCTCAGCCCCTCCAGTTCATTCTTCACGGCATGTGAATGGACTATATCCATAATTACAGCCAGTCCCAGTTTGTGGGCCTTGTCAACCAGTTCCTTAAAATCCTCAGGGGTGCCGAAACGTGAACTCAGGGCAAAGAAATTGGAGACCTGATAACCGAACGACCCGTAATAAGGGTGCTCCTGCAGAGCCATTATCTGAACTGTATTGTATCCGAGTTTTGCTATCCTTGGAAGGACATTCTTTGTAAAATCCTTGAAAGTGGCAACAGCAGGCTCCTCTCCTGCCATTCCAATATGTGTCTCATAAATGAGCGGGTTCTCCACCTTGGGAACACGCGGATTCTTCCATTTGTAGTTGCGCGAAGGTGCCCACACCTGTACCGAGAAAACATGTGTCCGGGGATCCTGCACACATCTGGTTGCATACGACGGGAGCCTCTCCCCCTCTCCGCCATTCCAGCAAATGTGCAGCCTGAAAAGGTCGCCATGCTTTACAGCCCTTTTGGGGAGCACCAGTTCCCACACTCCTCCACCTTTGTTTGTCATTCTGTAGCCCGGCGAAATCTCCCAATTGTTGAAATCACCCTTCACATAAATGGAAGTGGCATTGGGAGCCCACTCCCTGAACACCCAACGGTCTCCCTCCCTGTGCACACCATAAAAAAGATGGTTGTTTATGGCATCTGTAATCCTCTTGCCAAAACCTGCAATCTCCCCCTTCCTTATGAGCAGCCTCTCATGCCGCCCCTTTATGGCTTTCTGGAACGGTTCCAGATAGGTATCAGTATCGTAAATCATAACTCTCCTTTATTTAATGTCTTTTCAAAATCCTTTTCATATCCTTCCAGTTCCTTACGGCAGAACTCCAGCAACTGCATTGCCTTCTTCAACTCCTTTCCAATCCCTGCTATCTGCGCATCAGGAGACTCAATCACCTCCACAAGTTCCTGCAACTGGGCCAAAGCCTCTTCATAACTCAATTTCTTCTCCATATCCTTTTATTTTTTCTTCCCGACAACCTTTTCCAGCACCTCACCCACTGTAAATTCAACGGTACCGTCGTGCAGGGTGAGCCTCACCCTTCTCCCCTCTACAAAATCCCCTGCAGAAGCCCTTTTGCCGTCAACGGCAACCATGGCAAACCCTTTTGCAAGAATCCTTGAAGGGTCTGCTGCATCAAGCCTCAACTTTAAAATGTCAAGCTCCTGCCTTCTTCTTGAAACAAGGGCAGCAACACTCTGAGCCATTGAATTGTGCAATTGGAGCAGCCGCTGGCGCTCAATTGAAATTTTCTGTGCTAAAGTTAGTGAAATTCTTTGGAATAAATGCATTATAAATTGATATTGCTGCATAAAAGCATCAACAAAGAAATCTGCAGCAGCCGTAGGGGTCTTGAGCCATGTGTGGGCCACCATATCTGCAATATGGAAATCATGGTCATGCCCTATGCCGGTAACAACCGGAAGGGGGAACTGGGCAATATTTACAGCAAGGGTGTAGTCATCAAAGCATACAAGATCCATTGCTGCACCACCTCCCCTGATTATGGCCACAGCATCAAACTCCATCTCCCTTGATGCTATATTCTCCAGAGCGGCAACTATGCTCCCCGGAGCCTCCTCACCCTGCATCTGGGCGGCAAAAAGTTCTGTATGGAAACGGAATCCCCCCTCATTGCCGTGCAATTGCTTCATGAAATCCCTGTATCCTGCGGCAGTTGGAGAAGAGACAATGGCAATCCTCCTTGGGAGGGATGGAATCTGCAAAGAGGAGTTCATGTCAAAGCACCCCTCATCCTTGAGCCTTGCAATGGTCTGCTGCCTTTTGAGTTCAAGTTCCCCAACAGTAAACGAAGGATCAATGTCAAGCACATTCAGCGAAAGGCCGTATATTGGGGAGAAACTCACCTGCACCTTAACCAGCACATTGAGCCCGCTTGCCAGGGCAACTCCCGCCGTTGTCTCAAAATAAGGCTTGAGCAGCCTGAAAGTGCTGCTCCATATTGTCCCTCTGGCCTTTGCAGCCACCGCATGCCCCTTTTCCCTATAACTTACAAACTCCAGGTAACAATGTCCGCTGGAGTGCATCTTAAGTTCTCCTATCTCCGCTGTAATCCAAACTACCGGGGGAACAGCCTCCTCTATCCCTTCTCTTATCCTCTCCTGCAGTTGCAGCAGTGTCATCTTCTCTTCCATCTCTCTCTTATTTTTCGCACAAGATACAAAAAAATATTGTACCTTTGTAATCTAATACAGGAACATTTTATGAAAATTACCAAGGCCATTTTTGCCGGAAGCAGCCCCAGGCTTAAAGACAAGCCCAAAGCAAAGCATCCCGAATTTGCATTCATAGGAAGGTCCAATGTGGGAAAATCATCCCTCATAAACTCCCTATGCCAGCACAAGGGACTTGCCAAAACATCTTCAACCCCCGGCAAGACACTCCTGGTAAACCATTTCCTGATAAATGACTCCTGGTACCTTGTAGACCTTCCGGGGTACGGCTATGCAAAAATATCCCAGACAGCCAGGGTGAAACTCCACAAGATGATAAACGAATTCATAAACGAGTCTCAGGAGATGGTGCTGCTGTTTGTATTGCTGGACAGCAGGCATGACATACAGAAGATTGACCTTGAATTCCTTACAAGCCTTGGAGCGGCAGGCATACCGTTCTCCATAATATTTACCAAAGCAGACAAACTTGGCAAAGAGGCCCTTGTAAAACAGATAGAGGCCAACAAAAAGGAACTGCTCAAATACTGGGAGGAACTCCCTCCAATATTTGTAACCTCATCTGAGAAGCACACTGGAAGGGAAGAAGTTCTTGAGTATATACAAACTATCTTAAATACACTATAACATTATGGATCATAATCACGTGATTAAAATTTTCTCATGTAGAGGATCTCAGTATCTTGCCGAGAAAATTGCAAAGTATCTGAAACTGGATTTGGGAAAATCTATCGTCAATGTATTCAGCGACGGAGAGTTCCAGCCTGCATTTGACGAAAGTGTCAGAGGTGCAACCGTATTTATTGTACAGTCAACATTCCCTCCTGTAGAGAACCTTTTTGAACTTCTTCTTATGATTGATGCTGCAAAAAGGGCTTCTGCATACAAGGTTGTGGCTGTTATGCCATATTTCGGTTGGGCAAGGCAGGACAGGAAAGACCGTCCAAGGGTATCTATCGGTGCAAAACTTGTTGCAAACATGCTTACAGCAGCAGGTTGCGACCGTGTAATGACAGCAGACATACACGCAGACCAGATACAGGGCTTCTTTGATGTACCGTTCGACCACGTTTACGCAAGCGGTCTGTTCCTCAACTATTTGAGAAGCCTCAACATTGAGAACCTATCTATTGCTGCCCCTGATATGGGTGGTGCAAAAAGGGCAAATGCCTATGCAAGAAGCCTTGGTTGTCCGCTTATCGTATGCCACAAATCAAGGGAGAGGGCAAACGTAGTTGGCTCAATGACAGCAATCGGTGACGTAGAGGGAAGAAACGTGGTTATCGTTGACGATATGGTTGACACTGCAGGTACCCTTTGCAAGGCAGCAAACATGCTTAAGGAGAAAGGCGCCCTAAGTGTAAGGGCCGTTGCAACCCACCCAGTACTCAGCGGTGCAGCATACGAGAACATCTCCAAATCTGAACTTTGCGAACTTGTAGTTACAGACACCATTCCTCTAAGGGCAAAAGAGGGTCAGGATATTTCAAAGATTAAGGTAATCTCTGTTGCTGAACTGTTTGCAGACATTATCAACAAAGTTTATACAGATTCATCAATCAGCGGATCATTCGTATTCTAACAAATAAAAGCATTGCATTATGTTGTCGCCAAAATTGCAGATAGAAGATGTCCACAATACCCTTGTAGAGGGATTGCGCAAGTTCGTACATTCATGTGGGGCATCAAAGGTATGCCTGGGACTGTCGGGAGGAATAGATTCTGCCGTAGTTGCAGCATTGGCCGTTGAGGCTCTTGGAAAAGAAAATGTGCATGGATTCCTTATGCCAAGTGAATTTTCAACTGTACACTCGGTGCAGGATGCTGTGGATCTTGCAGACAATCTTGAGATGAGTTATGACATTGTACCCATAGGAAAGATATGGAACAAGTTCATGAAGGAACTCTCTCCTGTCTTTGGTCCCGACAACAAATGGAATGTTGCTGAAGAGAACCTTCAGGCCAGGATAAGGGGAACCCTCCTTATGGCCTATTCCAATAAATTCGGGGCACTGCTCCTCAATACATCAAACAAGAGTGAGTTGAGCACCGGATACGGCACATTATATGGAGATCTTGCAGGAGCCGCAATGGTAATTGCAGATCTCTATAAATGTGAAGTATATGAACTGGCAAATTACATAAACCGCAACGGTGTTGTAATTCCGGTTTCAACCATTACAAAAGCCCCTTCTGCAGAGTTGAGGGAAGGGCAGAAAGATACCGACTCGCTCCCCGACTACCCTGTACTGGACGCCATCCTCTATGCAATGCAGGAAGAAGGCAAGACTCCTGAGGAGGTAATTGCACAGGGGGCAGACAAACAAATTGTTGAGAAAATTGTAAGATTGAAAAGAGGTGCATCCTTTAAGGCCGCACAGATTCCGCCTATATTCAATATAAGCGAAAAGCCGCTTGGCCTCAAGGAGAAATGGTTATTATAATGAAACTGCTTTTATTTACAATTTTTCTGGTGGGGCTCTGTGTAATAGGGCTCTGCTTCAACATCATCTTCAGGAAAGACGGAAAATTCCCCGAGACTGAGATTGAAAACAATAGGGAGATGCGCAAACGGGGTATCCAGTGCGCAAAAATGGAAGAGAAGAAACTTTGGGGAAAGAAAAACAGAAAAAATAGTGGAGAGTGCAATTCAGACTGCGGAAGTTGCGGTCTGGGATGCTAAAATTGGAGAATAATATGGGAATTGTAGCAATTGTAGGAAGGCCTAATGTAGGCAAATCAACCCTTTTCAACAGGCTTGTAGGTATGAGGCAGGCCATTGTTGATGAAACTGCCGGTGTAACCAGAGACCGCCATTACGGAAAGAGCGAATGGTGCGGCAAAGAGTTCTCTGTTGTAGATACAGGCGGATATACCAGCAACTCAGATGACATTTTTGAGGGGGAAATCCGCAAACAGGTATCTCTGGCCATTGAAGAGGCAGACGTAATCCTCTTCATGTGCGAGGTTGCAACAGGCATTACAGACTACGATTCCGAAATTGCTTCAATTCTGCGCCGCTGCAAGAAACCTGTAATCCTTGCCGTAAACAAGGTTGACACAGGAGACAAGATGTACGGTGCATACGAGTTCAACGCCCTTGGCCTTGGAGAGCCATTCTGCATTGCTGCGGCAAGCGGCGGCGGAACCGGTGACCTATTGGACAAAATCTGCGAACTCCTTCCCGACGACAACAATGTTGTAATTGACCACGAGGATGAGAGCATCCCAAGGATTACAATTGTCGGGAAGCCGAATGTGGGAAAATCCTCAATGACAAATGCCCTCCTTGGCGAGGAGAGGAATATTGTAACCAATATTGCAGGAACCACCAGGGATTCAATTGCAACCAGATACAACAAGTTCGGATATGATTTCATGCTGGTTGATACTGCAGGACTCAGGAAAAAGACCAAAGTAAAGGAAGACCTTGAGTTCTACTCAGTAATGCGTGCAATACGTTCAATTGAGAACTCAGATGTATGTATCCTGATGATAGATGCCCAGGCCGGAGTTGAGGCCCAAGACATGGCAATCTACAATCTCATACAGAAAAACAAGAAAGGTGTTGTAATAGTTGTAAACAAATGGGATACCATTGAGAAAGACAACAACACCATGAAGAAGTTCAAGGAGGATATCCTTAACAGGATTGCTCCATTTACAGATGTTCCAATCATCTTTACATCCGTAATAAACAAGCAGAGGATATTTGATGTACTCAAGGCCGCTACAGAGGTTTATGAGAACTACTCACGCAAGATCCCTACATCACAACTCAATGAGGCAATGCTTCCGGAAATTGAGAACTACCCTCCACCTGCATGGAAAGGAAAATATATAAAGATAAAGTATATTACACAGTTGCCAAGCCCAAGCCCTTCATTTGCGTTCTTCTGTAACCTCCCTCAGTACATAAGGGACCCTTACAAA
Source organism: Bacteroidales bacterium (assembly GCA_015060445.1). GTDB lineage: Bacteria > Bacteroidota > Bacteroidia > Bacteroidales > UBA932 > Egerieousia. The sequence goes on from SUYL01000042.1 coordinate 31,949, forward strand.
CGCTTTTTGGAGAACAGGCTCCGCGAGCACTTCAACTTTAACGGAGTTCCTGTGCAGATATTCTTGAGACAAAAATAGGGAGCGTAAACGAGAAGCATGCTCCTCCAAGTTCCGAGCGGTGGTAAGATATCTTGCCGCCGCTTTGTTCTATAATGTTGCGGCATATTGCAAGACCAAGACCTGTTCCGCTGCTCTTGGTTGTAAAGTTTGGCTTGAACAGTTTGTTCACATCCTCTTCCTTTACACCAGGGCCGTTATCATCTATGGCAACAACATATTGCCCGGCCTCCTCTTTGAGCGTAATGCGGATATACCCCCCCTTATCCTCCAAAGCCTGTATTGCATTTGAGACAAGATTTACCAGCACACGGATAATCTGCCCCTTGCGTACCTGTACCATACATTCCCTGTGGCAGTAATCATACGCCATCCTTATATTCTCCCTGGTATCAAAGAAAACCCGCTGGTCATTTATAAGTTCAGCAAGATCCAGCACAGTTGTCTCCTCGTAGTAGAACTTTGCAAAACTCGAGAACTCCGATGCTGTATTGGAAAGTATCTCTATCTGCTCCAGTATAGAGGTTGCCACCTCTTCAAACTTCTCCTCCCAGCCATCTATTCCACGCTGTTTGAGCCTTATAAGGTGCTGTATGCTCAAGCGCATAGGGGTAAGGGGATTCTTTATCTCATGGGCAATCTGCCGCGCCATCTCGCTCCATGCCTGTTCCCTCTCTGTCTGGGCAAGGCGTTGGGTACTTGCCTGAAGGTCATCCACCATTTTGTTGTATGCTCCCACAAGTTCCCCCAGTTCATCCTTGTTCCTGTAATTGATATGCTCTGTCTTCTTGGAAACATCTATGAGTTTCATTTTACGGCCAATCTCGGCCAATGGCTCCGACAACTGGTTTGCAAGGGCAGTACCGCCAAAAATTGCAGCAAGGAGGAGCAATATATATACATTTATAATTGCAGCAAGGATAGATGACACATCCCCCACAATGTAGGAACCTTTAGAGAAATACGGAATATTTGCAATGGCTACAAGAGTACCCTGGGCATTGTATATTGGGGCATAAAGGGAAGAGTAATTGAGTTCTCCCAATTTCTCGTTTGTAATCACCTGCATCCTGTTCTCATAAACCAACTGATGGTATGCCTGAGGGTTTATCCTTGAGGCCAGCAGATAGCGGTCGAACAGTTCCGGCTGTGTAGAACGTATCATACGCCCGTGAGGGTCGTACAGGTTAATTGTGGTTTGGGTATTCTTGGCCAGCATCTCAAGCGACTGGTATACACTGGAGGTATTTATCTGCCTGTAACTCTCCGCATACTTGCACAAATCTGTAAGGGTTATCTGCACGGTCTGCAGCATCTCCTCCATCATGGCATGGTTGGTATCCCTGTAATAGTTGAGGCAGAACCACACACTGCCAAATCCCATACATATAAGGGAAACCACCAGAGAAACTGTAATAAGGTATGTAATCTTTCTCCTGAATGAATTCTTTGGCAACTTTATCCTCATGCTCCTCCTTCTCCCCAGACGCCTTCCACGTATGAAGATTGAGGCAATAGCACTATAGAAGAGCATCAGGTAAGAGAAAGAGACCAGATAATGGAAAACGCTCCTCCTCTCCCTTGTAATTATAATAATGTTGTCGTTGTCGGCCCTTGTAACAAAATGGAGATGGTCCTCCTCCTTCACAACTGAAAAGCCATGCGCATAATTGTCGGGATTACAAACCATTGGATATACATATGCACCTTTATATATAACCAGACGGTTGTCAATATATTTTGCGTACGAGTACTCCTCCGGCATGTTTACGTTGTCTGAAGGCTTGTAGTCGAACAATACCGCCGTATGCCCCATCACATCCTTGGTATAGCGCGACTCAAACTCAAGATACATGGTAATTGGACCGGAAACCGCATTGGAATAGGTAAGGACACCCAAATAACTCACCCTGCCGTTATAATTGTTGAGGAAGAAGAAATTTGACCCTTCAGAAAGGGGCACTCCCGACAACAACAGATCCTGGTAATACGCAGAACAATCCACCATCTGCTGCCACTTGCTGTCGAGCAGCATGTCATTAGGGCGGCAGATTGTAATGTTTATCTCATATTTCTGGCTCACCCCTTTAAGGTACAACTCCTCCATCCTGTTCTGGATGAGACCGTACCTCTCCTGTGGCAACCCCAGCATTGCCCCCACAATAGGGTCCCTGGACAACTTGGCCTCAATTGACCTCAACTGGAGTTCCAGGCTAATATCCCTCTCCACTGCAAGTTTGTTTGCCCACACCTTGCTGCCGTCTGTCTCCTTCCCAAATCCCAGGTTGCTCACTATAATTATAGTATAAAGCGATATTGCACAAATGTACCCCATAAGCCACTTGGACTTGAGCAATGAAAACCTACTGACAAACGGGAGCAATGGTACAAGCAACTGCAGCGAGAAGAGCAATGCCGTAAAAAGGAGGGCAAAAGAGGCATAGGCCAAAACCGAATACTCATTCAACAACTGTATCCTGTACAACTCAAGCACAATGCCGGAGTTGCTTATTACAGACCTGAACACATAATTGATGTACAGCACAAGCAGCACAGGCACCACCGCCAGGAAGAATACAATGAACCTCCTCTTCCATACCCCCCACTGCTTATACTGAAGCACTATCCTCTTCCTCAGCAGATAAATGCCAAGTACCAGCAAGGATACATAAAGGTTATTGAGCAGGAAATTGCCGAACGATGAAAAAAGCCCCGTATCTGCATACAGGTTAGGTGAAAAAAGTTCTGAATTGAACCTCAGCGACACTGCCAGGCCAAAGCACATTATCCTTATTACAGTAAGCCCAATACAATATATTATAAATGCCTTAAAATTGCGCCTGTTAAAATAGAACGAATAGAGCGCAGCACAAAAGAGCATCATTGAGAGCCATCTCAGGGAAACTGCAGTCCCCCCCTCAACCAGTGCAAAATCATTGTTTACAGAGAAAAGGACACCACCGTCGAGCCCCCGTACAACATCACCCTCATCAAATGTTACCGGAGCAATGTCCATCTTCCTCCTAACCCCAAGATTTGGGTTTATCTTGCTGGCCAGGACCGTATTGTTTGAGAGATATTCTGTTTTAATGAGCAAGCCTGAGATAATCTTCACCTCCCCCCTTCTGTACACCTTTACAACATACCACGCAGAACCCAGATTCACATACTGCTCCTGCTCTGTAAGATATGCCAGCGGAGCATTGAAAAGGCTCCTGCTGTTGAGATGGTTTATCCTGTGCCACAAGGTAAGCACATCCACCTCATCATTGGCAACAGGGAACTGGTTTACCCAAGACTGCAACGTATCCGCATTATAGCGGTACAGCACCATATCTTCCGGAAAATCCTCAAAAGCAAGCCACTGCTGCACCGGAACCTCAAACGCCCGGGCAACATAATCCCTCAGAATCTGCTGCCTCTCCTGAATCCTCCTCTCCAGCCTTGCAATATCCTTGTCCAACTCTTCTCCCGACGGAACCACAATATATGAGAACACGGCAAGCAACAGTGCCAATGTCAACAGCACAGCACTTCTCTGCCTGAGAAGGAATGCCGCGACCTTTGAAAGGCACTGCACAAACCTGGAAAAAATCCTCTCCGCTCCCAATATAAAATCACTCATGATGATACGGTTCCCCTTTCATTATTGTAAACGCCCTGTAAAGTTGTTCCAAAAATATAACCCTCACAATCTGGTGTGAAAAGGTCATCCTGGAGAGGGAAATCTTGCCGTTAGCCCTCTCATAAACCCTCTTTGAGAAGCCATACGCCCCTCCAATGACAAAAACAATATCCTTCCCCTCATAATTCATCTTCTTCTGCAGATGTGACGCCCACTCCAGAGAAGAATATGTGCTTCCCCTCTCATCCAGCAAAATTACATCATCTGTATTCCTAATATTCTTGAGAATAAGTTCCCCCTCCTTCTCCTTAATCTGCTCATGGCTCAAGGCCTGAACATTTTTAAGTTCGGGAATCTCCACTCGGGCATAGTTCACATAATGCCCCAGACGCTTCTCATAAATGGCAATACCCTCACTCACAAAAGGGAAAGCAGTCTTGCCAACCAGCAATAATGTAATCTTCATACAAACAAAAGTAGGAATATGGCTTGTTTTTTGCAAGTTTAATGCCGTTATTTGCACAATAAAATACCCCTTATAAAAATGAAAAGGACAATACTGCTTCTTGCAATTGCAATACTATCATTAAACTGCTCATTTGCCCAAAAACAGGCAGACGTATTTGTACCCATAGGAAAATACATACAATTGGGAGATGCAGAAAAACTCTCTGCATGGTTTGCCGGCAATCTGGAACTTGACATTCTGGGCTCAGTAAGCGCCTGCAGCAAAGTTCAGGCAACCCAGATAATGAAGGATTTCTTTGTAAACTACACCCCAAAATCCTTCTCAATAGTACACAAAAGCGGCAAAGCCCCTTTAACCTACGCCATAGGGAGCCTTAGCGCCGGCGGCGAAAAATTCAGAATCACCCTCTTTGTAATGACCGAGGAGAAGGGCAACCAGATACAACAACTGCGAATAGAGAGAGAATAGCCACCGGGCACCGCGGCGGCTTACGGAGGCTTGCGGAGGCACCTTGCATCCACGCTGGAAGGCCATTTTGTGGACAGGCTGCTGCATTTTCCTTCGGCATCCACAAAAGATACCCAATCTGTGGACAAAACTCACCTCCTGGCACCTTGCGTCCACGCCAGGCACCCTCTGCGTGGACAGGCGGCTGCATTTTTCCTTCGGCATCCACAAAAGATACCCATTCTGTGGACAAAAGTCACCTCCCGGCACCTTTCGTCCACACCAGGCACCCCCTGCGTGGACAGACGACTGCATTTTTCCTCTGCGTCCGCAAAAATGTAAAAACAGACAATAATTGAACAGAAAAGGAATAATTATTTCTTTTATTATTCAAAATATCACTACCTTTATACCATGAATAAGCAATTACAAGAAATAGGAATTATACCAATTACAACTTCAATTATTGAATCGTTATATCCAGCACTCAAGTCAGCGGATAAGAAGGTTGTCTGGCTTGAGAAGAATGGATATATTATAAGGTTGAAGAGAGGGCTCTATGTTGTGAATCCCGAATATTCTGGAAAAATGCTTTCAAGTGAACTGATTGCAAATCATCTTTATGCTCCTTCTTATATCTCCATGTCTACAGCGTTGAGGTACTACGGCTTGATTCCTGAGGCTGTATATACGCATCAGTCAATGACGGTAAAGCATTCCAGAAGTTTTCAAACTCCTATAGGAATTTACAACTATAAGTACATTGACAGAGAAGCATTCCCTGTAGGAGTAAGAAGTATACATATGGGCGAATATGCATTCCTGATTGCATCACCCGAAAAGGCTTTGTGCGACCTGATTGCAAACTCTTCCAAGGTCAATCTGCGATTTTTGAAGGATGTAGAAAACTATCTTAAGCATGACATCCGAATGGATATGGATGAATTCTATAAGTTTGACGCAACTATTTTTGAAGAGTATATAAAGGTAGGCAAGAAGGCCGATTCCATTGCAACTGTACTAAAGTTTTTGAGACGATGAAAAATGAAATATACAGCAGCATGTTGTCACGCTATGACCTGACAACAGAACAGAATAAGCGGAATGCTATATTTGAAGTAAACCAACAGGTGATTCTTGCAGGTTTGTATAGTGGTGGATTTTTTGAATCGGCTGCATTCTATGGTGGTACTTGTCTGAGAATCTTTCACGGGTTGCAACGTTTCAGTGAAGATATGGATTTTTCTCTACTGGCACAGGATAATGCATTTGACTTCAGCAAGTATTTTCAACCTATTGTTGATGCATTCGCATTGGTGGGGCGTGAAGTTGAAATCAAGAAAAAAGATAAAAAGAACTTCGATAAGGTTGAGTCTGCCTTCCTTAAGGACAATACCGATGTATATGATGTAATGTTTCAAACAGAGAAGTCTATAAAAATCAAGATTGAGGTTGACACTTGCCCTCCTCTGAATTTCAGGACAGAGCAGAAACTTTTGTTGCAACCCAATTCATTTATGACCCGCTGCTTCACTCTGCCTGATTTGTTTGCCGGCAAGATACACGCCCTGGTGTATCGTGCGTGGAAAAACAGAGTTAAGGGACGCGACTGGTATGACTTTGAGTGGTATGTACGTCATAATGTGCCGCTTGATTTTGCACATTTGGCCGAGCGTTGCCGTCAATTCAATGACGAAGAGGTTACACCAGAATCATTCAAAGAAAAACTCATGGAGCGTCTTGCAACAGCAGACATCAAACAGGTGAAAGCGGATGTCCTGCCATTCGTACGCAATCCCAGGGAATTAGATATCTGGTCAAACGATTATTTCGTACAGTTGGCAGGAATGGTTAATTTGTCAACTTGATAATTAGCAATAAATCCGGTTCTCATCGGCTAGGAGGAATGGAGGGGACAGGCGGCTGCATTTTCCTTCGGCGTCCACAAAAGATACCCATTCTGTGGACAAAAGTCACCTTCCGGCACCTCATATATAAACAGGCAACAATACATAAGAGAACCCCGAAAGCAGAACTCCCGGGGTTCGTAAGAACAGTTAAAAATCCAAACTAACTGCACTACAAGAGTAAAACTCTTTCTATATTACCATGTATTTTCTTTAAGCATTTGCGCATACAATAATCACCCTAAACAAATGAAGTAAAACTACCACCTATAATTCCAGCAGGATGAAACTGGTCCACGCATTAACTTAGAAACCTTAATCAAGTTTAGTAATTTGAACTCCATTTTCTATTGTAAGCCAAGACCAGTCTTTTGTCCATGAACTATAACTCTGAGTCTTAACGCCTTTATCAAATGTTCCTCCTGAAATTTTGGCTTTCATATTTGAAACATCAGTACTGAAATTCAAAAGACGCACATTTGCTGTAACACCTTCTGTTGTAGTAAATTCTCCACCGGTAATATTCAATACTCCATAACCTGCCTGATTGCTGCTCGGATTCTGGAAAGAAACCCTATTGATTATCTTTCCACCTGAAATAGTAACGGTTGTTGCCAATGTTGTGCTATTGCAGAACATGCGGATACAATCATAGTTGTCACTCTTTACAGTACCGCCTTCAATATTGGTAGTTGAGCCTTTATATACATCAATAGCATGAGGATAGCCATAATTCATAACATTATCACTTGATGTATTCTCAATTGTACCGGATTTCAAAGTAAGAACACCTTCATTGCGAATGGTGTTGGATGCGTAATTATTATCCGCACTGTATTCTGTAATATCCTTGTAACTGATCTTTCCATTACCATTAGGGTCACTGTCTTTGATAACAAGTGTACCTTTATTTGCAATCATTGCGTAAGTGCCAGTCTGAGCTTTCTCCTGGCTGATGGTTTTACCGTTCAAATCCAAATTGAGAGTAACCCCTTCTGGAATTTCCAGAGTTTCTTCAAGTGTAACATCACCCTGTAATTCAACATCCATCTTCTCATTGCTGCCCATATAATACAGCGAGTAAAAACTATGGAAAACACCACCTGTAACAGTTATTTTTTCTCCTGCATCAGGAGAATCAGAATAACTGAACACGCTATATTCACCTTTGATTGTACCTCCAGATACTTTTACTGCGCCGCTCTTCATACCTCCTGTTACAGCGCCATTGAGTGCGACATTACCATCCAAAATACCGCCTGTAATTTCAATGCTTACATTCTCACCGCTTTGGCCATTTGAATACACATAAATAGCCAAATTATATGTCTCTTCATTGGATTTCAACTCACCACCGGCAATTTTCAAGTTCATCTCAGGAGCTGATGAGGCATCACTTCCTGGAAGTTGCATCTGAATGGCACGTGTACCTTCAATATAACCATCATTGACAATCATATTATTTGCTCCTGAGCCAAAATTTGCCATACGTACAGCATGCCCGGTAACATTAAGTACTTTACCGCCATCCATGGTAAACGAAGCTCCCGCTCCTGTATTTACCGCATATGAAGCATGAGACATTGCAGCTGTAGTATTCTCAACTATACCACTCTGAAGAAGCAATATTCCATTATTGAAAATAGTATAATTACCCTTGCCATAACTTGTGTCTGGAGTACCGGTATAAGAATAAGTTATTTTACCATTTGTGCCCGAATCCTTAATTGTCAAGGAACCATTGTTGGTAATCATGGCATCTCCTGCAGTTGCAGAGGTATATGAAAGTGCATTCCCGTTCAAATCCAAAACTACTTCAACATCTGCTGGAATTTTTAGAGGTGATGTAAGTGCCAAATTTGACACCAGTTTCATTTCACCGCCTTTTGCAACAACCTTCCTCAACTCTCCCTCATCAGCGCTTATCACTGTTACATTAGTATTATTCCTAACCTCATCAGCAATTGTACCGCCGTTGTCAATAATTGTTACTGATGTTACATCTGTTGCATCGGTACCAAATTCTATCCCGTTCAATGTTGCTCCAGCATTTACTTTTATGTTACCTTTTTTGACAGTTACTTTTGTTGCAGTAATTCCACTGCCAAGGACCAATGTATGATCTGCAGTGGTTGCGGTTATGTTCGCATATGTTGCATCACCGATCACCTCTACAGTTGACTTAGGTAGATTAACAACTAATGTCCTGGTTGTTAAACCATCAGCATTGTTAGCAGCAATATTCACATTACCGGCTACTTCAGCACCGCTTGCTTGAGAAACAGATATATTTTCTGTTGTAGATGAAAATGTAATAGTTACCTCCTTATCTTCACTTGTGGCTGGAAGCTCAACTTCATTCAAAATATCATCAACTGCAATATTTACATCTTCTGTTCCGCTACCAGTAATAGCATTAGTCAATGCATCCTGAGTGCTTACAGATTGTACAGCTACTGTTGTATAGTAATAATTGCTTCTTGCAGCGGTCAATGCTTTAGGGGCAACGAGAACAAGAGGTTCTACTGATGTTCCCTTTGCAGATACTTTAAGGTCTGCGTATGATCCAGGAAGGATTGGGAAATAAACAGTCTGGTTTTCACTGGTACCTGTAAAGGTTACAGTATTTGGATTGGTATTTTCATCTGTTAATGCAGCAACTGGCAAACCGTTATTGTCAAATGTAATTGTGTAGTTTCCCGACAATTTTGCTGTTGCTGATGAGAGTTCAACTGAGGTGTATCCGGTTGGGATATTGCTTGCAGTCACTTTTACCAATGCGGCAGCATTCTTGAACACAATTCTATCTCCATTTCCAACATATGCCATTGGAGTACCGGTCTTTATCATCTGCGCTGAGAAAACATATGAGGCATCCATTGTCAAGCCTGAGATTGTCTTTGTAGCCTCAACGTATGTTGCCTCCTGAGTATATGGATATACCGCAGCAAGGAGGGTAGCACCGGTTACATCTGTATTATTATCAGCCTTAACAAAGATTCCTGTAGTTGTACCTGCACCATCATCACACACATATTTTACATTCTTAACCTCATCGCCTATTTTATAAAATACAGAAATTGGGTCATAACTTTGCCATACCACATTCATAACATCGCCAGTTCCAGACTGCAACTGGGCTTTGGTATCACCTGCAACTTCTATGGTTGCCACTAATGTATCTGGGGAATTTAAAATTCCCACATTCTCCTCTTTTTCGCATCCTGCCAACACAAGAAGGAAAAGAGAAACTATTGCAAAAAATAATCTCTTCATAATTAAATAATTAAACGGTTAACACAAATGATTGTAAAGGAAGGCTGTTACCATTGGTTAGGGTTATACCCTTCTGTATCACCGCTGGTTGCAAATCCTTTTTCTACTTCAACCTCCATAAATTCAATTTGAGGAGATTCGTACTTCAAATCTTCTGTCTTCATAATTTTATAGTTTTTGTTTGTTTGGATGATTTTGCTTTGTGGGCAAAATTATCTCTTTATAGGGAGGAGGCCCCTATGGGTGTGTAGCCAATGTTTATACATGTAGCGGGATTGGCTACATGTCGCCGGCGTTGCGAAGTTGTTGTGAATAAACAGAAAAGAAGTCGTAATTGAGGATTTTGGAGATGCGTTCCAACTCGTGTGTGTCTATGGAGCGTTTGGAGAGTATTTTGTACACATTGGTCCTGTGGCAAGACAATTGCCCGGCAAACCATAATACACTCTTTCCCTGCAGTTGAAGTTGCTCCTTTATGAGTTTCCCAATGTGCATTTTCTTCCAATGCACCGGAAGATTCCCCATCCGGCATTTATTCAGTTATAAACAAAAAAGACGTGGGAATCTGTTTTGCTTATTCTGTAACCCGGGCTCTAGCATTGCCCCTTAGAAAGAATAAGCAACGCCAGTCAGCCCACGCCTGAGTGATATATAAACACACCACAAAGAACTTTGTGCAAATCTGCAGAACTGCCATTAATGCACAATATTCCCTATGAGTGACAATAAATCACACAACGCAGACGCTTTTATTGCAGTCATCTCTTTCTAAGTTGAATTTGCTAGATTCGGATTACAGAGACTAACGCAAAAAACGTCTTCAAAAAAAATATTTGCTCCCGCCACCCTTTTAAGGGCCAACTGGAGTTCAACAAATTTAATCAGTATTTATGAGATTGCAAAATTTTCGCCTGATTTACAGGAGAAATGGTCATTTGAAATACTTCTCAATCTGGGAGAGTGGAAGGTCTTTAACGAGGATCCGTTTTTTTGAATCCAGGAGGTAGAATACCGGAAGGTTCCTCAGGTCATAGATGTTTTCAGAGATGAGTTTCATTCCGTTGTCACATCCGTTTGTCCAGCCCTGGGGTGTCTCTTTTATGAATTCACGCCATACAGGGGAATCGTCCTGTGTGTATATTGCAAGGAGTGTGAGTGCGCCGGTTTCCAATGCCCTGTTTATTGCAGTTGAGGTTTTCAGGGCCTCTATTATTCCCTGACATGAGCGACAGTTGGGGTTGTAGAAGAAGAGAAGGGTGTATGGAGATTCCACCCCGTGCATGCGGACCCCGGTATTGTCGGGAAGAAAATATGTAAAATCTGCTGCCACGCTCCCCTCCGGGTTAAGGGAGAGGAGATGGGCATCCTGCATTGCATTGTAACGGGTTATCTCATCCAGTGCATTCTCCTTAAGGTACTCTGCTGCGCAAATGTAGAGATCATGGTTGCGCAGGGGGGAGTCATAGTTTACAAGGTATTTGCGGAGCAATCCGGCCATATGGTTCTGCATTGCGGCGTTGGCAGATGCCTTTGCAAGGAAATCCTCAAGATACGGGGCACTTTTTGCCAGAGGGAGGCGGGAGAGGAGGTCTGCGTAATTTACAAGCGCCATTTCACATGCACGCTCAGGAATTTCCAGGAACAGGGTGTCCGAGAAATTGAAGTTGGCCCAATAGTTCCCCACCACATAGTTGAACCTCCCCTCTACTGTCCTTATTGTGTCGGGGACAGAAGGGAGCCTGAACTGCTGCTGGCCGCCATTTTGGGAGTAGCAGGTTGACCAGGCTGTAAGGAGCAATATTGCAAATATGAGCCGTTTCATACCTTATATCTTTGCAAATTTAAACAATTGCCGGCAAAAAATAAAGCTGCCATCTTCCGACAGCAGCTTTCGCATGAAAACCTAATGTAAAATTATCTCCCGATAATTTGCGTCTAACCTATAAAAGTATTCTATTTTCTCTATTGAGTCCTAGTTGTCCTTTACACAGCGCAAGTAATAGTTGCTGTGGTTTACTGTATTGTTGTTTATATTGTTTATGTCTGTTACAAGCACACACATGAACGGGTTGTAGTTGTGTATTGCATAACCTCCAACTGTGTATCCAAGAGGATGATATGGATAACCGGTCTGGTTTGGTGCAAATGATGAGCGGGTCATTGAGAGTACCTCATCATTGTGGTAGTCTGTGTCATTCACCTTTGAGAGCATAAGGATCAACTCTTTCTGTGAAGGGATTCTGTAACCATCAGGACAACCGTAATCTCCATCCTTGCCGCTGTTTATGATATTAGTCCAAGTGTACTGGCCGTTCCTCAAGTCTGAAGGTCTGGTAAGTTCATCATTAATTGTAAATGATGCATACGGCTTGTTCTGCTCCTCACGCTCTGTATGTCTGGTAAGCATCTCTGTCCTGTAACTGCGCAATGCATTTGAATTGAGGCCGCTGAGTTCCACTACATATTTGCCACCCTCCTGTTTTACTGTTGCATAGTCAACCTGAAGCACATCATTCTGCGATGCTATATATTTGCTCTGGTCTGCAGGAGACTCCACGTTAAGGTTCCTCAAACAGCGTACAGCATGTTTTCTGTTGTTGCTGAAACGCCCTCCGTGCTCATGGTATGGAGATACTGCTGCACCCTCCTCTGCCCAGAATATCTGTCCTTTTGAGTTGCTGAAGTAGTGGGTTACCACTGGGGTTGTAGGGTAAGTGTAAAGGTGTGCATTCTGGTTTATACCTGCATTTCCAATCCACAGGTCCTGATACTGGTTTACAGATGCCAAGTACCATTTCATCTCGTTTACATCAAACTCACCGTCACCGTCAGCATCCCTGTTTCTGCTCATACATGCAAGGTATGCCTTCCTGTACTCACCTGCGGTTGTCTGAGGATCCCAGTCCCAGTTCCAGGTTGTAATGTCACTCCAGTCTGCCCTCTGGTTGCCGTTATTGTAAACCTCGGCAATCATGTTCCTTCTGCCGTCATTATTGAATGAAGCAAAATTGGCTGTTGAGTTGCTCCTGTCTGTATTGTCTGAATTTATACCGTAGTTGGGCTGGATGTTATCAGTCTCATTGAACCACTCTGTTCCCCACGCACTTGCCAAAGAGCCGTCGGTCTTGAAGATGGTCTGGATAGATTTCTGGCGGATAATGTATGTTCCCTCAGTAAGGCTGCTGCCGTTTCCTGCCTTGGTGTCGCAAAGGATGAGCATCTCTCGGTTATCTGTATTCACCCATTTGTGCCACTCAGTTGCCTTATCCTCATAGTAGTACTCATTTACATAACAACTTACCACTATCTGGTCATTGTTGTCAAACAGGTCCAAAGTTTCTGCATTCTGCAAATTCTCCATCAGTTCCCCCACAGACAACAGGCTGCTGCTGTTGTCACCTGGGTAAGCAACTGTCTGCTGTGAATATACCCCCTGACGTTTTCCGTTTATCACAAACTTAACCCAATCTGAATCCACACCTGTCTGGTAACCGTTTGTATAAGGAGATTTCACTTTATAAGTAATCTCGCTCTTGCTCTCAAGATCTGCCTTGTTGAAAGTAAGGATACCGCTTGCATAGTGTGCGTCAAGATCAATCACCTTACCACCGTTCAGGTAAATTACATCACCATCCTCAACACTGCTTTTCTCCTCATCAGAAACAACCTCCAGAACTATATCATCAACACCGTTTACAGTAATTGAGTAGATGTATTTTGTATTGCGCCTCACGTTATAGTCGTTCAAATTTCCGTTTACATATCCAAGAGGAATGTAATATGTAACCTGTGCCTCTGCATTCTCCTTGCCTGTATAATTATCCTTGTCAAAATCTTTGTAGTGGTCTGCCTTGCCAGAGTAGGTACCCTTTATAACCACGTAAGCAGAAGAGGCATTTGCCATATCCATACGGTCTCTGTATGCTGCAACATTTGCAGAAGGCTGTTTCCTGTTCTCCATAGGATAGAAGAAGATGCTGTCCTTGAAACTGTCGTATGTAAGCATCTCGGTATTGAAGTAGGTACCGTTTGCAACATCAGAAGCCTGCTCAAACAAGTTTGAACTCTTAGGGAGATTGCATACCTGGAAATGGGTTGGGGTAAAATCTACACCTTCGCCGCCCTTAATGCTGAACACCACTGTAGCCTGTACCCTTACCAACTCTATCACTCCCTGAAGGGTGCCGCCGGTTCTTGGGATGTTAACTGAACCATCACCTGCATCATTTGAAGCAGCAACATATTTTCCGCTCATAAGGAACCTTCCCTCAGTAATTCCCTCAAACTCCTGGCACATGTCAACAGTTGCCTTAAGGAAACTCTCCCTCCCCTTTCTTGCCTGAGCCTTCAGAATCTCTGTAAGATCTGTATTGTTGTCATTGAACAATGAAGAATTGGTATTTGCTACTGCGTAGATATATTTCTTTCCGCTCTCAATGCTTGCAATGTCAACTTTGTCTGTTCCCTGGTTATGGTTGTACATCTGCTCATGCTCCAGATGGAACGAGCCGTCTGCGTTGAACACAACTACAAGCAGGTTGGAAACATACTCAAGATAATCCTCATAACTCTCACCGGCCTTTGTCTGTACAAGATCCATCCCAGGGATACCCAGTTTCAATGATATGCTTGTCTCAACTCCCGGCTCATACCGGTTCTCCCTATTCACCTCCATATCCTCTCCGGTACACGAAAGCAAAAAGGTTCCGGCCAACAATACCAATATATATCTTAACTCTCTCATATTATCGAATAATTTTATCAGGTTTCATTTATGTTTCATGCGTCTGGCTAATTAAAGCCCAAGTTTATTCTGTGTATGTCGTAATAGTCAACTACATCGTAAATGAGGGAAACATTTGTTTCAACTCCGCTCACTTTTGAAATATTGAAGATATACGAGTGGTTTCTTGTTACATCAAACGGCACACCGTTTTCATCTTTAAAGTTTATAACACCAATTCCTGCTGCACCGTCATAAGTATAGTGTACCTCAACTGTTATTGGAGAGAGCCCCTCCGCACTGTTGTCCTGCTCAACCACATAAATTGCATCTGAGAACGCTGTTGTTACATTCAGGTTGCTGTACTGGGCGTCTGAAGTCCTGTTTGCTGCACCTGCAGGAATATATGGAGCCTCGTACTGTACTGCTATGTCACTGCTCAACGGCGACTGCGACACGCAAAATCCTTTATCCAAAGAATTCTTTACAACTACCTTGTTTATTACAAAACCCTCTATCCCCTTCTTCTCATTCACCCAAATGTTAATCTTTGCAAGGGCCTTGTACATGTTGCATGAAAGGGTAACATTTCCATCTACAGGAGCACCAATTTCAACCTCTCCCCACATAGGAATGCTTCTTCCCGACAAATCCCAGTTACCTGTGCTGTACGCAAAAACTGCACTGTCATAAATGTTCTGAATATTCTGCCCCTTGAAACTGTTGAGCCAGGTAGAGACATCTGCTGAGCCGCTCATCTGCTGCTGGTTTATATTGGCCATAAGGACAAGTCTTGAACCTGCTGCCGGTCTTGTAATGGTACCTTTGTATAAGGTCTTCTCTGTATTCTGCACCAACAGTTCATCTACAAGGTACTGGAACCTGCCGTTCCTGTCAACCAACAATATATACAGGTCATTTATATTATTCTGGCCTCCGGTGGTATAATCCAAAGTTTCATTGCTGTTGTCAACATCCTTTGTATATGCCGTTCCCGACACCTGCAATGAAAGCCTTACATCAATCATACCGTCCACACCCCCCACTGCATCATCTTTGGAACAGGACACGAGGATCATACAGCCAACCACCATCATCAATATGTATGATAACAATCTTTTCATAATTCTGCTGTATTTCCCGTTAGAAACTCATATCGTCAAATCTCACAATCCACTCATTAATTATAATCTGAGAATCAATCCATTTCATATTCTCGTCGAGGAAGAAGGTCATCTTGTACTCATCCTGTCTGTCGAGATACTCCTGGTCATCCATATCATACTGGCCCTGAAGTTTTGCCAAAAGGAACATCTTGATTACCGGAATACGGAGAACTGTCTCATTTGTAGCCTTGTTCCTTATTGAAAGGATTGCATTCTGGTTCTCAACCAGTCTGCCCACTGTAAGTTCGGCTGTTGCAAAACTTATGTTTGAAAACTCCCCGGATTTTGTCTCAGAAGGCTCAACAACATTACCCGACTCATGATGGTATGAATAGTAAGTAAGTTGCTCATCCTCAAGAAGGGTATTGTCATAGTCCATGTATCCGTTATTGTCGGTGATGGTAAACTCAAGATCCTCCGCAGGGATTCTTACACCGTCCATCTGGTGAAGGATGATCTTCACTGTATTTGTATTTTTAACCAAAGGAACAACTATCTCCTGGTTAATGGCTGCTCTGGTAGTGAAATTCTGGCTCTCTACCTGACCATGGAACAAAGAGGTAAGTTTGGTATTTATTATACCGCCCTGGCCGTCAGACTTGGCATAAACCCTGTCCATTCTGCACTTGAGGTCCTCAATGCTCGCACCGGTTGTAACCAAAGGAACAGAGAAAGAATCATCATTATTCAAACCTGCCCATGCAATAAGATGATAGTTGCCCGGATCCATGTCCACATCCATTGCATACCCCTCCTGCTTCAGTACATCACCCTCCTCGGTTTTCTGATACACCAATTTTCCATCATTGTCAAATGCATATAGCGTAACTGATTTAACCTCGTTAGCAAATGCATCTGCATACTTCATATTATAGTCGTACTTGAACTTTACGCTGTAATTTACTGAACAGTCTACCTCCTTTTCATCAAGGATGGCGTCGCAAGATACTAATGAACTCCCCAACAGCAATGCTGCAACTAGACTGAAAGAGTATCGTTTAACAAAATTTATATTGGTTTTCATGCTGCTTTCTTTGTTTATCCGGTTATTTTATCTGTAAGTTTTTTGAAGGAGGGAGGGAGATCCCTCCCCCAATTAACTGTAAATTATTAGAACTCTACGTTTGTGAATCTTACAATCCAAGGAAGTATTTTTGCCTCAAGTGTAAGATAGATGCTCTCATCACCACCCTCAATTGCATTCTCCAATTCAGGCATATCCAACTCTGAGAAACCAAACTTCTCAACGCTGCTTACTGCAATTGAATATACATTGTTACGCATCTTAATGAACTCGTTAGGACCTGCTGTATCTGCCTTGCCGTCGTCAAAGTGTTTGATCTGTGCTGCGTAGTAACAGTATCCGTTCTCATATACAGAGATTCCCAAACCTTTAAGATCATCTGCATCAATTGTTCCGTCTGCATACTGCTGGGTTGTCCAGTTTCCAGGAAGTCCCTCTACTGCGCTGAACAGAACCTCAAGATCCTTGTAGTATGAATCCTCATATTTGAACAGGGTTACAGGGTTGCCTGAAGCATCTTTAATCTGGCCTTTGAACACTACGCTGGTAGTCTTGTCCATTGTCTGGTTTGCTGCTGTAACGCCATTCTCAAAAATGTATCCCAAAAGGCCGCCAACTGTTGTAGCCTCAGTTGCATTTGATACAGCACCGTGGTCTGTTGTAGGAAGGGCTGCAAATGGAAGGGTTGCAACTGCATTCTTGTAAGAAGTCCAAGGGTTTGCAAAGTATGAAGTTCCGTCAAAGTCTCCCTCTGCATTCTTGTATGATGAATTAGGGTCAAACAGGAATGATGTATTTCCAATTGTTCCAAAAGGTGATCCGTTCTGTGCTCCTGTATGGCGTACATAATATGTAGCATTGTTCAGGTTTACAAGGGCATACTCCAACAACTGTACATTATACTCAACTGTACCGCTCTCTGTCATGTTCTTCACACCTGTATAGATTGGGTAGAAACCCTCAACTGATGCCAACTGGGTATCCTCTACCATAAGTTTTGCAACTGTCTCAACACCGCCAATGTATCCGGTATAAGAAGAAGTGCTGGTGAAATATTTTGTAGTGCCGTCAATTACTGCAACGTAAATTGATCTTCTCTCGTTAATGTTCTTCTCGTTTGTGGTTGCTGCTGCAAAACCTGAAGAGTAATATTTGTATGAATCTGTTGCAGACTGGTAAACCCAACCACCCTCTGTCTGGATAGTATAAGTGTATTTGTCGGCTGTAACTTTATAAGTATTGTTCTCTGCTGTCTGGCGGTAAGTTGCTTTTGCAAGAACTCTCTCAATGTTTATTGCATTTGCAGGTTTAGCAGGATTCTGCTTGTTGTTTGATGCAGTTACGTTTACTGTAACCTCACTCTGGTTTGCCATCATGAAATAATCTGCATTCTCACCCATAAGGCCACTAACCTGTCCGCTGTATGTACCGTTAAGGATCTCATCGTAAATGGCCTTTGCTGCTGAAGAGTTTGAAGCGCTCTTCTGCTCCAATGCTGCAGGTGGGTTGGCAACTACCATTATTTTATAAAGACCTGTAGAATTTACAAGGAAACTCTCAGATGGAGTATAACTGCCGTCTGAATTTTTCTGGATTCCTACAGACTGGCTCTCGCCAACTGAATAAACCCTTACAAGACCGTCACCGCCGGTTGTCTCATCATTGGTGTTGTAGAAGGCCAACAAAATTTTAGAAACTGCATTCTCACCATCTGTTCCAACATGTGAGTGGCCGCTGTCGTTTGCATCACCGTGGGGATCTCCAGAAGAGTCACCGTCAATTGAACGTGTAGAATTCACTCCCGATACTATATCAAAAGTAAGGTAAGCCTCAGCCCTCTCTGCAGTAGGCTGGTCGATAGTGGTTGCCAAATCATCTTTTGAGCAAGAAACGGCAAGAAGTCCTGCCAATACGATAGTTAAAAAGAATCTGGTTTTCATGTCACTTATTTTTTAAATGTTGTTGTTATTGTTTTTCCTGCTGCAAAGGAAATCCAATGTGAACAACATCTTAAATGGCATTTTTTTCAAAAATCATAGCCATTTTAATAAGCGGCAAAAAAGACTAAAACAGAGGGGTAGAGAGGGGCATTTTGAATGATTAAGCAACCATTTTGACTAATTTGCCACACCATCATTTTACCGGAAGGGTAAACCAGAAACATGATCCCTCTCCAGGTTTTGAATCTACACCAATCTCCCCACCAAGTTCTTCAACTATTCTTTTACAGATATGCAAGCCAAGCCCCCATCCGTTTATATCTTTATTCAATTTTACAAGGCGATTGAAAATCCTCACCCTGTCTTTTTCCTCTATACCTATACCTGTATCCTTAACACATATCTTTATAAAATTTGTTGGGAGCATCTCATACCATAATCTTATCTCACCTGAATTTGTGAATTTGAATGCATTGTTAATAAGGTTTGATATTACCTGCTGCACCCTGTGAACATCTGTGACAATAGTGCATTCGGGCAAAGTTTGGTCCAAGTGCAGTTCCACACCATTAGGGAACCTCAATCTTGAAAGGAGAACTATATCCCTGCAAACGGCATTTATATCTGTAGGGGCCTCCTTATACTCCATTGTTCCTGATTCTATCTTTGACAAGTCAAGCAATTCGGCAACAATTCTGGCAAGCCATTCAGAATTCCTCTTCACAATTGAGTAGAACTCCTTACGGTCCTCATAGTCATCTGTCTGTATCAGAAGTTCAGAAAAACTCACAATAGAGTTCAGAGGGGTTCTTATCTCATGGTTCACATTTGCAATAAATGAACTGATGAGCATATTCAGTTCTTCTGCCTTCTCCTTGGCTGCAATAAGTTCCTCCCTTTTCTTCTCATCTGCCTGCCGGCTCAACCTCAACTGTATGCTCAGGCTCAGGATTCCTGCAACCTGTGTAAACCATTGCAGGGCAATCTCATCAAGAGAATCATAATCCTTTACAAAGTCAATGCCCACATATCCCCAAATTGCTCCGTTTATAAGGAGAGGCTCAACCAGTATGGATTTTATATTCTGTTCCTTCAGAATTTCATACTCGCTGCTTGCCTGAGGAGGGAGATCCTCAAGTTTGTGTACTATAATAGGATTGTCAGATATTATCTGCTCATTCCACCATGGTGTTGCATCAAAAGGGACACCCTGAAGTTGGTCTATCTCTGCAAGAGAACTATTTGACACAACTTCATATATGCAGTTCTGCACATTGCACGAATAATCATAAGAGAAGATGAAAGCCCTGTCGCCTTCCAATTTCTCCATTGCCTCAAGAAGGATATCATTTATACCTTCATCCAAATTCTTTGAATGGAGCAAATGCGACATTATCCTGTAAAAATCTTTCTGACGTCTGTACATATACTATATAATTAGGTATGGATGTAAAAATACAAAAAAATGGGCTACCTATAACACCTAAATATTATAGATAGCCCGAGTGTTGAAGTGAAAACTGGTATTTATTTGCCAAATACCTCAAAATCCTTACGCTTCTTGGCAACTTCCTCCAGGTTTGCCGCAGCCTCCTTTATCCCTTTCTCCTGAGCCCTCTTGAAGTAACTCTCCGCTGCATCCAAATCGCCCTGCAAGAGTTTCAGCACACCGTAGTTATTAAGTGTTGCACCCTCATCCTGAGATGCTTTCTGCAAGAAACGTACAGCCCCGTTGAGATTTCCCTGTTCCAGTTCTATGGCGGCAGCATTGATGTTTGCTGTAGGATCAGTAGGGAACATCCTTACTGCCACGTCAAATACCTCTTTGAACTCAGCACTTCCATGCGGATAGGTCTGGGCTACAAGATACATCTCCTGCAGGCTCAACTGCTGCGGACGCTCTTTTATTATCCGTTTTGCCTCCTCAAGGTCAAATGCACGTACAGTGTAGAATACCAGGTAGTCCGAGTGTCTCAAACCAGGATAAACATCTCTATACAATTTTGCATAAGCCTCCGGAAAACGGGTCTTCAGTTCGGTCTCCTTAGCGTCCTCTTTTCCGGAAACCACACTGTTTATGATGTCAAGGATTGCATCCCTGTCTGCCAAATCTGATTTCTCCACATAACTCTTCAATCCGGCCCAATCCTCAGGGGTACTGGTTACCTTAAAGATATCCTCAGGGAAATCATACTCCCCCATAACATATTTCTTAAGAGCCTCTGCCCTACCCTGGGCCAATCTTGCATTGTTCTTGTATCCACCCTCAGGTGATGCATAACCGTCTATATGTATGCCGGTTATCTTCACATTCTCATCCTCCTTCACCACATCAATGGTACGTTTGATCTCCCTCAACTCGTCGGGATTACGGCGGTACTCAGGATAGATGGTTATCTTGTTTACAGGGAAATCGAGGTATGCCCTGCCCTGCTCCGTACGGTTCTTTATCTGCTCTACCTGCGGCTCAACAAACACTACAAGAGGCTTTACAGTGTATCTCTCCAGGTATGCACTTGTAACATACTGGTTACCTTCATCCTCCTTGCAGTCTGCACACCCCTTTATCTCACTTGCCAGTTCAAGGTCTGCACCATGCATCCATTTCTGGTAATCTGTTCTGGTTGTGTAGTTTATTGTCTGGTTGCTCCCTTTCTCCCTGCGCACTACAGAGTATGCATTCTGCGGCACATCATTGGAACGCTCATGTATAATTGCCCTGTTGCGTCCATACACAAGGACCTCGGGAAGAGTAATCACATGGGTGCCTGTGCTGTCCTTCAATACAGGGGTTATGGTAAGTACATTGTTTGTATTTATCTCCAGATTGCCCGGAACTGTAATGTCCATTGTAACTACAACCTGCCTGTTCTCATCTATAAGTATAGACTGGTTGCCTACAAGCAGTTTGCCGTTCTGAGCGGCAGCAGTGCCTGTAATGAATATTGATGCCAATAATATATATCGTAAAAGTCTCATAATTTCAATGTTTTTAAATTAGAATACATAAATCAAGTTGATTGCAGCCTTGGTAGGTCCAAAATAGTGGTCTTTGCCATCCGGCAGTTTATCGCCACAATCCTCACATTCATACTTCTCCCAATCTATATATGCATATCCCAGGCCCAGGTTAAGACCAAGATTCCAATGTTTTCCCAGAATCCACTGATGGCCCCAACTTACACCACCACCGTAAAAGTTACCTTTATAACGGTAACGGCCCAGATCATCAAGCGGAGAAAACGGGAGGTCTATACCTGTAGTCTTAAAGACACCACCCATAAGATGTACACCAAAGAAATGTCCGTTGAACTTGTCACAAAGCCAATAGCGCAACTCTGGGGCAACCATGCCCAGTTTGAGCATCTTGTCACCCACACCGTTCTCTGTTGACTTGTAACTCCATGGATTGAAATAGAGTGGAACATCAATTGTCCACTTAGGTGCTATGCCTACTTCCACTCCAACATTGGGGATGAGCAGCGCATCCATAGGCACATTAGTTTTTAATGCTACTTGTCCGAAAAGGCATGTAGAGGCAAATAAACCTAACGCCATTAAAAAGAATTTTCTTAACAACATAATTTTCACTCCTTCAAAATTTAAATGTTTGTCAATTGCTTTAAGTTTTCATGTGTTGCAAAAGTACCGCAATAAGAACTATGGGAAGATTGGTAATTCCATCTTTATTAAGAGGTAATTTTTCCAGAGTGAATTTTGAACGATACAGGCTCAAAAAATGTTCTTTAGGCAGGAGATTTTACCCTATATATATATATAGGTGTAACCCCCGAGTGAATGATACACCTATCATTCTGATTATGAGGGGTATATCATTCATTAAACAGTGGTATTTTAATCAATCGTATGCAATTTGGTCATAACATCTGCATTTTGTTCATAAAAAATTTGGAGGGTTGAATTAAATACATACCTTTGCACCAGGTGTTAAGTGGAAAATCATTCAAAACAGTAAAATTTTTAAAAACCTTTGAATATGAAAACAAGACATTTTTTATTGGCCGCACTACTTATTATGGCATTGACATCATGCTCTGCTGAATTAATCAGCCCTGCTGAAGATATGCCCGCCAAAAGTGTTCTTGAGACAGAATACAACGCCCTTAAAATATCTTCAGTTGACGCACAGACCGCTTCACTACCTGCAATTTCAATGACAGAGGCTGAAAACATACTCAAATCTTTGCGCTCACACAAGAATGCAAAAGAGGAATTTCAGGTAAGCACACATAATGAAGGTGATGCACATCTTTGGGATCTGCTTATGAAACAGACTATAGACAACAAGTATATATTTACCATCCAACTGCACCTTACATCATACGATGACGGTTCTCTGTTCTATAACGGATATGACACTGAGTGTTCATCAAAAATTATTGCCTGGAAAGTTGGAGGTTTCAGTTTTGAGTCTGACAAGACAGATTCTGATGTCTTCAAATTCAAATCTGCAAGCAACCTTTTCTTCAAGATTGCCTCCGATTCAGGAGAACCTGCATATTATAAGGTAAATGTTGCAATCCAAGGCAATTACCATTCAGATACACAGACATCAAACTATACATATACTTTGTAAAAATCTAAAGTCATTATTCAACTAAAAAGATTATCTTTGTTGCAATAATGCAATTGCCTAATGAAAAAATTATCCCTGCTCATTGCATTAATAATATGCAATGAGTTTTTTGCTTTCGGTTTTTTCAACCAGCCCAAATACAAACTGTACAACAAATCAGACGGGCTCAACAACAATACCGTTTCTGCCATATTCCAGGACAGGGAAGGCTATTTGTGGCTCGGAACCGACATTGGATTAACCAGGAGCGACGGAGTGAATTTCCGCCACTACCCCTTCAGCGAAGCCGGCGGAAGTTTCATTACAAAAATCTACCAGTTGAAGGACTCACTCCTGTGGTGCTGGTCCAACAGTTACATAGCCCCCGTATGCTTTGACTCATTCCATGGGAAGGATATTCCAATTGAAGGTCCCGACGAATCTTACCTGCAGTCACTCAAAGACTTCTGCATTCTGGACAACAAACTCTATGCACTGCAGGGGTCAAAACTTGTGCATCTCCCGGTTGAATACAAGGAGGCATCCATAGTATTGCAAGCAGAAGAGATACCTTTTGACAAAGAGATAAAGAGGGTTTTCTGCGGCAACAATTCACTGTACCTGCTCCACAAGGATGAACTGGTAATATTCAATCCGCAGACTGGGAGCAGGAAGGCAATTTCAATTGCATCTTTAGGCATAACCGCAAGCGGCCAGGTGAGCCATATAAAGGCATTTGGAGATTACCTTTTCTTATATGGCGCCGCAATAATGCCGGTATGCTATAATCTGGAATCAGGAAAGAGTGTGGCTCTTGAAACTTCAGACCCACTTGTAGATATCCAGCAGGTAGACGGGAAGAGATTCATTTACGCAACCTGGAATTCCATATCGGTTCTCACTTTCAGCAGTGAAGACTATACTGCTGCGCAACAGGATTCATTTGGGCTGTTTGACAATCTGGCCCCATATGCCAGAATATTCAGAAACAGCATCAACGAACTCTACTACGACCAAAGGAACCAGGTTCTGTGGGTAGGCATTACAGGAAGGGGACTCATGAAGATATCATTCAGGGGAGAGAGGCTAAAATATATAGAGATCCCTTCCAATATAAAGTCTGTAAACGGCCTTACCCAGGATATGGGTGGGTATATATGGATAAGTACAGATACCAAAGGTGTATTCCGCAGTACAACCAGCCAGTTGTCTTCCAAGATGCATTTTGAGCAATGGCCGGAAGCAAAAAACGGGAGGTATGTCCAATACCTGGATCAATTTGGGGGGCTGTGGTTTGGAGACAGTTATGGAAATGTAATTCAACTCAACACCAACACCGGCAAGAAGAATTCCCTCAAGATTGAATGTCCTGCAGAAGAGGGGACAATAACCGCAGAGAATATAAATGCTTTATACCTCAACTCCCGCAACGACCTGTGGGTTGCAGCAGACAACGGATTGTTCATTTTTGATATGAGCACCAGGAAACTGCTGGCGTATATGCCAAACAGCAGCAAAACGGGCAACATAACCGCAATATGCCAGGACGGAGGTGGGACCATGTGGCTTGGAACCGAAAGGGGTGTACACATGGCTGTGCGTGAAGGCAATACTGTAAATCTTACTTCCGGATTTGAAAATAGCGAGAATGTTGCCGCCAACAAGGTCCTTGCCCTGTATGTAAACAATTTCAACCAGTTGTATGCATCATACGAAGACAAGACAATACATATAGATGCCAAAAGCAAGGAGGTTGTTGAGGCCCTCATGCTCCACCGCGACTACTCAAGCGGACATATCCGCTGTATCACGGATGACGGCAGCGGGTGTACCTGGCTTGGCACCGCTTCAGGGGTTGTAATGGTAAACAACGGCACCCTTGAATCATACCTTTACGAACTTGCAGAGAGTTTCATTGAGGTACACAGACTCAAGGATGGGGAACTTCTATGGGCAACCTCAAACGGACTTGTATATTTCCGTCCCGACGAAATAAAGCATTGGGTTGGCAACAGGGAACTCACAATATCAGATCTGGAAATCAACTACAGGACATTGGGTGATGACACCCCACGCACATTCAACAAGCAGTTGCAGTTCAAGCACAACGAGAACAACCTGCATATATATGTGAGCGACATGAGGTTTGGTGCCAGCCGCAGCAAAATTGAATACCGTCTCCTCCCTGTTGAACAGGAGTGGAAATCTACATACGGCAACTGCATTGAACTCAAGAACCTCAAACAGGGAAAATACACCCTTGAATTGAGGAATCCGCACATCACAGAACAGGAGCCCCCTGTAACCCAAATGAAATTTGTTGTAAAGCCGTTATGGATTTTCAGTTTCTGGGGAATCTTCATATCTGCCGCAACACTTTTAGCCATATTGGTTCTCAGTTACATATTTGTTCTGTTAAGATTGCGCAACAGGAAGAATCTCTCCGCTATGGAGAGCAGGCTGCTCATTAAAATAGACGAACAGAACCAGAGAGAAGAGAGGGCACTGCTGCGCAGCAGGCTCAGACATGAGATTATACAGCAACTCAGGACCCCAATTTCTCTGATAATTGCCCCACTAAAGGAGATAACACAAAATGTATCCCTAAGTGAAGATGTAAAGTTGAAATCCAACATAGCACTTCTCAACAGTGTTATTGTACAGGAGATCTGTACCCGTCTGGAAGATCTGTTCCTGTTGGAAAAGGATGAAATCTACAAGGTTGCCCCTTACGAAATAAGCAAGATTTCAAACTCTACAGTATCACCATTGAGGGAGATTATCAATACCAGTACGGTAAAGGTATATTTCGACAAGGACAGACGTTCCGAGAAAATCCTGTGGGTTGACCGTACCCGCATAAGTTTCCTTCTCAGGAGCCTTCTTGTACACACTCTCCAGTATCTTGAGTATTCGGGCGAGATGTGGCTCGACCTCAAAGAGGAGACAGTAAACGGTACCCACTTCTGCATTTTTGTAATAAAGACCAGAAAGATAGCGAAAATACAGAAAGACCGCACCTTCAGTCTCTGCAATGACTATGACGAGGCCATAAACCAGAAACTTCTTGGATGGCAATTGCTCCAATACGTAGCAACAATGCACAAGGGTGATGTAATCTTTAAGGAGAGCGTGGAAAACGGGCTGGAAGTTTCACTGCATCTTCCTTTCCTTACAAAAGAGGACTGGAAAGATAAAGAAAATGTACAGATAGTTGAGCCAATTATTGCAGAAAACGAGCAGGAAGCCCTTGCAAGCATCATTGTTAATGAGTCCTCTGTAGATTTGAACATGGAGGAAGATGGTGATGACCTTCAGCAGGGCAAAATAAAACTGCTTGTAATAGAAGATAACCCTGATATAAGGCTCTATATGAAAGTTATGTTCGGCAAACAATACAACGTACTGTTTGCCGAGAACGGGGTGGAAGGACTGAAGATTGCAACAGAGGAGATTCCTAACCTCATCCTCACAGATGTTATGATGCCTGTTATGGACGGATATGAAGTGCTCCGTATCATTAAGGAGAATGCCACCACATGCCATATTCCGGTAGTGCTTCTCACTGCGCTTACAGGTGAAGAGGATATAATAAAGGGATTTGACCTTGGTGCAGATGACTACATAACCAAACCGTTCAATCCTGAAATCCTGAGAGCCAAAGTAAGGCAGTTGGTTAAGGGAAGGGGTGAACTCAAGCAGATATATTCAAAACGGCTCACATCAACCAGTGAATCATTGGATGAAATTGAGAGCCATAAAGCAGAGGAAGATCCGCTGATAATTAAAATAAACGAACTGGTTATTGCAAATATCCAAAACCCGGACTTTAATGTAAAGGAACTTGCCAGCATGCTTTTCATGAGCCAGCCTACCCTTTACAGGAAAGTTAAACAGATAACAGGATTCACCATTATTGAGGTGGTGCGTACAGTACGTCTCAAACAGGCTGCCCAACTGCTCAAGACCAGAAAATACGGCATCCAGGAGGTGGCGGAACTGGTAGGTTACAATGATGTACCAACATTCCGCAAGCACTTTGTTGCATTGTACGGCACAACACCATCTTCATTCTCGGCTTCGTCGGGAGGAGAACAGAAGAACTGATTGGCATCCACTGATTTTTTGATAATTGGGAAGTTGTATTTATATTTGCACCGCTAAAAAAAGAAAACAATAATTTATAGACAATTTATATGGCAACTACTGCAGATTTTAAAAACGGATTGTTCTTCAACTACAATGGAAAACCTTGTCAGTTGATTTATTTCCAACACGTAAAACCAGGTAAAGGTCCTGCTTTTGTAAAAACCAAATTCAGAAACCTTGAGAACGGTAAAATTCTTGAGAACACCTTCAGTGCAGGTGAGAAAATTGAGATTATCACTGTAGAGAGAAGACCTTACCAGTTCCTTTACAAAGATGAGACAGGTTTCAACTTCATGCACAATGAGACTTTTGAGCAGATTCACCTTGAGGAGGATTTCGTAGACAATGCAGACCTTATGAAAGAGGGCCAGTATGTAGAGATGATGTTCCTTGCAGACGAGGAGAGATGCCTTACTTGCGAACTTCCTCAGTTCGTTGAGTTGGAGGTTACCTACACAGAGCCTGCTGTTAAAGGTGATACCGCTTCTACTAATGCACAGAAAGAGTGTACCCTTGAGACAGGTGCAAGAATCATGGTTCCTCTGTTCATCAACCAGGGCGAGAAAATCCGCGTAAAAGTTGAGGACAGAAGTTACGGTGAGCGTGTAAGATAATTTTTATAAGAAATTATTTTTAACTTTATAGCCGTTTCCGTGAGGGGACGGCTTTTTTCATTTGAAACAACAAACACACCATAATTATGAAAAAACTATTTGCACTATTGGCACTTGCATTTGCAGTTTACGCATGCCAGATGCCACAAATCACAAATGAAAGCATTGAAACTGCCATAAAGGAGGGCAACTTTACCCAGGCAGAACAGATGATCAAACTTAAAATTGCAACTGAGGACCTTACCCCTGGCGAAGTATGGGACCTTGACGCAAAAATCCAGACAATGCACCGTATCCGCAAGGACTTCTCCAAAGTTGATACCACAGTAATGGCATACATAAAGAAGGTTATCCCCAATGTAACCCCTGAGCAGATTGCAAAATGGGAGGCATCAGGCGCCCTTGAGTGCATGATGATTGACGGAGAAAAAAGATACTTCCGCAACGCCCCAAGAAACCTTTTCAGAATTGACGCCGAGGCACAGGCACATTGGGATGTAAACGGAAGGCAGTCAGATGACCTTGATATCTTCCTTTCAAAACACATCCCGTCTGTTGTTGCACAGACCAAGAAAAATAAAATTGAAAACCTCACAAAACCACAGAAAATGAGGGTAACATACACCCTTGTTGTAAAACCTAACGAGGTACCTGAGGGAGAGACAATAAGAGTTTGGTTGCCATACCCAAGAGAGAATAAACGCAGTTTCAACGTGAACCTTCTATCCGCATCCCACAAGAACTACATCATTTCTCCCGACGAGTATGACCACAAGAGCATCTACATGGAGTCTGTAGCGGTAAAGGACAGCGCAATGAAATTCTGCTACCAGCTTGAACTTGAAACATCAGACCATTGGTTCAACTTTGGCCCTGAGGATGTAAAACCATATGACACCGAGTCTGAGCTATACAAGGAATATACTGCAGAGCGCAAGACCCACGTAATCTTCAACCCGGAACTTAAACGTATAACCGACAGCCTTGTTGCTGGTGAGACAAACCCATACAACAAAGCAATCAGAATTTTCGACTACATTTCCAAAAACTATCCTTGGGCAAGTGCAAGGGAATACGCAACATTGGAGAACATTCCTGAATACGTACTCAAGAACAAGCACGGAGACTGTGGCCAGGTTGGACTTACTTTCATTACAATGGCCCGCTATGCAGGCATCCCTGCAAAATGGCAGAGCGGCTTTATGCTGCATCCTGGTGAGGCAGGCATGCATGACTGGGCTGAGGCTTACTTTGAGGGGATAGGCTGGGTTCCTGTAGATGTATCATTTGGCCTTGTACCTAATGAAGATGATAATGTATACCATTTCTACATGGGTGGAATTGACGCACACAGATATTATGTAAACGAGGATTACTCAGGCACATTCTTCCCTGCAAAGAACCACTTGAGAAGCGAGACCGTAGACTTCCAGCGCGGTGAGGTTGAATGGAGAGGCGAGAACCTTTACTTTGGCCGCTGGTCTTGGGACATAGAAGTTGAATACCTGTAAAAAGCAGAATGCTGAAACAGAAGAGGCTGACCCAAAAGGACTACCCTTCATCGGCGGTGAAATACTATTCACCGCCGATTTTGTTGATATACATTGCATTAGGTTGTTGCGTTGTGAAACGACTTTTTATGCAAAAATGGTTTAAGCGTTGATTTTACCCTTTTGCGTGTAGTCTTCTATATAGTATAAATTAAGTATAATTAAGATATAATATGCTAAATTCTTTGGAGGTCTAAAAAATCGGACATATATTTGCATTGCGTAAAAATAATCAACTCACTGCGTAAAATGTAATATTATGTATAAAAGAGCCGAATATCAGAAAATTAAATCAAGGCTTGAAGAAGAAAGAACGTTTATTCAGGTTGTAATGGGTGCTCGCCAGATTGGCAAATCAACAGTTGTCAAGCAGGTACTCAAAGATCTGTCACTGCCTTATCAGTTCTACTCTGCGGACAATGTTCCTGCCACCAATACTGCGTGGATTTCCAATTGTTGGGCAGCGACACGCAGTCTCAAAGAGAATAATGGCTGGGAGAGTGTCATCCTTGTAATTGACGAGATTCAGAAAATTGCTAATTGGAGTGAAGTTGTAAAAAAAGAGTGGGATGATGACACATTCCACGACCGAAATATTAAGGTATTGCTTCTTGGTAGTAGTCGTGTACTGCTGGAAAAAGGCTTGTCTGAGTCCTTGGCAGGACGGTTCGAAGAGATTCGCATGAGTCATTGGAGCTATAAGGAGATGAAAGAGTGCTTTGGCTTCACTGTTGATCAATATATGTTTTACGGAGGCTACCCCGGAGCAGCAACACTGATTGATGATAGTGACCGTTTTGAGCAGTATATCCAGTCAGCGATTATCGATGCCACTATAAATAAAGATATCCTTATGGATACTCCAATCAGTAAACCTGCTCTTTTGAAACAAACCTTTGAACTTGGAGCTGCCTACTCCGGAAACCTGCTATCATTAAATAAAATGTTGGGCTCTTTGCAAGATGCAGGCAACACATCTACATTGGCTGGATACGTTAACCTGCTTAATGAGAGTGGTTTGCTTTGTGGCCTGCAAAAATATAGTGTTGATATGTCCCGCCGAAGAGCCAGTATTCCAAAGTTCCAAGTATATAACAATGCGTTAAAGATGGTATACAGTCCTCTTACATTTGAGCAGGCTATTCTTGACCGTAAAGCGTGGGGACATATCTTTGAATCGGGCATTGGAGCATACCTCGTCAGCCAGGCATTTATTCATCGCTTTGAAGTGTTCTATTGGCGAGAGCGTAATGACGAAGTAGATTTTATACTTCAGAAAAAGGGCTCTATTGTGGCTATTGAGGTAAAGAGCAATGCTGAGAAAAACACAAACGGCTTAGAGAAATTCAGACAGATGTTTAACCCTAAGGCCTCGTTTATCGTTGGTGATGGCGGTATAGGAGTGGAGGAATTTTTATCAATGGATATCAACAAGCTATTTTAGCGATAGATATTATGGCTAAATGACGCTGTTTTTATATCTGTTGATTCTATTCAGAAAGAGAGTAATAACATAGAATTTTCAAATTTTAGAAATCCGAAAACATGAAATACATAGCCACTGCCCTTTTGGTTTTGATGACCATAACTTTTATTGTATGCGGTATCCTTTGGAGGTAATACGCCCGACAATCCGCAGAGCCAAGGTTTATGTACTTCTGTTTACTCCTTTGATACTATTGGTCTCAGTGGGAATGTGTGCCGGTATCGAATATACTACTATATACACTTATGCAGACCTATGGCAGCATATCGGAGAGTTTAATGTGTGGTTTCGCCTCTTAACTCTTACGGTAATGCTGTTCTATTGTTTTTCCCTTTTTCTTGTGCCGTACGACTGGCGCAAGAGCAGTGCAGACAAAAAGTTTATCATGTTCTACTCCTGCGGATTCTGTCTGATTGGATTACTGCATTTCTCCATACAGATGTCGGCTTCTTTATATAAGTTTCTATAGACCTTGCAGATGCTTTGCTACCCCCTCCAATTGCCATTTTGGAGTGGAGGTGGCTCCGCATATACCGACAGAATCACCCTCAGTGAACCACTGGGGGTTTATTTGGTCTATAGTCTGAATGTGATATGAACGGGGATTTACAGATTTGCACAAATCGTACAGCACCTTGCCGTTGGAACTCTCCTTGCCGCTGATGAACACTATTACAGAGTGCTTTTTTGCAAATGCCATAAGGTTTGTGTGCCTTTGTGCCACCTGGCGGCAGATGGTGTTGTGAATTTTGAAGTTTTCCAGATTCCCTCCCTGCAATTTTATCCTCTCCCTTATTGCGTCACATACCTCCTCGTACTCCTTGGGGTCTTTTGTGGTTTGGGAGAATATCTGTATTGGCCGTGTGTAGTCAATCTTATTGAGGCTGGCTATGGAATCAACTACCACAGCATCTCCATTTACCTGTCCTACAAGGCCGTTTACCTCTGCGTGTCCTATCTTTCCAAAGATTACAATCTGGCTGTTATGCTGTGAATATGCCTCCTTTATCCTGGCCTGAAGTTTTAGCACTACCGGGCAGGTGCAGTCTATAAGTGAGATATTGCGTTCCTGAGCCAGGGCGTATGTTGCAGGGGGCTCCCCGTGTGCCCTTATGAGTACGGTTGTGTCCGACAACTGTTTCATCTGCTCCAGATCTACAACCTGCAACCCTATCTTGTTGAGCCTCTCCAATTCTGAGTTGTTGTGTACAATGGAACCCAGAGAGTACAATGTTGCACTCTCCTTAAGGCGGAACTCCGCCTTCTCCACAGCCCTGATTACCCCGTAACAGAAGCCCGATTCTGCATCTATCTCAATTGCCAGGCGCATGTTCTATCTCATTTGAAGTCCGAAACGTTCCAGAAGTATCCTGTCTAGCCAAACAAACTGCTCAGGAATGCTCATATTGCTGTTGTCCAGAAGGATTGCATCATCTGCCTTGCGCAAAGGAGAAACCTCCCTTGTCTGATCCAGATGGTCGCGTTCCTTCAGGTTCTTGAGCACATCGTCAAAACTCTCCTTACCACCGGCTTCCTGAATCTCCTTGAACCGTCTCTGGGCCCTTACCTCAACTGCAGCGGTCATGAAAATCTTGAGTTCAGCATTGGGGAATACAGAGGTTCCTATATCCCTGCCATCCATTACAACCCCCTTGTCCTGCCCCATACGGCGGAGAATCTTGTCAACATACTCCCTTACAAAAGGCAATGCAGAGATTTTGCTCACCTTGTTTGAGATATTTAGTGTCCTTATCTGCTTCTCTACGCAGGCATTGTTGAGCCAGGTCTGCGATTTTCCGTCGGGACCCAACTTGAAAGAGATTACATTTGGCCCAAGGGTCATCTTCAACCCTGCCTCATCTATCTTTCCCTTGTTATCCATGAATCCGTTGGTGTATGCAAAATAGGTTACTGCACGGTACATTGCACCGGTATCTACATATACGTATCCCAGCCTTGCCGCTACCTGCTTTGCAAAACTGCTTTTCCCCGTTGAGGAATGGCCGTCAATGGCAATGATAATTTTAGCTTGTTCCATAAGGGCAAAAGTACAAAAAAAGTTATCTTTGTGAAACAATGTTACACATATAATAACAATATATGAGAGTTGCTGTTCTTGATTTGGGCACCAATGTGTTCAATATGATTTTAAGCGAATTTACCCCCTCAGGGGAATGCAATACTGTAAAGGAGTTCAAATGTGCGGCCAAATTGGGGGCCGGAGGGCTTTCAGACGGCAAGATTGCCCCCATAGCCTTTGAGACCGCCTGTGCGGCACTTGACAGGATAATGGCAGTGATTGATGAGGCCGGCGGGGCAGACAGGATAATACCGTACGCAACCTCTGCGGTACGCGATGCTGCAAATGGCGTGGAATTTGCTGAGTACATGAACCGCAGATACGGGTTTGAGATAAGGATAATCCCCGGGGAGAGGGAAGCGGAACTGATATTCAAGGGTATAATGGAATCTGTAGGTGATCTCAGAGGCAGCAGCGGCAGGTTCGGCACCGGAGAGAATGCCCTTATGCTGGACATTGGAGGGGGAAGCAATGAATTCATAATTACAGACGGGGCAGAAATTCTCTGGAAAAGGAGTTTCCCGATAGGTATGGCCCGCATGAGGGAGAGATTCAACTACACAGATCCCATCCCGCAACAGGTGGTGGAGGAGTTTCTACGGTTCAATGACGGTGTGCTGGGGGAACTTTGGGAGATGGTGGAGAAGTTCCGTCCGGAAATTTTCATAGGATCGTCGGGATCATTTGATACATTCAAGGACCTTATCTTCAACTGCGGCTATAGGGAATTGCCTTCCATTGAGTTGAAAAAGGGAGATCTGGAGGAACTCAACCGCAAACTGGTTGTTTCCACAGCACAAGAGAGGCTGCAGATGCCTGGGATGTCGCAGATAAGGGTGGATTATATTGTGCTGGCATCCATATTTACACAATATATCCTGGAAAAAGTGAATCCAAGAGTTGTTTACCAGTCTTCCTTCTCGCTTAAGGAGGGTGGCATGAAAGAAGAGTTTGACAATTATTTAAAGAGCATATAATGAAAGTACTTATTGTAGATGATGAGAAAAGCATCCGCTTTGCCCTTAAGGATATCATTGAGTTTGAGGGGCATGAGGTTGCACTGGCCGCAGACGGAAAAGAGGGGCTTGAGATGGCTTTGGCAAACAATTATGATGTAATTTTCTCAGATATAAAGATGCCCGGCATAGACGGGGTTGAACTGCTGGAGAAACTTATGGAGAACGGGGTTGAGGCTGCTGTAGTTATGATTTCCGGCCACGGCTCTATAGATACCGCCGTTGACTGCATTAAGAAAGGGGCATTTGACTTCATTCAGAAACCCCTGGATTTGAACCGCATACTCATTACCCTAAAGAATGCAACAGACAAGACCTCTTTGGTTAAGGAGACCAAAATCCTCAAGAAGAAGGTTGAGAAGGTGGCGGGAATACCCCAGATTGTGGGAGAATCCCCTGCAATTGTAAAGATAAAGGAGATGATTGAGAGGGTGGCCCCTACAGATGCCCGCGTGCTGGTTACCGGCTCAAACGGTACAGGAAAGGAACTTGTGGCCCGCTGGCTTCATGAGAAGAGCAACCGCAAGAGCATGCCGTTTGTGGAGGTGAACTGTGCCGCCATTCCCGGGGAACTGATTGAGAGCGAACTGTTCGGCCATGTTAAAGGGTCGTTTACCGGGGCGGTAAAGGACCATAAGGGAAAATTTGAGCAGGCAGATGGGGGCACGCTGTTCCTGGACGAGATTGGAGACATGAGCCTGAGCGCACAGGCCAAGGTTCTGAGGGTGCTTCAGGAGAACAAATTGAGCCGCGTGGGAAGCGACAAGGATATAAATGTTAAGGTTCGCGTAGTTGCTGCAACCAACAAGAACCTGCTGGAGGAGATTGGGAAGGGGAATTTCAGGGAGGACCTTTACCACAGGTTGAGTGTGATTGTAATACATGTCCCATCTTTGGCAGACCGCAAGGAGGACATTCCGCTCCTTGTAAACCACTTTATTGGGCAGATTTGTGCCGAGACCGGCATGCCGGCCAGAGCCATTGATGCTGACGCTGTGGCAGAACTGCAGAAACACGCCTGGACAGGCAATATAAGGGAACTGAGGAACGTTACCGAGAGGCTCCTCATTTTAGGAAACCAGACAATAACCAAAGAGGATGTGCAGATGTACGCCTCTCCACTATTCAGATAAAAAAATAGAAAGATTATGGCAACACAGGTACTTATAAAGACTACATTGGGAGATATAAAAGTTGAACTTTATGACCAGACTCCGCAACATAGGGACAACTTCATAAAACTTGTAAAGGAGGGATACTACAACGGTACCCTTTTCCACAGGGTTATAAAGAACTTTATGGTTCAGGGTGGTGACCCCGATTCAAAAGGGGCTCCTGCAGGGAAATCACTCGGCACAGGTGGCCCCGGCTACACTGTTCCCGCTGAGATAGTTTACCCGCAACTGTTCCACAAGAGAGGTGCCCTTGCTGCAGCAAGGCAGGGTGATGAAGTGAACCCTCAGAGGAACTCGTCGGGAAGCCAGTTCTACATTGTGTGGGGAGATGTGTATGCCGGCAACAAGTTGGGTCAGATGGAGAAACAGATGACAATGATGCTGGAGCAGGAGATCTTCAACCGCCTGGCGGCAGAGCGCAAGGCCCAGATTATGGATTTGCGCCGCAACAGGGACCAGGCCGGCCTTATGGCACTGCAGGAGGAACTTATAGCCCTTACAAAGGCTGAGGTTAAGGAGAAAGGGGGATTCAAGTTTACAGAGGCTCAGAAAGAGGCTTACAGCACCGTAGGAGGCACTCCGCACCTGGATAACCAGTACACCGTATTTGGAGAAGTTGTTGAAGGTCTGAATGTAGTGGAGAAAATCCAGAACTGCGCCACCGCCCGCGGCGACCGACCTAAAGAAGATATAACCATGACAATGGAGTTGCTGTAGGCTACTTCTTCCTTATAAGATTCATTCCGTCCCTGAGCGGGATGATGACATTTTCTACCCGAGGATCTTCTTTTACAATCTCATTAAACCTGAAGATTCCTTGGGTTTGTGCATCTTGAGGCACGTTGTCCTGATACACTTTCCCATCCCAAAGGACATTGTCTGCAAGGATATACCCACCCGGGCGCACCATATCAAACACCAAGTCATAGTAGGCTGGATACTCCCTCTTGTTGGCATCTATGAACACCAGGTCATACATTTTTCCCTGCTCCTTAAGGTCTTTCAGAGTCTGTTTGGCGTCTCCAATATGGAGTGTTATTTTATCTGACAGCCCGGCCCTCTCATGAGCCTGCAGAATAAGGTCCTCCAACTCATCGTTGAGTTCCAGAGAATCCAGCATACCTCCCTCCTTCAATCCCCTTGCAAGGCAGATTGCAGAGTACCCCGTAAATGCACCTATTTCCAAAATATTTTTTGGCTGTATCATTCCCGACAGCATCTCCATCAGTTTTCCCTCCACCGGACCGCACAGCATACGGGCATGGTTGGTGCGCAAATTTGTCTGCTTCTGCAGCCACTGCAATACAGGATCCTGCTCCTGCGAGAAATTGGTAAGGTATGTATTCAGATCCATTGCCTAATTGTAGATTAAAGTGTTCATCCTCTCCCAGCAGAGTATCTCCTTTGCAACCTGGTGCAACTGCTGTGCTGTTATAGATTCTATTTTTTCCCTCATCTGCTCAAAGTTACTTATTTTCCCGTAAACCAGCAGAGATTTTCCCATTGAGAGGCACTGCGCCTCGGCATTGTCCTGGGCAATTGAGAGTTGCCCTATCAACTGCTTCTTGGCAGCCTTGAGTATCGCCGGGGAGAGTGGCTCCGCAACCAGTTTGTCAAGTTCCTTCTTTATCAGATTGAGACATTTCTGTGTATCTTCCTTGTCGCATCCAAAGTAGATGCTGAATATTCCTGTATCAGCATATGGGGTATAAACAGCCTCCACGCTATATACAAGGCCATTTCTCTCCCTCAGAGACATATTGAGCCTTGAGCCTGAAGCCGGGCCTCCCAGAATGTTTGCCAGGAGCGACAGCGGAATCCTTCTCTCATCGTAAGTATTGTATGCCTCCGCCCCCACAATGCAGTGTGCCTGATGGCTCTTTTTGGCCACTTCTTTGTGGAATGGAACCCTTCCTCCCCACAAAAACTCCCCACTTCTCCTGTCTGCAACTCCTTCCGCTCCTGCGGCAACCCCTTTTCCCGCAATTGCCCCCTCTTCCAGTACAACCACCTCAATCTCCCTTCCAAGGTGTTTCCGGGCAGATTTCTTTACCAATGCCGACACTTTGGCCGGTGTGGTATCCGCTACAACTGTAAAGGCGGTGTTGTCGGGAATAAAATGTTTCCTGTTGTACTCCTGCATTACGGTGGAATCTATCTTCCTCAGACTCCTCTTCTCCCCCAGAATCTGCATCTGCAGCGGATGCCCCTCAAAAAGTATCTGCTCAAAATGCTCATATATGCACTCTGCCGGAATATCCTTGTATGAGGTTATCTCCTCCAGGATGACATCCCTCTCCTTTTCCAGTTCCTTCTGCGGAAATGTTGAGGTGAATGCAAGTTCCATAAGGAGGTCAACTGCCTTTGGAAGATCTTCAAACAGGACAGTAGAATGGAGCACCGTCTCCTCCTTTGTGGTATAGGCATTAAGTTCTCCCCCTACCCTTTCCAATGTATTGTTTATGCTGCTTGCCCTCCGTTTGAGTGTCCCCTTAAAGAACATGTGCTCGGTAAAATGGGCCAGGCCGTTGTATTTGGGCTCCTCATCTCTGGTGCCGCATTTTACAGACAACGCACAATAAGCCACAGGGGATGCCACCCGCTTTACAGCAATCCTTAATATATCTGTTTTTGTACTCTCCATTGCTCAATAAAAAACTCTGCAAAATTAGAAAAAATAGTTACTTTTGTAGAATATGGAGAAATTTATAGTTTCGGCACGCAAGTACAGGCCAGCCAATTTTGTTGGCCTTATAGGACAGGAGAGCATAGCCACCACCCTCAAGAATTCCATAAAGAGGGGGCAGTTGGCCCATGCCTATCTGTTTTGTGGTCCCCGTGGAGTAGGCAAGACCTCAACCGCAAGAATTTTTGCAAAAACCATCAACTGCATGAACCCCGGGGCAGACCTGGAGCCATGCGGCGAGTGCGAATCATGCATCTCATTTGCACAGGGGCGCTCATATTGTATCCATGAACTGGATGCCGCCTCCAACAACTCTGTAGATGACATAAGACTCCTTACAGAGAAGGTAATGATACCGCCACAGGTGGGCAAATACAGCGTGTACATCATAGACGAGGTGCACATGCTTACAACATCTGCATTCAACGCATTCCTCAAGACACTTGAGGAGCCGCCTGCACATGCCATTTTCATACTTGCCACCACAGAGAAACATAAAATACTCCCGACAATCCTAAGCCGTTGCCAGACTTACGACTTCAACCGCATTTCAGTTGAAGACATAGTGAAGAACCTCACCTCCATAGCAAAACAGGAGGGGATAAAGGCAGACTCGGAATCTTTGCACGTAATTGCCCAGAAGGCAGACGGTGCAATGCGTGATGCCCTCACTCTGTTTGACCAGTGTGTGGCATTCTGCGGAACGGAGATTGATTATGCTTCAGTAATAAAGAATCTGAACATACTGGATTACGAATACTATTTCAACCTTATAGAGTGTTCCCTTACAGGGAGTTTCCCAAAATCGCTGCTGCTGTTCGACGAAATTCTGTCCAAAGGGTTCA
Organism: Bacteroidales bacterium; assembly: GCA_015060445.1. Lineage (GTDB taxonomy): Bacteria > Bacteroidota > Bacteroidia > Bacteroidales > UBA932 > Egerieousia. The sequence goes on from SUYL01000042.1 coordinate 70,760, forward strand.
ACGCCCTCTATTTCATAAGCGGATTGAGCACACACCTGAGGAATCTCCTTGTATGCAAGGATGCATCAACACTCAAGTTGCTTGACATGGCCCCTACTGTGGCGCAAAGATACAGGGAGCAGAGTGCAAGATGCTCAGTAAAGTTCCTCTATGAGGCTCTGGGGCACACCACAAAATGCGAAAGCGAATACAGGCAGAGCGGCAACCAGAGGCTGCTGGTTGAATTCCTGCTGGTGAAACTTGCACAACTGCAGCAGACAGTTGCAGAGGTGGTTCCGGCACAGCAGGCAGCAACTGCTCCGGCACCTGCCCAGCCACAGCAGATTCAGGCGCAGCAGGCAGCACCACAGCAGCAACCTGCACCACAAGCCCCGGTTCAGCCGGCACCAGTGCCACAGACACAGCCGCAGGAAACTCCACAACAGCCTAAACAGGAAGCGGCACCGGCTACCGCTCCTTCCCCTGCACCGGCATCAACATCGGCTCCGGCCGCTGCTCCTGCACCGGCCAAGGCTCCTGCACCGGAACCTGCAGTGAAAAAGAGCGCCGGAGGCATCTCCATAAGCAGTATAATAAAAAAGGCACAGAACACTCCAAAGAGTTCTGCACAGGAGGTTGTTACTGCACATGATCCTGTTACCAAAGAGAAACTGCAGCAGGCATGGGTAAAAATGGCAGAAAGCCAGAGCCAGTACCCAAGGCTTGCAACTGCCATAAAGCAGACCGCCCCTATCCTGAAGGAGGATGGCACAACTGTTGTGTTTAAGGTGGGAAACAGCGCCCAGCAGAGTTGGATAGAGAAGAATTCCCTTCCGCAACTTATAGGATTCCTGCAGAAGGAACTTAAAAACGGAGATATAAACCTGCTGGTAGAGGTAATTGAGGTGGCACAACAGGCTAAGGTCCCCTATACCGCCTACGAGAAGGCAGACCAGATGAAAAGAAACCATCCCGAAGTGGTGGAACTGACTAAAGATTTGGATTTGGATATACTTTAAAGAAGAGATATGCGACTATATTGTACCAATTTGGTAAAGAAATACGGCAAACGTACCGTTGTAAAAGGGGTATCGTTTGATTGTAACCAAGGAGAGATTGTAGGTCTGCTGGGCCCTAACGGTGCCGGTAAGACCACCAGTTTCTATATGATAACCGGACTCATAAAACCCAATGGCGGACAGATCTTTCTGGATGATGAGGAGATTACTGAACTTCCTATGTACAAACGTTCCCAGAAAGGTTTGGGATATCTTGCACAGGAGGCATCGGTATTCAGGAAACTGAGCGTAGAAGACAATATCATGTCTGTAATGGAACTGAGTGATCTCACAAAGGAGCAGAGGAAGGAGAGGCTGGAGAGCCTCATTGCAGAGTTCAGGCTGGAGAAGGTGAGGAAAAGTTACGGAATACAGTTGTCGGGAGGAGAAAGGAGAAGATGCGAGATTGCCCGTGCACTTGCCATTGACCCCAAGTTCATCCTTCTGGATGAGCCTTTTGCAGGTGTTGACCCAATTGCGGTGGAAGACATCCAGCATATCATTGCAAAACTGAAAACCAAAAATATTGGAATCATCATTACAGACCACAATGTGCATGAAACCCTTGCCATCACCGACAGGGCATACCTGCTTTACGACGGCAGCATCCTTGAGAGCGGCACACCGGAGCAGTTGGCCAACAACCCTGAGGTAAGGAAGAGATACCTTGGCCAGAACTTTGAGTTGAGGAAGGCCGTACTGCACAAAAGGGAAGGTGAAGAAATCTAAAATATGGGAAATATGAAAAATTATATTTTGGCAGCATTTGCCGCACTGGCACTTATAGGCTGCACATCCGCAGGCGGAGACAAAGAAAAGATACAGGCATCCATAAGACCGGCATTCCTGCAGCAGGGAGACACTGTAGGGCTTATGATAGTTTCATCACCGGTTACAGACCGCCCGGGGGAATCGGATACCCTTATAGGTGTTGTGGAGTCGTGGGGAGTTAAGGTAAAATGCGGCAAGAACCTGTTCAAACATGATGCAAAGCCGTTCAATGTTACAGACAAGGAGAGGGCTGAGGAATTTATGGAGATGATACAGGACCCAAGTATAAAGGCCATAGTGTTCTACCGCGGAGGTTACGGCGCCATAAGGACACTTGAATACCTCAATTTTGACATAATAAAGAAAAATCCAAAATGGATTGTAGGGTTCAGCGATGTAACCACTTATCACTTGGTTCTCAACAAAATGGGGCTTGAGACAATACATGGTCCAATGCTAAGTTCATTCTGGCAGACAAGACGCCCGGATTCTGCTGCAAACTCTGTTGGAGACGCCCTGTTTGGAAGGGTTAATGGCTACAAGGTAAAACCTCACCCTTACAACAAGTTTGGAGAGGCAACAGGAAGGATTACCGGAGGAAACATGACACTTATCTCAATTGCAGAGGGGACTCCATACGATATGGAAGTTGATGACAATACCATAATTTTCATAGAGGAAGTTGGTGAAGGGATGAATGCAGTTGACGGCATGATGCAGCAACTCAAGAAATCGGGAAAACTGGATAAGGCAAAAGCCATATTGGTAGGAAACTTTACCAGGATAGACGATATTGAAGATCCTTGGGAGGTTACCCCTCAGGATCTGATAAAAAAATATACAGACGAACTGGACGTACCTGTGGTATTCGGGTTCCCGGCCGGACACGGCCGCCCTCACCTGGCTCTGTTCATGGGCAGGGAGGTAACAGTAAAAGTTGATGAGAATGGGGCAGAAATAACTTTCTAGCCCCATTACCTTTTATATGCGGAGCCATAAACATTTCTCTTTGAGGTTTGTTAGTCATACAAATCATTAAAAGAAGATGTTATGAAATTGAAATTACCCGCTTTGATGGCAGGTATATGCATTGCGGCACAAGTGCCTTCGTATGCCTGCACCGGAATTACCTTAAAAAGCGCAGACGGGGCAACAATTGCAGCCCGTACCATAGAATGGGCTGAAAGCATCATGAATTCACTTTATGTTGTGGTGCCAAGAAATTGCAGTCTGCAGTCACTTACCCCAACAGGGCAGAACGGCATAAAATTTACCTCAAAATACGGATTTGTGGGATTGGCTGTGGAGCAGAAGGAGTATATGGTGGAAGGGATAAATGAAATGGGACTCTCTGCCGGCTTGTTCTACTTCCCAAATTATGGGAAATATGTGCCTTATGATCCGGTACAGAATGAGAAATCCCTTGCAGACTTCCAGTTGGTGGAGTATGTATTGTCACAATGTGCCTCTGTTGACCAGGTTAAGGAGGTTCTTGCCGGTGTGCGTGTAGTAAACCTGGATCCCCGCTCCTCTACTGTCCACTGGAGGTTTACAGAACCGTCGGGAAGACAGATTGTACTTGAAATTGTGGATGAGCAGATGCATTTCTATGAGAACCCCCTTGGAGTCCTTACCAATTCTCCCGGATTGCAATGGCATCTTACAAATCTGAACAATTATATAAATCTTGAGCCGGGGACAGTGGCTCAGCACCCTTTTGGCCCGCTGCAGATGAATAATTTAGGGCACGGAAGCGGCATGTTGGGACTTCCTGGAGACTTTACTCCCCCTTCAAGGTTTGTAAGGGCAGCATTTTTCCAGGTTACAGCCCCACAGCAGCCTACAGCAAAAAGGAGCGTAACACAGGCATTCCACATCCTCAACAACTTTGACATTCCATCAGGGAGTGAGGAGCAATTGGGCAAGACCCTTGCAGATCTGCCAAGTGCAACACAGTTTACAGTTGCCTCGGATACACAGAACAGGATGTTGTATTACAGAACAATGTACAACAGCAATATCCGCTGCATAGACCTCAAATCCATTGATTTCAATAAGGTTGCATACCACGCGGAGCCACTGGACAAAACCCATGACCAGCCGGTAGAGATGCTTACAATAAAGTAAAATAGAAATTGGGGGACCTCTCAGGTCCCTTTTTTATTTGAGTATATCCAAGTACCTGTACAAATGCCCCATAGTTCCCAGGCTGTCCATCTGGAACTTGTAGCGTTCCATCTGGGCCAAGAATGCGGGCATATCCTCCTTTGAGACAGGTTCAACACTCGGACTTTCCATCTTGAGCGGGTCTATAGGCTTGCCGTTCTTGTAAACCCTGAAATCCAGATGAGGGCCTGTAGATAGGCCTGTACTGCCCACATATCCTATCAATTGGCCTCTGGTTACCCTGCTCCCTTTAACTATCCCTTTCGCATATCCTCTCAAGTGCATGTATGAGGTTACATAATTCCCCGGATGCTTTATCTTTATGGTGTTTCCGCCACCGCCGGCCCAGCCTCTGTGGGTTACCACTCCATCACCCAAGGCAACTACCGGAGTTCCGCTCGGTGCCGCATAATCCACTCCGGTATGGGGACGTACTATCTTGAGTACCGGATGCTTTCTGGCGTATGTGAAACGGGAACTTATTCTTGTAAAGTTCAAAGGGGCCTTGAGGAATGCCTTCTTGAGGCTCTCCCCTTTCCCGTTCCAGAACACGCTGCTGTTCTCCCCTGCATTGAACCTTATTGCATCGTAAGTTTTCCCGGCATGATTGAACTGCGCATAATATATCTTGCCCAGCCCCATATACTCACCTTCATGCATAAGTTCTTCATACATAACCTCAAACCAGTCCCCTTTCTGTAGCCCAAAGAAGTCTATGGTACAGTCATACACATCAGAGAGTCTGAGTGCCATGAGCGGAGGTATCCCGGCCTGCTGCACGTCGTTCCACAATGAGGTTGAAATTGTGGCCCTGGCCCTTTTGAGTACAGCCTCCACCTCCTTCTCATATATCCTTGCATAGAGTGAATCCTTCAATGAGACAACGGCATAGGAAAGATTGTCAAGTTCATAAACGAAAAAGGCCGCCTCCCCAAGGGTATCCTTCTCCACAAGCACTTCATACTGGCTACCAAACTTGATTTTCCTCACATCAAACACCCCTTCAGAGGCCTTGAGTATCTTCTGCACCTGATTGGCCCCAACACCAAAATTCTCCATTATGGAGCCAAAGAAATCCCCCTTTCCAATCTCCCCCGGCACAACCTCATATTTCTCTATCTCCAGACCGTACTTCAACACGGGAGCCTTCTCCTCCACATTATTCTTCCCGACAGTTTTATCACCTGAACCTGAACAACTTGCAAGCAGTATTCCCAACAATGCGCACAATAATAGCCTCATAACAAAAGTGTTTAAAAATCCTCAACAATACCGGGTCCAAAAACCCTTCCAGAGTGTAAAGATAAACCCCTTTTTTAAATTGTTGATAAGTTTGTGGAAAAATGTGGAAAATTTTGTAAAAATATGTAAAAAGAATTGTAATTTTGCATCAACCGTCACTCTACATAAAAGACAGGATATACAATGGCAAAGTTTATAGGTGAATACAGCGTAAAAATTGATGACAAAGGGAGAATGATCTTCCCCTCTGCCTTCAAGTCTGTGTTTGCACCGGATGAAAGGCTGGCCCTTGTTGTAAAAAAGGATATGTTCGAGAACTGCCTCCAGATGTACACCTACCAGCAATGGGAGGAGGAGTCAAATGAGGTAAGGTCCAAACTCAATTTCTTCAAGAAGGAACATTCCAACTTCTGGCGCGAGTATATGAGAGACCGGGCGGTTGTTGAGCCAGATGAAAAACTTGGCAGAATTACTATCCCTAAAAAAATACTGGAGAGCATAGGCGCAGAGAAAGAGATGATTTTTGTTGGTAACGATCACAAGATTGAAATCTGGACAAAGGAATTGTACAACAAGAAACAGATGGGTTCAGAAGAGTTTGTTGCCTTGGCACAAAGCATTCTGGGCTAGCAAACATAGCACACATGTCCCAGTATCACACTCCGGTATTGCTCAATGAGAGCGTATCAGCACTGAATATTGAAGAGAATGCCAACGGCATTTTCATTGATGTCACCTTTGGTGGTGGCGGGCACAGCCGTGAGATACTGCAGAGGCTGGGGCCAAAGGGGAAACTCATTGCCTTTGACCGCGACAGCGATGCCATAGCAAATGCCCCAAAGGACAAGAGGCTGATTATGGTGCACAACAACTTCAGGTTTATCCACAACTATGTGAGGGCACTTGGATTTGTCGGGAAGATAGACGGGATACTTGGAGACCTTGGAGTCTCTTCTCACCAGTTTGATACAGGGGAAAGAGGTTTCTCCTTCAGGTTCGACGCCAAACTGGACATGAGGATGAATACCCTTGGAGGGAAAAGTGCTGCCGATGTGGTAAATACATATACCCAGGAGGAACTTACCCGCATATTCAAGGTTTACGGAGAGTTGGACAAGCCATGGAAGGCTGCCGAACTTATCTGCAGATGGAGGGAGAACTCCCCTATTGAAACCACAGGAGATTTGAGCAAGGCAGTTGCAAAGATGTACAACAATTTTAACGAACACAAATTCCTTGCACAACTCTACCAGGCACTGAGAATTGAGGTAAATATGGAGATGAGGGCGCTGGAAGATTTCCTCAACGGAACACTGGCATGCCTGAAGCCGCACGGAAGGCTCTCTGTAATAACATACCACTCCCTTGAAGACCGTATGGTAAAGAACTTCATGAAGAGCGGCAACACAGAAGGGAAAGAGGGAAAGGACTTTTACGGAAGAAGCACCTCCCCATTTACACTGGTGAACAGGAAACCGATACTTCCACCCGAGGAGGAGATAGCATCAAATTCCCGCAGCAGGAGTGCAAAACTGAGGGTAGCAGAGTATGCTCCCGACAAATGATTTTAAGGTAAAATATGAGCGGAACAGAAAATAAGCGGAAATTTAATTTTGCAAGTGATATATTGGGCGGCCAGATTCTATCCAGATTAAAGACGGTTGACCAATATTTCATTATATATCTGTTTTGTCTGGTAATAGCATTCATCTCAATGAACCTTAGTGTGGAGAACACACAATTGACAATGAGACGCAACCAGAGGGAACTCAAGAACCTTAAGGCAGACTACACCGCAAAAGCGGCAAGACTGCAATATTTGAGCAAGAGGAATGAAGTTGAAATACGCCTGCAGGAGCACGGCTCACTGTTGCAGAAACCGGTTGACCCTGCAAAGGCAGTTAAAATGGCAAGAAAATACAATTGATGGAGAGAATTAACGGCATATTCAAGAAGATGGCTTTGATATATAAGCTGTTTGCCCTCATAGCCCTGGCGGTTGTGGGGAAAATTGCCTATATGCAGTTCATTGCCCCTACCGACACAACTGCCGTTGATATTGCCTACAGGGAGGAGACAATTGAAGCCATAAGGGGAGACATCATGGCCCGCGACGGCAGACCTATGGCCACCTCTGTACCTTACTACCAGATAAGGATGGACTGTGTTGTTCCAAATGAAGACACATTCAAGAAATATATAGATGACCTGAGCGTTTCCCTTGCAGAATTCTTCAAGAACAAGAGTGCAAAAAAATACAAGGAGGAACTTGTAAAGGCCAGAAAAGATGGAAAAAGATACAAGGCCCTTGGCAACAGGCTTGTGGATTATACAGAACTTGCCCAAATAAAGAAATTCCCCATCCTCAAACTTGGAGCCAACAGGGGAGGTATAATTGTTGAGCAGAAATACAGGAGAAACAATCCGTACGGAAGGCTTGCATACCGTACAATAGGCTTTATAAACACAGAGGGCGTAGGTGTAGGAATTGAAGGGAGTTGCGACTACTACCTTAAGGGTACCCCCGGAAAGCAGACCATACAGAAGATGCTCGGAGGAGAGTGGAGGCCTGTTACCGGAGTTGAGGGTGTTGCCCCAAAAGACGGTTACGACATCCTTACAACAATAGACATTGAGATTCAGGAGGCTGCAGAAAAGGCCCTGAGGGAGCAGTTGGCAAAAGGTATGGGAATTGAAGGAGGTACCGCAATTGTAATGGAGGTTGCCACCGGAGCAGTAAGGGCAATTGCCAACATGAAAAAGATGGGAGACTCGTATGACGAATCATACAACTACGGAATTGGTGATGCCACAGAGCCTGGTTCTGTATTCAAACTAATGACACTGGTTTCATTGCTGGAAGACGGATATGTAACCCTTGAGGACCCTATAGACGGCGGAAACGGCAAATGGAGTTATGGCGGGCACACCTATTCAGATACACACGCATACGGCATGATGGATGTAAAGACCGCCCTTGCAAAATCCTCCAACGTGGCATTTGCAAAACTTGCGGTAACATACTATGAAGGGAAAGAGCAGCAGTATGTAGACAGGCTCAACAGCATGAAGGTTGGAGAGAGGTTCAACCTCGACATCCAGGGAGAGGGACGCGCCTCAATATACGGCCCATCAGATGCCATGTGGAGCAGATCAAGCCTCTCTTCAATGGCAATTGGCTACGCAACCCTCCTCACACCGCTGCACACCCTTACATTCTACAACGCAATTGCCAACGACGGCAAGATGATGAAACCGTATTTCATTGAGAACTATCAGGAGAACGGTGAAATTGTAAAGAATTTTGGTCCTCAGGTAATGAGCGGTTCTATATGTTCAAAGGAGACCGCAAGGGAGGCAAGAAGAGCCTTGAGGCATGTAGTGGAGATTGGTACAGGAAGATTCATGAACAACAGCAAGTTCAAGATTGCGGGCAAGACCGGTACATCCAGAATTGCTTTTGGCGGAAAGATAGGATATGAGAAGAACGGTTTCAGAAGATACCAGGCTTCATTTGCAGGATTCTACCCTGCAGACAACCCCAAATACTCTGCAATTGTAGTACTCTACTCAGGTGAGACAAGGGGAAACTTCTACGGAGGAAGTTGGGCAGGTCCGGTATTCAAGCAGATTGCAGACCATATCTACTCTACCAGCAGCAACTGGGAACCTGTACTTGACGGGAACAGCAAAAATGTCCCTACACCGGAAGTTGCCGCAGGAAGGCTGGATGCACAGAGTAAGGTGCTTGCAGAGTTGGGTGTAGAGTTTACAAAAGTGGATATAAATGAGAGAAACATGTCGGGATGGGCAAAATTCAGCAAGGATACCTCAGGGAATCTTGCTGCCACCAATTTCTCCACAGACAATGACTCTCTTGCAAATGTTGTAAACATGGGACTTAAGGATGCCGTTTATCTCCTTGAGAACAGCGGCTACAAGGTACAGTTTGAGGGGTACGGAAAAGTTGTGGCACAGGAACCTGCTCCAGGAAGCAAATTGCCGGAGGGCTCTACAGTAATTTTAAAATTGAAGGAAAATGGAGATCAGTAGAATTTTAAAAGGGGTTGAATTGTGCAGCACCTTCAAAGATGGTGATGTACAGGCAGTAAGTTGTGATTCAAGGACCTGTACCCGCGGCTCGCTCTTTGTGGCCGTAAGGGGTGCCGATACTGACGGCCATTCCTATATAGGCAAGGCTATTGAGATGGGTGCCTCACATATTGTATGCGAGGAGATTCCACAACAGGTAAAGGATACCGGTGCAGAGTTCATACTGGTTAAGGAGAGCCGCAAGGCTGTTGCCCAAATTGCCTCAAATTTCTACGGCAACCCTTCAGAGAAACTGAGGGTAGTTGCTGTTACAGGTACAAACGGCAAAACATCCATAGCCACACTGCTGTATAACCTGTTTACAAAACTGGGATATTGTTGCGGACTCCTCTCCACTATAGCAAACTACGTGGGGGACAGGAGGTACGAGACCCTGAACACAACCCCTGGACCAATGGAACTGAACAGGCTCCTGGCCCAGATGGCAGACCAGGGGTGCGAGTTCTGCTTTATGGAGGCAAGTTCCCACGCAATTGACCAGCAAAGGACAGAGGGGATAAAGTTTGAGGGGGCCATCTTCACAAACCTTACCCACGACCATCTGGATTACCACAAGACATTTGCCAACTACCTTGCCTGCAAGAAGAGACTGTTTGACACCCTTCCAAAAGATGCCTTTGCCCTTACCAATATAGATGACCGCAACGGTGAGATAATGGTACAGAACACCAAAGCACAGATACATACCTACTCATGCCGCAACTGGGCAGACTTTAGGGTAAAGATTCTGGAGAAGACAATTGAAGGGATGCTCCTGAACATAAACGGCAAAGAGGTATGGTGCAGATTCATTGGAGTACACAATGCCGCCAACCTTACAGCGGTATATGGTGCGGCAATCCTCCTGGGTGCAAAAGAGGAGGAGACAATTACAGCAATGAGCAGCCTCACTTCTGTAGCAGGAAGGCTGGAGTACTTCAAAGGGGAAGATGACATTATTGCAGCAGTGGATTATGCACATACTCCCGACGCCCTTGAGAATGTCCTCAAAACCCTCAAGGACCTTGAACCATGCGGAGACCTCATTTGCGTATTCGGGTGCGGAGGCAACAGGGACAAGACCAAAAGGCCGGAGATGGGTGCAATAGCAACCAAATATGCCAATAGGGTAATTGTAACCTCAGACAACCCGAGATTTGAGGACCCCAATGAGATAATTGCAGACATAAAAGGCGGCATGGATATAAAAGGGAAGGCAATCTCCCTCTTTATTCCCGACAGGGTTGAAGCCATACACACCGCAATACTCACAGCCAAACCCGGCTCAATAGTGCTGGTTGCCGGCAAAGGACACGAAGATTACCAGATCATAGGGGGCGTAAAGCACCACATGGACGATAAAGAAATAATTAAAGAATCATTCCTCATGCAGAAGGAAGCAAAAAACTGAGTTAGAAAATGATATACCATCTGTTCGATTACTTGAGCAAGTCCGGGGTTGATTTTCCCGGAATAGGATTGATGCAATACATCACATTCAGGGCCCTCATTGCCCTAATGACTGCATTGCTGGTTGCATTGTATGCCGGCCCAAAAATTATAAAGATGCTCCAGAAGAAGCAGATTGGAGAAGATATAAGGGACCTTGGCCTTGAGGGGCAGATGCAGAAGAAAGGGACCCCTACCATGGGAGGTATAATAATCATCCTCTCGCTGGTAATTCCGGCCCTGCTGTTCGGGAACCTCACCAACATTTACGTACAGTTGCTCATAGTAACAGCAATATGGCTTGGACTGATAGGTTTCCTTGACGACTCAATAAAGGTATTCAAGAAGAACAAGGATGGCTTGAGCGGCAAATACAAGATTATTGGACAGGTTACACTGGGCCTTGTTGTTGGTCTTGCACTTTGCATGAGCGACCAGACAGGGCTGCAGAACACCCTCACTACCATACCGTTCATAAAGGACAACCAGTTCGATTACGCATGGCTTAGCCCGTTCGGGGGCGAATTTGGGGAGATATTCACAAGAATAATCTACGTGGTGGTTGTAATATTTGTGATTACCGCCGTTTCCAACGGCTCCAACCTTACGGACGGAATGGACGGTCTGGCAACAGGAGTGTCGGCCTTCATTGGAATTACAATTGCAATACTTGCATATTTGTCGGGAAACACAATATACGCTTCATACCTGGATATAATGTACATTCCACATAGCGGAGAAGTGGTAATCTTCATGTCTGCATTCATTGGGGCACTGGTGGGATTCCTCTGGTACAACACCTACCCAGCCCAGGTATTCATGGGAGATACGGGAAGTCTCGCACTGGGAGGAATAATTGCAGTATCAGCAATTCTCCTGAGAAAGGAACTCCTCATTCCGGTAATGTGCGGAATATTCCTTGTGGAGAGCCTCTCTGTAATTATGCAGAGATATTACTTCAAGTATACAAAGAAGAAATACGGAGAAGGGAGGAGGATATTCAAGATGAGTCCTCTGCACCACCACTTTCAGAAAGAGGGTATTCCTGCAATAATACAGACCCCACAAAAGGCGCTGCCTGAGGCCAAAATTGTGGTAAGATTCTGGATTATAACAATTTTGCTTTGTGCAATAACAATAATAACACTTAAAATCAGATAACAATGCAAAGAGTTGTTGTTCTTGGCGGAGGAGAGAGCGGTACAGGATCTGCCGTTCTTGCAAAAGTAAAGGGATTTGATGTATTCCTAAGCGACAGCGGAAACCTTAAAGAAGAGGCAAAGGCACTGTTGCGCAAATGGGACATTGAGTTTGAGGAGGGGGGACACACATTGGAGAAAATTTACAATGCCAATGAAATAGTGAAAAGCCCCGGCATACCCGAAACCGCACCCCTTATAGTTGCCGCAAGGGAGAAAGGGATAAGGATAATCTCAGAAATTGAATTTGCAGGGAGATACGATTCTGCAAAGAAGATATGCATCACCGGAAGCAACGGCAAGACAACAACCACATCGCTGATCTACTTCATGCTCAAGAATGCAGGGCTGAATGTGGGACTGGCCGGCAACATAGGGCAAAGTTACGCATACCAGGTGGCAACCCAGAAATACGACTACTATGTACTTGAGTTGAGCAGTTTCCAGTTGGACGGCATGTATGAGTTCAAGGCAGACATTGCAATACTCATGAACATTACTCCCGACCATCTTGACCGCTATGACTTTAAGATGCAGAACTACATAAACTCCAAGTTCCGCATCACCCAGAACATGAAGGAGGAGGACTGTTTCATATTCTGCCAGGACGACCCTGTAACAATTGGGGAACTTGAAAAGATTGTAACCCGCGCAAAAATGCTCCCATTCACACAAAAGGGAAAGGTTGAAGAGGGTGCCTTCATTGAGGACGAGAGGGTATGCATAACATTAAACGGAGACGTTGACTACATATATCTGAAGGAACTTGCCCTGCAGGGGAAACACAATGTATATAACTCAATGGCTGCAGCAATAGCGGCAAAAGCCATAAAGATAGACAAGAAAGTAATAAGGGAGAGCCTCATGACATTCAGCGGAGTTGAACACCGCATGGAGAAAGTGCTCAAGATAAAGAACGTCCTTTACATAAATGACTCAAAGGCCACCAATGTAGATTCTGCATGGTACGCCCTTGACAGCATGACAACCCCTGTAGTATGGATTGCCGGAGGAAAAGACAAGGGGAATGATTATGAACCTTTATACCAACTTGTAAAGGACAAGGTAAGGGTACTTATATGCATGGGACTCCACAATGAAAAACTGCATGAGAATTTTGCAGACAAGGTAGATATGATATTTGACGTGCAGTCTGCACAGGATGCCGTTGCAAAGGCATACGAAGTGGCACAAAGTGGAGAAACGGTACTTCTCTCGCCATGTTGCGCAAGTTTTGACCTCTTCAAGAGTTACGAAGACAGGGGGAAACAGTTTAAGGATGCTGTAAGAAATTTATAAAAGGATATGGAGAACTTGAAAGTAGATAAAAAGGAGTCTATGCTGAGCAGACTCAATGGAGACAAAGTTATATGGACAGTGGTATTCCTGCTGTCTCTGATTTCCATTGCCCTTATCTACTCTTCAAGCAGTTCTTTGGCATACAAGGAGAAGACTACAAACTTTGCATTCCTGATAAAGCAGATACAGTTTGTATTCATGGGGCTTGTGGCACTGTATGTCTGCTACAAAGTTCCGTTGGGATGGTACAGGGGTCTGGCCAACATAGCATTGCTCACCAGTGTTGTACTGCTGGCCCTAACCCCAATAATAGGAGTTGAGATAAACGGTGCAAAAAGGTGGATAAACCTGGGGTTCACCACTTTCCAGCCTACAGAGATGGCCAAGATTGCAATAGTGCTCTACCTGGCCAGGGCCCTGGAGGTCTCCCGGCTGGATACCTTCAAGGAGTTCCTCATAAGGATTATCCTCCCAATAGGTGTAACCTGTATCCTTATTCTCATAGGAAGTGTATCGGCAGCGCTCTTTGTTGGAATGATATCACTCCTCATGCTTGTTATAGCGGGGGTAAAGTGGAATTATATCTTTAAGGCGGGTGGTATAGCGGCTGGTGCCCTGGTGTTCATAATTGTACTACACATGGCAGGGCTTACCCTTTTCTCAAGGCTGGACACAGCATTGAGCCGAGTTACAAAGTTTGTCTCCAACAACGAGATATCTAAAGAACTCACCCCGGAAGAGAAACAGAAAGAGGCAGACAAGACATACCAGGCAGATATGGCCAAAGTTGCAATATCGTCTGTAGGAATTATAGGGAAAGGGCCGGGCAAAAGTACCCAGCGCTACTTCCTCCCCCACCCTTACTCAGACTACATCTTTACAATTATAATTGAGGAGTACGGACTTGCAGGGGGAATAGGTGTTATCCTGCTTTACCTGTGGTTCCTGTTCCGGTGCATAATACTGGTAAAAAACTGCACAAAAGTATTTACGGCACTCACTGTTGCAGGATTGGGACTGCTCATAACTGTTCAGGCAACACTGCACATACTGGTGAATGTAGGATACCTCCCTGTAACGGGGCATACATTGCCCCTGTTGAGCCTGGGAGGAACCTCATTGGTAATTCTCAGTTGTGCATTTGGAATAATCCTCTCGGTGAGCCGCACAATTGACATATCGTCGCAAAAGAAAAGGGAGCAGGAGGCTGCAGCAACAGCAGAGAGTGTAAAACCGGTTGCAGTAACAGCCGGCAATATGGAGGAAGATAAAGAATATGAAATAATGGGTCCTGGAGACCAGTTCAAATAGAGAGTTATGGAAAATGAATTGAGAGTAATAATAAGCGGAGGCGGTACAGGGGGACACATTTTCCCTGCCATATCCATTGCCAATGCCATTAAGGAGGCAAGGCCTGATGCACACATACTTTTTGTAGGGGCTTTGGGCAAAATGGAGATGGAGAAGGTTCCTGCCGCAGGATATCAGATTAAAGGAATTCCTGCAAGGGGGCTCAAGCGTCCTCTCTACTCATTGTCCAATATTTCCGTTGCACTGGACTACCTCAAATGCAAGAGGATTGCAAAGAGGATAATAAGGGAGTTCAGACCAAACCTCATTGTTGGAGTTGGAGGATATGCCAGCGCTGCAATAGTTGGAGCGGGCTCAAAAATGGGTATCCCCGTATTGCTTCAGGAGCAGAACTCATTTGCAGGACTGGTAAACCGCAAGAATGCCAAGAATGCCAGCAAAATATGTGTAGCATACGACGGAATGGAGAGATTCTTCCCCGCAGATAGGATACTCAATACCGGTAACCCCATAAGGAAAGACATCTCAAAGGCCACCCCTGAGCAAAAGGGAGAAGGATACAGATACTATAATCTTTCTCCAAACAAAAAGACCGTGTTTGTGGTTGGAGGAAGCCTGGGGTGCCGCACCCTCAACGAGTGCATGCAAAAGGCAGTGGAGGAGAATACCCTGTTTACAGAAGAGGGGGAATACCAGGTAATCTGGCAGCACGGCAAAATATACAAAAATGAGGTAGACTCTTTCATGAAAGGGAAAGGGAACTCAAGCATATATTTCTCAGACTTTATCCAAAGGATGGATCTGGCATACGCAATTGCAGATGTGGTTGTGAGCAGGGCCGGGGCCGGTACAATTTCTGAATTGTGCGTAGCGGAAAAATGTACCGTATTTGTCCCTTCTCCTGTAGTGGCAGAAGACCACCAGACCCACAATGCAATGGCCCTTGTAAACAAGGGTGCGGCACTTATAGTTAAGGATGCAGATGCACAGGAACAATTGCTTCCATGCATTGCCGGGCTTCTTGAAAACCCTGAGAAGATAAAGGAACTTGAGACCAACATTGCCAAACTTGCCAAAAAGGATGCTGCCGCAACAATTGCAGCAGAATGTCTGAAACTTGCATATAGAAGATAAGAGATGAAGAACGTATATTTCATAGGAATTGGAGGTATAGGAATGAGCGCAATAGCCCGTTACTATAACCACGCCGGCTACCAGGTGAGCGGATACGACCGTACCCCAAGCAAACTCACACAAAAACTTGAGGAGGAGGGGATACATATCCACTATACCCCACGCACAGATGCAATACCGCAAGATAAGGAGGAGACATTGGTAATATACACCCCGGCCATCCCTAAAGATATGGAAGAACTGGTTTATGTGCAGGAGAAAGGATACAGACTCATAAAACGCTCAAGGGCTTTGGGAGAGATTGCCTCAACCCAGAAGTGCCTGGGAGTGGCAGGGACACACGGCAAAACAACTACAAGCACACTGCTTGCCCATTTATATACCCATTCCGGGGAGGGATGCTCCGCATTCCTTGGAGGGATCTCAAAGAATTACCACACAAACCTCCTGCTGAGCAAAAACCCGGTACTTGTTGCGGAGGCAGATGAATTTGACCGTTCATTCCTCCAACTTTTTCCCGACGTGGCCATCATCACCTCAACTGATGCAGACCACCTGGATATCTACGGAGATGTAAATACTATAAGGGAGGCTTTTGCCGAGTTTGCAGGGCAGATAAAGGAGAACGGCGCATTGGTACTGAAGAAGGGGGTTGAAATTGACCTGAGCAATGTAAAGGCAAAAGTTTACAGTTACACCTTTGAAGGGGAAGCGGACTTCTACCCTGCCAACCTCCAGCCGGTAGAGGGGGGATACTACAGGTTCAACCTTGTTTATCCTGCATATACCACAATTTACGGCACAACTGTTCAGGCCGGCACAATTGAGGGATGTACCGTTGGAATTCCAGGCTGGGTAAATGTAGAGAACGGTATTGCTGCGGCTGCCGCCGCCCTCCTTGGAGGCTTGCAGCCGGAGAAGGTAAAAGAGGCCCTTACCGCATTCCAGGGTGTTGAAAGGAGATTTGACGTACATATAAATACACCTGAGATTGCATACATAGATGATTATGCGCACCACCCTCAGGAACTGGCCTCAGCCATAACATCGCTAAGGAACATTTTCCCGGGGAGGAAGATTACAGGAATTTTCCAGCCGCACCTCTACACCAGAACCAGAGATTTTGCGCCTGAATTTGCCAAGAGTCTGAGCATGCTTGATGAACTTCTGCTGCTGGACATTTATCCTGCAAGGGAACTCCCTATAGAGGGGGTAACCTCGGAGATAATTTTCAAAGATGTTGCTGCAGAAAAGAAAACACTCCTTAAAAAGGAGGAGGTTCTGGATTTCCTTAAGGGGAAAGAAGATGTGGATGTGCTGGTAACTTTTGGTGCAGGTGATATTGACAGGCTGATTGTACCTATTGAAAACCTATTGAAAGAGAGAATTTAGAAGATGTTCAAAAAGATCCTCATATATGCTGCGGTTGCCCTGATTTTTGGGGCAATGGGTGCGTATTTCTTCTTTGCACAGAAACTTTACAGCTCAAACACTCCCGGGCGGTTGTGCAAGGAGGTGAAAATATCTTTACTTGACAGCGCCCAGAACAGGTTTGTAACCGAGCAGGAGGTACTTGAAATAGTTGACGGCTTTACCGGAAAGAGTGTGGGGAAACCTGTATCCGATATAAACACCCACCTTATTGAGAAACTCCTTAACCAGAGGAGTGCAATAAAGGAGTCTCAGGTAAGCATAACCGAAGCAGGAAGACTGCTGATAGAGATTACCCAGCGCAAGCCTGTACTGAGGATTCAGAGCAGCAACGGGGGATTTTATGTAGATGAGACACAATACATATTCCCGCTGGTACCGTCATTTACATCTTATGTTCCAATTGTGAGCGGACACATACCGTTTACCCTCAATGCAGACCACAGGGGAATGGCTCTTGAAGATGACGGCAACTGGATGGGAAAAATCCTTGAACTGGGAAACTACTTGAGCAGCGACCCGTTCTGGAACTCACAGATTGAGCAGATATATGTTGATGCACAGGGTGACATAATCCTCTCGCCAAGGGTTGGAAACCACAAGATAATATTTGGCGACCTAAAGGACATTGAGACCAAATTCAACAAGTTGTACACTTTTTACAAGAACATTGTACCTGCACAGGGGTGGGACAAATACAGCAGTGTAAACTTGAAATACAAAGACCAGATCATTTGCAAAATAAACAAGAAAAAGAAAAAATAAACAACAGGGGGAGTTATGAGAAAACTGATTGCAGCCATAGACTTGGGAACCAGTAAGATAGTCTGTATTGTTGGGGAAAGGACAGAACAGGGGGTAAAGATCATTGCCCTTAATGAAATGCCCTCAAAGGGTATAAACAGAGGTGAAGTGATCAATATCCAGTCTGTACTTGACTCCATTAAGCCTACAATAACCGGAGTAGAGAATGCCATAGGAGAAAAAATCAACGATGTGTTTGTGGGCATTTCGGGGCAGGGTATCCGTTGTGAGCAGCAGACAAACCAGATTACCAGGAGTAATCCCGACGAATACATAACTGCAGCGGAAATTGACAAAATTACATTGGGCATGCAGGAGAACTTCTCCCACAACGGGGAAGAGGTACTTCAGGCTATTCCACAGTCATACAACATAGATGACTTTATGGGAATTACCGAGCCTGTAGGTATGATTGGAAAGCAGATATTCTCAAACTTCAAACTGTTCATAGGCAAGAAAGGCTCCGCTGAACTCAGGAGGAATGCCATTTCCAGAGCAGGACTCAACATAAAGGGGCTGGTTCTTGGACCTCTTGCATCTGCAAAGGCTGTACTGGATGAGGAGGAGAAGGAGGTTGGCGTGGCACTGCTTGACATTGGAAGCGGCACTACAGACCTCATAATAATACAGGACAACATAGTGAGGCATGCAGCAGTAATTCCATTTGGCGGCAACAGCATAACTGAGGATGTAAAGCAGGGATGCGGTGTATCAACCAAAACGGCAGAACGCCTTAAAATAGAGAAAGGATTCTGCATGAGTTCCCTCGCCGACGACAGGAAGATACGTATAAACGGCATTGGAGGGCGCGACAACAAAGATATCCCTTACAGCCACCTGGCAGAGATCATTGAATCCCGCGTTGAGGAACTGCTTGAGGCAGCCCTTTATGAGATTGAAAAATCTGGATACAAGGATAAACTCAATGCCGGACTTGTAATAACAGGAGGTACAGCACAACTCCCTAACCTCACAAGTTTTGCACACCTGATTACAGGACTTGAAACAAGGCTGGCATTCCCCGACAAGACATTCTCCGAGGCAGAAGCGTCAATAACCAGGCCTTCCCTCTCCACAGCGGTGGGTCTTGTACTCATTGGGGCAGAAAAACTTGAGAAAGAAGGAAATGCATACAGCACCACAACCCCAATGGACTACAGCAAGCAGAAGGATGCACCGGCCGCAGAAGTTGTTAAGGATGAGGAGAAGAAACAGGAGCCGCAGCAACCTAAAGCACCAAAGAAAAACCCATGGGGAGGATTTAAAGACATATTCAATTCACTCAAATCAGATAACGTATTCACAGACAACGAGGCATAGTTATGGAAGATCTTAATTGTTTGGTTCCCGACGGATGGGACATGAGCCAGAGCATCATAAAGGTTATTGGCGTAGGAGGCGGCGGATGCAACGCGGTATCTGAGATGTACCGCCAGGGCATAAAGGATGTGGAATTTATGGTGTGCAACACCGATATCCAGTCTTTGAAAACAAGTCAGGTACCCGAGACATTGCGTCTGGGATCAGACCTTACCCGTGGTCTGGGTGCAGGATGTGACCCTGAGAAAGGACGCAAGGCGGCAACTGAATCTATAGAGGAGATAAGGAAATCATTGTCGGGGAATACGGAGATGGTTTTCATTACTGCCGGTATGGGTGGCGGTACAGGAACCGGTGCAGCCCCTGTAATTGCGCAGGCTGCAAAGGAGATGGGCAAACTTACCGTTGCCGTAGTTACCCTCCCGTTCAGGGACGAGGGGCACGATTTCATAAGACGTGCGGTAATTGGCATCCGTGAACTCAAGAAACATGTTGACAGTCTCCTTATCATTGACAACCAGAAACTCTACAATGTATTTGGGGAACTCACAGTTGCAGATGCTTTCCCAAGGGCAGATGAAGTGCTGAGCACAGCCGTAAGGAGTATAGCAGACATCATCAACCGTCCCGGTTTCATAAACGTGGATTTTGCAGACGTAAGGATGGTGATGAACAACAGCGGCATGGCAATAATGGGTATGGGTGAGGCAGAAGGCCCTGACAGGGCGATTGATGCCGTACAGAAAGCCCTCGACTCCCCACTTTTGAACGACTGCGACCTCACCACCGCAAAAGGTGTACTGGTGAACATCACCTCAAGCAAAGAGGACGGAGGACTTACCATGGCCGAACTCTCTCAGATTATGGAGGAGGTAAGAAGTTATACCGGAGGCTCGTTCAACAAATTCAAACGTGGTGTGGTATATGACCCAAGCATAGGAAAGAAGATAAGTGTTACAATTGTAGCCACCGGATTTGAAATAAACAGTCTGCCACATATTGACATGGATCCGGAAGATGCAAATGTTGACAGGCTGGAAGGGGAGATATGGACAGATGAAAATGATGACACAAATGACACCTCAACTGAGAATGAGGAGACAATGGTATCTGCCCCTAAGGTTCAGGAGTATGTAAGGCCAGAAGGGAAACCGGCACTCATTTTGGGCCCTGGAGACGACATCCGCGAACTTGAGAGAGTTCCTGCATATATAAGAAGAAACAAGAAACTTACCGGAATTATAACAGATTTTCAGTAAGTTTGCAGCATAATTAAAAAACATACAATTATGAGTGAGAGAAAAAGAAGAGTAAGATTTGCACCAAGCCCTACAGGCCCCCTTCACATGGGTGGTGTGAGGACCGCATTGTACAACTACCTCTACGCAAAACAGGCAGGCGGAGACTTCATTATCCGTATTGAGGACACCGACTCACAGAGATTTGTACCTGGTGCAGAAAAATATATAATAGACTCATTGAACTGGTGCGGCATTATTCCCGACGAGGGAGTTGATGCACAGGGAAATGTAGTTGAAACCCCATCTGAAAGGCACCCGCATGCCCCTTACAGGCAATCGCAGCGCAAACCTATCTACAGGCAGTATGCCGAGCAACTGATTGCAAACGGCTACGCATACTACGCGTTTGATTCTGCACAGGAACTGGATGCCAAAAGGAAAGAGGCCGAGGCTGCAAAACAGAACTTCATCTACAACTATCAGACCCGCAAGGAGATGAAGAACTCCCTCACCCTTCCTGAAGATGAGGTGAAGAGACTCCTTGAAACCACCACCAACTGGACAATCCGTTTCAAGAACCCGGAGAATGAAATTGTAAAGATGGATGACCTTATCCGCGGCCACATTGAGATGAACACAAACACCCTGGATGACAAAGTGCTGTGGAAAAGGGCAGATGAACTCCCAACATACCACCTTGCAAACATTGTGGATGACCACCTTATGGAGATTACCGAGGTAATCCGCGGCGAGGAGTGGCTTCCATCACTTCCTTTGCATTATCTGCTTTACAAGGCATTCGGATGGACCGATACCCAACCTCGCTTTGCTCACCTTTCACTGCTGCTCAAACCGGATGGAAAAGGCAAACTGAGCAAACGCGACGGCGACCGCCTTGGATTCCCTGTATTCCCATTGAGATGGGTAAACGCAGAGGGAGAGGTAAGCCGCGGCTACAGGGAGGACGGATACTACCCTGAGGCATTTGTAAACTTGCTGGCCCTTCTTGGCTGGAACCCGGGTACAGAACAGGAACTCTTTACAATGGAGGAACTTGTACAGGCTTTCTCACTTGAGAGAGTAATCAAATCGGGTGCAAGATTCAATGCCGACAAGGCAAAATGGTTCAACCAGGAGTACCTGAGAAAACAGACAGACGCACAGTTGGCCCAGCAGTTCGTCCCTATCCTTAAGGAGAAAGGTGTAGAGGTTGAGAAATATCCTGTGGCATTTGTAGAGCAACTTTGTGGCCTCATTAAGGAAAGGGCCCACTTTGTAGCCGATTTCTGGGATATCTGCAGTTATTTCTTCATTGCCCCTACTGCCTATGCAGAAAACGATGTAAAGAAGTTCTGCACCCCTGAAACAATGGAAATAATTGAAAAAGTCAAGACCTTCATTGCCGCAATGGACATTAAGGAGTTTGCCACTGCAGGTGACACTCCAAAAGCCGAGTGCGTACACGCAATTGAAGAGAAACTTACAGGATACATCAAAGAAAATGAGTGGAAAATGGGAGCAGTAATGAATACCCTCCGCCTCTTCTTCGTTGGCCAGGCCAAAGGCTTGGGCATTGCAGACATCATTTACTTTGTTGGAAAAGAAGAAGCCCTACGCCGCATAGAAGCAGGCCAGAAGGCAGTATAACACACACTACTTGAAAAACTATTTGACTTGGGGCGGCCCTTCGGGGCTGCCCTAATTTTTACTGCGCTATAAAGCGGTAAAGTTTGATTATTTAAGTACCCTTCCTTGTTGTAAATATTCTATCAGAATAACAGGGGGAGGGTACAATGACGTTATTAGAATTCAAGTAAATACAGATTAATTGCTAATATTCTTAGTTAGTTCCTAATGGCTTAGTTTTACACATTCATACGATTGTCGAACTTAACGGTTCTACCGAACCAACATTATTTTAATTGGTAAACTTTTTATAATCAGTCCGGATTTTTACAGGACAGTAGTGAAGGAATATTATTTATTTGGTTTTGGTGTCGCCTTCCCCTTTTTGATAAAAAACCCAAAAGTTTTATCTAACTTCTGGGCTAAATTAAGTTTATGGAAACCTATTTGATATTTTACCGCTACTCTAAATACTTAGGTTCAAATGAGAATCTTCCATGAATAATTCTATGAAGTACATTGACAGGGTGATACACATAACCCAAATATGCAGATTTCCATTCTTGCGGCATTTTTCCTTCGTATAAAAACCTGTTATCAAACCTTTCATCAAAATGCCAAAATGACCACCTATTACAATATTCTCCACGTTTTTCCTTAGGAATCATATCCTCTTCATCAGTTTTAAACTTAATACTACTGGTATCTCCAA